>JBCCGL010000010.1:0-256343 GCA_039029275.1 Pseudomonadota bacterium | reverse complement strand
CTTTTGAGCGAGCGCAGCGAGTCCGTAGGATCGATCGCGGGATGCGATCGACAATCCCTCTCCCCCAGCCATAAAAACCCGCCTTGAGCGGGATTTTTTATTGGCGGCCAGGGAGAGCGGCATGAGAACCCCGGGTTCGACAAACGTGTCGGGAACACTTTTGAGCGAGCGCAGCGAGTCCGTAGGATCGATCGCGGGATGCGATCGACAATCCCTCTCCCCCAGCCATAAAAACCCGCCTTGAGCGGGATTTTTTATTGGCGGCCAGGGAGAGCGTCATGAGAACCCCGGGTTCGAAACGTGTTGGGAACACGTTTGAGCGAGCGTAGCGAGTCCGCAGGATGCGGCCGACTATCATTCGAAGCTGAACACTTCGAATTAGAAAATATTAATCTTCGCTTCAGTGGAAGGTGTCTGCTTAGGATCGGGACGATACTGGCCAAAGCAATTTCGATAAAGGTTCGGGGTGTGCAACGAAATACCCTTGGACATAGTCAATATTTGTTGTTTTGAGTGTTTGGTAAGTAGCGTCTCGCTCGACACCCTCGGCAATCGTTTTAATTCCCATCACTTGCCCGATATCACTGATCGAGTTCACCATTGCCAAATCGATCCTGTCTTCAGCGATACCGTTTACAAAAGCACCGTCAATCTTTAAAAAATCGACGTCAAGATTTCTCAGGTAAGCAAACGATGATAATCCGCTGCCAAAATCATCCAATGCAAACTGACACCCAATCTTTTTGAGTTCATCAATAAAACGGACTGCGCTATCAAGGTTGGCGATTGCCGCGGTTTCAGTGATTTCAAAACAAATCGATTTTGCCAATTCTTGTGCTTCGTCAAATTGGCTCAATACGAACGGTAGAAAGGCTTCGTCTGCCAGTGACAGGCCGGATAAATTGACTGCACACATAAATTCGCGCGCTTGATTTGGACCTGCCTTGAGTTGTTGGATGGTTCTTAGGATCACCCATTGATCGAGTTTTGTCGATAAATTGTATCGCTCAGCAGCGGGTAGAAAAGTCCCGGCTTCAATCAAGCTGCCATCTTGTTCTTGTAAGCGCAATAAAATTTCGAATCGTGTTGCACCGTCTTCACTGTTTTCGAGAGATTCAATTCGTTGTGCATAAAGTCTTAGCGAATCCTGATCGAGTGCAGCGTTGATCCTCGAAATCCATTGCATCTGACTGTGGTGGCGTGCGATGTAATCATCGTCAGATCGATAGATGTGCAACCGATTCCGACCTTGTTGTTTTGCGGCGTAACAGGCGGCGTCAGCCGAACTCAAGGCGTCGATAGCATTGCTGCTCGACTCTGTTATAGACGTGAGCCCGATACTGACGCCAATGCGTAAGGTTTGCTGGTTCCAGTGAAAACGAAACTCCTCAACAGTTCGAATCAATTCGAGCGCGGTTCTTTCGGCCTGTTCGATTGTGCAATGCTCCATCAAAAGAGCGAACTCGTCGCCTCCTATTCGCGCGAGGGTGTCGCGCTTGCGCACTTTGGTCAACATTAGTTGCGACAGTTGCCGCAGTAGATGATCACCGGCGATATGCCCACAGGTATCGTTAATGGGTTTGAACCGATCAAGGTCCAGATAGCACAAGGCATGCTCAGATAAAGCTTCCCTATTACTTTTTTGAACTCGACGTAGACGCGTTTCCAATTCGCGTCGATTCACAAGGCCGGTCAGTGCATCATGCGACGCCTGATAGGAAAGCTGCCGTGAGAGTTGATAGGACTCGGTTATGTCACTTCCGGTTCCACGATAGCCCTTAAAGGACCCGGAGCTATCAAGGATTGGTGTGCCGCTCACCCGCAGCCGTAAAAGACTTTGCCCCATTGGTTTTAGCGAATATTCGAAATTCTTGAACGGTTTTCTTGCCGTTAGAACCTCAAGGTGACGCTTCCATTTAGGCGAGTTCAGATCTTCAGATGAGTCGACGATGTCAATTCGCTTGGTACCAATAATAGCGTCGCGAGAGATGTTGTAGACTTCCAATGCGCGCTCAGAAATATACGTAAATCGCAAATCGTGATCCATCTCCCATAGCCAATCAGACGAAGACTCAGCGAAGTCTCTGAATCGTTTTTCACTCTCCCGAAGAGCCAATTCGATCGACTTTTGTTCACTGACGTTCTGAACCACAACGACACTTCGCGTTGGACGTTGATTGTCGTCACTGACAGGTTTAGTCCATAGCCTCAGAAAACGCGGGGAGCCATCAGTATTGACGCTGCGAAGCTCTTGTGAATATTCGTTGTCCAGATCGCGTTGATCCGTGTAACTTTGGATGAACTGAAAACGGTCTTTTGGATCGACAAGCGTTAGAAACTCTTCGAGTCTCGTGTATTGATCGAGGAATTTTTTTCGATCGACGCCAAAAAGCGTGGCGAATTCATCCGAAACTTCTTCAAATCGGTTTTGAGTTCGGTTCCAGCTTGCGTAACCAAGGTTGGCTACCTTGGTGGATGCGACAAGCAATGCTTCGTGGTCCTGCAGACGTTGTTGCGCGATTTTCTGTTCGCTGATGTCTTGCAAAGAGCCAAAGGAAATGGATGGCTGCCCGCGCTCATCTGCCAGGCATCGGCCCACCTCTCGAACATACCGAATTTCTCCAGACGAATGAACGATCCGGTATTCAACGGTGTAATCCAGGTTTTGTGCAGCCTCCTCATAAGGCGCGCGGTCGTCAGGATGAATCTGTGACAGTATGGTGTGGTGGTCATTGAATTGGTTGTGGATTTGATCGCTTGAGTGTCCGAATATCGCGGCAAACTCATCGGATGCTCGCAGTAATCGGTCTCTTTTTTCGTCCCAGACCCAATACCCAAATCCAGCCAATTGTGCGGCGTAGCTGAGTTGAAGATCACTTTGGTCCCTCACAGCAGATTCGTCCAATTTGATTGCCGAAAGCGTCGGATTCTTGGGTTTCAAATTTTAAAACGCCCGATCATCACTAACAGAGCTTCCGGCAAAAATGCAGAAGCGCGGCTGTTTTCAGTGATTATTATTAAACTTAAAGGTCGTTATTACATTCATTCGATATGAGTGGCATTGCATCGCCACTATAATGGCCGCCCTCGGTGTGAATCAATTTGATCCGAATTACGATCCGCCAGAACCGCTAGTTTTTAAGATGAATGAACCCAACGGTTAACTTAACTCAATCCGAGCGCGCATTGCATAACGGCGAACTTGGCGCGGCGAAGGCGTGCGCGATGCGCATTGTCGTGCGGTCGGCAGAACTACTCGGCGCACGGCGTCTGATCGATGTGGTTTCAAGCCATATCGATGGATGTCTTTACCACGGTGACAGTGGTGTGTTCTTTCTTGAGCATCTGGTTACGCTTGGTGGTGAAGTCGCGATTCCCAGCACCCTTAATATCGGCGCGGTAGATACGCAAAACCCGGGCATAATCCGCGCGGATATTCGTGCACAAACAATGGCGCGAAGGCTCATGACTGCGCATACGGCGCTGGGTTGTGAACCGACGTGGACATGTGCGCCGTACCAAACCGGGCATCGCCCTGCTTTGGGCGAACAAATTGCGTGGGGCGAGAGTAATGCGGTGGTTTTCGCCAATTCTGTCTTGGGGGCACGCACCAACCGTTATGGCGACCTGCTCGATATCTGCATGGCGATTGTGGGGAAGGCACCGTACTACGGATTGCACACAGACACAGCGCGTCGTGCAACTATTCGGGTGGATTGCAGTGAACTCTCCGCCTCGCTCACGTCGATTGCCGCATTTTATCCCGTGCTCGGCGCGTGGCTGGGGCGTTCCCTAGGGGAGGACGTTGCCGTCATTGACGGCCTTCCCGAATCAATTCCCGAAGACAGTTTAAAAGCGCTGGGCGCCGGAGCGGCCGCGACCGGCTCCGTTGGGTTGTTCCACATTGCGGGCGTCACACCCGAAGCCCCTGACGTTGCAACTGCTTGTCAAAATCGCGTTCCCGATGAATCCATTTTAGTCACACCGGCAATGATCCGCGCGACGCGCGACATGCTCGATACCGCCGCGAGCGATGATTTTGACTGCGTTGCTCTCGGAAGCCCGCACTTTTCCAAGGTTGAGTGCGGCGAGTTCGAAAAAATCCTCAATGGCAGACGCGCGCAGAAACCCGTATACATTTGTACCAGCCGCGCTGTGTTTGATGCGCTTAAAGAAAGCGGCAGGGCCGATGCGTTGCAATCGCAGGGCGTCATTTTTGTCGTCGATACGTGTGTGATCGCCACACCGATTTTGCCCGGCGACGGAGGAGTCATGATGACGAGTTCGGCCAAGTTCGCACACTATGGCAAGGGCAATACCGGCTACGACACTATCTTCGCTACGTTGAGCGAGTGCGTTGAATCCGCAGTCTCGGGCAAGGTGCAACGACAGGCTGCGCTATGGCAGTAATTGAATCAACCGTGCTAATTGATGGCGACGCAGCGGGACCTGCGTTGGTTCTCGACTCGCCGATCAGCTTTTGGGGTGGGGTCGATCCTCGAACGGGGAGTATTACGCAGGCGCTGCACCCGCAAAACGGAGTCGTTATCGGTGGGGCGATTCTGGTTGTGCCCGCGTTTATCGGGTCGTCATCCTCAAGTGCTGTCATGCTCGAACTTTTACACGCCGGGTTAGCGCCTGCGGGAATTATCACCGGCGCGCGCGACGCGATTTTGTGCCTTGGTATTTTAGTCGCCGACGAGATGAACTGGCCGACTATCCCGGTTGTCGAATGTGAGATCAGCGTGTTTAAAACCGGCCAACACACAGCGATACACAAAGACGGACGCGTCGTTTTAGAATAGTTCGATCAGCACACTGTCGGAATTGTCATTGCGACGCGGCTCAAACCTTCTACTATCAGGCATTAGCTTGTCCTCGCCTGTTTGGAATTTAAATGCACCCCAAGCTCAACGCCCTGCTGGAAGAAATTAACACAGTCATTCTCGGTAAGCCGCACGAGCTTCGTCTCGCACTTTGTTGTCTGCTCGCTCGCGGCCATCTGCTGCTGGAAGACTTACCGGGAATGGGTAAAACAACGCTGTCGCAAACACTTGCGGCAGTGCTGGGTCTAAGCCACAACCGCGTGCAGTTCACCAGCGATATTCTGCCGAGCGATATCACCGGTGCGATGGTATTTGAACAACAATCCGCCACTTTCAGTTTTCATCGCGGACCTATTTTTTGTCAGGTGTTACTGGCCGATGAATTAAACCGCGCAACACCAAAAGCGCAAAGTGCGCTGCTGCAGGCGATGGAAGAAAACCAGGTCAGCGTGGACTCTGACGCACACGCGTTGCCGGAGCCCTTTTTCGTCATCGCGACGCAAAATCCCGTTTTCCAGAATGGCACTTATCCTCTGCCAGAATCACAACTCGATCGCTTTTTGATGCGCTTGTCGCTCGGTTATCCCGATGCGCAAGCTGAGCGTCATTTGCTCAGGGGTGACGCCGGTCGCGTCGCGCTTGAATCGGTTACTCAAGTCTGTGACGCGGAGGCTTTTACGCGCATACAAAATGACGTGGCAAACGTCCATTTAAGTGAGTCCTTGCTCGATTACGTCCAGCGCCTGGTCGCCGGAAGCCGCGAGCCAGAGTTGTGCGAATTGGGGTTGTCGCCGCGCGGTGCCATGTATCTGGTGCGGGCCGCGCAGGCGTGGGCGCTTTTGCATGGGCGCGATCATGTGCTGCCCGAAGATGTGCAAGCCGTTTTTACATCTGTTGTATCGCATCGAATGATTGGCCAGGGGCAATCGGGCGAAGCGGCAGCGCGCAAGTTAATGGCGGAGACTAACGTTATTCAATGAATATTGTCATGCGCTGGCGTTCGCGCTGGCGAGCGCGATGGGACATTTTTTTTGCTCAACGACATCCTCGACAAGGATCGTTTGTCACCAGCACGCGTACCTTGTACATCTTGCCCAGCCAGGCCGGATACGGTTTGCTATTTTTCCTCGCGTTTATTTTTTTGCTTGCGGTCAATTTCGAAAATTCGCTGGTCTTCGGCCTGTTTTTTTGGCTCCTGAGTATCGCCGTGCTCAACCTGCATGTGACGCATCACAATATCAATTCATTGCGCGTGAGTTGTGTCGGCTCCCGCAATGCCTACGTCGGCGACAACGTCGAATTTGTGCTCGAGGTTGAAAGTACAAACGAGGGAAAACGACATGCGATTGAAGTGTTGTTTAATGACGAAGTTCGCGCACAACGTGTGGATTTAACCGACAGCACGCGCGCACGCGTCACGCTTGCAACGCCCGCTACGGCTCGTGGCTACGTAATCGTTCCGCGCGTGGAAATTCGCAGCGTTTATCCCCTCGGAATCGCGCGCGTGTGGAGCTACGCGAATCTCACTGCAGTGGCGATTGCGTATCCGGTTCCGATTGACGCGGGCGTTGACACCAGCGGCAGTGTGACGGACGAATTCGGAGAGGAGCGCGAATCGCGCCCGGGGGTGAACGACTTCGACAGCTTGCGCGCGTATGCGCACGGCGACCGGCTCACGCGTGTGCACTGGCCCGCGAGCAGCCGGAGCGGCGCGCTGCAGGTGAAGCAATTCGTTGACCCGCTTGCGCGACACGACTGGATCGAGTGGGACAATTTTCCAAACCTTGCTACCGAGGCTCGTATTGCGCACCTGAGTTTTTTGCTCGAGCAACGTGAAAACGCGGGTGATGAATATGGGCTTACGCTCCCCGGCGTCGAGATACCCTCTGGCAGTGGGCAGGCGCATTACGCTCGCTGCATAAGCGCTTTATCCACGTTTGATCAGCGTGAGCCGGACTATGTCTAGCGAGGCCGCGGCAGGATTAATCGGCCGCGCTAACGGCATTGGGCAGGCGGTGCACCGCGGCACATTGCTGTGGCTGCTGCTTTGCCAGACGCTGGTGATGCTGCCATTTCTCGACTCTCACCCGGTCTGGCTTGTCGGGTTGTTCGGTGTTTGTCTGGCATGGCGTGGGTGGGCGCTGCGCCATGGTGTGCTGTCTCTTCACCGTTACATAAAAGCGCTGGCTGTCATCGTCGGTCTGTTTGCTCTAATCGCGAGCGGATACCGGCACTATGACATCGATAGCATGGTGGCCATCGTATTGCTCGGATTTGCGCTCAAATCAATCGAGACATGGCGTTACCGCGACACTCACATGATCGTGTTCACCGGCATGTTTTTGTGTGCGGCTCACTTTATCTACGCACAGTCGCCATGGCAGGCGCTCTACACGATGGTTGCCGTCGCCAGTTTGCTGGCCTGTGCCAACAGTATCTATCGAGCGCCCGAGGCGCAAACCCGAACTCGCTTTCTGGGGCCGCTTAAGGTGTCTGGTGGCATGATGGCGCTGGCGATCCCCCTGGCGTTATTGTTGTTTTTCATCGTGCCGCGCATTCCACCTTTGTGGGCCATTCCGCAGCAGCAGCGTGCGACAACCGGACTTAGCGATTCGGTCACGCCGGGTGATATCGCGTCGCTGGTTCAATCCGGCGAAGACGCCTTTCGTGTGCGCTTTTATGGCGACATGCCACCCCGCGAACAGTGGTACTGGCGGGCTCTGGTGTTCGATGAGTTTGATGGCCGCACCTGGTCGGTAAAGGAAGCACCGCCGGTGGTGCCTGTGCCGCCGGCGTTTAAGGCGCAGTCCGACTATCGCTACGACATGTTTGTCAAAGCCAGCGGTCAGCCCTGGCTGGCGGTACTGGATACGCCGACCAATTTCAGCGCGCAAACCATGCGCTACACCCAATACCGCACGCTCGAAGCGCTTGAGGCGATCCATTCGGTTTCACGCTTTACCGTGTCCAGTAATTCGCAACTACGCCGGTATTTTGTTCCGGGAACTGACGAGCGCCTATCCGCATTGCAGTTACCAGAGTCGGGTAATCCAGAACTGCGCGAATGGGCGCGACAGGCGTTTGCACGCAGCGCGTCGCCAGGAGAGTTTGTTAACGATGTTTTACGACACATCCGCGAGCGCGAATATTTCTACACCCTTGCGCCCGGTGTTGTGCGCTCGGTCGATTCGCTGGATGCGTTTTGGTTCGACACGCGCGAAGGGTTTTGTTCACATTACGCGAGTGCCTTTGTCTTCATCATGCGTTCGGTTGGCATTCCCGCGCGTATGGTTGGCGGCTACCTCGGTGGGCGTTTGAATAGCGACGAGGGATTCATCACCGTGCGGCAAATGGATGCGCACGCCTGGGCCGAAGTCTGGCTGCCCGGTTCGGGCTGGGTGCGCGTCGACCCGACATCGGCGGTTGCACCCGATCGCGTGCTCGCGGATTTAAGCGACGTGTTTGCCGATTCACCCGAATTTATTTCCAGTCTTGCCGGGCGCACCTATGATTTTTTGCCGCTGCGACGCTTACAGTTGTGGCTCGACGTATTCGAATTCCAGTGGCATCGGGCGGTGGTGCAGTTTGGCGAAAATGAGCGCGCCGGGTTGCTGGATCGCCTCTTCGGTCGCAACAACCCGATTTGGTCATCGCTCGCCACAGTGGCTGCGCTGGCAGCCGCGCTTCTGCTCTGGTGGGGGCTGTTTGCGCTGCGCGCCGCGAGCAAACATTCCTCGCCGCAATTTCGCTTACTCGCGCAGCTCGAGCGCAAGCTGGCAAAGCAGGATTTGCATCGCCGTGCCGGCGAGACGGTTGCGGATTTTCTGCAGCGTTCGACGATCGCGCTTCCGTCCGCGGCAGACAAGCTTGCACATATAGCTCAGTTGTTTAACCGGCTCGAATACGCACGCGATCCGACCGCAGAGCAACGGCAAACGCGATCCGGGCTGCGCGCGGCGATTCGGTCTTTGACACTGCACTAGGGCCACCTAACACCTCACACTCAAGCCGCAAGGTTGCCCGCCGACAAAGGGTGCATGTCAAAATGTACTCTAATCGGAATTTACCGGCGTGGCTGCCGCTAAACCCAAAGGAAGAATCGGTCCGTTTACGCTGGACCGAGAGCTTGGCCGTGGCGCGCAGGGTGTTGTATACCTCGCGCGTGACGATCGCCTCAATCGAAACGTTGCGATCAAAACATTGAAGTCATTCGGGCATGTTGCGAAGGAGGGGTACACGCTGGCCGACGAAGCTGCTGTCGTGGCACGTTTACAGCACCCCAATATCGTCGCACTTTACGACATTGGCGAGTGGCAGGGTACGCCCTACCTGGTATTTGAATACGTTGCCGGCGCTACGCTCTCACAGCGGATCGCAAGCGAAGGAGCTTTACAGGTCAATTCGGCATTGATTCTTGCGAAAGAGTTGCTGCAGGGTTTAGCGCACGCGCACGACCACAGTGTTTTGCACTGCGACGTCAAGCCATCGAACGTACTGGTCGAGAGCAACGGCCGCGCGCGGATATCGGACTTTGGTATCTCGCGCTATATCTCCGAATCGGTGGAAGACAAAACCCAGTTGGCCGGATCCGTTCACTATCTTGCTCCCGAATTGGTCGACGGTAAAGCGCGGTCAGTGCTGTCAGATATTTATGCGCTTGGCGCTGTGTTGTTTGAGATGCTGACCGGCCAGCGCGCTGTGCAGCAGCCCGATGCAACCGCCGCGCTGTTTGCAATCTCGCAGGGTGTGTTACCGCGGCCATCGGATTTGTGCGAGGGCCTCGACGCGCGCGTTGACGCGATCGTGATGCGCGCGATGACGAAGCAGGCGACCGACCGTTTCGCCTCGGCGCAAAAAATGATCGAAGCAATCGACGAGTTTGAGGAAAGCGCACGCAGGATTGCCGATGTGCCGGTCAAAGCGTCCGGCAAAACCAATACGGTGAGCTATCTGTTGGCAAAGATTCGGCGCAGTCAGGATTTCCCCGCATTTTCACAGCACGTCATGGAGATCAATCGTCTCGCTTCATCGGACAGCGACACGACGGTGGTCGAACTGACCAACGCGATCCTGCGTGACTACTCACTAACCAATAAGTTACTGCGGCTGGTCAACTCGTCGCAGTATGGCCAGTTTGGCGGTCAGATCACCACGGTTTCACGCGCGGTTACAATTCTTGGCTTCGACAACATTCGCATGCTTGCGGTCGGCTTGCTGGTGTTTGAGCAAATTAAAAACCGCCCAAAGATCAAGGAACTGATGGAAGCGTGTTTGTGGTCGTTCACAGGTGCGTTTCTCTCGCGCCAGATTGTTACGCGATCA
The DNA here is from genome assembly GCA_039029275.1 of Pseudomonadota bacterium. Lineage (GTDB taxonomy): Bacteria > Pseudomonadota > Gammaproteobacteria > JBCCGL01 > JBCCGL01 > JBCCGL01. Next base: position 246,195 of record JBCCGL010000010.1, on the reverse strand, counting down.
GGTAAGAAAAACGCGGAGATTACGTTTATCTCCAGCTTGCTGCACAGACTGGGTGAACAAATTCTTATTTATTATTTGCCCGATGAATTCGCTTCAATGCAACAGCTGATCGAGCAACACGGTCTGAGCGAAGACGCAGCCGCGCGCAAAGTTCTGGGTGTGCCGGTGCACGTTGTGGGACAGCAAATTGGCGAATGCTGGGGGCTTCCGCCACTGCTTATCACAGCCATGCAGGTGTCACACAATGAGGGTGTCATCAAGGGGCACGACGAAGATACACAGGTACTCAACACGGTCGCATTTAGCGACGGATGTATCAGCGCTGTCTGTGAGGACAAGGATTCGCATTCACGCCTGGGCGAGCTTGCCAAACAATACGATGGTCTTGTCGACATCGATGACGAATCGCTTTCCCGCATGATTGACCGATGCATCAACGATGCATTTGAGGTCGTCGAAATTCCTGTGGAGTGGCGCACGGAGCTGCATGCAAAACTCAGGAGAGGTCAGACGATCACCGCCACCGAAGCCGAGCCTCTCGCGGACCAAAACACGGCTGTAAATGAGTCGGATCCAAGTATTAAGCGCACCCAGTTACTGCTCGCCGGAATCAACGATGTGACCAGCATGATGATCGGTGATCACGCCCTGACTGACATCCTGATCGCGGTTCTGGAGAGTATTTATCGCGGTCTTGATCTGCAGCGCGTGTTGTTAATGATCAACAACTCGCGCAAGGATTCACTCTCGGTACGGTTTGGTTTTGCCGCCGACCTCGACAGCATCAAGAATACGTTTTCCTTGCAGTGTTCTGACACGGATTGCGTTGGCATCGGCTTGAGCAAGCGCTCGGATACCTTAATTGACAATGTGACAGAACTCGAACCGGGCGAGCGTTTACCCCCGCTGCTTCCACAAACGGGTATGCTGGGCGTATACCCTATCGTCGTAGGCGCCTCACTGATCGGCGCAATCTACATTGATGCGCATAACCCGCAGCAAATCGATCCCTCAGCAATCGCGCACATTCAATCGCTTCGCAATCAGGCGGCGCTGGCGATTAAACTGAACTCCTGAAACCTCATTCACCGCCAGACTGTTTCTTGTCGAAATCCTGAAAAATACGCGCATTTACAACGGGATAAGCGCGTCATCCTTGCTCTGTCCGCCCGATTTGCCTGATTTCACCGGCAATCGCGACTTGCATAGTCCGATCAGACTTATTACCGTCAAGCCACTTGCGGGAAATAGAGTCGAGTCGTGGCACAAACAATTAAAAATCTTGCCACTCAGTTACAAAGCGGCGAAATCAGCAGTTCATCTCTGGTCGAAAGCGCGCTGATCGCAGCGGAACGCAGCAATTCGGTGTTTGTTACGTTAAACGCTGATCAAGTGCGATTGGATGCGGTTGAGGTTGATCGCGCGCGTAAGGAGGGCGAAGCCTTACCCCCCTATGCCGGCATACCCATTACACTAAAAGATCTTTTCGATGTAAGAGGGGAGGTGACCACTGCGGGATCGCGCGTGCTCGCGTTTGACCCGCCGGTTGAAGTCGATGCCCCGGTAGTCAAAAATTTGCGCGACGCCGGGTTTATCTTTCTGGGGCGCGTCAACATGAGCGAGTTCGCCTTTTCAGGCATGGGCGCAAACCCACACTACGGCACGCCGCTTTCCGTCTGGGACCGCGAAACGCAGCGCCTGCCCGGAGGTTCGTCCAGCGGCAGCGGTGTCAGCGTTGCAGAAGGCATTGTGCCCGGCTCGATCGGCAGCGATACCGCCGGCTCGACCCGTATTCCGGCAGCGTTTAACTCTATCTTCGGCTTCAAACCCAGTTACGGTCGCTTTCCGCTTGAGGGTATTTATCCGCTTTCACCGACTACCGACGCGCCAGGGCCGTTGGCTAACTCCGTGGAGTGTTGCTACCTGCTCGACGCGGCGATGGACGGCGATCATGCGCCAATAGAACTTGCACCAAAACCAATCGATCAGTTGAAGCTGCGAGTGCCACAAGCTGCGGTTATGGACGATCTCGATCCTGAGGTCGAGCAGGCATTCGAACGCACGATCAATCACTTGCGCGAACTCGGCTGCGCTATTGATGCGGAACCCATGCCGGTTCTGGACCAGCTCCTCACCTTATTCCAATCAACTCCGCTCGCGACATATGAAGCGTTTCAAGCGCACAGAGTGCGGCTCAAGATGCGGGCCGATGAGTACGATCCGTTTGTCAGCTGGCGCATAGGCTCAGGCGCCGATATCAGCGACGTCGACTACAAGACAGCGCTTGCGCATCGTGACGATCTCATCGCCCGATTCAATCTTGAAATGGAAGGGTATGACGCAGTCGTATATCCGACCGTTGCCTCGCTGCCACCCAAGCTCGTTGAAATCGTCTCGCACGAAGCTGCACGCCCGATCAACTTTCGGTGCCTGCGCAATACCTCGACTGCAAACTACTTCGACGGTTGCTCAATTTCCCTGCCGTGCACCGACATAGGTGAACCACCGGTTGGGTTAATGCTATCAGCGCCTAAAAATCGCGACTTTGCGTTGTTTAATACAGCGTCTTCGGTTGAGAAGGTTTTGACTGACGTTCGTCGGTGAGTGGTTGGAGTGGATTTTTTTTGCTGGTATAAATTGGGTGCATCTGTAGCGATGAGCTGTTGTCGCAATAGTTGACAGAAATTTTTGGAATAAGTACCGCGTAAAAGGATTATGAACAATGGAAAACGTTTTAAGTCGATGTGTCGTTCTTGGATCAATACTCCTGGTAATCGGATGCGGTGGTAGTTCAACCGACGTTAATACCGATAATCCCATTCAAATCGAATCGCAGCCAGGTGATCAGTTCATCGGGCTTGGAGGGACTGCGGTCTTCAGCGTCGAAGCCAGCCAAGCCGAGGATGAAGAATTAAGCTATCAGTGGAGCAGAGACGACGAAGAAATCTCCGGAGCCACAGAACGTAACTACTCCTTTAGTAACATCACGCTGGATGATGACGGCGCAACGTTCTCAGTGCGTGTCCAGAACGCGAGTGGGAACGTAGCGCAGAGTCAAGAAGCCACGCTGACGGTCAGTACAGGAACGTTCTCCTACGGCATCGACCTCGGCGAAGCGCGATGGAATCACACGGCGACAATACTGGATGACGGCAACGTATTGGTTGCGGGTGGGCGAACACCAAACCTTGCAATCGGCTTTGGTGCGACAGAACCTATGAATCGGGCTGAGATTTGGGACCAAAGTACAAACGCTTTTGTCGCTGTAGGCTCGCTTATGGTTCACGCCCGCTCGGGACATCGAGCCACGAAATTGTCGGACGGTGACGTGATCCTGTGCGGAGACTGGGTTCCCTCGCTGGCGGCCGCAAACTCCTCGTGTGAAGTTTTCGATGCTGGTTCGAGCACGTTTGCCGCCACAGCAGAAACCATGCTTTCGCCGCGAGCCGGTCATACTCAATCGTTGTTGGACGATGGAAACCTGTTAGTCGTCGGAGGTAGGGCGGAATCAAGCGCATTGGCGTCGCCATCAGCCGAAATCTATCGTCCGACAACTTCCAGTTTCCACCCCACAGTCGGCAGTATGAATACTGCGCGGACCGAACACACCATTGAACGACTTGCCGACGGGCGATTTATAGTCATAGGCGGTAGATCGCTCGACACCGCGCCCTTGGATACCCTCGAGATTTATGATCCCGCAACTGACAGCTTCGCGCTGGCGCCTTTCAACCTCGCAGCTTCTCGATACGCGCATGAATCAGTGACGCTAAGTGACGGCAATATTCTTATAGTGGGAGGATGGACAACCAGTACGGAAGTCGCTGAAAGAGAATACGCGATGTCTCTGGAAGTAATCGATCCAAACACTTGGGAGACCGTCGCTATGTTGTCGTTATCCTCGCCGTTTATCAATCATCAAGTATTGTTGACCGCGAATGGCGATGTTTTGATCAGCGGCGTTCCACTTCCTGAAGGTTCTGACGCTTCCGCTCTGGTCTATGACCATGTAAGCCGTCAAATTGCGCCGACTGCAGAGCAAATGCGTCACAGTCGAACCTATCACACCGCTATTCCAAGGGACGATGGATCCATTTTCCTAATTGGAGGGCTGAGCAGTCTGGTTTTCAACATGATCGCGAGCTCTTTACAAAGTACCGAGATCTATTCCGATCAGTAAAACAGAAATAGAAAATCAAGCGCGGCGAACTCGATTATTAAAGCCGCTTCGCAGCACGGTGTTGTTCCGCGGGGTGTAGTTTTCTGTAAATAGCAAACTTATTCGACCTGAAAGCTGCACACTCACCAATTCAATCAACGTTTTCCCACGAGACAAGGCATCTTGGCGACTGATTTTTGGGATTCAGGTCTTATTTGCGCGCGTTATCTGGGAACCAATGCGTTTAACCCAGTGATTTTGTCATTGTTACAACCGCATTATCTTGACAACCATTTATCGAGTACAAATCAACGTTCCCGCCTTGCGAAAGTTTGAACTTCGGTCGAGCAAACCGTTGCGAGGGCTGTAACCTCGGTCGATGTCCATAAACGTGTCGATCTGAATGTTTAGAGATCGATGCTGCTCGCTCAACCTTAAAACAGATTCAACCCTGGAAGCGATCAATTCATCATCGACGTTTTCAACCGCCGGGTTGCGACTCGCGAATCGAACATTAAATATCGGTGTTATTCCATCCGTGTGCGCATCAAGTAACCGCGGTATCAGCAGTTCCATGTCATCGTTGAGGTTTATCTGATAGACAATATGTGACACTGGACTTGTTGGTGAAAGTAATTCTAATAATTCGCCGATTTCTCCCGGCAAAAATCCCGAGCTGACATTGTGTGCAAAACGTGTCCCTTTGGTTTTCTCATCGGCTGACGTGTGAATTTTTGTGAGACTAATTGTGAAGCCGCGCGGAGCAAATTCCGAAAGCTCGTCAATCAGCGTTGTTACCGCATCGCATTTAGTGGCGAATTCAACCGCGCGTATCAGTCCAGCATTTTGCTCAAGCAAATCCCACGGAATTTCCCGTGGCGACGTCGATGTCGCAAAGGTGAAATCTATTCCCGCACGTGACCATTCGAGTACGCGTGAACGAATTGCCGGGTCAAGCAGGTCTGCAAGCGGTGTGCGAACATGGGAGATACCCATCTGCCAAAGTCTTAAAAGCGGATAGTCATTTCGCGCGCGTTTACGACTGAATTCTTCCATGGGCCCGTTGTAGGGCAGGTCGACTGCCTCATACCACGCGTGGCGCATGTGAACACACAGGTTATGGTTGCGACTGCCAACGGACGTCGCGACCGATGGTGCTTCGTCGTCGGCCAGGCAGCGTCCTTGCGTCGGCAGAACCTCAAGACTGTGGCCGTCCGCAGAGACGTGAACCAGGGCGACGCTGAACTTGCCTGCATCGTCACGCCCGAACTCGCGCTCGCACGTCGTGCGATACAGCTCTGCATAATCCTGTCGAGTGAAACTTGTGGGCGGCAGGCAGTACAGCTTCGACACGCCATAGCAGTTGTAGAAAAACTGATGCACGTGCCCGGAGAACACGGCTTCTACGTCGTATCGTTTCAGCAATTCCAAAAGCCAGCTACGTCCGGGTTCAGCGTAGTTGTCGTAGTGCGAGGGCTCATCGGGGTGATTGATAAAGGGCGGGTAGTGCGAACACAAAAACATTCGCTTTGCGCCAGTAAACTCAAAAAGATTTTCGAGCCATTCCCTTTGTTCTGTTTCCTGCTGATTACCGGCGTTGATCAGCGACGAGTTCACAACCGCAAAGCAGCAGTCACTGTGTGTGAAACTGAACCAACTCTCACCAAATTGCGATTGGTACGCCAACATCGTGTGCTCGTCGACAGCACCTGCGGGCGACGTTGCCATGGGCTTGTCACCGATATCGTGATTTCCTGGTACAAAATACAGCTTGGGGTTTAGCGGCTGAAATAGTCGATGCGCCTCCTGGCAGGCATCCGGATACGTCGACATGTGGGGCAATGTATGCACCATGTCGCCCAAATGAAGCGTGAATTCGGGAGATCGCGAAGCGAGCAGTTCACTGGCGTAACGCGCGCGATCATTAGCAAGTTGGTTGACGGCGTAAGGGGATGAGTCGTCACCTTGGGGAGGGCGTATATGGGTATCTGTTATCAATCCAAACGTGAATAGTGTTGGTCCCATATTGATTTTCCCCGCTATTGATCACCACTAAGCCAGTGAACGGACTTCCTTGCCCCGGGTTGCCCGCCAGATTGCCAGACCCACTGCGAGTGCAGTCAAGAACCAAAAAAACCAGCAGATGTAGCTGGAGAAAAATATCGACCAATCACCCTTAGACAATAGAAGTGACTGACGGAAGTTGTCCTCTAGTAATGGCCCGAGAATAAATGCGATCAAAAACGGGGCAGGTGGTATCGAAAGTTTCAGCATCGCAAATCCAACTGCGCCCATCGCGAACATCACCATGACGTCGAAAATCGTGTTGTTGACCGCGTACGCGCCGAACACGCACAGAATCAAAACGACTGGAAACAGCAGGCGATGCGGAATATCGGCAATGCGACTGATTAATCGGATCGAGAGCTTGCCGATTATCAGCAAATATATTGAGCTCAACATAATGCCGATAAACAGCGCGTAGATCAGACTCAGGTTTTCCTGAAATAGAAGCGGGCCGGGTCGCAATCCATGAATCATGAATGCGCCCAAAATAATCGCGGTAATGATGTCTCCCGGAATGCCAAGCGCAAGCAGCGGAATCATGGTGGCACCGGCCACACCGTTGTTACCGCTTTCAGCTGCTGCAACACCCTCGACCTCACCTGTCCCGAACTTGTCACCGTCGGGCGACGTGCGCTTTGCCTCGGAGTAACTCAAAAAAGCCGAGGGTGCGCCACCGATGCCCGGAATGGCACCGAGGACCACGCCGATGCACGAGCCGCGAATAATCGTCTTCAGGCATTTACGAAAATCCTGCAGTGACGCACCAATGCCTGCGAGCGGATTGTGTTCACGCGCGACTTCCACCCGGCCGAAATAGGCAATAATTTCTGGCAGGGCAAAAAGACCGATGAGGACCGGAATAAAGTTGAGGCCACTCATCAAGTTCACCTCGCCGAATACAAACCGATTGGTTCCGTAGACAAGATCAAGCCCAATGGTGGCCAGCAGCAGGCCAAGGCAGGCACTGCCCAATCCTTTCATCAACTGCGCGCCCGAAACGCCCGCGATAATCGTGAGCGAAAACATGATGAGCGTAAAAACCTCCGGCGAACCGAAAGCGAGCGCCAGGCTTGCCAGCATCCCGGCAAACAAAATCAGCGCCATGTTGGAGATAAAATCTGCAACGCAGGATGCGTACAGGGCGATATCCAGCGCACGACGCGCCTCCCCCTTCTTCGCCAGCGGATATCCGTCGAGCACTGTGCACGATGCAGCGGGTGTACCCGGTGCGTTGATCAAAATCGCCGTGATCGACCCGCCATATATCCCTCCTTTATACACGCCAAGCAGCAAAAGAATGCCGGTGACCGGTGGTAGCGTGAATGTAAACGGCAGCGTGAGTGCCACGGCCATAGGTGTCGTCATGCCGGGTACCGCACCGACGAAGGTGCCGATTGCAACGCCCAGCGCCAAGACAAGAATGTTGTCCCAACTGGCGAACAACTCTAATGCAGACTGCAAGGTCTCCAACATGACTCAGACTCCTGCCAAGAGAGGCGCAAGAACACCGAGCGGGATAGGAATGCCAGCGATCTTGAGAAAAAAGAAATACAACAGTAGAGGAATGCCAATCGACAATGCGGCTATCAATCCATAACGCCGCTCACCGGCGTACCAGACACACGCTGCGAGCACCAGCGTGGTTGTGACAATAAAACCCAAGGTCGGCAGCACAAAGGCCATTGCGACCAGCATGCAAAAAATGATCGCCACCCGCTGCACGCCATCCGGTCGATTTTCGGCGGATGTCTCAGATGCTGGAGGCGCTGAGAGATACGCGCGAATCGCAACGACAAGCCCCAACAGACTCAAACAGATCGCAATGATTCGAGGATAGTAAGACGGTGATAGAGCCGCGAATTTCACTTTCCTCGGCTCGTCGACGCCAATCGGAATAAGCACGAAAACAATCGCGACCCCAAACAGCAACATGAGCAGACCAGCCCAGAAGTCCTTACGGTAAATAAGTGACACAGCGTTCTCCTATTCAGGCGACACGAATATCGGCCGGCGTGAATTTGCCGGAATACACAAATGCATCGAGTCCAATGCACGCCGAACCCTCCGAGCTACGAGCTTTGCTAATCTGAAGCTGATCGGGTGCCAAGGGCGAGCGAAGTTCGCGCAAGCCCCGCCGCACCCCGCGAACGTAGTCTCGCTGCCGTCCGGTCTCACCCGCCAGCAGGATTACATCGGGATTCAACATCGCGAGCGCAATATCGACACCTAGCGCCATTTTTCTTCCGGCTTCAAAAAACGCGTCTTTTGCATGCTCGTCTCCCTGCTCTGCGCGTTTCGCAGCCTCGGCCAAATTTGGACCCATCTCGGCGAAGGGAATGTGCTGTTGGTCGGGAATGCCGAAAACGTCCCGAACCACAGCCGCACCGGTTGCCGCTTGTTCGAGGCAGCCGCGCCGGCCGCATGGGCATCCAGTGTCGGATTGCGGGTGCGAAATGTGCGAGAGCCGACCAAATCCGTTGCTGCCGGACCATTGATAGCCTCCCTCCAAATTACTCGCCGATCCAACCCCGACACCCACGTTGACGAGAAACGGATTGCGGCTGTCGAGATCGGTAACGGTCTTTAGCTCCGCGCGCAAAATTGCCGACGCGCGCGTCTCAACCTTGACCGGCAAACCGGTTTTTTCGCGCAATATTTCTGCCACTGCGACGTTCTTCCACTCGAGAACATCAGACGTCACCACACCGTGTTCCGAGATGTGATCGGTAGACGGCGCCGCCATACCGACACCGATGCCGACGATCGGAATTCGGCTGTCATGCTGCGCGATAATCGCCTCGATAGCCTCGGCAATGGCTGCCAACGCCGTTTCCGGTTTGGCAAACTCAACGTGTTCGAGATTGGTAAATAGGCACTCCTCGCGGCGCGCGTTATAAAGCGCGACTGAACGTCTGTTAGCCGATATGGTGATTGCGATGACCGCAGCTCCGGAACCGTCGATTGACAAAGACACGCTGCGACGCCCGAGTTGCCCTTCGAGTTGCGCGACGCTGGTCTCGCTCAGCAATCCGCAATCGAGCAGTTCCCTGACAATTCGCGACACCGCGGCTCCCGTCAACCCGGTCATTGCGCTGATATCAGCGCGCTGCATGCCATCGTTCAGAACCAGCAAGCGCAGGATGGCTGCCCGATTCGCATTGCGTAGCGCTCGTGTTGGATTCTGTGCTTTTTCCATTGCCAGATTTAATTACAGTCGGTAATTAATGTTGACGCGAGAAGCAAGACGTGTCAACTTTGTTGTTACTTATCAGTCTGGCTATTACCAAGTTAGGAGAGGAGTAAATGAAAAAAATTTTTAAAAACATAGCGTTAGGTATTGCAGTCGCATTTTCGATGGTGGCGACATCGCTTGCAGACAGCTACCCGGAACGTCCCATAACGATCGTTGTGCCGTATGGGCCGGGCGGCGCGGCTGATCTTTCTGCTCGAATGGTGGCGGGTGCCGCTCCGACGTATTTGAACCAGCCGATTCTCGCTATCAACAAAACAGGCGCCGCGGGTGTGGTGGGTTCGAACTTCGTCAAAAACTCTACCCCGGATGGTTATACGCTGCTTTCGGCGCGCGTAGGCAGCCAGATGGGCGTCCCGGCCATGAACAAAACAATTCCCTACAACTGGGATGACTTCACATTCCTCGGGCTCATTGAAGTCAACCCGTTTGTGCTGGTGGTTAACCCCAACAGTGGCATGAATACCTTTGCCGACTTTGAAGCCAAGATTAAGGCTGGCGCAGAAATGTCCTACAGCTCCGCGGGCGTTGGAACTTTGCTCCACACCGCAGTGGCGGTTATGGCGAACGCAATGGGTTCGGACTTCGACAATCTGACCCACGTTCCCTACAAGGGCGGCGGCAAGGCACGTGCAGCGGTAGTTGGTGAGCAGGTCGATTTTTCCTGGCAAAACCTGTCGGCGGTCGCCGGTGCGTTGGAGTCCGGGCAATTGACGGCGCTGGCCGTGACAACTTCTGAGCGCCAATCCATTATTCCCGACGTCCCAACCGCGAGCGAAGTGGGGCATCCGGGTCTTGAAAAAATCATCGGCTGGTCTGCGATTTACGGCCCGCCTGGATTACCGGCAGACGTGGTTGCCAAGTGGGAGGAAACCCTGCAGGCTCTGAAAGCAGACAAGGCTTGGAACAGGATGACCAAAGGCCTGGGTAACATCGTCGACATCCGATCACCCGCCGACACCAAAGCCTACGTCGCAGCCCAGTACAAAGACTTTGATGCCGCGCTGCTGAAACTCGGCTTGCGCATCGATTAAACATCGACGTCCGGGTCGCGGTTCGCGACCCCGGTTTCCTCAACGCATTCAGGAGCGCTCGCGTGGCAGTGCGCAAACCCAACATTCTGTTTATTCAGGCGGATCAGCTCGCTGCTAACGCACTGTCGCCGTGGGGCAACACGACGATCAAGGCACCGCATATAGACCGGCTCGCGTCTGAGGGGGTCGTGTTTAAAAACTGCTACTGCAATCTGCCGATGTGCGGCCCGTCACGAGCATCGATGCACGCCGGCAAACTGCCGTTTTCCATCGGAATGTACGACAACGCGAGCGAGTTTTGTTCGGCTATTCCTACGTTTGCGCACTATCTGCGTGCGATGGACTACCGTGTCGAGATGTCCGGAAAAATGCATTTCGTTGGGGCCGATCAGTTGCACGGGTACGAAAAACGCCACACAACAGAAATCTATCCAGCGAACTTTGCCTGGACTGTCGACTGGTCAAAAGGGCGCGAGTACCGACCCACGAATCTCACCATGGCGCCAGTTATTGAGTCCGGCCCCTGCGTCAGATCCATGCAGATGGATTACGACGATGAGGTCGGGTATCACGGGATTCAGGCACTCTACGATCTTGCGCGAACTCGTGACGATCGGCCATTCATGCTCACCGTCTCATTCACCAGCCCGCACTCACCGTTTGTGATTGCGCAAGAGTGGTGGGATTTGTACGATCACGATGAAATCGAGTCTCCCGCTGTTGCGCCACTTGCAGAAGACGAAATGGATCACCTCAGTCGCAACCTGCATTACTGCCAGGCGCGGCATCTCTACACAGTCACCGATGAGCACAGGCGCATGGCGCGGCACGGTTATTACGGCATGATTTCGTACATCGATGCAAAAATTGGTGCGCTGGTCGATGTACTCGAAAAAACGGGCATGCGTGGCGACACCATTGTGATCGTCACTGCGGACCATGGCGAAATGATGGGCGAGCGCGGTATGTGGTTTAAACAGCATTTTTTTGAGTGGGCGGCAAAGGTGCCCTTTATCGTTCACTGTCCAACGCGATGGAAGCCATCTTCGGTTGATGAAAACATCTCGCTGATAGACCTAATGCCAACAATGTTGGACGCGGCGGCAGACGCTGAATTTAACGACTACGCATCGCCTATCGATGGCCAGTCGCTCATACCCGCATTGGAGGGGAGCAAAGACGTTTTGCGTGACGTTGTTCTTTCGGAGTTCGCGGCAGACGGTTCGACCGGGCCGAGCAGAATGGTGAAAAAAGGCGCCTGGAAGTTAATGTGGTTAGAGGGTGTGGATACGTGTTTGTACAACACCGAAGACGATCCAAATGAGATAAACAACCTGGTGAATTCTTCAGAGCACGCAAGCATTCGGCGAGAGCTCGAGGAAATTCTTTTTGCGGGATTTGATCCCGAACAACTTCGACAAACAATCGCAGACGATCAACGGCAGCGTCTCTATATTCATCAATCAACTGGCGGCGCGCCAACAAACGTTAATATTGTCCGGCTCGACGACGACACGCGATACATCCGCAATGCAGGGGCTGCTGATACCAAGGCGCGAGCGCGGCTACCGTTTGTGGAACCCGCTAAACCAGACGCAGGTTAGTTTTCCGCATCAATTCACAAGTGTTTGGGACAGACCCCTTTCAGAAATAATCGGCGTCTGATCTTTCCAATTTTTTTATTTGAAAAGACCGCTAAATCTCGCGACTGGGCAAGTCCGGCTTAGCGTACGCAAGGCGTTTAACTTTTTGTGGTGCGTGGTACGTATCAAGGCCACTAACCGCAACACTGTTGCATTGAACGATGTCTACAAGCCCGTCTTCGTGAATAACTTCATCGGGTACCGCAACCAACACAATTTCACCCACCACCATTACGGTGTTGTTCAGCAGAGTGTAGTGTTCTGCATACCGCAAACCGATTTGAATAAGACTTTGTTTGACAAAAGGCGCGTCAAAACCGTCGTGCCATTGTTCGTCTAATCCCGTCGCAGCAAACTCGGATTCTTCCTTTGGGTAGCGCGCAGACGTTTGGTGGGCAGCATCGATAATCGATGTGTTGACGTGATTCAGTGTGTAAAAACCGACATCCAGTATGTTTTCCAAGCTGTGGCGTTCGACTGAAGCAGGGCGGTTGATATAACCCAGTAATGCGGGATCGGCGCCTAAATGAATAGCTGAACTGATAATGGCCAGGTTGCTTTGCGCATCGCGATTCGCGGTACCTAATAAATTCGCGCTCTTAAACCCGGAGAGCGAATTAATGAAATTCACGCGCTTACGCTGGGGTAGATCTTTTATGTCGCGTTCTGAATAAACTGCCATGACTTTAAATTGTTTTAAACCAACCAGAATGAGAATCAGATAAAAAGCAACCTGAACCAAGCTAGCTTTCACGACCAGATCGATCAGGCGGGGCTGATTGTTTCAAAACCACACCTTGATTGATAGCCAGATTTGAATCGTCGGGCTTTCAGAGGCTTGTCGACTTGCCACAATGCTGCTGGATCACGTGATTCACGCGATCTGAATTCGCCAGCACTGCGATCTGTAGATGAGGCCGAAGAGAGGTCACTTAATTCATAAACAAATGTAAATAAAACAATAACAAATCATAATTATCAATTTAATGATAGACGAATAATAATTCGCCCGTTATTCAGGGCGAGGCGTCCTTAATGGAAGACAGCGCTCTGATCGCGCTCCGGCAGCGGAGCACAAGATTTTAATGATTGGGAGTCCAAGCTATGCCAGGTCGCAACCACTTATTTATCCCCGGCCCCACCAATATTCCAGAATCCGTTCGGATGGCGATGAATGTGCCCATGCAGGACATGCGCGCGCCAGACTTTGGTGAGTTCATCCTGCCGCTTTTTGAAGATTTGAAGAAAGTCTTCAAAACCAAAGACGGGCAGGTGTTCATGTTTCCGTCCAGTGGTACCGGCGCGTGGGAAGCCGCTGTGAGCAACACCCTGTCACCGGGTGATAAAGTCATCGTCTCCAGCTTCGGCCACTTCTCGCATCTGTGGTGTGATTTGCTCGAACGGCATGGACTCGAAGTCGTCAACTTCGACGTCGAGTGGGGCGAGGGCGTACCGCTCGACGATTACGCCCGCGTGCTTGCAGAAGATAAAGATCACAAGATCAAAGGCGTCTTCGCGTGTCAAAATGAGACCGCTTCCGGTGTAACCAGTGATATAGCGGGCGTGCGCAAAGTATTGGATGACTGCGATCACCCCGCGCTGCTGTACGTTGATGGCATCAGCTCGATCGGCTGCATCGATTTCCGCATGGATGAATGGGGCGTCGACCTTGCTGTTGGCGGCTCGCAGAAGGGTTTTATGTTGCCGACCGGGCTCGGATTCGTCGGTGTGAGCCAAAAGGCACTGGCCGCTCGCGCGCAGGCAAAGCTGCCGCGCACGTTCTTTGATTTCGACGACATGATCAAAACCAACGCAACGGGCTATTTTCCTTACACCCCCGCGACGACTTTGTTCCACGGGCTAAAGGAATCGCTGAGACTGCTATTGGACGAAGGTTTGGAAAACGTTTTCGCTCGCCACAATCGCATCGCCGAGTCTGTGCGTCGCGCGGTTGCCGCGTGGGAGCTCGATCTGGTCGCGCGTGGCCCCGAGTGGTATTCCGATACGGTCAGCGCGATCTACGTGCCCGACGGTTTCGACGCCACCGAGGTCATCGGTGGTGCGTACAAAAATTACAATCTCTCGCTCGGCACGGGCCTGGCGCGGTTGCAGGGTAAAGCCTTCCGCATTGGGCATCTTGGTGATATGAACGAGCTGATGATTGTCAGCGCGATTGCAGGTGCCGAAATGGCGATGCGCGACATCGGCATGAACATTGACCCAGGCGTCGGGGTCGGCGCGGCGACCGAGTATCTGCGCTCGTCGCGCGCTGCGAATCTCGCGTCTGATAAGGCCGCGTGAGAGCGTGGCACGCAGAGCCTTGAGAACGATTCAACCAGACCGCGTCGGCGCACATCAATGCGCCGGCATAACGTAACTTTCACACATCAACAAATAAAATGAGTCACACACAATATCCACCTTGTCGACAACGTCTCCAACGCAGCGAGCTGGCCGTGCCGGGTTCCAATCCCGGCATGTTCGAAAAAGCGGCCAACAGCGCGGTCGACTATGTTTTTCTCGATCTCGAAGACGCTGTTGCGCCGCCTGACAAGGAACAGGCGCGCAAGAACATCATCGAGGCGCTGCACGACATCGACTGGCGCGGTAGTGGCAAAACCATTTCGGTGCGTATCAATAGCCTCGATACGCACTACATGTATCGCGATGTTGTCGATCTGGTCGAACAGGCCGGCGACAAGATCGACACGCTGCTGGTCCCCAAAGCGGGCGTCGCCGCAGACATTTACATGGTCGACGCAATGCTCACACAGATCGAAACAGCCAAAGGTTTCAGCAATCGCATCGGCATCGAGGCGCTGATAGAAATCACTCTCGGGATGGCCAATGTGCACGACATCGCACGCGCCAGTTCACGAATGGAAGCGCTTCATTTTGGCGTCGCCGACTACGCGGCGAGTTGCCGGGCGCGCACCGTTAATATCGGCGGGCTGAATCCGGATTACCCCGGCGACCAATGGCATCACGGGCTTTCGCAAATGCTGGTGGCGTGTCGCGCCTATGGCATCCGCGCGATTGACGGACCCTTCGGTGACTTTAACGACCCCGATGGTTATACGGGCGCTGCGCGTCGCGCCGCTGCACTCGGCTACGAAGGCAAGTGGGCGATCCATCCATCGCAGATCGAATTGGCGAATGATGTATTTTCGCCGCCGCAAAAAGAGGTCGAACACGCCAAGGCTGTACTCGCGGCGCTGGAAGAAGCGGCTGCGCAGGGCAAGGGTGCGGCTCAGCTGAATGGGCGCATGATCGACGCCGCCTCGGCACGAATGGCCGAGAACATCGTTAACACAGACAACGCCATCAAGGCGAAAGATTAGAAGAGGAAACATCATGGATATCCATGAATATCAAGCGAAAGCACTGCTGGCGGACTTTGGTATGCCGGTGGCCAAGGGCGGGCTGGCGTACAGTCCCGAACAAGCCGCTTATCGGGCCAAGGAAATCGGCGGTGACCGCTGGGTCGTCAAGGCGCAAATTCACTCCGGTGCGCGCGGCAAGGCCGGTGGCATCAAGGTCTGTAACAGCGAGCACGAAGTGTTGCAGGCTGCCGACGAACTGCTCGGCAAGCGTCTGGTTACGCACCAGACTGGCCCACAGGGCAAGCTGGTTTATCGCCTCTACGTTGAAGAGGCGACGCCGATTGCGCGCGAAATTTATCTTAGTTTCGTGTTGGATCGCGATAGCGAGCGGGTGATGGTTGTCGCTTCATCTGCGGGTGGTATGGACATCGAGGAAGTGGCGGAAAAAGACCCGGATTCGATTATTCGCATTGGTGTCGAACCCGCCGTGGGTATGCAGGCGTTTCAAGCGCGCGAGATTGCGTTTGCGCTGGGGCTCGAAGCGGGGCAAATCTCCGAGGCCGTGACCGCTATCCGCGCCTGTTATCGGGCATTTCGCGATCTCGATGCAACCATGGTGGAGATCAACCCATTGGTGGTAACCGAGGATGGTCGCCTGCTTGCGCTCGATGCAAAGATGGCGTTCGACGACAACGCGCTGTTCCGTCGCCAGCAAATATCTGAGCTGCGCGACAAATCGCAGGAAGATCCGCGCGAGATGAACGCTGCCGATCGAGGCTTAAGTTACGTCGGCCTCGATGGCAATATTGGGTGCATCATCAACGGTGCGGGGCTGGCCATGGCAACGCTGGATATGATCAAACACTCCGGTGGTGAGCCAGCAAATTTCCTCGATATCGGCGGTGGTGCCTCGCCCGAGCGTGTCGCCAAAGCATTTAATCTGGTGCTCTCAGACGACGGCGTCGATGCGATATTAGTGAATATTTTTGCCGGCATTAATCGCTGCGACTGGGTGGCCGAAGGGGTCGTGCTGGCCATGCAAAAGCTCGATGTGCCGGTACCCGTTGTAGTGCGGCTATCGGGTACCAATGTCGAAGAGGGCCGGAAAATTCTGGCTGAAAGCAAAGTGGATTTGATCACCGCAGACACCCTCGCCGAGGCGGCTGAAAAAGCGGTCGGTGCGAGTCAGGCCGCCTGATCAAGAGAGAGAAAAAATGAGCATTTTAATTGACGAAAAAACGCCGGTTATCGTGCAAGGGTTTACCGGACGCATCGGGACCTTCCACGCGAACGATATGATCAACTACGGCACCAATGTGGTCGGTGGCGTTACGCCGGGCAAGGGCGGCGATACACACCTTGATCGCCCAGTGTTCGATACAGTGAAAGACGCGGTCTACGGGACCGGCGCCGAGGCCAGCATCGTATTTGTGCCGCCACCGTTCGCTGCAGACGCCATAATGGAAGCCGCCGATGCAGGCATCCGCTACTGCGTATGCATCACCGACGGCATTCCGGCGCAAGACATGATGCGGGTAAAACGCTACATGCGTCGCTACAACAAAGCCGAGCGCATGACGCTCACCGGCCCCAACTGCGCGGGCACGATCAGCCCTGGCAAGGCGATGCTGGGCATCATGCCAGGCCACATTTACATGCAAGGAAATGTGGGCGTGATCGGTCGATCAGGTACTCTCGGATACGAAGCTGCGTCGCAGCTCAAAGCGGTCGGGATTGGCATCAGCACCAGCGTTGGCATCGGTGGCGATCCGATCAACGGCAGCTCGTTTGCGGATCATCTCGCTCGTTTTGAAGAGGATGATGAAACCGATGCGGTCGTGATGATTGGTGAGATTGGCGGCCCGCAGGAGGCCCAAGCCGCCGAGTTTGCGCGCGACAATATGAGTAAGCCGGTGCTCGGCTACATCGCCGGATTAACCGCGCCGAAAGGTCGCCGAATGGGACACGCGGGTGCGATTGTCTCCGGCGCGGGCGAATCAGCGGCGGAGAAGGTCGAGATTTTGCGTGACTGCGGTGTGGAGGTTATCGTGCGTCCATCCGAGTTCGCCGAAGGCGTCCAAAAGGTGCTGGCTGGCTCAAAAGCCGCGTGAAATAACTCAATCTCCAAGCCCGAAAAACCAATTGCGAAAAACACCATGAGCAAACCCAAAATTATCGTCACCCGAAAGTGGCACGAAGACGTCGAGGCAAAGCTGTGCGAGTTGTTCGACACCACTTTGAACGACGATGATCACCCGATGTCAGTGGCGGAGTTGCAGGATGCGCTGCGCAGCGCCGACGCGGTCTGCCCAACGGTGTGCGACAAGATCAACGCCGAGGTGTTGGGTGCCGATGGCATTCGCGCAAAAATACTCGGAAGCAACGGAGTTGGGTTTAACCATATTGATCTCGATGCCGCGAAAGCGGCGGGTTTGACCGTAACCAATACACCCGAGGTTTTGACTGACTGCACCGCCGATCTCGCCATGACCCTGCTGCTAATGATTGCGCGTCGTGCAGGCGAAGGTGAGCGCCACGTGCGCAACAACGAGTGGACGGGGTGGCGACCCACGCACATGATGGGCACCAGCGTCACGGGTAAAACACTGGGCCTGATCGGAATGGGACGAATCGCACAGGCGACCGCCGCGCGTGCCGCGCACGGCTTTGGTATGAAAATCATTTTTCAGGATCCATTTCCTCCGCCGCCGGAGGCAATCAAGCACCTCAATGCGGTGCAGTGTTCTTCTCCGGACGAGGTATTTGCGAATGCGGATTTTGTGTCGCTGCACTGTCCCGGCAGCAAAGAGACGTATCATTTGATTGGCGCAGATGCACTCAACAAAATGAAATCCACCGCATTCTTGATTAACAGTGCGCGCGGTGATGTCATCGATGAGAAGGCGTTGGTGGATGCCTTGCAAACTGGTACCATCGCCGGCGCTGGTCTCGACGTGTTTGAGCGCGAGCCACAAATCACCGAATCACTTAAATCAATGGAGAACGTCGTTTTGCTGCCTCATTTGGGGAGCGCAACGCGTGAAACCCGTTACGCGATGGGTATGCGCGTCGTTGAAAATCTTAAAGCGTTTTTCAGCGGCGATCCTCCGCGCGACAAGCTAGTGTAAATTGCTCTGGCGGGGATCGCGCTCAGTTGACATACAGCGAGTTCGATAGCCTGTAAAAGCAAGAATAAGAACATGAAGATTTCACAAGTAGACGTCTTTCAACTCGATCTGCCGTATTCGGGCGGCGTTTATTCCTTGTCGGGTGGGCGCGAGTATCGAAGCTTCGACGCCACAATTGTCAGGATACTGACCGATAACGGCATCGAAGGCTGGGGCGAGAGCACGCCGTTCGGGTCTACGTACATCGCGGCGCACGCGCTTGGTGTGCGTTCAGGAATCGCCGAAATCGCCCCGGCTCTGATCGGCCGCGACCCGCGCCGCGTTGACCGCATCAACGACGCGATGGACGATGCACTCGTGGGCCACAATCACGCCAAGACCGCGCTCGATGTTGCCTGTTGGGACATATTCGGAAAGTCTGTGCAGCTTCCCGTTTGTGATTTGTTAGGCGGGGCAACCGGAAATCGATTGCCGGTTATTTCGTCTATCTACGCTGGAGATCCCGACGATATGCGACACCGTGTAGCCGAGCATCGCGAACGTGGGTACCTCGGCCACTCGGTCAAAATTGGCGCTCTGGACCACGAAGGCGGGCCCGCGCTCGACGCTGAACGCATCAAGGCGTCACTCGCAGATCGTAAGCCCGGCGAGTATTTCATTGTCGACGCAAACGGCGGCATGGTGCCGGAGACAGTCCTGCGAATGCTGCGACTGCTGCCGAGCGGGCTCGACTTTGTTCTGGAAGCCCCCTGCGCCACCTGGAGCGAAACCTTGAGTCTGCGTCAGCGTTGTCCTGTTCCGATCATCATCGACGAGCTCGCGCAACAGGACGCGGACATCATCCATATCATTGCGCACGATGTCGCCGACGGAATTGGCCTGAAGATCAGCAAGGCCGGGGGGCTGACCCGCTCGCGCCGCCATCGGGATATATGCAGCGCGACCGGCATGACGATAAGTGTCCAGGACACCGTGGGGTCCGCAATCGCGTTTGCAGCCATTACCCATTTGGGAGCGACGGTTAGACAAAACCTGTTGCGCTGTGTGCTCGATTGTCGCGACATGGTGAGCGCCGATACTGCCGCTTTTGACGCGCCGGTCGTAGACGGCGGCATCCTGACCCCGGATTCGCCCGGGCTCGGGCTGGAAATCAACAGGGAGTCCCTTGGTGAACCGATCGCTTGCTACAAATAATCGCGCATGCCGCACGATCCTTGTGCGTGTTGGAAAAGATCGGGCTCGCTTCAAAGCCAATTCGTCAGACGATAAAATTGCACGATGAACGTAGAATCTCAGCCTGAAGTGAGTGCAGACGCCACTGCTACAACAGGCGATCTGTCCAAACTCAGCATCACATCTCTGGGGCCCAGCGCGACCCTTGCGACCACGTACGCCGAAGGCGTGGTCAAGCTGCTCTATCAGTTGCTGGTTGATATCATCAACAAGCGCGCGCCCGACGTGCCCCAATATCTGCAAGACGGAGTGGTGCTGCCAACCGACGCTCGCGACACCCTGTTGCGTTGCCTGCAGGTGCAGGGAATCTGGTTGCAGCTTTTGAATATCGCCGAAGAAAACGCGGCGATGCGTTTGCGACGTGAAAACGAAACGCAGATCGGACACTCCGAACAACGCGGTACCTTTAACAACATCCTGCGCCGTGCGCGCGCCGCCGGTATCAGTGCCGATCAGCTGCAAGGTTTTTTCAACACTGCGCAGATTCGCCCGACGATAACAGCGCACCCAACCGAAATTCGCCGCATTACCGCAATCGAAATTCATCGTCGCATCTATCGGCGTCTGGTCGATCTCGAATCAAACCGCTGGACGCCGCGCGAGCGTACGCGTTTGGTTGACAGTTTGCGCAACGAGATTGATTTGCTCTGGTTGAGCGGTGAATTGATGCTGGAAAAACCCAGTGTCGACGCCGAGGTTGCCTGGGGTTTGCACTTTTTCAAGGGCACTATTTTCGGGTTGATTCCAGACGTGCAGAACTCGCTTTCCTGGGCGCTGCAGCAACACTATCCGGAGCGGCACTTTTCACTCGCGCCGTTTTTGCATTTTGGTTCATGGATTGGAGGCGATCGCGACGGTAATCCGTTTGTCACGCACGAGACAACCCGGCGCACCTTGCAGACTAATCAGCGCGCTGCAATCCAGCACTACCGCGATCAGATGCCATCGCTCATTCGCACCCTCAGCGCGTCGCGCCAGTCGCTCCGGGTTTCCGCCGAATTTCTGGTCGAACTCGACCGCATGCTGCGCGACAGCGGCGCTGCCGATGACATTGCCACGCGTAACCCCGGCGAGGTGTTTCGTCAGTTTATTGCCTGTATTCAACGCAAGCTCGACGCCAATCTTGCGGTCATTGACGGTGCTCTGGTTCAAGGCGAGCCGTACGACAACGCCGATCAGCTGATCGCAGACTTACGCGCCCTGGAAACCGGGATGAATCAGGCGGATTGTCTGGATCTCTCGCGCGCTTACATTACGCCGATCCGGCGCGAGGTTACGTCGTTTCGTTTTCGCACTGTGCGACTCGACTTGCGACAGAACACCACGGTGACCAATCGAACCCTGCAAGCGATTTGGGCCCGCGTGAATCAGACGTCTGACGCGCCTCCTGAACTGGGGTCTAAGCCGTGGAGTGAATGGATCGCCGAGTCGCTCTCGGCTCCGCTGGAAGTGCCGCCGCTGCTGACCGACCTGCCGGAAGAAGCGCGCGAGCTGATGGCGCTGTTGGGTGTGGTGCGAGCGTCGCCCGAGCAATTTGATCGCGACGCCATCGGTGCGTTTGTGCTCAGCATGACGCAAACGGTGGATGACATTCTGGGCGTGTATTTGCTGGCCAAATACGCCGGGCTTTTTGCTGACGAAGCGGGCACTGAAAGCTGCCGCATTATGGTCGTGCCGTTGTTTGAAACGATCGATGACCTGCAGGCCGCACCGTCAATAATGAAAACACTGTTGGCCACGCCAACGGTACGTCGCACGGTGCGCGATCTCGGCGGCGTGCAGGAAGTGATGATCGGTTACTCCGACTCGAACAAAGACGGCGGTTATCTCACTTCCAACTGGGAAACCAACAAAGCACAAATCAAATTGACCGAAGCTGGGCGCACCAGCGGCATTCCAATTTCGTTTTTCCACGGTCGTGGCGGTTCGGTCAGTCGCGGGGGCGCGCCGACCGAGCGTGCGATTCTCGCGCAACCGCACGGCTCGGTGCAGGGGCGGATTCGGGTGACCGAACAGGGCGAGGTGATCTCGTCAAAATACGCTAACCGCGGCACCGCTCGGCATCACCTCGAACTGGTCGCCTCTACGGTTATGGAGCACACGCTGCTTCAGGAAAAATCGCAGCAGGCTGCGATCGATCCCGAGTTCAGCGAGGTAATGGAAGCGCTGTCTGGCACGTCGTACACCAGTTACCGAAACCTTGTCGAGCAGCCCGGTTTGATCGACTACTACAACGCTGCCAGCCCGGTCGAAGAACTCGCCCTGCTCAATATCGGCTCGCGCCCGGCGCGGCGCTTTGGTGCGGCGTCACTTGATGATCTGCGCGCGATTCCGTGGGTATTTGCGTGGAGTCAGAATCGTCATCTTGTCACCGGCTGGTACGGCGTGGGCAGCGGTTTAAAACAATTGATGGATGTGCGCGGCGAAGAAGGTGAAGCGATTCTAAAGCGTATGTTTGACGAATGCGCTGTCTTCAGGTTGATCATCGATGAAGTGGAAAAGACTTTGGTGCAAGTGGATTTGGAGATTGCCAGAGCGTTCGCTGATTTAGTCGTCGATGAGGAAATTCGCGAGCGCGTTTTCAGCTTGATCGAAAACGAATTCAACCTGACCAAAGCGATGGTTTTGTTGATTTCCGGCGGCTCTGAACTGAGCGAGCGCTTTCCGCACTTCAAGAGTCGAGTCGAGCGACGCGTGAGCGTGATTGATCAGGTCGGTCGCGCACAGGTCGATTTGATTCGCCAGTTTCGATCGGTATCGGATGAGGTCGATCAACCGGACAGCGAGCCGTTGTTGCATTCGATCAACTGTATTGCTGCGGGACTTGGCTGGACCGGTTAGAAAAAACTAGCTGCAGCGCAATTGCGGCATTGAAAGCTGACTCTAACTCGGTCATTTATGCCTACTAAACTCCCTCAATATCGAGCTTTCGCGTTGCGCTTGCAGCTTCGCTGGCGTTTTTTAATACCGTTTATGGCTTTACCCATCGGCATCTCATGATCAGTACAAAGTTAACCAGGCGATTTGATTTGCAATATCCCGTGATTCAGGCACCGATGGCCTTCGCCGCCGGCGGTGAGCTTGCCGCTGCGGTGGCGAACGCGGGTGGCATGGGCTTGATCGGCGGCGCATACGGCGATGCGCAGTGGTTGGACGAGCAGTTTTCACTTGCCGGCGATACGCAAGTCGGCTGCGGATTCATCACCTGGTCTCTGGCGAAAAACCTCGCACTCCTCGATCACGTTTTGGAAAAAAAGCCAGGCGCGCTGTTTTTGTCTTTCGGCGATCCGGCGCCGTTTGTGCAGGTGATCAAGTCCGCAGGTGTTGCACTGATTTGTCAGGTGCAAACTCTGCGCGACGCACAGCACGCGATCGGTGTCGGTGCGGACGTGATCGTCGCGCAGGGATCAGAAGCGGGTGGTCACGGCGAAAAGCGGGGCACGTTAACCCTGGTGCCCGAAGTAGCCGATTTTATCTCGCGTGAAAATGCTGACGTGATGTTGTGCGCGGCTGGCGGCATCGCCGACGGACGGGGTCTCGCAGCGTCTTTAATGCTGGGAGCCGACGGGGTGGTAATGGGTTCGCGTTTTTGGGCAACGCACGAAGCACAGGTGCACCCGAATATGTTGCAGGCAGCAATTGATGCAAATGGCGACGATACGATTCGATCCAGCGTTATGGATATTGCGCGACGACTAAACTGGCCCGATCGATATACAGCGCGCGTCCTTAAAAATGCGTTCACCGATCAGTGGCACGACGATTTACCTGCGCTGCTCAAAAACCAGGATGATGAAGCTGACCGCTGGCGCAAGGCGTGGGTTGCAGGTGATATCACAACGGCGAATACATTTGTGGGCGAAGTCGCCGGGCTGATTGACAGTATCGAAAGTGCCGCCGATGTTTTACGCGATACCTGCACTGAAGCGAAGGCCTTGCTGAGCGAACACTCAAAAGGTCTGAACTAATTAATCCAAAACTGGGCCGGGTTTGAAAAAACCGAACCGCCATACCCGCTTACACGAGTATGGCAGTCCGAGGATGGTGCCTATTGAGCTGCTTTAAGTTCAGCCGCAGTTTTGAATTTGATATCGGGCCAGTTTTGGTTAGCGGTGGCGATATTACCCGGCACATCCTGTAGCCAGAGGTTATGCGCGTTGGTGCTGCTGTTGATATAGAGCGTGTTATCAACAATTTTGAACTGGTCCGGCTGGATGTCGATTTTCAATCCCATCCGCGTGCCCACCGCGCAGTAGCCGCCGTAAGCAGGCGCAAATTTTTCCGGATCGGCCGCAAAGGCGTCGCGGTTGGCTGCACTCGCGAACTGCCAGGTCGCGCCTTTCCAGTCGACGCTGTGTTCGGCACTACCTTTGGCGGGCGCGCCATCGGTAAAGTAGGAAACCGGGTCATAACCTTTGATGGCAACGCCATTGTCGCCCTTGTTGACTTCACTGCCGCCACCGGCGTGTGCACTGACTACCAGTTGACTGACGAGCACTGCAGCGGCAAGCATTGATTTCACTAAAGCTGTCATGCGAACGTATTTCATGTCGATTCTCCTGTGTTGGGTTCCGAATACGTGATGAACATTATGTCGGCTATATTTGAACTATCTATGCTCGTTTGTCGTCAATTATTGTCTGATCGTTCAGGGTTGATGTAATGGATCTCTTAAGTGACGTGTTAAGCACGCTGCGATTGCAGGGTCGATTGTACTTTGGTGACACCTTGTCTCCGCCGTGGAAACTCGATTTGCCCGCCAACGACAATATGCTGAAGCTGCATTTCGTCGCCAGTGGCGAGTGCCGAATCGATACCGGCGAAGGATTCAGGGAGTTCCCGAGCGGCGGGCTCGCCATATTGCCCAGCCATATCAGTCATTCGATGAAAAGCGCAGATTCCGAGACGCCGACTCGGCTCGTCTGCGGTGAGTTTTCGTTCGACGGTCGTCTGCGGCACCCGCTGGTCGAGCAGCTGCCAGCAATTGTGCTCGAAGGTTGCGGCGATTGCTCCGAGAGCATTTGGCTGCAGCAGGCGATGAACCTGTTACGCGAGGAAACGGCGCGACTGGAACCCGGACACGATGCCCTGGTTCAGCGCCTGCTCGAAATTGTCCTGATACAGGCCTTGCGCCATTTTGTTGATCAGGGAGGTCATGGATCAAAATTTCTGCAGGGGATGAATGACCCCGCGATATCCAGATCGCTGGCCGCGGTGCATGCAAACCCCTCCAGCAATTGGCGGGTTGATACACTTGCTGATGTAGCCGCCCTGTCGAGAACGGCATTCGCCACGCGGTTTCAGCGCGTGATGGGTGAGTCGCCTATGCAGTATTTAACGCAATGGCGCATGCTGCTGGCGAGCCAGTTGCTGCGACAACCGAAATCCTCGATCACACAGGTTGCGCACGCCGTCGGCTACGAGAGTGAAGCGTCGTTCAGTAAAGTGTTTAAAAAAACGGTTGGTGAAACGCCGGGCCGATTCCGCAAAACGGCAGTGGAATAGCATGCTGCGAAAACGCGAGAATCGGGCTGTTTAGTCGTCTTTTGGAATCAATACCGATTCACTCAGTGGCTTGGCGTTTTTGTAGGTATCGACTCGCGTAACGTTGAGATCGTAATACAGCCACGATTCGTTTAGCACGCGATCGATTTCCGGGTGCGATTCGATACCGGGATTCAA
Source organism: Pseudomonadota bacterium (assembly GCA_039029275.1). Lineage (GTDB taxonomy): Bacteria > Pseudomonadota > Gammaproteobacteria > JBCCGL01 > JBCCGL01 > JBCCGL01. Next base: position 220,676 of record JBCCGL010000010.1, on the reverse strand, counting down.
CCAAAGAGAAACGAATTCTTTTTCCGGCGGCAAAAACAGCGGCATCGATTTTTCGTGAAACTGCGCAAATGCCGGGTGTGGATCGCGCGTAATAACAGCGGCGCTCAGCGTGCCGTCGTCCCACTCCTTGAATACCGTGCCGATCAACATCGGCTCGCTCGATTCCATCAAAAATTTATTGGGTGTCTTTCTGTTTGGTACGGGCTGACTTTCGCCCAGCGTATCGACGATGACCAACCCGCGCCGCTGTTTGATCGCGTTGCGCCAAAGACGTGAATCGAGGTTTCGCGCGTTGAACGATGTAATGTCCCAGTTCGGTACGTAACGGCCCTGCTCGGGCTTCATCGCGTACCACCACACGGCATCGCGCAGGTGTAGCAGGGTTGATGTTGCGATCACATGATCGTGCAAGGTTTGGCGCAGATACGAACGCCCGCCGCGCATCCGACCGACCAGGTCACCCAGCCCGACCTTGATCAGGAGTTTTTGAACCTCCGGGCTATCGATTACGTTTCGAACAAATCCGCACATTGTGTTGCTTTTCGTTACGCCATGCCAACGCCGTCGGTCGCGCGAACCGGAATACCTTCGGGATCGAATCCATCAAGACAGTTGACGTTGATCCCGAAAAACTCCGGGGTAACACGCTTTCGATGAAATGGATAGATGCCGCAGGTTTTGCAGAAGTAGTGCTTCGCTGTGAAGGTGTGAAACTGATACAGCGTAAGCGCGTTCTCCCCGCTGAGCAGCTCAAAATCGTTTTCCGGGACCTTGACCATTAACGCGTTCTTGCGCTTGCAGATCGAACAGTCGCAGGTTGTGAGCTCCGCAAACTCGGTCGTTACTGCGAATGTAACCGCGCCACAGTGACAGCTTCCGGTGTATCGTTTCCGCTCGCGCGCCATTACGAAAAACACCAGCGATGTGCGATTTCGTGGTAGACATCGATCGACTTGTCGAGCTTGTCGATGTCGCAATATTCATCTGTTTTGTGCGCCATGGTCGGTTCGCCCGGGCCTAGTATGATCGTCGGTGGATTACCCAGCGCGGGCTTCAAAATCGACGCATCCGTTACGTATGTCGCGCCTTTGGGTTTTGGACGCTTGCCCAGAACCGGCTCGGTGATGTCGAAGCAGGACTGCACCCACTCGTCCTCGTGATCGGTCATTACCGACTCTAAATTCACAGTGGGCGTCACGTCCGCATCGTTCCCGACCAGATGTTTTAATGCGTGCAGGACGTCATCGTTGCTTTGCCCGGCGACGGTGCGAATATCGATGCCCATGCAGGCATGGTTGGGAACAAGGTTCGGATTGCTGCCGGACTGCAGTGTACCGACATTGTGTGTACCCCCGCCGAGAATCGGATGTTCGGGAATCCCCAGGCCGTGTTCGTCGATGCGCGCAATAATTTTTGCCATTTTGCTTAAGGCGTTGTCGCCTTGCTCCGGCATCGATGCGTGCGCGCTCACCCCGTGGGTTTCGACCTGTGCCCAAATGATGCCTTTGTGGCCGATCAGCGGATAGTTGCCTGTCGGTTCGCCCACCACGATTGCACCGGCTTGATCAAAACCCATGGGTTCCTTGACCAGTAGCTGTGAACCGGCGCAGCCGACTTCCTCGTCTGCCGTGAAAATCAGTACTAACCCCCTTTTACGTTTCGGCTCTTTGGCGACGCGCAAAGCGGCCAGCATCATGGTCGCGATACCGCTCTTCATGTCGCTGGTGCCGCGTCCGTAAATGCGCCCGCTATCTGTTTCACCGCGAAACGGGTCGAACGACCAGTCGACATCACCGAGTGGAACAACGTCGATATGACCGGTAAAAACAATCGGTAAACCATCGGCAGACCCATCCAGCGATGCAACCAGATTCGAGCGCGTTTCGCTGATATGAAATATCTGAGTTGTGAAACCCGCGTCCTCGAGCACTGCCCCGATTTTTTCCATCACGACGTGTTCGTCGCCGGGAGGGTTCACCGTGTTAAAACCGACGAGGTGTTGAGTAAGTTCCAGGGGGGTGAAATTTTGCATGGGCGCTTTGGCTTAGTCGGCTGTGGATTAGACCATAGCATTATGGGTCGAGCAGCGGGAGGGGGCTCAGACTTGGGCAGGTTTCGCTTGCTTAAACCTGGTAACTATCCTTTGCCGCGTTCCCCGAGTGTTCAAATCTAAAATTGATAGCGCACGCCGATCGAAAATTCGGTATTCACATCGTCTCCCTCGTCTTCAATCAAAGGGCTGTCAGCCATTTCGCTTGCGTAAATTTCAACCTCGCCGTTAAAAACAAGTTCCCATTGCGGATTAAAGGCGTAGCCAAGGCCGAGGGTCAGTGTTGTCGATTTGAATCCACCGCTTGCGGTGTAGGGCGACAATCCCGACGCCTGGGCAACATCGTCGGAAATCCCGACCTCGGTGTTAATGTGCTCGGCGTCGCCCCAACTGAGATCCAGCCCTGCATCGAATCGAAGCCGGTCGCTCAGCGCGCGGTCGTAACCCGCACCCAGAAAGTAGACGAGCCCCTTGCCTCTATCGAGCAGGTCGGGCTGAAAAACGCCACCGAGGCGCCAATTGCCCCAGCGCCGCACGAATGTGAACTGACCTTCCAACGTATTTTCACCTTCAGGAAATTCCGCAAGAATTGGGTCCTCGTCGATCTCACGCGTTTCTTCGTATTCGAGTACGGCGGCGACAATCGTGTCCGGGTCGATCTCGACAACAGCGCCGATTTCTCCCAGCGACACAAAGTAGCGGTTGCCCGATTCCGACTTATAAAAGGCGCGCGCGATAACACCGGCTTCGGTTTCGTAGCGGTCTGAGCCCGTGTAGGTTGGCTCGCGTTGGACACCGACTGTGGCATCGAAATACCACCCGGGATCTTGATCACTTAAGTACCAGAAACTGAACGGATTGCGCTCCTGGTCTGCCAGAGCGGTGTCCGCGAGTAGAAACATCAGTATTTGAATAACGTATAGGTAAGGTGAACGCATGGGTTTAACTCTGCATGATTTGCTAGTATCGAGCTTCTCACGCGTGATTCGAGTATGGAATCGAACAAATGTCATATAGCGATAAGTTCAATCAGAACAATGAGTTAAATAGACTGCATCTAACGGATGACCAATTTGACGAAGTGTCACAGTTGCACCATCGAGAACGTTTGAACGTCAGTATTGTTTTAGGACTTGTGCTTCTGTTTGGTGTTCAGGACTTTTTTGAAGACCTCGGGCAAGGCGGTGACTGGATGATGATCGCCACCGATTTGCTGTACGCATCGATCATGATCGGGTTGCTCGTGTATATCTGGCGGCACGTTCCGCTCGCGCGTAAACGCTACAGTCGGTTTCTCGCGCAAGTAGCGCATCGACGCAAGGAAGACGCCGACAATTGGCGCGCGCAGGCGGCGGAATTGTTGTCTGGACTGGGGCGTCTGATCGCGGCGCAGTTCGATAATTGGATGCTGACGCAAGCAGAGCAGGAAGTCGGCTTTCTGCTGTTGAAAGGATTGAGTTTCAAGCAGATCGCCGAAGTGCGTGGAACCAGTGAGCGCACTGTACGGCAGCAGGCGGCACAGATTTACCTCAAGGCAGGTGTGTCAGGCAGAGCGGAGCTGTCGGCTTTTTTCCTGGAAGATTTGCTTCCGTCGTCCCTTGATGAAAGATCGCCCAGTGAACACTAAATTTGCAAGTGACTTTCGCAAGCTCAAAGAGTACGCAACATCATCGTCAGCTTGTTGCGTTTGCGGGTTCAGCGGTACGCTGTTCGACCGTCGGTAGCATCAAGGTCGCAGAGAAAATCAGCATGGCTGCTGCCGCGAGCACAATAAACAACACATTGAATCCCCACGTCCCGTGCAGCCACGCAATCACGGGAATTGCCGACGCCATGACCGAGAAGGTGATGATGTACCGCAGCGCGTATGCACGGCTGCGCCATTCACTTTTCGCTATACGACCGACAAGCACGTCGTTGATTGGTATTTGCCCGAACACGGCGAGCATAAAAGCAACCGACACAAGCAGCGCGGCAATCCCGTCCAGTGAAACCATAAGCGCGAGAAAGATGGCTTGAGACAACGCGACGCACGCAAATACGATTCGTACAGAAAAACGATCGACCATATAACCCACAACCAATTGTCCAAACGCTGCAATTGCGAATACCAGAAACGTATACCACCCAACAAGGGTTGCGTTGCCTGCGAGTTCAGCCAGTCTTTCGTCGAATACTTTTGGTAGCGCGAACGTGGTGCTTTGAAAAATTAACCCACCGATCGCAGTGGTAAAGAAAATAACTGCAAAAACGCGCACCAGTAGTTGCTTTGATAGCGACGACGCGGCATTTGCGGACTGTGCTTTGCTCGATGCGGATGCGTTTTCCTGATCCGGTTTATCCGCACGCAAAAAGACGATGTACATCACTCCGATAATCACGGAGAGCGCGCCCGACAAATAAAACGCGCTGCGCCAGTCGGTTGCGTCGATTAGGTATCCCGTGATCAACGCCGCGCCGGCAACGCCCATGTTGCCAAAGATGCCATTGATGGCGAGCGGCACGCCGGTTTTGGTGCGCCCGTGCACGACCATGGATAATCCGACGGGATGGTAGATAGCGGCAAACACACCAATGGCCGCCAGCCCCAGTGCAATTTGCAGCGGCGTATTGGCAAACCCGGAAAGCATTGAACTTATCCCGATGCCGACAAAGAAAATGGCGATCATTCCCTCGCGACTCCATTTGTCAGCCAGCCAACCGGCGGGGATCGCACACACGCCAAACGCGATAAACCCCGGGGTCGCGTAGGGGATCAGTTCTGCGTAACTCAACCCCCACTCTTCGCTTAGCCTCAAAGCGGCGACCGTGGCAAAGATCAACATAAAGTAGTGATCGAGAAAGTGCCCGACGTTAAGGAATAGAAACCGGATTTGTGCGCGCTGCATGGTTATCTCTTACCCCGTCCGATCGTTGCAGTGTGCGTCAGATCAATCCACGAAGAAAGTACTTTTTAATCGCTGTTGATACTGTGGTTATTCAGCAAACCTCGCGCAGATGCTATCGCCCGTTAAACCACCCGGACTGCACGAGGTGCTCGACCAGTAATCGGGTTCGTAACGGTAGCACCCGCGAGGGATAAACCAGCGAAAAACGCACGGTCACAGAGTGGTGATTCGGCAGCACTTGAACCATCTTGCCCTGCGATACGCTACTCGCGGCCATCGACGGTAAATGGATGCCAATGCCCATGCCTTGCTCGATCATCAAACGTTCGATATTGGGTGAATCCGTCTCGTGAAAGCGCGTCGCCTTGAACTTGTGCACGCGTTTGCCGCTGTAAAGGTTGACGTTCTGCTGGGGGAAAACCTGTGTGAGCAGCACCCAGGTGTGCTGCTGAAGGTCGGACAGCTTATCCGGTTGTCCGTGTTGGTCAACGTAATCTGGGCTGGCGTAGAAGCGCGTCGCCTCGCGTCCGATTTCGCGCCCGATCAAACTGGAGGCGTCGTCTGCAATTGCACCACGCAGCGCCAGATCGATCTGCTCGCCCACAATGTCGGAGACAAAATCATCCACCACGATGCGCACATAGATGTCCGGGTGACGCAGGCGAAACGTGTGCAGTCGGGGCAATAACCAGGCCTCCGCAACGTCATGCGCCACCGAAATAGTGACGTGACCGCTGATCGATTCGGACTCAGCTACGAGCTCAATCTGTCCCAAGTCGTGTGCGATTGATTCGCAGTGCTGCAATATTCGCCCGCCCTCTTGCGTTAGCGAGAGTTTCCGGGTGGTGCGTTGAATCAGTCGGATTCCGAGGCTTTCTTCGAGTTCACTGACTTGCTTGCTAACGCTGGAGCGCGGCAGTCCCAGCTTTCGTGCGGCCGCTGCAAAACTCCCGCTGTTGATGACTTGCGCAAAGATCATCAGGCGTTTCAAGTCGCCGTGTTCCATTTTATACGTCGTATTTTGCGAACAATGAATTAATGATTATCCATCTTATCAGGAACAATCTGCAACCCTAAACTGACCTCTCAATTCAGCAACGGGGTACATCAACATGAGGGTTAAGCGTCGTAATTTACTCGCTACCGCCGCCGGTTTACTCACCGGAGTTTTCCTTTCCACCACCGCGTATGCGGGCGGTATGAGCGAGGCCAAAGCGCGTGATTTGGTCACACCGTTTTACCAGTTTTTGTCTGGCGAGGTTGACGCCACGGCCGGCATGGCAAACATGGCGGAGGATTGGCGCAGCTACGCGAGCGACACAAAGTACAAAGTCGCCAAAGAAACCGCAAAAAGCATTAGCGGACTGCGCAAACACAACGTGACTGATCTCAATTGGGAGATCAAAGACCTTATCGTCGCCAACGACTATATCGTCGTGCGTGGCGAAGGTTCGGGAACGCCAACCAAGGATTTTTTCGGGGTGCCGCATTCCGGCAAAAGCTTCAAGATTATGTCGATTGATATCCACCAGATCGACAGTGGCAAAATCGCCCGCACCTGGCATCTGGAAAACTGGGCTGCGGCGATGCGCCAGCTTTCAGCCCAATAAACACTCCTAAGTATGTGTGTGCTTTTGCATCCTGCGGTTGTATCTGCGGGGTGCATTTTCTTTTGAAAGGGTTTGGCGATGCGACGAACAAAGTTAGCGATTTTATTTTTCATTTCGGTGCTCGGGACGCTGCCTTTGTTCGCAAGCGCGAGCGACGTGGGTTTGGTTGCACAGTCATCAAGCGCAGGTGATCCTGAAATAAATGACGATGATCTGACCTCGCCCGAAGTGGTACGGGAAATGGTTTCGCGCCTATCCGATGCACAGGTCCGGACAATATTACTCGACCGACTCGACGCAGTCGCCCAGCAAAAACAGATTGAGGACGCACGCTCGATAAATCCCGTCGACGTGATCAAACTATCTGCATTGGGCGTGTTCGACTCTCTGCGAGTGGCGATTTTGCGATTGCCGGTTTTGTTCGAAGGACAGGCGCGCAGTTTCAGAAATTTCTTCAATTCGCGCGGTGGCAGCGGCGTCCTGCAGTTTTTTTCACTGATCGTGGTTGCGATTTTGACGGGTTTGCTCGTCGAGTGGGTTATCGGGCTATGCGCTAAACGCTGGCGTAATCAAATTGCGAATGTCAGTGAGCCTAAAAACCTGAACGAAGCACTGCGCACCTTGGGATTGCGTTTACTGCTCGATGTGATTGGCCTGCTTGCGTTTTTCATTGTCATAAAAATCGTCGTTTCGCAGTGGGCAACTGAGCAGGACGAAGTGATCGCCAGCACGGTTCTTGTGAGTTTTGTTTTGGTCCCTCGATTAATTGCCGCGCTGTCCAGATTTTTGCTTGCGCCGCATCGGCCGGAGCTTCGCTTGGTCCACACTGATGATCGCAGTGCCCGATTTATCCATCGTCATCAAATAGGTTTGGCAATATTGATGGGATTAAATATTGGCCTTATCCAGTTCAACAGTCTTAACGGCATCGTACCGGGCGAGCTGCGCCTTGGGTTTTGGCTTAATACGGGGATACACATTTATCTCGGTATTATTATCTGGCGTGCCCGTGCAGGCCTCATCATGATGATGAGCGGACGCAGCAATGACATTACCGCGCTCGAAGCAAAAGCGGCGCGTTTTTATCCCATCTATGGCCTGCTCGTCACTTCAGGGCTCTGGATACTGGTCGAAGTGCTCGTCTCGCAGGGGAAGGTAGCGCTTATTGCGGGCGGCGTGCACTACTGGACCTTACTCATCATGATCATGGTGCCGGCGATGGATACACTGATTCGCGGTCTGGTTAAACACCTTGCGCCGCCGATGACCGGTGAGGGACGAATCGCCGAGGAAGCGTATCGCTCAACCAAACGCAGTTACATTCGCATTGGCCGTACAGTGATGTTTGGTTTGGTGTTGTACTTAATCGCAAAATTGTGGGGCATCGAGTTTCACAATATTGCAAGTGCGGGCATTGGCGCGCGAGCTGCCGCGGGCTTGGTTGAGATAATGATTATTTTTGCGACGGGTTATCTAATCTGGGAAATCGTGACGGTGTGGATTAATCGCAAGCTTGCAGCAGAATACACCGCCGCAGGGATTGATCCTGACGATGAAGAACTTGGTGGCGAAGGTGGTGCGGGCGGTGCGTCAAGACTCTCAACGGTGTTGCCACTCCTGCGCCTGGTATTGCAAAGCACTGTGGTGGTCATGACGGTTTTAATAGGTCTTGGGAATATCGGAATCGATGTGACACCGCTGCTTGCGGGAGCCGGTATTATCGGACTGGCGATCGGATTCGGCGCGCAAAAACTGGTCACTGACGTTGTTTCCGGCGTGTTTTTTTTGATCGACGATGCGTTCCGCGCAGGCGAATTTGTCGAGGTTGAAGGCACTATGGGTGTGATCGAAAAGATCTCACTGCGAGCGTTGCAGCTGCGCCATCACCTCGGCGCAGTGCATACTATTCCTTACGGCGAAATTCCGAAAATTTCCAACTTCTCGCGGGATTGGGTGATGATGAAATTGCGCTTTACCGTACCGTTTGACAGCGACATCAATAAAATCAAAAAGCTATTCAAAAAAATCGGCGCGGATCTTATGCAAGTGCCCGAATACCAGGAAGACATATTGCAACCGTTTAAGTCCCAGGGTGTGCTCGAAGTCGACGATGTCGGCATGGTGATTCGCGGAAAAATTATGACCAAGCCTGGCAAGCAATTCACACTGCGTAAAGAAATTTACCAGCGCGTTCAAAAAGCGTTCGATGAGAACGGATTACAGTTTGCGCGTAAAGAGGTACGCGTGAAAATCGACGGCCCAGCCGACGCACAACTTGGAGAAGCCGAACGCGAGGCGATCGCGGCAGCGGCGTCGGATGCGGCCGAAAAACCCGGGCTACCAACAGCGCGAAAGAAAGATATGCTATGAACATTAAAACTGGGGCCACGTATCACTGATTTTGTAACCACCCGGCCACGGATCCGTCGGGTCCAGCGTGTGCTGATGTGTTCCGGTAATCCACGCGCGACCACGCAAGCTGGGAACGATCGCAGGTTTGTCGCCAATGACAGTGCTCGATTCGATTTTACAGTCGAAGCGCGACCCGATAATCGAGCGTCCGATAAAGTTATCACCCTCGTTTAGTTGGCCTTTTGCGTGCAGAACGGCCATGCGTGCGGAACATCCCGTGCCGCACGGAGAGCGATCGATCTTGCCGGGCTGAATCACAACCGCATTGCGCCCTGAAGGTACGCCGTTGTCGTCCTCGAGCGGCATCGCCATCTGGCAAAACGAAATATGCGACCAGTCCGGGTTGGTCGGGTGTGAAAAACCAAGCTGCTCATTCGCTGCGGCGGTGATTTTTATGCCAGTCTCAGTAATGTCGCGCGCCTCGTGCGGCGCAACTTCGAAACCCAGTGCAGTCGCATCGACAATCACAAAGCTGTCACCGCCGTAGGCGGTATCAACAGTCAGTGTGCCAACCCCCTCAACCTCTATCGTCGCATCGAGCGCTGCAGCAAACGATGCCACATTTTGCGTTTTAACCGATGTGACTTTGCCATTTTCGCAATACGCGGTGACGTTGATTGTGCCACCAGGTGCCTCAAGCGTCAGATGCGTGAGCGGCTCTTGCATCGGCAATATACCGGTTTCCAGCAGCACTGTTGCTACGCACAAACTGTTGCTGCCAGACATTGGAGGCGTGTCTTCCGGCTCCATAATGATCCAGCCCATCTGCGCTTCCGGGTGTTTTGCAGGAACCAGCAAATTCACATGCCTGAAAACCCCGCCGCGCGGTTCACTCAGCATAAAGTTGCGCAGGGTTTGATCGTTTGCAATCCAGCGCGATTGCTCCCACAAAGTGTCGCCCGGTGGAGGCGCGACCCCGCCGACGATGACGTCGCCGACTTCGCCTTCGGCGTGGCAGCTAACCGAATGTATCACTCTACTACTTCGCATGATTTACCTTTAATTAAAATCTTCAACGCAATGTACTTAAGCCGTTCATTGCGTAAGCCCTGGTTTGCAACTAGCCTAAACGTTAGGCAATGATGCAGGAAGAAACAATGCTAAGGATTATTTTTTGTGCGAGCGCCTTGTTGTGCGCGTGTTCATCGCTTTTTATCAGTCAGAGTCTCGCTGCCGTGTACAAATGGGTCGATGAGGATGGTCAAATCCATTTCAGCGACAAGCCTCCCGCGCAGAGAGAATCGGAGTCGGTCACTATCAAAGCGACACCATCGACCGACGCCGCATCGCTTGAACAGCGCCGTAAAACCCAACAGGAAACCTTGGAATCTCTAACGCAAGCGCGCAAAGAGCGCGAGCAGAAAAGCGCTGAGAAAGCGGCTGCAAAGCAAAAACGCAAACAGGACTGCGACAAACTTGCGGCCAGAATTGCGCATTCAGAACGCATAAATCGCTACTACCGCTACGGCGATGACGGCGAGATTATCTATCTTTCCGATGAACAAGGTGACGCGCTTCGTCAGAGGCTTAAATCGCAGTACCAGGCCAACTGCAGTTAGCGCTATCTGACACGTTAAAGCGCGTGTCGTGATCGGCGGCAGTGGTTTTGCGCTGCGTTGTCGCGTGGTATAACGCGATCTGAATCCACGACCTCCTGAGTTAATGCAGTGACTCACGATCACCACCACAACGCGCCACTCTCCGAAATCGAACAGCGGGTGAAGGATCTTGAACAGCTTCTTGTCGAAAAGGGATTGGTCGACCCAGCCACTCTGGATGAACTGATCGATACCTACGAGACTCGAGTCGGCCCGCGCAACGGCGCCGCAGTTGTGGCCAAAGCGTGGGTAGATCCGGAATACAAAAAGCGTTTGCTCGACGATGCGACCAGTGCGATTGCCGAGCTCGGTTACGTCGGTCGGCAGGGCGAACACATGGTAGTGGTCGAGAATACGCCGCAGGTGCACAACCTGGTGGTGTGCACCCTGTGCTCGTGCTATCCATGGCCAGTACTCGGATTGCCGCCGGTTTGGTACAAGGCATCCAGCTATCGCGCGCGCGCGGTGCGCGAACCTCGCGCTGTGATGGCGGAGTTTGATTGCGTGCTGCCCGACGATGTAGAGGTTCGCGTGTGGGATTCGACCGCCGAAGTACGCTATCTGGTCTTACCCATGCGCCCTGAGGGTGCAGAAAAAATGGGTGAAGCCGAACTCGCCGAACTGGTCACCCGCGACAGCATGATCGGCGTGACGCAGGTTTCGATTCAATGAACGGCGCGCACGATCTTGGAGGCATGCACGGTTTTGATCCCGTCGATATCGAAAGCGGGAAAGAACTGTTCCACGCCGAATGGGAAAAGCGCGTATTCGCGATGACACTGGCCTGCGGTTTTCTGGGTAAGTGGAATATCGATCAGGGCAGGTTTGCGCGCGAACGCATGGAGCCTGGCGCGTATCTAAATTCCAGTTACTACGAGCATTGGCTGCACGGCTTGGCGCTTTTACTGGTCGAATGCGGCCTTCTTTCGCAAGACGAACTCGACAGATTCGAAGTGATGAACGAATCGCCATTGGCGGTCCGAGCGAATCGCGTACAGGAGATTTTATCGGCGGGCGGTCCGGCTGATTGTGCGAGCGAGACCGATCCAATATTTTCTGTTGGCGATACGGTTCGCGTTCGCAACGAACACCCGTCAGGGCATACGCGCGCGCCACGCTTTGTTCGCGGCAGGAGTGGTACCGTCGCGAGCTACCACGGCAGTCATGTATTGCCCGATGTAAGCAGCCAACCCGAGGGCGTTAAACAAGGCGCGCATCTTTACAACGTGCGCTTTTCTGCCACCGAATTATGGGGTGAGGGCGCGACGAGTAAAGACGCTGTTTATGTTGATGTTTTTGAACCCTATCTGGTCGTACCGGCGTGAGCACGGGCGTAAAAAAACTGTTGCCGGGCCAGCCCGGCGATGCTGAGGGTCCTGTGTTCGCCGCGCCCTGGCAGGCAAAAACCTTTGCAATGGCGGTGAGCCTCAGTCAATCCGGTGTGTTTGAATGGTCGGAATGGGCGGATGTCTTGTCTTTAAAAATCAATGAGTTCGAGAGCAACGGCGGCGAGGTAGATGCCGATCGCTACTACGAACTGTGGCATCAAACGCTGGAGACGCTGGTGTCGCAAAAAGGCATTGATGCGGGGTAAAAATTAACACCCGGTACGTGACCTAGTTCCGCAGTGTGGAGTATCGGTTCGTTCAGCTGTTGGGATACAATCCGGCAAACTAAATGCGCATGGTTGCAGGTTTTAACGCCGCGCAACGGGCCGAATGCAAAGATGCTCCCGGCTAAAGCAAAAACTTAAAAAACGTTGGGGGATTTGATGGAAAGTGAAACGCAGATCACTGTGTATCTATTTTTTCTGGCCAATATAATCTATTGCTGTGCCTATGTTATCCGCGAAATTCTCTGGCTCCGCGTTCTCACGGTAATCGGCGCACTTTGCACCTTTCCCTATTTCATTTTTCAGGCCGAAGTATTGTATTCGGCGCTTCTTTGGCAATCGGCCTTTGCGATCATTAATATATTCAACATTGTTTATCTCGTTTGGGATCGCAAGCCCGTTGAGATGACCGCCGAACAGCGTCGCTTGCACAGTTTGGTGTTTCGCGAATTCACTTCGCGCAATGTGGTGCGATTGCTCGATCTAGCCGACTGGCACGTTGGCCAACCAGGTGACGTGCTAATCGAGCAGGGCCGAAAAATCGACAAGTTGTACCTGACTTTCTCGGGGCTGTTGGTGGTGGAGGTTAATGGCGAGTTTACCCGTCACATTCGAGACGGCGAATTCGTTGGCGAGCTCAGTTACATTCTCAAACAAAAAACCAGCGCCACGGTGACGGTCGTACACGAAACCCATTACCTGAGTTGGGATCGACAGGTGCTGGAAGATTTTCTGGACAAGCACTCTGGCATGCGCCCCGCCTTCAAAAATCTACTCAACTACGATATCGCCGGCAAACTTGCATGGCCGAACAGAGTGACAGGCGATGATCAAAACGCTGCGCAAAGCGAGGTTTCCGGGCAGGAAATGCCTGCGCCAACGACAGCGCAAAAAACCTGACTTGTCCGGGGCGCAAGTCCAGTGTCATTAGAGCAAATCGTCAATACGTCGGAATACCCTGTTCTCGACACAGGCTCGGGCGACTACGCCGATCTGATCGAATCTTCGCGCGAATCGTTCAGTCGAAGCGGTGTTTGTTTATTGCACAACTTTATTGCTGCGGATTCGTTGCGGCGGATGTGTGACAGCGCGGTCGATGCAATCGACAATACTTTTTTTTGTCACAGCTCGCACAACGCGTACCTGTTGCCTGACGATGAAAATTTTGACCCCGCACACCCACGACGACGCCAATTGCGCACCGACGTCGGCTCGATCGCATACGATTGCCTGGATTCAAACAACGACCTCGTGCGCTTATATCAGAGTGATCAGATGACGCGTTTTATCGGCGAAATACTCGGTCACGCATCGTTTTATCCTCTGGGCGATCCATTGGGAGCTCTGTCGATAAATGTATTTGAGCCGATGGGATCACATGCGTGGCATTTCGATGAGTCGGTTTTTTCCGTTACCTTAATGCTGCAGGCAGCAGAAAGTGGCGGTCATTTCGAATACGTTCCGAACTTGCGCTCAGAGTCTGAAAATAACTACCGCGGCGTGGGAGCCGTTTTAGATGGCGATGAGGCCGACGTGCAAACCCTGCCACTGCAACCCGGAACGCTCTCGATTTTCGCCGGGCGCTACTCAATGCACCGAGTGACAGCGGTCGAGGGAGCGGCTCCACGGCTTGTCGCCGTACTTTGCTATGCAAACAATCCCGGTGTCACCAATAGCCCTGAAGTCCGCAAATTGTTTTGGGGTAGATCGGAATAGCGCGATTTATTCCGCACGCTCGCCGATTTTGTTTTAGCTATTCATCACCTCGGTCACTCCTCGATCGAGTCAACTCCTATCGATTTCATGACCAACGCAGTTGATGGCTTGACATTTTCGATAGCGAATGAAAATATATTGCCAATTACCAAAATTATGAAAAAAAATAAACATCGCAAGAACGAGCTGAGTTTATGTGGTTACATCGATAATGCAGTCGAGTCAGAGTATTACTGCAGTTTCGTGCATTAACGAAGGCGCTTCAGCGCCGCTGTTGCTCGTTTGCGAGCACGCCTCACCCAATATCCCTAAGCGTTATCAATCCCTAGGCGTTGACGATGAAGTGTTGTCCAGCCACGTGGCCTTCGACATAGGCGCTGCCGAACTCGCCAAGCAATTGAGTGCCAGGCTCGATGCGCGGTTAGTCGTAGGAGAAGTCTCGCGCTTGGTTTACGACTGCAATCGCCCACCCGAGGCACCAGATGCGGTACCCGAAAAATGTGAAGTGTTTGAGATTCCGGGCAACCGGAACCTTAACCCGCGTCAGCTCGAAGATCGCCACGCACAGGTCTATTTGCCTTTTGAGTCGGTTGTTCGTCAGCAACTCGACGAACTTGGCCAGCTCGCGACGTTCATCACGATACATTCGTTTACGCCGATTTATTACGGCAAAAGACGCGATCTGGACTTCGGATTTTTGTGCAGCACGGACGAGCGCTTAAGCCTTCGACTACTGCAAATCATGCGCGATCGCACGGAGTACCGCTGCGCTATAAACGAACCTTACGGACCGGATGATGGTGTGGCCCACACCCTCGATGTTCACGCAAACAAGCGTGGGCTTTTAAACACAATGATTGAAGTTAACAACGACCTGTTGAGATCAAGCGACGATCAAATCGCGATGGCCGATTTACTCGCACCGTTAATCAATGAGGCGATTAGAAGCTTTGCGGCAAGTTCGTTCTCGAACGCAGAGACCGCTAAAGCATGAGTGCAGCACTCAAACAATACGTTCGATTTGTCGAAGCGATCAATTATCGATTAGGTCGTATCGTGATGTACGGCATCTTCGCAATGGTCGCTGTGTTACTTTGGTCGTCGATATCAAAAACGTTTTTCCTGCCATCGCTGTGGACATTGGAATCCGCACAGTTTTTGATGGTCGCGTACTACATCCTGGGCGGGCCCTATTCGATGCAGCTAGGGTCAAACGTACGTATGGATTTGTTCTACGCCAACTGGTCTGATCGCCGCAAAGCCGCATTCGACGCAGTCACTGTCTTGTTTCTTTTGTTTTTTCTCGGCGTGCTGCTATGGGGTGGAGTCGAAAGCACGCAGTATTCATTTCAATACAACGAACGCAGCCCGACCGCGTGGCGGCCTTATCTGTGGCCGATCAAAGTGATTATGTGCACTGGTATTCTGTTGATGTTACTGCAGGCTACCTGCGAATTGATTAAAGACATCGCCAAGCTACGCGGGGAGAGCCTCTGATGTCTTACGAAATGATCGCGCTGCTGATGTTTTCATCGATGATGCTGATGCTGTTTACCGGACAGCGCGTGTTTGGGGCCATCGGCGCTGTCGCGGTTGTGGCGGCACTCACGCTGTGGGGTACCGGTGGCTCGGACATCGGATTTTCTGCCGCGATGAAGCTGATGAAGTGGTACCCGCTGCTAACCCTGCCCATGTTTATTTTTATGGGTTATGTGCTATCCGAATCGAGAATTGCCGATGATCTTTATCAAATGTTTCACGTTTGGATGGGATCGGTTCGCGGCGGACTTGCGATTGGCACAATTGGCTTGATGGTGCTGGTGTCCGCGATGAACGGTTTGTCGGTCGCCGGGATGGCGATTGGCGCGACGATCGCACTGCCTGAATTATTACGCCGAGGATATGACAAACGCATGGTCACCGGGGTAATACAGGCGGGCTCCTCGCTTGGCATTCTAGTGCCGCCGTCCGTTGTGCTTGTGCTCTATGCAATGATTGCTCGTCAGCCGGTCGGACAGCTATGGCTGGCAGGCGTTGTGCCCGGTTTAATGATGGCCGGGCTTTTTATCATTTACATCGCTGTTCGCTGTCATTTGCAACCTGAACTTGGCCCCGCGCTTCCCAAGCAGGAACGTGACGTATCGATGCAGGAGAAACTGCGATTATTGCGCGCAGGGCTGCTCCCGCTTCTGATCTTCTTCGCCATGATGTTTCCATTCGTGAACGGTTGGACCAGTTTGGTTGAAAGTTCTGCGATTGGTGCGATGACCGCATTTCTGGTTGCCGTCCTCAAAGGCCGTATGACGCGCGAGGTGTTTGAAAATTCGGTCCGCAACACGCTTGGCATCTCGTGCATGTTTATGTGGATTATTCTCGCGGCACTTGCGTTTGGTGCAGTGTTCGATGGCCTGGGTGCGGTCAAGGCGATCGAAAATTTGTTTACCGATCAACTCGGCTTGAGCCCGTGGACGATCCTGATACTGATGCAACTGTCATTCATTTTGATGGGAACTTTTTTGGACGATACGGCAATGCTGGTCATTGTCGCGCCGCTTTATGTGCCTTTGGTCGGCGCGATGGGATTTGATCTGATTTGGTACGGCGTGTTGTACACCATCACAACGCAAATTGCGTACATGACCCCGCCGTTTGGATACAACCTGTTTTTAATGCGCGCAATGGCTCCACCCGAAATCAGCTTGCGCGATATTTACAACTCTATTTTTCCATTTGTGGTCGCGATGATTTTAGCCCTTACGCTGGTCATGTTGTTTCCACAAATCGCCTTATGGCTGCCTGAAACAATTTATGCACGTTAAGGGTTTTATTCGTCATGTAGTGCTTACGTGACTTGTTAAGTAACACTAACCAATAGGAGAGAGCAATGTCGAAAGAAACACAAAATAGACGCAAGTTTTTGAAAACGGCCGGTGTCGGGATTGCCGGTGCTGCATCGACTCTGGCAGCTCCAGCGATACGTGCCGCAGGCCCCAAAATAAAATGGCGCATGCAAACCTACGCGGGCCCGGCGTTGGCCGAGCACGTTGTTAAACCCGCGATCGACTCCTTCAACAAGGTTGCGGGCGATGAAATGCAGATCGAGTTGTTTTTTGCCGATCAGCTCGTGCCAACCGGCGAACTCTTTCGCGCGATGCAAAAAGGCACGATTGACGCCGTACAGTCAGACGATGACTCGATGGCGTCACCAACCGAAGTCACAGTGTTTGGTGGCTACTTCCCGTTTGCCAGCCGCTACTCGCTCGATGTGCCGGTGTTGTTTAACCAGTATGGTTTAAACGAAATTTGGGATTCTGAGTATTCCAAGGTTGGTGTTAAACATTTGTCAGCCGGCGCGTGGGACCCCTGTCACTTCGCGACAAAAGATCCTATTCGCAGCCTCGACGATATGAAGGGTAAGCGGGTTTTCACCTTCCCGACGGCGGGTCGATTTCTCAGTCAATTTGGCGTCGTACCGGTGACGCTCCCATGGGAGGACATTGAAGTTGCGGTTCAAACCGGCGAACTCGACGGCATCGCCTGGTCGGGCATCACCGAGGACTACACGGTGGGTTGGGCAGACGTCACGGACTACTTCCTGACAAATAACATATCGGGTGCGTGGGCAGGGTCGTTTTTTGCCAACATGGATCGCTACAACGAACTGCCGGATCACTTGAAAGAACTCCTCAAACTGACAATGGATAGCTCTCACTACTATCGCCAGTGGTGGTACTGGGGCGGTGAAGCATCGTTGCGCGTAAACGGCACCAAAATGAAGCTCACCACAATCCCGGATGAAGAATGGGCAGCAGTAGAAAACGCGGCGGTCAAGTTTTGGGATGAGGTTGCAAGCGAATCTGAAACCAAGGCAAAGGTCGTGAACATATTCAAGCAATACAATGCTGATATGCAAAAAGCGGGGCGTCCATACCGTTACGGTTAAGACACTTCTCCTCACAACATTTGGGGCCAGGGAAGTGCCCCAGGTGTTGTTTTAGCGATGACTAGCTGCGATGCCAAAACGAAAAACCGATTCCAACGAACAAGTCGACGAACTGATCAAGCGCGAATTTGAGTCACTGACACGCTCGGAACGCCATTTCGCCGATTTGCTTCTGTCGAACTACCCGGTCTCGGGTATTGGATCCATCACGCAGATCGCACAGAAAGCCAACGTTTCCCCACCAACGATTGTGCGTCTGGTAAAAAAACTGGGGTTCTCAGGCTTTCCTGAGTTTCAATCAGCTTTGCGGGTTGAACTCGAAGCGAAAATGGCCGGGCCAATCTCCAAGCACGATAGCTGGGTGCAGCATGCACCGGACAGCCATATATTAAATCGGTTTGCCGATGTGGTGACGGATAACATTCGCCAGACTTTGGGGCAAATCGAGACTGACTCATTTGATGCCAGTAGCGCATTGTTGGCCAATGCAAAGAAACCGCTGTACGTTGTCGGTGGGCGAATCACGCGCGCATTAGCCGACTACTTGTTTTTGCATATGCAAGTGATTCGATCAGACGTCACGCACATCCAGTCCATTTCGAATTCGTGGCCTCATTATCTTCTCGATATGAATGAGAAAAGTGTTCTGGTTATTTTTGATATTCGGCGCTACGAAAAAAGTCTGTTAACACTCGCATCAGCGGCACACAAAAAAGGCGCAACAATCATTTTATTTACCGATCAATGGCGCTCGCCCATTGAAAAATTTGCGCACCATATGTTTTGCGCCAAAATAGTCGCGCCGTCTGCGTGGGATTCGACTATTGGAATTCAACTTATCGTCGAAACATTTGTCGCAGCAGTTCAGGAATTGAACTGGGACAAAAAGCGTGGGCGCATTGAAGAGCTCGAAGAGCTGTTTGACAAAACGCAACTGTTCGAAAAATTTCACTGACTGAACTCGACTTAACTGATTAATTGACAGGAAAAAGTAATGAGCGGAATGCTGACACTCGATGAATTAAAACGTGACGTTGCAGAGGGCACCGTCGACACCGTACTCGCGTGTCTTGTCGATATGCAGGGACGACTCATGGGAAAGCGTTTCCACGCTCAATATTTCGTCGATAACGCGTGGGAGGAAACCCACAGCTGCAATTATCTGCTGGCCACAGATATGGAAATGGAAACCGTCGAAGGCTATAAAGCCACAAGTTGGGAAGCGGGTTACGGCGACTACATCATGAAGCCTGATCTTTCAACGCTGCGCCGGATACCATGGCTGGAAGGCACTGCGCTGGTGCTGTGCGACGTGCTCGATCACCACACGCACGCAGAGGTTCCGCACTCACCGCGCGCCGTTCTCAAGAAACAGCTGGCACGACTGGACGCGTTGGGTATGCAGGCGTTTATGGCATCGGAGCTGGAGTTTTTTCTTTTTCGTGACAGTTTTGAAGAGGTGCAACAGAAAGCTTATCGCGGTATTGAAACAATCAGCGCCTATAACGAGGACTACCACATCTTCCAAACTACAAAGGAAGAAAACGTGATGCGTGCGATTCGAAACGGTTTGCAGGGTGCAGGCATTCCGGTGGAAAACTCTAAAGGGGAAGCGGACGCAGGGCAGGAAGAAATCAATGTCCAATACGCAGACGCGCTGACCATGGCAGACCGACACGCGATAATCAAAAACGGGTGTAAGGAAATTGCCTGGAGTAAAGGTCGCGCACTGACATTTATGGCCAAGTGGTCATACGATCACGCAGGCAACTCGTCGCACATCCATCAGTCGCTGTGGAGCGCCGACGGTACTCAGTCATTGTTTTTTGATAAGAATGCGGAGCACGGAATGTCAGAGACAATGCGCCATTACATGGCGGGTCTTCTCAGGCACGCGAGCGAGATTACCTATTTTCTCGCACCTTATATCAATTCGTACAAGCGCTTTGCCGAAGGCACTTTCGCGCCGACAAAAGCGATCTGGAGTCGCGACAACCGCACCGCCGGGTATCGTCTCTGCGCCGAGAGCACAAAAGCGATTCGCGTAGAATGCCGCGTCGGTGGCGGCGATCTCAATCCGCACCTTGCGTTCGCTGCTCTGCTCGCTGCCGGTATCGACGGCATTGAAAACAAACTGGCGCTTGAAGAAGAATTTCGAGGAAACGCGTATTTTGGCGATGACCTGCGCGAAATACCGAAAACCCTGCGCGATGCGACGCGCGCCCTGGATGAATCCGCAACGCTGCGAGGCGCGTTTGGCGATGATGTTATCGATCACTATGTTCACGCTGCGCGCTACGAACAGTTTGAATACGACCGCCGCGTCACTGACTGGGAAGTCAGGCGCGGATTTGAAAGGGCGTGAAAAAATTTTTATTTATCTGTAGTCTGAAAAATGAACACGATTAAATGCATTTCTCCGGTAGACGGAAGCGTTTATGCTGAGCGCGAAACCGCCAGTTCTCAAGCTATCCAACAGGCCCTGGCTCGCGCAGTCACGGCGCAGAAACACTGGCGCGAAACACCGATCAGTGAAAGGCAGGCGTTGTGCAGCAAAGCGGTTGACGCTTTTCTCGCCAAGGGCGAAAAAATAGCGGAGGAATTGACCTGGCAAATGGGCCGACCGATTTCGCAGTCACCGGGCGAGCTGGGTGGCTTCGAAGAACGCGCACGGCATATGATTTCGATTGCCGACAGCGCACTTGCGCCGGTTGAACCTGAAGCAAAATCGGGGTTCACGCGCTACATCAAACGCGATCCGCTTGGTGTGGTGTTTGTTGTCGCGCCGTGGAATTTCCCGTACCTGACGTCTGTGAACGCGATCGTACCCGCGTTGCTGGCCGGCAATGCAGTGATCTTGAAGCACTCCGCGCAAACGCCTTTGTGCGCCGAGCGATTGCACGAGGCATTCAGCGAAGCCGGACTGCCGGAGGGCGTGTTCCAGTATTTGCATCTCACGCATGCGGATACCGAAGCCGTTATCCGCGCACCGCAAATCAATTTTGTCGCTTTTACCGGATCCGTCCCGGGCGGTGAAATGGTCGAGCGCGCCGCCAGCGGCCGCTTTATCGGCGTGGGTCTGGAGCTTGGCGGTAAAGACCCGGCTTATGTGCGTCGCGATGCCAACCTGCAACACGCGATTGAAACTGTAACAGACGGCGCGCTGTTTAATTCTGGCCAATCCTGCTGCGGAATTGAGCGCGTTTACGTCGATCAGCCGATGTATCAGGACTTTATCGAGGGCGTCGTCGAGCTTTGTCGCGGGTATCGATTGGGCAAACCGGATGATGCGAACACCAATCTGGGGCCGCTTGTTAAAGCCAGCGCTGCCGATTTTGTGCGCGGGCAGATCGACGATGCGGCCAGCGCCGGAGCGAGTGCGTTGATCGATCCGTCCCAGTTCCCGGCAAATCAAATCGGCACTCCGTATCTCGCCCCACAGGTGCTGATTAACGTAGACCACAGCATGCGTGCGATGACCGAAGAAACCTTTGGACCGCTGATTGCAATCATGCCGGTCACGGGCGACGAGCAAGCCATAGAGCTGATGAATGACAGCGAATTCGGTCTGACGGCAGCGGTGTTTACGCAAGACGAAGAGGCCGCCGTGTCGATCGGCGATCGTATAGAAACCGGCACATGGTTTATGAATCGCTGCGATTATCTGGATCCGGCACTCGCGTGGACAGGCGTCAAAAACTCCGGGCGTGGATGTACATTGTCATCTGTGGGGTTCGAACATATAACGAGGCCAAAGTCCTACCATTTAAAGGCAGTATGAGTAAGTTTTTCTAGACGCGAGAGCGAAACAGCAAGCAAATGTTGACGAGTTTTGTGTGATTTTTTTCCGCTTGTTGGTATCGCCTGAGCAACATTAAACTAGTCAACAATTTTCTGGTAAATGCCTTGGTATGAGCCAGTGGCGATATATTTCCAACTCGAGTGGTTTTAAATGATGGATCAGGGTTTGCAAATTCCTCTAGTGCTTTATTTTGTTGGCAACTCGACTTTTTTTCTCGCATTTTTAGTGCGCGACATACTGTGGCTGCGAACCTTAGCGGTCATTGGAGCGTTATGCACATTTCCGTTTTACTTCACTTTTTTCGAAGCCTACGACACTATGTTTTATTGGCAATGTGCGTTCGCTTCTGCACACATATTCAATATTTTCTATCTACTGCGCGAGCGAAAGCCAATTAAGCTGAGTGATGAACAGCGCAGAATTCACAGTATGGTGTTCAAGAATCTCAGTACTCGCGACGTTGTGCGTCTGTTAAGTCTGGCACGCTGGCAGGATTTTGAATCCGGCGAAAAACTGGTGGCGCAGAGTCGCCACATCGACAAACTTTTTTTGATTTCAACCGGAACGCTGCAGGTGCGCGTAGACGGGGAATTCGTGCGTTACATGCGAGACGGCGAATTTGTTGGTGAGTTGAGCCATATTTTGCAGCAGCGCACCACAGCCGATGTCATCGTCGATGAGGCCTGCCGTTGTTTGGTTTGGGATAGAAAGGTTCTTGAAGCTTTTCTGGACAAAAATCTGACTCTTAAGCTGGCGTTTTTGCATTTACTTAACGTAGATATTGCAGGAAAGCTGGCGTGGCATACGTACGAAAAAGATTATAAGCCGGTGCCAATCTAGTTTTGTAATGTGACGATCGCCAATTAACAGACGAGAAAGAGACTATGAACGCGAATTGGAATTACCCCACGTCGGTGCGTGTTGGTGCCGGCCGCATCAGCGAGCTCGCTGATATCTGCCACAGTTTGAACATGAAGTCACCGCTGTTGGTGACCGATCCGGGGTTGGTGGGTTTGCCGATGGTGACCGATATTGTCAACGCTTGCGAGTCGAGCGGGCTCAAAATCGGCGTGTTCAGCGACATTAAACCCAATCCAACGGGTACCAACGTTAACGATGGCATTGCCGCATACAAAGCCGGGAACCACGACGGCGTGATCGCCTTTGGTGGCGGTAGCGGTCTGGATGCGGGCAAGGCGGTGGCCCTGATGGCGGATCAAACCTGTTCGATCTGGGATCTGGAAGACATCGGAGACAACTGGCTGAACGCTGATCCCGCCAAAATACCACCTATTGTAGGAGTGCCCACGACTGCGGGGACGGGGTCAGAAGTCGGGCGCGCGTCGGTCATTGTCAACGAAGACACGCACAAGAAAACGATTGTGTTTCATCCCCAAATGCTTCCTGAAATTGTCATCCTCGATCCGGAACTTACCGTCGGTCTACCCCCGGTGTTGACCGCGGCCACCGGCATGGATGCACTGTCACACAGTCTTGAAGCCTATTGCTCACCCGTTTATCACCCAATGGCTGTTGGCATCTCAATAGAGGGCATTCGACTCGTGAAAGCACACTTGCCTACCGCCACAGCCGACGGTGCAAATATCGACGCGCGAATGCAGATGCTGGTTGCGTCTGCGATGGGCGCGACTGCGTTCCAGCGCGGTCTCGGAGGTATGCACGCGTTGGCGCACCCGCTCGGTGCCCTGTATGACGCGCACCACGGAATGCTTAACGCGGTGTTGATGCCGTACGTGCTCAAAGCCAACTACCCGGCGATCAAGGAGTCGATTGCACCGCTGGCGCGACATATCGATCTCGAGCCGAGCTTCGACGCATTTTTAAATTGGGTGCTGTCGCTGCGGCGCGAGCTCGGCATTCCCAACACCCTGTCTGAACTAATTCCTGACGATAATCGGCTCGATGAGATTGGCTCGATGGCTGTGGATGATCCCTCTGCCGCCACTAACCCCATCCAACACGATGCGGCGGCGTACGAAAAAATTGCCCGCGCTGCTTACGAGGGCGTTTTGTAACTCAAACGCAATTTGCGGCGCTTTCTGAGCGTGAAAATTCGCCCATATTTAATTTGGGCAGAGTGCTGGTTAGATCACATCAGGCTTATTGGGAGCCGGACAACTGACAAATAATACTCGCATCGAATCCGGTTACAAAGCACCTGCATACGCCGAACTTATGCCGCCCAGCAGCACTTAGAGTGTCGGTGTACGTACCGACCAGATAGATCATTCGATATTTTGTTTCGAGCGAAAATTAACCATTAAGGTTAACGTGACGTAAAAGCCTTTTTGTTCGCGGGACGCGGCACGCTTTAGCGGTTTTGCTGCCGCGCGCTTTAAAAGCGGAGTAGCGGGCGATCAAGGGTTTGAATTTATCACATGAATCTGCGAAAACGTTTGTATGGACTCGCTGACCGGCGACGACTGGTAAGGTGATTCGTTGAAGTGCTTTTGTGCCCTGAGCCGGTTTTAGTCACGCCGCTGCGATATTCGCTGCGGCGAGCTTTAAATCAATTCTTTAAGTAGCTAACGGTATCTTGCGTCAGAGGTGCTTTCGATTTTCGGGCGCGCAATGCCTGCAATAATCTGGTCGAGGTCGATATTGCCAATCGCGTTGTCATTATCGTCGACCACTGTCGCGCGCCGTGACTCGTTGTTTGCCACTTTCTGTAGTGCTTCTTCAAGCACCATGTTGTGACGTAGACGCGTGCCCTCGACTGCATCGCCTTCACTCATGATTGACCGCACCCGCACTACTCGGGCGCGGTTGATGTCCTGCACAAAATCAAAAATGTACTCGTCGGCCGGATGCAGAATAATCTGCTGAGGGTCTCCCTGCTGAATCACCGCACCGTCGCGCAAAATGGCAATGGTGTCACCGAGGCGCAGAGCCTCGTCGAGATCGTGAGTGATAAACACAATGGTTTTGTGTAGCTCCTCCTGTAGACTCAGGAGTACGTCTTGCATGTCGGTGCGAATCAGTGGATCAAGCGCGGAAAACGCCTCATCCATCAACAGGATTTCGGCGTCGGTCGCCAGTGCACGCGCCAGTCCTACGCGCTGCTGCATACCGCCAGAAAGCTGCGAAGGAAAGTGATTCTCGAATCCAGCGAGTCCCACACGCTCGAGCCAACGATGGCTTTTTTCTTTGGCGTCCTTCATCTTCATTCCCTGGATGGTCAGGCCATAGGCGACGTTTTCGGCGATGGTGCGGTGTACGTGCAAGCCGAATTTCTGAAACACCATTGACGCTTTATAACGGCGAAACTCGGTTAGCTCATCCTTGCTCATTGCCAGTACATCCTGATCGTCGGTCACGATACTGCCGGCAGTTGGTTCGATAAGACGATTAATGTGACGTATGAGAGTCGACTTCCCAGAGCCCGACAAGCCCATAATCACCGAAATGCCGCGTGCCGGTATATCAATATTAATGTCTTTCAAGCCGAGAACATGCCCATGTTTTTCCAGCAATTCGGTTTTCGATATGCCGTCTTTCACGTGCTGTAAAACAGACTGGGGTTTCTGGCCAAAAATTTTGTACAGGTTTTGGATTTTAATTTTTACGTCAGTCATGTTGTGCTCCGTGGCGGTGACGTTGCAATCGCGCGCCAAACTCTTGCGACACACGGTCAAAGATAATCGCCAGCGCAACGATGGCCAGACCGTTCATAAGACCGAGTGCCAGATACTGGTTAGAAATTGATCGCAATACAGGGACACCAAGGCCAGCGACACCGATCATTGAAGCGATAACCACCATAGACAGGGCCATCATGATGGTTTGGTTCACGCCGGCAAAAATGTTCGGTAGAGCTAGCGGAATCTGCACCCCAAACAAGCGTTGCTTGTAATTGGCGCCGAATGCATCGGCGGCTTCCAGAGCTTCTTTCTCAACTAGACGTATACCGAGATTGGTCAGTCGCACAATCGGTGGCATTGCATAGATCACGACCGCCAGCAGGCCTGGCACCTTGCCAATGCCAAGTAGCATAACAACCGGAATTAGGTAGACAAATGCTGGGATGGTCTGCATCACATCGAGCACCGGGTTAATTACAAGTTGTGCGCGATTCGAGCGAGCCATCATGATGCCCAACGGAATGCCGAGTGCGATACACACAAAGGTGGCGACTGTGATGATAGCCAGCGTCGACATGGTGTCTTTCCACATGCCGAAGTAGCCGATAGCAAGAAATGACAAAATCACGCCAACAACGATTTTGATGCTGCGTGAGCCGAACCAGGCAAACCCTGCAATAACCAAAATAATAATCGGCCAAGGTGTCGCCAGCAGCAGCTTCTCAAGCCAAACCAGGAACCACAACAGCGGCTCGAAGAAATGTTCAAGTGCCTCACCAAACTCACGTGAAAAGTCACGAAAGCCGGCATCGATCCCTTTTTTTAAATCGCGAAGATCCTGCCGCCCCATCGCAGGAAATTTTTCTAGGAACTCCATCGTCCCTCCCCTTTAATTGTCTTAGTATTTTTGCGCACCGAAAAAAAAGCCTGCCCGCAGAGCGCGAACAGGCATTCCTCTTGTGCGTATTGCAAACGCGGTGCTTTTTAGTTTAGTGAGGCTTTGACTTTTTCAGCCACGTCTGCACTCACCCATGATTCCCAGACGTCACCGTGCTGTAACAGGAATTCGATGGCAGCGTCTTCACCGCCGGCCTGATTTTCACCCATGTAAACGAGCATGCCGTTCATCACAGGACCTGGAAAAACGCGCTTGGCCAGATAGTCCATGACTTCAGAGCCAGCTTTCTTTTTAAACGCGTCGGTTACAACAGTGTGCACTTCAGATTGGGTCCACGCAGATGGCTTTGGATTGTCACACTCCTGTTCCGACTTAACGATACAGCCGTCCCAGTTTTCGCTGCCGGCAAACGGCACGCCAAAGTCAACTTTGACCATTTTGTGTTTGCCGATCATAGCAGTTGGTGCCCAGTAATAACCAAACCAGTTTTCCCCGCGTTCTACCGCTTTGGTCATAGATCCGTCGAGACCCGCAGCTGAGCCTGGGTCAACCAGTTTCCAGCCTTTTGCTTCCATGTCGAATGCACGGAAAAGGTTAGCGTTGGCCAGTTGGCAACCCCAACCAGCCGGGCAACCGACGAAAGCACCCTTGGATGGATCTTCAGCATCCGGAAACAGATCTGGTCGCGCCAGGATGTCCAGTGCAGTTTTCAGTTCAGGGTGTTTCTCAGCTGTGTGCGGTGGAATCCACCAACCTTCACCCAGGCCGGTTATCGGGCTGCTGTTGGCCGAGTGCAGGGAGCCGGCGTCGAATGCTTTGTTCAATGGCTCGCGTACTGCGTTGATCCATAGCTCACCGGCGACATCTGGCTGGCCTTTTTCGTTCATCGACGCAAACGTTGTCGTAGTTGCGCCCGGAATCATCTCCACATTGCAGTTATATCCTTCTTCCAGAATGATTTTGTCGACGTTTGCCATCAGTTCGCCCGATGCCCAGTTCCACTCAGCCATCTGAATATCACCACACGCAGCGAACGCACCCTGACTGCCAAAAAGCAGGGCAACGCCCAAGCTCGCCCTTTTTATGTTGTTGTTAATTTTCATAGTTTCCTCAAAAATGCGGTCTTCCAAGTTACCGCTAATAGCAAAAGTTAAAGTTGTTGATTAATTAAATTTGTTGATGCAGGTCTTTGATAACCGTTTGCATGCAACGCCGGCATTATAAACACGATCACATTGGCGACATTTTTGAAATTGCGACGTTTACGTTTGAATCTGGCTTTATTGCCAGTTTTTATGTTCAATTTGCCCGCACTGTCTAGCGGAAATCAAAACGCAACGTATGTTTTCAGCGTTGTCCAGACGGTGGGAACAAGCTCTGCGACTCGGGAACTCACATTTGCATTGTAAGCCAGATAGCTGACAAGCGCTGCCAGGGCGGAGATGGTTGCCAGCGCCGGTGTGGTTCTGGATCGGCGAGTTATTATCGGTGTATTTTCAACGTCTTTTTGCAAATTCTTGAGACTATCGAGCACGTCCGAAAACGACGCAAAACGCGTGTATGCGCCCGGTTCGAGCAGATCGCGCAGAAACAGCTGAGTTTTGTTATCGAGTGCGGTGAACGCGTCGTTGATGCGCAGGCGACCGCTCACGCGCTGCGGAGGCTCACCGGTCAGGCAGTGGAAAAAAATGGCGCCGACAGAAAACAGATCGCGCACCAGAGATGGCGAACCTTCCTCATTGAGCTGATAGTCCCGCGCGAGCTTGTTTGAAAATCGGGTATCGAATCCAAAATCACTGACAAAAACCGCCCCGTTCTTGTCGAACAAAATATTGTTCGGATGCAAATTGCCATGCAGGACGCCGTGGCTGTGGGCGAACTCGATTGCTTCGCAAATGCTGCGCGCGAGTGTAAAAAATGCGGGCAGGGAAAACGCTCGCGACAGGCGCTCTGCTAGATTGCCACCCTTGTAGTGCGGCATGGCCACAATGAAAGTGGTCTGGTTTTTTGACACCCCGAGAATGCGGACTATGGATGGGTGGCTCAGGGTTTGCAGTGTCTTGGCTGTGTTGTAGCCGTCGCGCGTTTTTTTGCGCTTTTTGATGACCATCGGTCGTTCACGGCGTTTGTCGTCAAACAAAAAGCTGGCACCGTGTTTGTTTTGCCCAAGCACGTCGAGTAATTGGAAATTTTCAAGTTTACTACCCAGCAGCTCCGCCGCGTCACGCTTTTGTGTTTGCCCGAGATGCGCGCCACTGAGAATTTGCAGCAGGCGAAAACGCACTTCGTCCGCGCTTGCGGGGCGTGCGGTGGCGTCGTTCTCAAGGCACTGCACCACCAGTTTTGATAAGGCTTTGGGTAGCGTCGCCAGGGCCCCGCGCCATTGTGGGTAAAGCGCCACGTGGGTCGAACCGGTGAGTGCGCGAAACATCAATGCACCCAGCGAATAGAGATCGCTGCGCGCGTCAACCTTGTCAGGCGTGTTGAGCTGTTCCGGGGACATGTAATCCGGTGTGCCGACAACCGAGTCACCGATGCACACGGTTTGCGCGCCCGCACATTCGAGGCTCAACTGCGCAATACCAAAGTCCAGAATCTTTGCATGTTGTTCGGCGTCAATCAGGACGTTGGATGGTTTTATGTCGCGATGAACCACCCCATTTTTGTGCGCAAAGGCCAGCCCTTTGCAAATCTGAATCATCAACTCGATGACATTTGACAAAGACGGACGGTGACTTTCGAGGTATTCAGTCAATTCCATGCCATTGATTAATTCCATCACAAAATAAGGGCGGCCTTTTTTGCTGATACCCCGATCAATAATTTGCACGATATTCGGGTGGCTCAGCTGCGCGATGACGCGCGATTCCTGTTCAAACAAACTCTGTATTTGTGCGTCCCACAGGAATTCGGCGGCCAGATACTTTATTGCCACCGTTCGATTGAGCGAGTCCTGTCTGCCGCGATAAATCGCCGCCATACCGCCCATGTTGATCCGCGTGAGTTCGCTGTAACCGTCGAGTTGCATGTTATTTGTGGTTTGCTAAACAACAGAGTGTGTATCGGCCGCATTTGACGTAAATTGCGTGTTTTAATCGACGCTCTGACCTTCGCAAACCTAAAGGTACGGATAAGTGAAATCCCGCCGTTTTATTCAATGTGATGTTTTCAGTCCGGTGCCGACGCGCGGTAATCCGCTGGCCGTGATAGTCGACGCAGAGGGCCTTTCTGACGAGCAAATGAAGACCTTTGCGGCCTGGACCAATCTGGCAGAGACAACGTTTTTGCTGCCGCCAAGCGACCCCGCAGCTGACTATCGCGTGCGCATTTTTACACCGGTGCGCGAAATGTTGTTTGCCGGGCACCCAACGCTCGGCTCGTGCACAGCATGGCTGCATTTCGGCGGGGTTCCCAGATCTCCTGGCGTGGTGCGGCAAGAGTGCGGGATCGGCCTGGTTGACATTGATATCAGCGGTGAGCAAAAGGCGTTTATCGCTCCACCGACAACTGTCGAGGCGGTAGACGACGAAATGCGTGCGTCAATTCTGCGCACGCTTAATATTCCCGAAGACGCTGTTATCGACTCGGCCCAGTTGAGTAATGGACCCGTGTTTCAGGTATTCAGACTCGACAGCGCACAACGCGTGCTCGACGTCGATTCAAGTCTGGTGCGATGGCCGCAGTTTCGCTCGATTGGGTTGATTGGTGCGCACGAAAATTCTGGTGAAATCGACTTCGAAGTCCGCCATGTCGCTCCCTCCAGTGGGATGAGTGAAGACCCCATCACCGGATCACTGAATGCTGCAATAGCGTGTTGGCTTCGAGATCAGGGATCGTTGGAAAAGCCGATTACCATCGCTCAGGGCACGAGTATTGGGCGATACGGTCGGGTGGCCGTAACGCCGCGCGGGGATGAGGTGCTGATCGGCGGTGACACGCAAATCGTAATCGATGGTGCGGTGACGCTTTAGCGCCCGCACTCGGGTCGCTCGCTATCCGGCTTTTTCCAGCGTGCTTGAAAATTGACCAATCGCGCCAACCACTTCATTCACGCCCTGTTGGATTTTGGTGATTGCATCACCGGTCTGGTTAGCCAAATCGACACCCAGATTCACCTGATCGAGGCATTGCTCCATACTGCTGGATGCGTTGCTTGTGTCCTGCTGGATATTGGTAATCATGGAAGAAATTTCGGAGGTTGACTGCGACGTGCGAGCGGCAAGCTGACGCACTTCATCGGCGACAACCGCGAAGCCACGACCTTGATCACCGGCGCGTGCTGCTTCAATGGCGGCGTTCAATGCCAACAGGTTTGTCTGGTCCGCAATCGATTGAATCGTGTTGATGATCGAACTGATTTCGGCGGACTGTTTGTTCAGGCTTTCGATATGCCGGGATGAGTTGTTGACCGATTCAGCGATCTTGTTCATTTCTGCGACGGCTTTGTTGATGACTTCTCCGCCTTGCGATGCTGTAGTCGATGTTTCATTTGAAATACGAAAAGCGGTATCTGCGCTCGCGCGCTCAGCTTCAGATGCGCTGTGTTCTGAAGTCACGTCAGAGGCAAATTTAACAATCCGTACCAGCTTTCCACTGTCGTCGTAAACCGGGTTATACGAACACTCCAGCCATATGGTGTCACCATTGCCCTTCAAGCGACGCACGGTTCCCTGTTGAAATTGTCCATTGTTTAACTGCTGCCAAAATTTGGTGTATTCACTTGAAGCGGCATATTCCGGATCGCAGAACGTGCGGTGGTGTTTTCCGATGACTTCGGCCTGACTAACGCTCATGGCGGCGCAAAAGTTGTCATTGCACTCAATAACCGTCCCGTCGGGATTAAATTCGACGATCGCCATCGAGCGATTCAGCGCGCCGATTTTGCCTCGATTTTTAGTTGCAGCCTCAACGCGGGGTGTAATGTCGGTGCCAAACAGAATTACTTTTTCCGGTTCATTGTCGGCAGCCATAATCGGGGTGTACGTGCCTTGTAACCAGAGGATTGTGCCGCTCTCCCCGGCGAATTGAAATTTGCCGCTGTGAAACTGGCCGCGACCCAGTCGTGACCACAAATCATCATAATCGGCTGACGCTGCAAATTCAGGTGTGCAGATCATTTTGTGATGTTTGCCTTGCAGCTCGTCGAACGCGTACCCCGACGACGATAGAAAAACCTCGTTGGCAGAGGTGATCTCACCCGTAGTAGAAAACTCCACGACCGCCATTGAACGGTAGACTGCATCGACGACTTTTGATTGATCGTTCTGTGTTGAACTTTCAACTTCTTTTGTTTTTGGTTTATTAAATGCGAACATTTGCTTTGTACTAATTGCCTTGGTTGCGCTCGGTGTATTGAGCAGGTTCTAGATATGCATTGGCAACCCGTATCGGCGCAGGCCACAGATACTTTAGGGCGATCACCGTGTTCAAACTTGCTCAACAACGATGGTGAGATCGCCGTGAGACACTGTGATCCGTCAGAGACGCCAGCGTAGGGAGTACGCCCAGTGCGTAGCAAGGCTAGCTTTATTTTGTCGCCCTGATCAGATACGTTTCGGCCACTTGATCAGAGTTAATACAATGTCAGTACACGAAAATTTTCGCGATTTGCACACAGCCGGTAACACGTTCGTGATACCGAATCCATGGGATACAGGTACTGCGCGCATTCTGGCGAAGATGGGATACAAGGCTTTGGCAACAACGAGTGCCGGGATGGCGTTCGCGCTCGGAATCCGAGAGGGGCAAGCAACAAACGAGCAGATTCTGCAGCATTGCCAGACGATTGTCGATGCAACCGATTTGCCCGTATCTGCGGATTTGGAGAAAGGCTTTGGTGATTCACCCGAGAGTGTGGGGGACACAATAAAAGCGGCCGCTGAAACCGGTTTGGCCGGTTGCTCGATTGAAGATCACACCGGTGATCCTGAAAATCCGATCTTCGAGTTTGAACTGGCCGTTGAGCGCGTCATAGCCGCAGTTGAAGCGTCCCGAACGCTTGGACACGACTTCGTGTTTACCGCGCGCGCTGAGAATCTGTTGTGGGGGCGCGACGATCTCGACGACACCATCCGTCGATTGCAGGCATTCGAAAAGGCCGGGGCGGATGTGCTTTACGCACCGGGATTGTACGATCTGGACACCATCCGTCTGGTCTGTTCCGCGCTCACCCAACCGGTCAACGTGGTGATGGGCATGCCCGGCGCTACGTTTTCCGTCGATGAATTGAGCGATGCGGGTGTGACCCGGATCAGCACTGGGTCAGCGCTGGCGCGAGCGGCGTTCGGTGAATTCGTTCGCGCTGCTCGCGAGATTAACGATGATCAGACGTTTTCTTTTTCTGACCGCGCCATTGGATTTACCGAACTCGAATCACTCATCGACTAAGCGATACCGCTTCCCTCGGCATTAAATCTGAAAAATTTGTTGACCTGGAGCTACTCCAGTTTCGTATGCTCGCCTTCGTCAGAATACCTGAGAGGTGAAGTCAATCATGCGGATTGCTCAGGCTGCAGAAAAAAGCGGGTTAAGCGTCGACACCATCCGCTATTACGAAAAATCCGGCATTGTTCCGGGTGTCGCACGCGGCGCCGACGGTAAACGACACTTTTCGCCCGAGAACATCGACTGGCTGACGCTGCTCTATTGGCTGCGGCAAACAGGTATGCCGCTCAAGACAATGCGCGATTTTGCGCAGTTGTACCGCGGCGGAAACAGCACCGTTGCAGCGCGAAAGACCATACTTTTGGAACACGCGGCATTGCTGCAAAAACGTCGTTCGGATCTCGATCGCTGCGCGGAACAACTCCAACACAAAATCCAAATCTACGAGGAGCTACTCAAATGAACAATCCCCTGAAAAACGTCAACCTCGATCAATCGCAAATCGGCGATGAACGGAAACGGATTTTGTTGATCGGCGCAAGCGGTGACGTGGGGCAGGCAGCTTTTTCTGCACTTTCGTGTCGGCATGATGTCATCAAAGTGGGGCGCAGCAGTGGTGACATCACGGCGGACATCAGCGATCGAACCTCTATCGATGCAATGTACGCTCAGGCTGGCAGGGTGGATGCGGTGGTCTGTGCCGCGGGTGCGGCGCACTTCGCGAATCTGGCCGAGTTTAGCGAGGAGCAATTTATGCTCGCGTTGCGCGACAAGGTTATGGGACAGGTCAATGTGGTGTTGGCAGGACTCGATATCGTTGCAGATGGTGGATCGTTCACCTTGACCAGCGGTGTGCTCGATCGCGACCCGATTTACATGGGCGCGAGTGCTTCCACTGCAAACTGCGCGCTTCGAGGTTTTGCGATGGCGGCCGCGCTGGAGCTGCCGCGCGATTTGCGCATCAATGTTGTCAGCCCTGGTTTGCTCGACGTGTCGCAAGAAAAATTTGGCGCGTTTTTTCCCGGTCACGAAGTGGTTTCGTCGGAGCGTGTGGGTCTGGCCTACGTGAAAAGCGTGGAGGGTGCGATCACCGGGCGAGTGATCGAGGTAGGATAATCTGCTTGCCGCGCATCGATCAAAGCGCGGCAACACGCAATCGGTTTAAGCGCGAATCTGTGTGCCCGGCACCTGATTCGGGAAATAATCTTCGCATGCGCCCTCGCGCCAGACGTCTGCAGTTGCGCAGTGAATCCCGCCGCCGAACGGATACGCGTCGCGAAAATCGATCGGGATGACGTTCATGCCGAGCTGATCCATCTGCTCGCACTGGTGAACTTCACTGGCCTCGACGATCACCGTTTTATGATCAACCACGAGGCAATTCATCGACAGCCACACGCTGGAGTAACAAAGCGCCGGTGGCGTATCGTGCGCGGGTTGTGCGGCGTCCACAATTTGCCAGTCGTTGGCTTCGAATATCTTGCGCTGTGCATCGGGCAGTCGTCGGTTCGGATTGTTGATGATCAAGCCGGGACGCAGCGGTACAAACGTCGCGTCGATATGAATCGGGTAAGGGTCGCCGGGAAAATTGACCGCGTGCACGCGGTGATCGGGGTAGTGGCGCTGTAGCCACTCCATCGCGCGGCGATTCGTCGTCAGGCCATGTTGGCAAAACAAATCCTTGCCAATTCGGCACACGTCTGCCGCGTCGAACAGAGGCTCCTTTTCATTCGTGACGAAGTCGAGCGCGGCAGTCCTCTTGAGGCGTTCCTCGATGGTGATTTCGTCGAAGTAACCTGCCTTATAAGAATCGTCGGTCAGGCGAGGGCGCGGCGCCTGCTCCCACTTGAAGTTCGGGTCTTCATCAAAGTACTGCTGCATCAGCGGTTCGTAGGCGAGGTATTCCCAAAAGCGACAGCGGAACGACATCGGCGCCATCAAAATCTCGTTGCCAACAGTGAGTAACACATCGCGCGGGGGCATGCAGCCGAACTGGGTGCCGGTGGAAAAGTCCGGCGTATTGACTGCCTGATTCCACTGGATTGGCGTGGGGCGATCCACGCGGATGCCGCGCTCTTCGAGAATCTCGACAAGCTTGTCGAGCTGCGCGTTCGCTTTTTCGATTGTCTCAAGCGGGCGCGGCCCCCACATGCCGCGCATGTCGCTGTCTTCCGGGACTTTGGCTTCGGTTGCGGGCTCATTCGGTGGTATGCACGTGTGGTCGGCACGGCCGACGATAACGTGCTTGAGTGGATCAAAATCGTTCCAGGAACTAACGGTGGTGGTCATGGCGGCGTCTCGGGTGTGTTCTGATTTTCGGACCAAGCGGCGATTATAGGGAGGCGCTTACCCGTGGCAAGCGCTGAGTGTGAGCAATTGTCCTAGAGCGACATCAAATAACGATACAGCGCGCGCGACGATTTGGGCGCCTGATCTCTGTCGCGTTCGCGTCGTGCGTTTCGGATCAGTTGCCGAAGATGTTGACGGTCAGCTTCTGGCCAGCGGTTGAGTGCCTGCTCAATCGCCTGGTCGCCATCGTTGATGAGCGCATCACGCAGACGTTCGCACTCGTGGTGTTTGCGTTTGTCGGTCTGGGCGCGCTCTTGCATCGCGCGCAACTGCTCGTACAGCGCGTCCAGGTTCGATTGCCTCAGCAGTTTGGCGAGGTATTGAATCTGACGCTTGCGTCCTCCGTGCGCCTTTATGCTTTTCGCCAACACAGCCGCGTCTCGAACGGGTTCGTCGAGCGTGAGTGACGCGAACGGCTTATCGTTCATTTCAACCAGCTGCTTTGCGATGTCAAGGATCGCCTGCGCGTCGCGCTTGCGAGCGCTTTTGCTGATATCGCCTTCGTCGATTAGGGGGTTGGAGTCTTGATCGTGCATCACGCGATTATAACGGCTCGCTAATTGAGGTCGTTGCTTCGGACAACTACAATTTGGCGTCTTTGTTCTGAGTTGTGTCAATGTCTGAATCGATGATTAGTGAGGTGCCGGCCGACGCGCCTGCCAATTTGCCGGAAAACCTGGAACGCCTGAGCGAGCTAGCGCTTGACGAGGCGCGAAAAAACGGTGCGACGCAGGCAGAAGTCGGGGTCAGCAGCGAATCGGGTTTGAGCGTATCGGTTCGCCTCGGCGACGTCGAAACTATCGAGCACAATCGCGACAAGGGTATGAGCATCACCGTTTATATGGGGCAGCGCAAAGGCGCGTCGAGCACGTCCGATTTCAGCGAAGGCGCCATTGCACAATCAGTTC
Source organism: Pseudomonadota bacterium (assembly GCA_039029275.1). Lineage (GTDB taxonomy): Bacteria > Pseudomonadota > Gammaproteobacteria > JBCCGL01 > JBCCGL01 > JBCCGL01. Next base: position 184,904 of record JBCCGL010000010.1, on the reverse strand, counting down.
GAGCGGCTTGTGATATCGCCCGCTATACAGAAGAAGATGACTGTGCGGGGCTGGCCGATGCCGAACTCATGGCGACCGACATTCCCGATCTCGACCTGATGCACGCGTGGGATGTATCGGCCGAACAGGCGATTGAGATCGCCAGTGAATGCGAATCTGCTGCACGCGACTACGACGAGGCGATTTCCAATTCGGAGGGAGCGACAGTCTCTTCGCATAGCGGCACCAGTGTTTATGCCAACTCACACGGCTTCTGCGCCAACGTGGACAGCTCGCGCCACAGTTTGAGTTGCTCGGTTATTGCCGGCGAAGGTGACTCGATGCAGCGCGACTATTGGTACAGCGTCGCGCGTAATAGCGAGGATCTCGATTCGGCAGAGGCAGTTGGTCAACGCGCCGCCCAGCGCACCGTGCGCAGGCTCGGCGCGCGTACCGTTACCACGGGCACCTATCCCGTCCTGTTCTCGCCAGAAATGTCACGCAGTTTGATCAACGCGTTAATCGGCGCAATCAGCGGTGGCGCGCTTTACCGCAAGACCAGTTTTCTGCTGGATCGCAAAGGTGAGCAAATTTTTGCCCCGATTGTGAACATCAGTGAATCGCCGCTTCTGCCTCGCGAACTGGGAAGCTCGGCCTTTGATGCTGAGGGTGTGGCGCGGCGCAATCGCAATCTTGTGAGTGAAGGGGTTTTGCAGGACTACGTCTTAAGCAGTTACTCCTCGCGTAAGCTCGGTCTTGTGACCACAGGCAATGCGGGCGGGGTGCGCAACGTGATCGTCCAACCGGGAGAAAACTCACCGCAAGACATGCTGAAACAAATGGATCGAGGATTTCTGGTGACAGAAATGATGGGGTCGGGTGCCAACCTGACCACTGGCGATTACTCGCGTGGCGCGGCGGGGTTCTGGGTCGAGAATGGAGAGATCGTCCACCCGGTCGAGGAAGTGACGGTAGCCGGTAATCTCCTCGATATGTTCCAGCGCATCGAGGCGTTAGGTAATGACGTTGATAAGCAGGGCAATATTCATACAGGTTCTGTACTCGTCGGCTCGATGACTGTCGCCGGGGGTTAGTGCCCGATTACTTGCTAAACCCTTCACAAATCAGACATTTTTATAAATTCGACGCACCGCTAGCCGGGCCTTTTTGACCGTTGGTGCGATTCCTCACAGCCAAGCGAAATACACAATCGTAAAATACTGCGAACAGTCAGCAATTTTCGCGGTCATATCCAGACATTCAACTATAGTTATTCAGATATCACTGATGCGTAACAGGGTTAGACATTCCAGCATGTTTGCAAGTGCCACGTTGACGGCTGTGCTCTCCATTGGTGGAGCGTTGGGGGCGGCTCAGGCGGATGATCGCTCGGTCGACTATACCCTGCGCTGGCAACCGGGAAGCCTGCAAGGTGCAGAGGGCGCAGGCTTGGCCGAGAGTCTCTACACGCTCAATAGTGTCGTGCCCACTTTCAACACTCGTCTTCACAGTGGCGACGACTTCGACATTTTGCCCAATGGCATCACCTGGCTAACCCGCGCGAACTTCGACCACAACGCCGAAGCTTTCGGTGCTGAACATGGCAGCGACAACTACACGCTCACCAGTCGTGAATACCGTCTCGCTTACAGTCGGGATTTTCGAAGCGTAAGCCTGGCTTATGAACGCTTCGAGCCCGGATTCGGGCGTAACGAGGCAGACGATGTCTGGAAACTGGGTGTAAGCACCGGTGGCCGAATCACTTCGCTAGGCTGGGTGTCAGCTCCCTTGTGGCAATTGTCTTTGCGAGGGCAATACAATCTCAGCGAGCTTGATCGTGATCCAAGCGATAACTGGGTTGAACAGGGTGACTGGTATCTTTCACCATCGTTGCACTGGTCCAACAACGATACTGCTCTTTCGGCCGGACTCGAGATGCCGATTGATGTGCTCGAAAACGATAATGCCTTTTCGGATGAGCCGCCGGACTATCGCTTGAGAGCTAACTTCCTGCGTCGATTTTAGTGTCGGAGAAATCCCCGGCGTTAAGCGATCTGATTCGCGTGTTTAATCAATTTCAATCGAGTTCGCCAGCAGTCGCAGCTTCAGTTTTCCGCGTTTGAATTGCTCCATTTTCACTGGCGCAAACTCCCAATCAACCGCATACCACGTGTGCGTTTCGCGACTGCCGCCCGATTGCGAGCGCGCGACACGGATGGTGTTGTAATTCGTTTCACCGATTTTCACGTTCTCCCGACCGAGCACTGTTAGCGTGGTTTGTTTCAGTCGTTGACGACTCAGAAGCGGCACCGATTTTGTTTGAATCGACTGATGGCGCAGCCACAACATGGTTTGCAGCATGACAGAGAGCGGGCTGTGAATGATACTGTCACGAACCAGCGTGGTTGAATTGCCTGTGCCATCGGTGGCTGTGAGTTCTTTCGCGCCCTGTTTGAACGAAGCGGAAACGTTACGATCCGGCTCTCCTCCATCTTGTTCGATAGAGTATCGCTGAGTCCTGACTACCGGGGCCCTTTGGTCGTGCGCGGCGCTCACTCGCATTACGCTGGATTCCCGAATCTCACCATGGCCCAGAAGACGTAACATGCCGGACGGCGTTGTCACGGATCGCATGCTCCACTTGGCATCGGATTGGGTCAGTGCGATGTGCACGTCTCCCAGCGAATAGGTGTCATCGCTGGCGTCGAAGGTGATCGAAAACGGGCGCAGATCACCCGCAGTAACCGGTGCTGTCGCGAGGATCAGCATGCCCAGGGTAAAGATCCGAAGACTGTTAAACATACTCGCTTTGACCGATCGGATCGCGAATAGTTATGCCGTCAAACAAGGCACTTTCATTTTCGTAACGCAGGTGACCTGCGGCAAACCAACGCACCGCGGCGGGATAAATCCTGTGCTCCTGCTCCAAAACGCGCGCCGCAAGTGATTCGGGGCTGTCGTCCTCGAGCACATCGACCGCGGCCTGAACCACAAGTGGCCCGGCGTCGAGTGCAGGTGTAACGAAATGCACGCTGGCGCCATGTTGTGAGAGCCCGGCGTCGAGTGCGCGTCGGTGGGTGTGCAATCCGGGTAGTTGGGGTAGCAGCGATGGATGAATATTCAGCATTCGACCGAGGTAAGGGGAGACGGCCCTCGCCGAGAGCACGCGCATGAATCCGGCCAGCACGATGAGATCCGGTTTGTGCTGATCGATACACTGACTCAGTGCGTCCTCAAATGCATCGCGCGTCACGAAGGATTGGTGATCGATTGTGTGTGCGGCGATGCCTGCCCGTTTGGCGCGATTGAGGCCACCGGCACCCGGCACGTTGCTGATGACGGCAACCACCTCAGCGTCGATATCACCCGCATGACACGCGTCGATGATTGCCTGCATGTTAGAACCGCCACCCGATATCAGGGCAACGATGCGTATGGGTCGTGCCATCGATTCAGCTAACGATTACACGCGGCGCAGCTTGCGCGTTGGGTGCATCGACGACCTCACCGATTTGCCAAACCGTCTCGCCGCTGCTTGTCAGCGACTCTATGGCAACGTCTGCCTGTGCTTGCGAGACGATTACTACCATTCCAATTCCGCAGTTGAGCGTGCGCAGCATTTCGGCTTGTTCGATGCCACCATGCTCCTGCAGATAATCAAAGATCGGTGGACGCACCCAGCTGGCAGAATCGATCTGAGCATCGAGTCCCTCCTTCAGTGTACGTGGAAGGTTTTCGGGCAAGCCGCCGCCTGTAATGTGCGCCAGCGCGTGAACGTCTACCGAGTTGAGTAACGCAAGCAGCGGCTTCACGTAGATTTTGGTCGGCGCGAGTAACACGTCGCCCAGCGTGCTGTCGCCAAACGGTTGATCCAAACCGACATTCTGCATTTCCAGAATCTTGCGAATAAGCGAGTAGCCGTTTGAGTGTGGGCCGCTCGCCGCGATGCCAAGAATCGCATCGCCGCGCTCAACCTTAGAGCCGTCCAGAATTTGGCTTTTTTCGACAATACCAACTGCGAAACCTGCAAGATCATAATCGCCTGCGGCGTACATGCCCGGCATTTCAGCGGTTTCGCCCCCGATCAGCGCCATGCCGGCGCGGTGGCAACCTTCGGCGATCCCACTGACTACGTCGGTGGCGTCGTCCACGTCGAGCGCGCCGGTCGCGTAGTAATCCAGAAAGAACAGGGGTTCGGCACCGCTGACGATAATGTCATTGGCACACATGGCAACAAGGTCAATGCCAATGGTGTCGTGCTTTTTCATCGCCATCGCAAGTTTTAGCTTGGTGCCTACACCGTCAGTGCCGGACACCAAGACCGGCTGCTTGTAACCGCCGGGCATTTCAAACAAGCCGCCAAATCCGCCAATTCCGCCGAGTACCTCGGCGCGCTTGGTTCTGGCGATCGCGGGTTTGATGCGTTCGACCAGTGCGTTACCCGCATCGATGTCGACACCGGCATCACGGTATGTCAGCGGAGACTTTGGCGAGGGAGTTTGGGACATTTGAGTATCCTGCGAGTGTCGATGCAACGAGGCGCAAAAACGGTTATTGTACACCGCCTGTTCCACTGCTCGATTCAGTTTCCTTGAAGTTTTTATACTCTTTTTTCGTGTCCGCGATTTTACTCGTCGTGATGAGTGCGCAGAGTCAATCGGCGCACGCGGCGACGGTGTCTAATTTGTATTACACCTCTGTCGCTGTGGTTGGGCAAGACGCAGTTGAGCGGCGTCGCGGGTTTCGACTCGCGCTGGAATCGGTACTGGTGAAATTGACGGGTGACGGAGCTGTGGCCACCTTGCCTCAGCTTGCCAACCTGATGCGCAACGCGCAAGTGCACGTGGCGCAGTATCGATACGTGGCCTTGCCGGGAGTCGACGAGTCCAAAACCAATCAGGCGCAGGCGCAGCAAGCTGACGAAGGCAGCGAATCCGGATCAGCCAGCGTTACAATCTCCGAGCCTACACATATCCTCGAAGTCAATTTTGCCCAGTCGAGTCTTAACCGCGCGCTGAATGAAATTGGTCTGCCACTTTGGGGGGCGGAACGCCCCGAGACCCTGCTATGGCTGGCAGTGCAGGAGACCGGGCGACGCTACATTCTCTCCGGCGGTGCAACTAACGCGGTGCGAGACGCACTTAACGAAGTGGCTGAAAAACGCGCTTTACCCATATTGTTGCCGTTGATGGACTTGCAGGATCAAGGCACGGTCAACTTCACCGATGTGCACGGAGGATTTAGCGGTCGGGTTCAGGATGCGTCGTCGCGCTACGGTGTGGACACAGTCATGACCGGCAGCTTGCGACAAGCCGCATCGGGCTGGACGTCGAGCTGGGTGTTGTATCGCAATAACACGCTTTACGAATGGCAGGGCCGGGGCAGCAACATTAACGATGTGATTGGAGTCGGTATGGAAGGTTTGGCGAACCAACTCGCTTCGAGCTTTTCTATTGCGGTGAATTACGCAGAATCCTCCATATTGCGGGTGCGCGTTGATGGCATCGACAGCCTTGACGACTACGCGCGCGTGTTGGCGTATCTCTCCGGTCTGGCAGTGGTGGAAAAAGTGGACGTCGCGTTGGTCGAGTCAGAGGTCAGTCATTTTATTCTCTCGACTCTTGGGGGTGTTGCGGATCTTCGCGATGCGGTCACGCTCAACGCGGTGCTGCAGCCAAGCGATGCGCCCGTGTCGACCGCGCAGGCGGACCTGCACTTCTCCCTGATCCCTTGAATAAATCCAGCCCGCAACTGCCGCTGGGACTGGTCGCGCGGCAGGATAAACGCCTTGAGACATTTTTCGTCGGCGACAACAAACTGCTGCTCGAAATCGTTCGCGCGACGGCGGAACAAGGTGATGAATCACAAGTCGCACTGTGGGGTGCGAGTGGAACGGGTAAATCGCATTTACTCAACGCACTGTGCCAATGCGCTAACGAAGCCGGGCGCTCATCGGTTTATCTGCCTATGGACGCACTGATTGATCAACCGGTTGACCTGCTCAACGAGATGGAGCATTTTCGACTGATAGCGGTTGATCACATCGACGTGCTACAAACCAGTTCAGTCTGGCAGACCGCGTTATTTAACCTGATCAATCGGAGTCGTCAAAGCGGGAGTAGTATCGTCACCGCTTCGCGTCAAAATCCCGCGTCATTGAATTTACTCGAGGATCTGGTTTCGCGGCTGGTCTGGGGGCCGGTTTTACGCGTTATGCCGGTTAGCGACGCCAGCCTGCCTGAAGCGATTCGCGCACGCGCCGAGGTGCTTGGCCTCAGCATAAGTGCAGAATGCATCAACTATTTGCTGACGCGGCACTCGCGTGATCTGGCTGAACTTTTTGCCGCTCTGGACATGCTCGATCGCTCATCGCTTGTCGAGCAACGGCGTTTGACCGTACCGTTTATCAAGACGGTTTTGTCGCCTGAGGCTTCCGCTTAGCTTTCGTCTGTCTGGTTGGCAAGCCGCCGATAGCGCGGATAGTACACACACCCGAAAAACAGCAGGCTGCTGAAGGCGATTTGTGCAAATCCGAGCACTTTGTCGGTTTCATTGGTATAGGCAATATCGATACCCAGCGCGAAGTAGGGCAATGCCAGAAAGCTGGTCCACGCGTGCGTGTAGGGTTTGCCGTGTAACAATCCACGCATCGGCAACATCAGGGGTAGAACCAGAACGATAAGCAGGACCGCGCGCGGAAACTCCTTTGGTGGTGACAACCATGTGTGCCAGTTCAACAGCAGCGCTACCAGACCGAAGAACCCAAGCAAGGTGCACCAGCGCGCAGTTTTTAGACGAGAGTCGATACTCACCCGGAATGGCTCGCGCGCAGTTTAGTTGCCAGCATGGCAACTCGTTCTCCTAGACGTTGACACAATACTTTCTCATCGCCCGAAATTTGTGCTTTGCCGTCGATACCTGCGACGTGGCTAGCCCCGTAGGGTGTACCGCCTGAGGTGGTCGCGTTGAGTTCGGGGTTGCTGTAAGGGAGACCCGAGATCACCATGCCATGATGCAGCAGCGGGATCATCATTGACAACAGCGTGCTCTCCTGTCCACCGTGCTGAGTGCCGGTAGAAGTGAATACTCCAGCCGGTTTGCCGCTCAATTTACCGCTCAGCCAAACACTGGTCGTGGTTTCGAGGAAATACTTAAGGGGTGACGCCATATTTCCGAAGTATCCCGGGCTACCCAGAATCATTCCGTCGCACTCGGACAGTTCGTCGAGCGAGACGTACGGTGAACCAGACTTCGGGATAGTATCTGCGACCGCTTCACAATTGGGCGTTACCACAGGAACAGTCCGCAGCAGGGCCTCGCAGTCATCGACCGAATCAACACCGCGAGCGACAAGCCTCGCCATTTCCGCAACTGCGCCGTCGCGACTGTAGTAGAGGATGAGTATTTTCTGCATTTAGATAAGCTCAAGCACCCGGTCCGGTGGGCGCCCAACCACTGCCTGGTCGTTCGTGAATGCGATTGGCCTCTCAATCAGGATCGGATTCTCAATCATGGTCTGCAGTAGTTGCTCTTCGGATAAGGCGGGATCGTCCAATCCTTTGGCCTTATACACTGCTTCGCCTGTGCGCATAAGCTCGCGCGCGCTCATTTCAAGGCGCGTCAAGATATCGCGCAGAGTTTCGATGTCCGGGGGAGAGTCAAGGTAGTGAATGATTTCAGGGGTCGCACCCGCATCTTCAAGCAACGCGAGCGCACCGCGCGACTTTGAGCAGCGTGGATTGTGCATCAAGGTAATTTTGCTACTGGCCATTTCGGAAGTTTTCAGGCTTGTTTTGAACACCGCATTCTACACACTGAATAAAAGTCATCGAAGTACGATGTTTATTCGAAGTGCAGTTTGCCGGCCTCCATGCTAAACCTCCAAAATGTGTGCTAAGGCAAAGCAAGATTGCGTAGTTGCCGCTCGTCCCAAAACGACTAAACTTCAGTTGATTCAATGCTTGACGCTATTAGGAGTGAGTGTTAGCTTTCGCCTGATATGCGCGTAGCAGTGTTAAACTCAAGAATATCAATACTCTCTGGAGACTTTTTATGAAGATTTGTGCGTTTTCTAAGCACATTGGACTCGCCGCCCTCGCACTTGCGGTCGCTGTGGGCTGCTCAAGCTCTCCGACTTCTCAGGAGACTGAAGAACCGGAAGTCATGGAACCAAAAGGCATGAGCAAAGAGGCTGAAGAGGCCATCGCTTACGCCAAAGCTGTGCGCTATAAAGTGAACTCGAAAGGCTGTGAGTGGGATGATACCGCTGGTTTGATCGCACAAGCAGAGGAAGAAGGCAACGCGGGCCGCAACGTGTTGGCGATTTCTCTGGCGAATCAGGCTGAAGAACGCGCCGTTCGCGCCCTCGAAGACTGTGAAGAAGAGATGGTTGAACAAGCACCTGAGCCGGAGCCGATTGTCGAAACTGGCGTAACCAGCTACACCGTCGAAGCAGGCGATTCTCTCTGGGGCATTTCTGCCATGGACGATATCTACGGCGACCCATACCAGTGGCCGCTGATCTATCGCCTCAACAGCGACGACATTAAAGACGCTGATTTGATTTATCCCGGTCAGGTTTTCGCCATTGACCGCACCGCGTCAAGTACGCAGGTTGAAGCGGCGATCGCGCACGCGAAAAACCGAGGTGCGTGGTCAGTTGGAGTTGTTGAAGATTCTGACCGAGACTATCTCGGACAGTAATCTCATCGGCAAAGCAGACCGTGAAAGGGCCCATTGGGCCCTTTCGCGTTTTTGGATGAGCGAAAGAGTTCTCAGCTTCTTCAAATGACGCGTGATGGGCACTACGAACATCGATCGGTGCGCGTTTTAATATCCGGCAGGGTGCAGGGGGTCGGATTTCGTTACGCTTCGTGCCGTGCCGCAAAAAGCCTTGGTTTAGGTGGCTGGGTCCGCAATTTAACTGATGGTCGTGTAGAAATGCTGTTGTCGGGAACGCACACACAGGTAGAGAAGATGATTGAATGGAGTCATTCTGGGCCTGCGTATGCTGAAGTCACGGATGTGCATTTACAAGAATGTGCATTTGAGCCGATCAGCGATTTCACTTCTCGCCAAACCAAGTAATACTAGTGACTATGGTTGCCGCAGCATCAATCACGCAGACGTCCGGAAAACTACAGCTGGAAAATGTTCTTCAGCAGCTGGTGCAGGACGGCTATCTCAGCGAGGACAATCAGAAGCTGTTGCGCGTGATCGGCGACACCGAGGCGCGTCGCAAACAACACGCGCTTGAAGTAATCGCAGAGCGTGGATGGGCAAACGAACGTAAACCCGACACCAAGCTCGATAGCGCTGTGCTCACTGCGTGGCTGGCGGCTACCGCGAATCTACCTCTGTTCACAATCGATCCGCTTAAGATCGACGTTCAGGCCACGACTTCGGTCATGTCTTATGCCTATGCGGCACGCTTTAACATTATGGCGGTCGAGGTCTCAGCCAGCAGCGTGACGTTCGCGACGGCAGAGCCATGGCAGCGCGAGTGGGAGCACGAACTCGCGAACATCCTGAACAAAGAAATCAAACGCGTAGTCACAGCACCCGAGGAAATCAGGCGCTACCTGCTGGAATTTTACGCACTGTCGCGCTCCGTGCTTGGTGCAGAGCAAGATCAAGCTGGGGGAGGTGCGGTAAGTTCAATCCAGAATCTTGAGCAGTTGATGGATCTCGGGCGAGCCGGGAAACTCGACGCCAACGACCAGCACGTGGTCAACATCGTCGACTGGCTCCTGCAGTACGCGTTTCAGCAGCGCGCCAGCGACATTCACATTGAGCCTCGCCGCGATACCGGTCACGTTCGCTTTCGTATTGACGGTGTTCTGCATCAAGTCTACGACATGCCCACTCAGGTTATGGCAGCAGTCACCAGCCGCATAAAAATTCTTGGTCGCATGGATGTAGCAGAAAAACGCAGACCCCAGGACGGACGCATGAAAACGCGCACCGAGACTCAGGTGGAGATCGAGTTGCGGCTCTCTACCATGCCAACCGCCTTTGGCGAAAAGCTGGTGATGCGTATTTTCGATCCTGATGTGCTCGAAAAAGACGCAGCGGCGCTGGGCTTTTCGCAACGCGAGCGCGACGTCTGGAACGATATGATCGACCGTCCGCACGGGATCATTCTGGTAACCGGCCCCACCGGCTCTGGAAAAACGACAACGCTTTACACCACACTCAAACAACTGGCAAAACCGGAGGTTAACGTTTGCACAATCGAGGATCCGATTGAGTTGGTCGAACCGAGTTTCAACCAGATGCAGGTGCAGACCAATATCGGCCTGGATTTCGCCAGTGGAGTTCGCACGCTGATGCGACAAGACCCGGACATCATCATGGTGGGTGAGATTCGTGATCTTGAAACCGCCGAGATGGCTATACAGGCAGCGCTTACGGGGCATTTGGTACTCAGCACGCTGCATACCAATGATGCACCCTCGGCGATCACCCGATTGCTCGAGCTAGGAGTTCCGCACTATTTGATTAACTCAACAGTGATCGGCGTTTTGGCTCAGCGTTTGACGCGAACCTTATGTCCACATTGCCGCAGCGCTGACGCACTGGATGAAAATCGATGGAAAGATTTCGTTGCTCCGTGGAAGTCGTCGCCCCCCAAAAAGATCAATCAACCCGTCGGATGTCTCGAGTGTCGCAACACCGGTTTTCTCGGCAGAACCGGTATCTATGAAGTGTTTACACTGGATGCAGATGTAAAGCGAACGATTACGCCCAATTGTGATATCGACGAGGTCCGTAAGCGTGCCATCAAGCAAGGCATGGTGCCGCTGCGCATCAGCGGTGCTCAAAAAGTGGCAAAAGGTTTGACCACAATCGAGGAAATCTTAAAGGTCGCGCCCGCCCCGATTGAATTGAATTAAACCGGCGCTAGATACGATCTGCCCTGTGCCCGCTTGCCTGCGCCGCCTCTTCCATTTGCTGAATCAAGCGATAGTCGTCTACATCCACCGGCGTGAAGCGCGTGACCCGAAGACGCGATCGGGTTGTTGCGTCTGCCTTTTCAAGCGCCTCGTTGAGTGCGGTCAGGATTGGGTCTTTTTTAGCGCTGATATCGGTCTTCGCTTTACCGATCACAAACGGTAATCCGGCCGTTTCGCGGCTGTAACCGATCACTTTTAGCGAGCCGCTTAGCTCCGGATAGGCGTCCCTTGCGAGCGTATGGGTTACACAGTCAATTGCGGCAATGTCGGCGCTGCCGTTTGCCACCATTTCCATGCTGCGGACGTGACCACCGCTGATCAGCGTTTCAGAAAAAAATGGCGTCTCACCACCGAGTCGCGAGACCGCGTCGCGCAACACGTTCATGCCACTGTTTGAGTCAGTGCCATTGATCGCCACGCGCAGATCGATGCAATCTGCCAGATTTTTTGCGGCGCTGTTATTGCGCACCACTATTGCACTGCTGTATCGCGACCCATCACAGCCGTCGGCATTAAACTCGGGAACGCAAACCGGTAAGTGTGAATCGCTTAGTTTCGTAACCAGCGGATAGCCGCAGGTTTGCCCTAAAAAAAGCGCAGGATCGTGCAGGTTTTTTTCGTCGCAGGCAAAGCGCAAGTTGGCGTCTAAGGCCTCACCCAGATTCAAAGCGTTTAAAAAGTGTTTATAAAGTGTTTGCCACGCTTGTTGGAGTTCGGGTGTGAACGCATACATACCCCAACTGCAGTATCGGGCGTGCGAACTACTCACGAGCGAAGGGGTGTATGGGCGAATCTATGGGTTTTATAAAGCTTTCGAGTAACCAGCGCTGATAGCCGCAGACTAGAAATTGTCCGTTCTCCTGTAACAGGGATTCGCGCTCACGAGCATACAGCGCGGGCAAACGATACCACGGCTCATGCGGGTGCTTGTGATGCAGATAGTGATAATTATTGTTCAAAAACAGAAACCGACTGAGCATGCATCCCTCGTTAATTGTCGAGCGAAAGTCGGGGTTCTCATCCGCGCGGTGTTCGTAAAATGAGCGCAGCATGGACAGCGAGTTACCCATATAGGCAATCAACAGGTAGTACCAAAGTGGTACCTCAAACATAACCGAAACCACCCACAACACAGCGGCTATTGCGACGATGTGCGATACCCACATCAATTTTCTGGCCTGAGTGCCGAGGCGCAAATCCGCAAACATGATTTTTATCAGATGGACTAAGGAGACCGCAGGGCCGGTCGCGAGCCGCCCGAGAATGGTCATGTTAAAAGTGTAGTAGGCGCGCTTGACCGCCCCGGCACGTTCCCATTCTGCACGTGTGACGTAAAAACTCTCCGGATCAATTCCTGGCAGGGTCAAATTCTCATTGTTGTGATGCGCGATGTGCGAATCACGGTAAACCGGGTACGGATAGAGGAGAGACAGCGGCGGAATGGCGAGAAGCGTATTCAACCAGATATAGCGTGTCGGATGCCTATGGATCAATTCATGCTGAACGGATCCATGCAGCGCGAGGACGAACACGAGTCCAGCGCCAGCCAGCGCGCCACCGAGCATGTGATAACCCGCTAGCAACCCGAGCCAGGCTCCGTACACGAACACGATCAGGAGCCAGGTCGGCCATTCGAACTTCGCGAGCATTGGAGAGTTGTGAGTGTTTTGGTTCATTCCACTACCAAGTTTTACTCAAAATTCTGGTCGCAAGCTGTGAACTGATCAATGAGGGAATGTATTGAAAATGTTGCGTTAGATGAGCAAAAACACAATATGTGTACCTAAATAAACAATTGTGTTAATAATAAACAACGTGTGAATGTATAGCTGTGAAGCTCAGGGTGTCTTAGTATCCACGTGTTTTGTACTTCCATAATTCGCGGGTTGAACCGCCAGGTCCTGCAGCCATGAGCCGAAGAAAAAATAGAAAAACGCCATCCCCGTCAACAGCGGAATTCTCCGTCAGCGAGCAAATCCGAAATTCTTACACACCGCTGGAGGTTTTGACTCGCGATGATCTGGATAAAATCCACGATGGCGCGATGCGAATTCTCGAAGAGATCGGGTTGGAAATTCTCAACGCGCAAGCGCTCGATGTGTACGAGGCCAACGGCGCGCGCGTAGAGCGCGAGGCGGACGACTGCGGCAAGGTTTTTATCGACCGCAGCACTGTGATCGAGCACCTTAAAACGGTGCCATCGACGTTCACACTGCACGGTCGAATCGCACGACGCAATTGCGAAATCGGCGGCAATGCCATCAACTTCACAACGGTTGCGAGCGCCCCCAACAGTTCTGATCTCGACCGCGGTCGCCGTAGCGGCAACTTCGAGGACTATTGCAACTTTTTGCGGTTGGCTCAAGGCTATGACGTTATTGGCTTTCTCAGTGGGTACCCGGTTGAGCCGATTGACTTGCCGCCTGCCACGCGCCACCTGGACGCGACTTTCGCCACACTGACGCTGACAGATCGCGCCTTCCACTGTTACAGCCTAGGCGGTGGGCGCGTCACTGATGGCATCGAAATGACGCGCATCGCGCGCGGCATTGACATCGACACGCTGAAACACGAACCCAGCATTGTGACCGTTGTGAATACAAATTCGCCGCTGCGTGTGGACGGCCCGATGCTGGACGGTCTTATCGAGATGGTTCAACTCGGTCAACCGGTGATCGTCACGCCGTTTACGCTGGCCGGCGCCATGTGTCCGATCACCCTGGCTGGCGCACTGGCCCAGCAAACCGCCGAAGCCCTGGGTGTGATCGCGTTGTCGCAGATGATCGCACCGGGTGCGCCAATGGTTTTCGGTGGGTTTACATCGAACTGCGATATGAAATCCGGTGCGCCTGCGTTCGGCACACCTGAATACGCGCGCGCCGTGCTGGCCGGCGGGCAATTGGCGCGCTACTATGGTCTGCCGTATCGCTCGTCGAACACCAACGCCAGTAATTACCCCGATGCGCAAGCGGCCTGGGAGTCACAAATGTCACTCTGGGGTGTGGTCATGGGGCACGCCAACGTTGTCAAGCACGCCGCCGGATGGCTCGAGGGAGGCCTGTGCGCGTCGTTTGAGAAGTTCATCCTCGACATCGAAATGGTGCAGATGATGGTCGAGACGCTCAAGCCCATCGAGGTCAGCGAAGACACCCTCGGACTCGAATCGATCCGCCAGGCCGGGCACGGTGGACACTTCTTTGCCACCGACCACACGATGGCACGCTATGACTCCGCTTTTTATGCGCCGATTGCATCCGATTGGAATAACTTCGAAACGTGGACAGAAGGCGGCAGCCTGCGCGCCGAGCAGCGTGCCAATGCCATCTACAAGCAGCGATTGAGCGAGTACACCGAGCCCCCAATGGACGGCGCCATTCGCGATGAACTCGAGCGGTACGTCAGTGCGCGTCGCGCCGAAATCGAAGCAGCCGGATGAAACTTCAGGAGCGAGTCACTCTTTTTCAGGAGCGCCTGGGTCGCGTCATTTCTGCGAGCGGGCTCAATCGCGCCCAGTTCGCCAAATCGGTTGGCGTTGATCGCTCAACTCTCTCGCAATTACTCGCGCCTGAAAATGTCCGACTGCCGCGTGCCGATACAATTGCGGCCATCGCCGAGCGGTACCAGACCAGCATTGACTGGTTGCTTGGGCTTTCACAGGAGGGCGCGCTGGGCACCGACATTGTACCGGGGCCGCTGGAGCTGTCTAATTTCAACGCATCATCGATCCATGACACATTTTTGCAATGGCACCGCGACGCCAGCGGCTACAAGGTGCGGTACGTGCCGACGACGTTGCCGGATTTGTTGAAGACAGAGGTGGTTGCGGGCTACGAGTTCACCCGCTACGGCTCCGGTAAAGTGGATCAATCAGTGCGCGATAACCAGTTGTTGTTATTGCAGCAGCGCCATCCCGGCAGCGAACTCGAGATCTGTCAGTCACTCCATGTGCTTTCCGGTTTCGCCCGTGGAGAAGGCGTGTGGTCGGGCTTGCCCGCGCGTGATCGAGTCGAGCAGCTCGAGCGTATGATCGAGCTTTACGACGAGCTTTATCCCGGTTTCCGTTGGTTCCTGTTCGACGCCAAAGACGCCTACTCCGCGCCGTTCACTGTGTACGGTCCCTTGCGCGCGGTGTTGTTTGTGGGCCAGCTTTATGTGCTGATTAATAGCATCGACCACATCCGCAAGCTGAGCGACCGATTTGATCACCTGATTCGCATCGCTACGGTGCAGCCACACGAAATCCGTGGCACACTCGAGGCGCTGATCGATGAGATCGCGTAAAGCCACAACAATGGGATTGGAATGCCACAACGATGCGATGCCGTCGTTATCGGTGCAGGAATCATCGGCACCGCTATCGCCTACTCACTTGGTCAGCGCGGAATTCGCGCGCTGGTGATCGATAAACTGCCCATCTGCGGTTACGGTGCGACCGCCGCATCAACTGCACTAATACACCCTTTGGCCGAAACCGAAAGTACCGTCGCGCTCGCATGCGAAGGTGAGCACGTTTGGCAAAGTTGGGCTGATTATCTGGTTGATGCGGACATTGATGAGCGCGGTCTGATGACCTACACGCCGACGCTGTCCGTGGTACTGGGCGGTCGCGACGTCCCCTCGCTGGCATTGACCTGTGATTCCTTGGCCTCGCTTGGCATCGCTTTCGAGGCGATAGATGTTGGCGAAACTGCGGCGAGATTTCCTCAGTTGTCCGTCGCGTATTTGCAGAACAAAGTCGAAGGCGATGACATTTGTGCGCGGGTTTTTCATAACGCGGGTTTTGTCGATGATCCGCAGCTCGCGACGCACAATATCATGCGCGCAGCCGAACGTGAGGGTGCGACGTTTCTATACGGTGAGCGAATTACCGAGATTGTTCGCGAAAAAGATCGCGTTTGTGGTGTTGTCCTCGACAGCGGCGACCGAATTGAAACCGCGATTGTGATCAATGCGGCGGGATCTCACTCGCGGCAGGTTAACTATCTTGCCAGTGTGGAGAGCGAGATGCGCGTTAGAACATTTGCTGCGCGTCAAGAAGTTGCAAAGTTACCCATCACTCAGTTGCAAGAAGCGGGTCCGGTGACCGTAATGGATGCCGACTCCGACACTTATCTGCGCATTTGCAATAAAGGGCCGGTCCTGGCAGGAAAACTCAGCGGCGATCGTTCGGACGGCAACGCAGACGACCCCGATCACTTCGATCCTTACCTCGGCGATCAGTGGGTTTATCTTGTGAATCGTGCGCGCACAATTCTCGAAGACGTTGGCATCCCGCGCTTGCGCCTCGGTGTTGTCGAGCTTTTTGATATGTCTGAAGACGGCCAGCCGATTTACGACAAAACCTCGCTCAACGGCTATTACATGGCCGTTGGAACCAGCGGACATCAATTCAAGTCTGCACCGGTGGTAGGAGAGTTGATGGCGCAAATCGTCGATGCCTGTGAGTCGGGGCGCGATCTCGATTCAAACCCTATCGACTTTTACTTGCCGCGTATCGATCACTCAATCAATACGCGCGTTTTCTCCCGTTTGCGCGAGCCCGAAGAAGCCGAACAACAAATGGCCTGAGAGGTTGTACAAATCAATGAAATCACACACACAAGTTTTAATAATTGGCGGAGGCGTCGTCGGCTGCAGCGTGCTCTATCACCTGACCAAATTCGGTTGGAAGGACGTGTCTCTGATCGAACGCTCAGAGTTGACGTCAGGATCAACATGGCACGCGGCGGGCGGATTTCACACGCTGAACGCCGACATCAACATGGCCGCGCTGCAGGGGTACACCATCGAGCTTTACAAAGAACTCGAAGAGGTATCGGGCAAATCGTGCGGCCTGCACCATGTAGGGGGCATCACGCTGGCGGGTACGCCTGAACGCTGGGATCAGATGAAATCGGCGCGCGCCATGCACCGTCATATGGGTCTGCATACCGAGCTTGTGGGGCCGGAAGAAATCCGAAAACTCTCGCCGATTACAAACACCGATGGCGTTCTCGGTGCACTTTACGATCCCCTGGACGGTCACCTCGATCCCTCGGGGACAACTCATGCATACGCCAAAGCTGCGCAAAAAAACGGTGCCGAGATCATTCTGCGCAACCGTGTTCTTGAGACCAATCCGCGCAGCGACGGCAGCTGGGAAGTGGTTACCGAACAAGGAACGATTGTCGCCGAGCATTTGGTTAACGCGGCGGGATTATGGGCGCGCGAAGTGGGTGAGATGGCGGGTATCTACTTGCCTTTGCACCCAATGGAACATCAGTATTTCGCCACCGACGACATCCCGGAAGTATTTGAACGCGGCGAAGAGTTGCCGCACGTCATGGATCCAGAGGGTGAAAGCTATCTGCGGCAGGAAGGACGCGGACTGGTCATCGGCTTTTATGAGCAGAACTGCGAACCGTGGGCGATCGACGGCACGCCGTGGGATTTTGGTCACGAACTGTTGCAGGATAAGCTTGATCGCATCGGCGATTCGCTCGACATCGCCTACAACCGCTATCCGGTGTTGGCCGAGGCGGGGATAAAAACCAACATCAACGGGCCGTTTACCTTCGCTCCCGACGGCAACCCGCTGGTTGGGCCGGTGCCCGGTATGCGCAACTATTGGTCGGCGTGTGCCGTGATGGCGGGATTCAGCCAGGGCGGTGGCGTCGGTTTAACGCTGGCCGAGTGGATGACCGATGGCGAGCCCTCGCGCGATGTTTTTGCGATGGATGTTGCGCGTTTTGGCGACTATTGCACGCGCTCCTATACGCGTTTAAAGGTCACAGAAAACTATCAGCGGCGGTTTTCGGTGTCTTACCCAAACGAGGAGTTACCCGCCGCCCGACCACTGCAGACCACGCCCGCGTACGGAATCTGGCAACAGCAGAACGCCGTTTTTGGTGCGGCCTACGGTATGGAACACGTCAACTACATCGCGCCTGCCGGTGAAGAGCCTTACGAGATCCCATCGTTTCGACGATCCAACGCGTTTGCAATCGTGGCGGAGGAGTGTCGCGCGGTGCGCGAAGCGGTTGGGATTAATGAAATTCACAACTTCGGCAAATACGAAATCAGCGGGCCGGGCGCGCATGATTGGCTCGATACCATTATGGCCGGTCGCATCCCTGTCGTTGGCAAGCTAGCCCTGAATCCGATGTTAAGCCCCAGAGGTAAACTGATCGGCGACTTTACCGTCGCGCAGGTTCGCGAGGGGATTTTTCAGGTTACTGCCTCTTACGCGGCACAGGCGTTTCATTTGCGCTGGTTCTGGCAGCATCAGCCGAGTGACGGCAGCGTCACAATCGAAAATATCTCTCAGTCGCGCATCGGATTTCAAATCGCGGGACCAAATTCGCCGGAGTTGCTGCAGCGTGTGACGCGTGCAGATGTATCCAATGAAGCCCTCCCGTTTATGGCGGTGCGCGAAATTGATGTCGGTCAGTGCAGTGCGATTGTCCAGCGCGTGAGCTACACAGGCGATCGCGGTTACGAAATTTACGTACCCGCCAATCAGCAGGTAGCGCTGTACAAAATTCTGAGCGAGGCAGGTACTGATCTGGGTCTACGACCGTTCGGCATGCGCGCGATGATGAGTCTGCGTCTGGAGAAAAATTTCGGATCGTGGATGAACGAATTCAAGCCTGATTACACGCCACTTGAAACGGGTATGGATCGTTTCGTTTTATACAACAAAGCAGCAGATTTTATCGGCAAACAAGCGGCATTGGATGAAAAAGAGAGCGGCGCGGCACGCGCGCTGTGTTCGTTTGTTGTGGATGCCAGTGACGCCGATGTCGCGGGCTATGAGCCGATTTGGCACGGCGGTGAAGTGGTTGGCTTTGTCACATCGGGCGGCTACGCGCACTACTCGCAAAAAAGCGTTGCCTTTGGATTCTTGCCAACCGAACTCGCCGGCGACGACGTTGAAGTCGAGATCGAACTGCTTGGCGAAATGCGCAAAGCGTTATCTTACTCGCAGCCGTTGTTCGATGCTGATCGCAGTCGAGTTCTGGGTTAAGGTAAACGCACACAATTACAAACAGAGAAAGGGGGAGTGAAATGGGTATTTTGTCCTGGATTATTCTGGGTTTGATTGCGGGCGTGCTGGCCAAGTGGATTATGCCGGGCAAAGATCCCGGCGGATTCATCGTCACAATTTTGTTAGGAATCGCCGGTGCCTTTGTGGGTGGTTTTATCGGCTCCTTTCTTGGTTTTGGAACCACAGGGGGCCTAAGTCTTGGGAGCATCCTGACGGCGACGGCAGGTGCGTTTTTGCTGCTCTTTGTTTATCGACAAATTAAAACGTAGCGTTCGAGCATTGCTAAGCAAAAAAGGCCGGAAACTCCGGCCTTTAATATTTGATCACAACTAAAATTACACGCTTCAGTTTGCTAGTAGCTTTCAACTTATCCTTCGAATTACATTTTGAAATGCCTTGAATGTAAGTGGGATTTCCCACATCCGATTATTAGTGTAGTTTCTATCATTCATCTAATAGAAGAAACCGATGACACTTTGTCTTCTCGCTACTAGGTCGATGTTACTAAGGAGGGATTCAGCGTGGAAAAATATACAAAAAATTCATCAGATGTAATCGAAGCCGAATCAGATTATCTCGATAAAAAAGATACTGAGGGATTTGTGAGCCTGGCGTTTTCCGGCGGGGGGATTCGGTCAGCTTCTTTTGGAATGGGGGTTTTGCAAGCTCTCGTCGCGCATGACCGCTTAAAGTCATTTGACTTTATGTCCACTGTATCGGGTGGGGGATATCTTGGTTCGTCGTTGACTTGGTTTCTCAGTCAACGAAAGCGTGACGGTGAACCTTCCTATGGCACAAGTGCTGAAAATTTTCCGTTCGGTACACGGCCGCACGGGGAAAAGAACAATTCTAGCACCAGTATTCTTGGATTTATTCGTCAACACGGAAATTACTTGATCCCGGGAGGTGGTTTGAATGCGAGTGCATTGATCGCGACGTTATTGCGCGCAATGCTGGTAACGTTCACGGTTTACTTTTTCCTAATTGCTAGTTTGTTTTGCATCATTTTTCCGATTCTCAATAGAACCTTTCCGGAAGCCAGCACATTGGATAGCTGGATTGAAGGCACGACTACACTCGCTCTGATTGTGGCAGGGGGTTGGCTTTTCTTGGTTTTTTTTTATTCGATAGTGTCGTTTTTTAAAGGTAAGAAATACGAGCTGGCTGTTTGGGTGCAAAGAGCATCGGGAAAATTTTTTATCGCATCATTGGTGTTTATGGGTTTAAGTCTACTCGCCGTGTTGCATGAAAATTTGCCGCAACTACTGGAAAAGCTTTTTGCTGAAACGGATCAGGAACATCTGGCTAAGCAGGTAGCAAACGGATCAATATCGTTCACTTCAGCGCTGCTTGGAGCCCTGTTTGCGATTTATTCGCACGTTAAGAAAACGCGTGATCCTAGTGCTGAAATTTCGAACTGGAAAATTGTGCTGGGGGCTTTGGCCTTAATATTTGGTCTGACTTTTGGTGCATTTAGTGTCGCTTTGTACATAGATAAGACGGAAAACGAATTGTACTTTTGGGTCGTTCTATGCTCGTCGCTCGTGGTTGGCCTAGTTTGCAACATTAACTATTTCGGATTAAATCGTATGTATCGTGATCGTCTGATGGAAACGTTTATGCCCGATAGCGTCAGTATCGAATCAGGTCGTTGGGCACCGGCATCGGATGCGAACGAAGCCAAAGTAGAAAACATGTGTGCAGCACCCAACCAACGCCCTTATCACTTAGTCAACTGTAATGTGGTACTCGTTGATTCAGATAACGCTAAATACCGAGGTAGAAACGGAGACAATTTTGTGGTGTCACCACTGTATTGCGGAAGCGATGCAACGGGTTGGAGAAAAACCAAAGAATACATGCACAGCACTTTTCGAAATGGCCTGACCTTGCCCACTGCTATGGCAACATCTGGTGCGGCGGCTAATCCAAATGCAGGCGTCGGTGGAAAGGGAATCAGCACTAATCCGATCGTCTCGACATTGATGTCACTATTAGGGCTACGGCTTGGCTTTTGGGCGAGCAACCCCAAATCCGAAAAGTCGTGGTTGCCTCCGAATTATTTTTATCCCGGCTTGAAGGGTGGTGTCCCGTTCGGAAGTGGACTGAGCGAAAATAACCGTGCGATCGAGCTTACAGACGGCGGTCACTTCGAAAACCTGGGTATCTATGAACTATTAAGGCGGCGTTCGAAACTCATCGTGGTAAGTGATGCGGGTGCCGACTCGGAATACGTGTTAAGCGATTTAGCGAACGCAGTCGAGCGCGCCCGCGTTGATTTCGGTGCAACGATATCATTTGGGGAAAAATTCCCGCTTGAGGAAGTCATGCCTGACTCCGATGAAGCGCAAAGTGATGTAGAAAAATCCAATTATCAGTTCGCCAAGCGGGGTTTTGCTATCGCGAAAATTCACTATCCAAGCTCAGGAAGCACAATCGATTCGGTAACAAAAGGCTACTTGATTTATATTAAGCCAACCATGATAAAAGGATTGAACGCCGACATTCTCAGTTATAAAAATACCAACAACACATTTCCACACGAATCAACTGCGGATCAGTTTTTTAACGAAGTTCAGTTTGAAGCGTATCGGGAGTTGGGGTTTCAAATTGGAAATCAAGTCCTCGGTGAAGCGACCGTAGTCGACATTTTTGACTCGAAAATTAAAGGTTAGCATCAATATCAAAAAGGCCGGATGTTTTCCGGCCTTTTTTCTTTCTACTGAGGCTTAGTATTTCACGCTTCGGCTTGCAAATAACTCTCAAGCGAGTCATCCAGTGCGTCTTTCCACGGTGTGTGGTGAGCGGGTGCTTTCGTCCCGGTCATCGGTGACACGTAGCCGTTGTCGCGGAATGTCATGATGTTTTGCTTCTTGTGCTTCTTCCACTGGAAAAACGCCTCGTTGGCCGCGTCGATATCGAAGCTCGGGTAATCCGTCTCGTCTATCAGCTCTTTGGTGTAAGCCCCCTGATAGCGAATGCAAGCGTAATCGTCTTCGAGCGCATCTTCGGCGGCGACACGCGCGTTCACATCGGCAGAACGTGCAGCCGCATCAGGTACATCGATGCGACCCATGATGATGTCGCGCACGTACCATGCTTGCGCATCGAACATGTTAAAGGTGTACCACTGATCCTGCATCCCGAGGTAGAACAACTTCGGGTTTGCATTCCAGACCACGCCTTTGTAAAGATTGGCCGCAGCGAGACGATTCGCCGTGCGCAGTTTCAAACCCTCTGCCATAAACGGGAAGTGATGCAGATAGCCGGTGCACAGAATGATTGCGTCGACGTCTTTTGTGGTGCCGTCTTTGAAGGTTGCGGTGTTCTTTTCGACTTTGGTGAGCAGCGGTACTTCTTGCCAGTTGTCGGGCCAGTCGTAGCCCATGGCGGCGGTACGATGCGAAACGGTGATCGATTTTGCGCCGTATTTCCAGCACTGCGAGCCGATGTCTTCGGCCGAGTACGAAGTGCCGATAATCAGAATGTCTTTGTCTTTAAACTCCATCGCATCACGGAAATCGTGTGCGTGCAGCACGCGACCGTTGAAGGTCTCGAAGCCTTCGAACTGCGGAACATTCGGCGTTGAGAAGTGGCCGGTCGAGACCACGACGTGATCGAACTCCTCGGTGTACTCGACGTCTTTTTCGTGGTCTTTAACGGTGACGTGAAACATCCCTTCGGCTTCGTCGTAGGTGACGTGGCGAACCGGTGAGCTGAAACGCACCATATGGCGCACGCCGGCCTTGTCGACGCGACCCTGGATGTAGTCGAACAGCACGGCGCGCGGCGGGTACGATGCGATTGGACGGCCGAAGTGTTCTTCAAACGTGTAGTCTGCAAACTCCAGACCTTCTTTGGGGCCGTTTGACCACAGGTAGCGGTACATACTGCCGTGAACCGGTTCGCCGTGCTCGTCCAGGCCCGTACGCCAAGTGTAGTTCCACAGGCCGCCCCAGTCGGATTGCTTTTCAAAACACACGACATCAGGAATGTCGGCGCCTTTTTCTTTTGCAGATTGGAAAGCCCGAAGTTGCGCCATGCCGCTTGGGCCGGCGCCAATTATGGCAACACGTTTGCTCATCAAGTTATCCTCACTTTTCAGGTTGTTCAAGATCACTTTTCGTGGTCGGTTTTTCTAATTTGGCCAACCCTAGCGAACCTGTGCGAGTCAGGAAATTGTGGAAAACCCGTAGACGTTTTATCTGCAGTTAAACTGGCGAGAGTCGCCTACGCGCTCTCCGATTCGACGTGTATGCGCACCAAGTCCGCCAGGCTGGCCGCATCGAGCTTTTTCATTACCTGCGAACGGTGAACTTCTACCGTACGCTCACTGATGTCGAGTTCAGCGGCGATTACTTTATTGCTCATTCCCTGCGCGACATGAGTGAAGACTTCGTGCTCGCGATCGGTTAGGGAGTCCAGCTTACCTTGAAGTCTGCGGGCAGTTTCACCCGCCACAAACTGGGTGGATTCAAGCGCAAACGCATTATTGATCAGCTCCAGCAAATCTTGTTCAGCGACGGGTTTACGCAAAAAATCGAGTGCTCCATGCCGCATTGCTTCCACCGCCATCGGCACATCGCCGTGTCCGGTCAGAAAAATAATCGGCAAGTGACACTCCGCGTCATTCAATGCCTTTTGCAGACGCGCTCCGTCCATACCAGGCATACGAACGTCCAACACCAGGCACCCGCGTTGACTGCCATTCCAGGCCTCAAGAAAGGATTCGGCGCTATTGAAACCGTGGTGTGGCACGTCCGCGGTTTCGAGTAACAGCCCCATCGCGTCGCGCACAGCATCATCGTCGTCGACAATGTACACGGTCGGTGTGGCGCTCATTTCAATTCGTCGCCGGCGACGGGTAGTGTAAAGAAGAACGTGGCCCCGCCATTAGAGTTATTGGCGAAACCTAGTTGCCCGCCGTGAGCCTCAATAATCGAGCGGCTGATTGACAGACCCAGCCCCATACCCGACTCCTTGGTCGAGGAGAACGGTTTGTAAAGTTGTTGTGCCAGATCATCTGAAATTCCGGTGCCGGAATCCAGAATCGAAAACCTGACCGTGTCGGTTTCGTGCTGTGCTCGCAGCACGATTTTGTCATCGACGACTTTGCCGCGCTGGTGCATTGCCTCCATGCCGTTACGTAAGAGATTGAGCAGGACCTGCTGGATCTGAATCGGGTCGCAATGCACACACGGCAGGAGTTTGTCGACGCGTAACGCCACCGTTATGTTTCGAAGCTGCGCCTCAACTTCGGCGAGTCGCTTGACCTCATCGATCATTGCGCTGCAGTCCACGGTTTCGAGTTTGCTTTCGCGTCTGCGCGTCAACTGCTGCATATGCTCGATAATTGCACCGGCACGAAGCGCCTGACGACTCAGTTTATCGAGTGCGCCGGATAGCTTTTCCAGGTCCGGATTCGAATGCTTCAAAATTCGGACTCCCGATTGCGCGTACATTGAGATTGCTGTAAGCGGCTGGTTGATTTCATGCGCAATCCCCACCGCCATTTCTCCGAGTGTGTTGAGTCGGTCCGCGTGCGCGAGCAACTCGCGGTGTTTGCGCACTTCTTTTTCAGCCGCGCGTTGATGTGATAAATCCCGAATGATCAGAACAAATTTTTGTTCGGTGTGGTCGAGCACCGGGTCTGCGATGTCGTCAATCGAGAGATGTAGCGGAAAACTGTGACCGTCAATCGCGCAGCCGCGCAATTCCGCTGTCTTGGCACTTGTTGATTCGCTGCCTCGAATCGACGAGAACAACGCTTCAAAATCGCGGTAGTCGCCGGTTTCAAATAACAGACGTGAATGTTTGCCCCGCATATCTGCAAGCGCATACCGAAACATGCGACACGCTGATTCGTTACACGACTCGATAGCGCCCTGGGCGTCGACCGTAATCACCGCTTCGACGGCAGATTGCAACACCGCGCGCGAAAATGCCTCGGCACGAACCAGAGCAGTTTCAGCCTGCTTGCGATCAGTGATGTCTGTGATCAAGCCTTCGAGCACAGCGACGCCGTCATCGCGGCGGTCGACCACGCGCCCGCGCTCCCACACCCATTTCTCCTGTCCGCTGCGATGGATAATGCGGTATTCAACTTCAAAAGGCTCGCCGTTTTCTGCCGCATCGCGCACCTTGCGATCCACCTCGCCAATCATATCGGGGTGGGTAAAATCTCCCCACAGAACCTGCTGCGATTCGATCTCGTGACGATGGTATCCGCATAGATCGAAGCATCCGTCGCTGACAAAATCCATCGGCCAATGCGGCAGATTTAAACAGCGGTAGGCCATCCCCGGCAGGTTTTTGAGCAGGGTCTCGAGGCGGTAATACTGATCCACGTCGGTACCGTCGCCAGCCAGTTCGCGGTCAAACTGCTGAGATGGATGTTCCTGAGCCGTCATACAACTTATACTCGCGGCGAGTGCTTGTTATGTCAATTCCTGGAGCCGGAGTAACCCGTGGCAAGAAAAAGAACCCCGTGCAAAGCGGGTAACGCAGGTCTAGATGACGAAACCATTTATCTGATGATGCTGCACAAGTATCAGCGGGTGAGTTGCCGAGATCTCGCACGCAGATTTGGTATCACGCAGGGACAGGCGTACAACATTATCGCCAAGCGTCAAATTGGCGGATGCTGCGGGTAGTAGTATCCAAACCTGTCTCGGCTTTGGCTCCAAGTGTCGCCCGCCTCGATAACGCTTTTTGGTCAACGGTCGGCACGCTAACTTCGATACTCTAACTATGCGCGATTTCGCTCTTGAAACTTATTTTTCCCGCTGGGAATTCAATGCCCGCTACCACATGACCGCCTCGGATATCGAGAGTGTTTCAATCGCCGACCTGCTCTCGATGGCGACCGATGAAGACCGCGATGCATTCAACAATTGTTGGCTCGGGTACACTGAAACCTGGGGCGCGCCCGATTTGCGGGAACAGATTTCGTACACCTACGAGAATGTCGCGCCGGACGACATCCTGTGTTTTGCCGGTGCCGAAGAGGGTGTTTACGCGGCAATGCGGGTACTGCTGCAGGCGGGCGATCACGTTATTTGCGCGGTGCCAAATTATCAGGCCGCGGAAACAGTTCCGTTGGAAATTTGCAACGTCAGCGGCGTGCCGCTCGATCCCGATGACAATTGGCAACTCGATATTGATGCAGTCGCGGCCGCAATCCGTCCTAATACAAAACTGATATCCGTTAACTTCCCGAACAATCCCACCGGGGCTGTATTGGAACGCGATCGATTCGATGCCTTGGTTGGTCTGTGCCGCGAAAACGGAATTTATTTATTCAGCGATGAGGTGTACCGTGGAGTCGAACGTGCCGATGACGTTCGTTTGCCGCAAGCGGCCGACGTTTACGAACGCGGGCTTTCGCTTAACGTCATGTCAAAAGCCTTCGGTATGCCGGGGCTGCGTATTGGTTGGATCGCGTGTCGCGATCGCGGCGTGTTGCAGAAACTCGAGCGTTACAAGCACTATCTGTCGATTTGTAACTCAGCACCGAGTGAGCGACTGTCAATCATCGCGCTCAAAAACCGTGAGAACATCCTCGCGCGAAATCGCACACTGGTGAACGAAAATGCAAACCTGCTGACGGATTTTTTTTCGCGTTACCCCAACACGTTCGAATGGGTCAGGCCCGACGGCGGCTGCGTTGGCTATCCGCGATTTGTCGCAGGCGATACCAATCGGTTCTGTGAAACACTGGTCGAAGAGACCGGCGTATTGTTGCTGCCGCCAAAGATTTATCATTCCGATTTGCTCGAGGTTCCGGCTGATCGTTTTCGCGTCGGTTTCGGGCGCAAAAAGCAAATTGAAGGTTTGCAGGTGTGGGATGAATACTTGTGGGCCAAGGATTTTCATTAATCGACTTCTGATCCGATTTTTACAAGAGGTAATCAATGTCTGAATTAAAAGTAGCTGTAGTAACTGCGGGTGGCAGTGGTATGGGCGCAGACGCTGCGCGTGCGCTGGCAAAAGACGGTTTTACCCTGGCCATATTATCCTCATCGGGAAAAGGTGAAGCACTCGCAAATGAACTCGGCGGCTTCGGCATGACCGGGTCAAATTTGTCCAACGATGATTTGTCCGCTTTCGTGGATTCGGTTTTAAAAAAATACGGGCGAATTGATGCTGTCGTGAACAGTGCAGGTCACGGCCCTAAAGGAGCGGTACTGGATATCAGCGATGATGACTGGCATCTGGGCATGGATTATTACCTGATGAACGCGGTACGTATTGCACGACTGGTGACACCTGTAATGCGGGAACAAAAGGTCGGGGCCATCGTGAACATTTCGACATACGCCACCTTTGAGCCGGAGGCGACCTTTCCAACGTCCGGTGTTTTTCGTGCAGGGCTTGCCGCATTCACCAAGCTCTACACCGACAAATACGCAGCCGACAATATCCGCATGAATAATGTGTTGCCCGGGTTTATCGACAGCTTGCCGGAAGCCGAAGAACGTCGCGCGCGAATACCCATGCAGCGCTACGGCAACGTCTCGGAGGTGAGCGAGTTAATCGTGTTTCTCGCGAGCGATCGATCGTCGTATATCACTGGCCAGAACATTCGCATCGACGGCGGCATAACGCGGTCCGTTTAAGCAAACGTGGAGCGCAAAGATCGCGTCGATTTGTTCGGCGCCATTATGCTGGTGGCGACATCAGCGACATATGGCTTGAATCAGGCGTTAATCAAAATCGTCAATGGTGGACTGCAGCCGGTGTTTCAGGCCGGGCTGCGATCCTTGTTTGCCATTTTGCCGATCCTGATCTTTGCGTGGTTAACGAAGAAAAAACTGTCGCTCACCGATGGAAGCTTTCCACCGGCACTGATTGCCGGTTCGTTCTTCGCGGGTGAATTCATCCTGCTGTATCAGGCGCTGGATTACACCACGGTCGCGCGCGCTTCAATATTTTTTTACACAATGCCTTTTTGGGCAGCAATTGGCGCGCATTTTCTGATCCCCGGTGAACGCCTCACGTGGTTGCGCAGCGGCGGATTAGTTCTTGCATTTATCGGTGTCATTTTAGCGCTTTCCAATAACGCTGAACCAGCCACAGATAAAGCGTTTGTTGGCGATTTGTTCTGTTTGCTGGGCGCAATTCTCTGGGCAGGCATATTATTAATCGCGCGAACGACCAAGTTTTCGCGAGCCTGCCCCGAAATGCAGTTGTTGTATCAGGTGGCAATTTCGTCCGTCATCCTGCTGGCTGTTGCGCCATTTTTTGGGGAACTGGTGCGCGACTTTACTCCTGCCATTGCGGGGATTTTTGCCATACAAGTGTTAGGCGTAGTGTGCGTCGGGTTTCTAACCTGGTTCTGGCTGCTGTCGATTTATCCGGCGTCCGATATGGCGTCTTTCGGATTTCTCGCACCCGTTTTCGGGGTATTTTTTGGTTGGTTGATTTTCGATGAAGCACTCGGCTGGGTGACTATTCTGGCGCTGCTGCTGGTGGGCATCGGCATTGTTCTCGTGAATCGAAAGCCCAAAGCGATTACAGTGCAAAAATGAAAACCTTTCCGCTGGTTGAAATAGTGGGTGACGCGCGTCAACGTGGTGTACAGCACGGCGAAAGTCTACGAGGGCCGATTCGAGATACCATCGAATTCTATCAAGAGATTTTTGATATGCCCGAGCGCGTCGTGTTCGAGCATTCGCGAACCTTTGCCGGACTCATTCAGTCTTTTTCCCGGGATTACGCAGTCGAAATAGAGTCAATTGCACGCGGCGCCGACTGCGACGCTTTATGGATCTATGCGCTTAATTCGCGCACGGAAATCCTGTCACAAATACACCGATCGCCAACCAATGAGTGCACGGCGCTGTATTTTTCCGAGCCGTGCCTGTTAGGGCAAAACTGGGATTGGGGTAGGGCGCTCGAACCGCTTACTGTCGTAATGAAATTAACCCGCCCGGACCAACATTCAATCACAATGATCACCGAACCTGGAATTATCGGAAAAATCGGAATGAATAATTCCGGCGTTGGCGTGTGCCTCAATATACTCAGCGCTGGTGCCCCTTTAGAGGGTTTGCCTGTGCATGTGCTTTTGCGTGCGGTGCTGGATTGCCAATCTTTCGCTGCAGCGGAAAACGTTATTCGCAGCAACGCAGGCGGAAAGTCCAGCAATATCCTGCTTGCGGATGCGGATGGTCATTCCGTCGACTTTGAGTTGTGTGACGAGCAGTTTTTTTGTCTGACAGAATCTAACGGTGTTTTGTTACATACCAATCACTATCTTGCCGAGCCGCGCGACTCCCGGGACAAACCGGATTTTTTCAGCTCCTACGCGCGATTCGACAAAGCCAAGGAATTGCTCGTGCATAAGCACACCCGCGATACCGAAACAATGAAGCAAATATTGTCCGATGATTCGAATACTGAGCTGCCGATTTATCGCGACTACGTGCCTGAATCGATGGTCAAGGAAGTCGGTACAGTTTGCACCGTTGTAATGGACTTGCGAGCAAAACAGTTTCATGTGCGCCGCGGTAAATACGCCGATGCCGCGTTTGTCAGCTACGGTGTGACGGGATGAGTTTGAATACCATTGAAGAAAACCGCAGCCGTCGACAGCTTGATTCGGATGCGAGTCACTGGGTGTTTGGCTATGGGTCACTGATTTTCAAAGTCGATTTTCCTTATCTCGAAAAACGTCACGCAAGTATTCAGGGTTGGGAACGACGATTCTGGCAAGGGTCGCACGATCATCGCGGAACAGAAGAAAATCCCGGCCGCGTTGTCACATTGATCGAATCAGCCGATTCCCGCTGCGGAGGGATTGCATACCGTGTTGACGCATCGGTTTTTGACCAGCTCGATGTCCGCGAAAAAAATGGCTATTTATGCTTTACCACACCGCTGTTGTTTGAGAGCGGTGAGCGCGCGACCGGGCACGTGTATATCGCAACATCTGACAACGAGGCGTGGTTGGGTGAAGCCAGCGAAAAAGCGATCGCTCAACAGATCGCCAATGCCGTTGGCCCAAGCGGACCCAATACAGAGTACTTGTTGAAAATGGCAGATGCGCTGCGATCACTCGGTGAAATCGATGAGCACATTTTTGCGATTGAGCAACACCTGACCTCAGATGTTTGAACCCGGTTTTGGATACCCGAAAATACAAAGGTAGCTGTCACTGTGGTGCAGTGAAATTTGAGTTTACGTCTGAGACCATCAGCGACGGAATGCGATGCGATTGTTCAATCTGCGTTCGAAAAGGCGCGGTGATGACGAATTTTGTAGTCGCGCCCGATTGCTTTGACCTGATCACCGGTGATGAAAACGTTTCGGCGTATCAATTCGACGACAGAATAGCCAAACACTATTTTTGCAATCGGTGCGGAATTTTTACCCATGTGAGCACGCGGCTTAATCCGGGGAGCTTTCGAATCAATCTTGGGTGTATCGAAGGTGTAGATTCACTGTCATTACCGACGATTGTTTACGACGGAAAAACGCTTTAACGTTAAAACGGCCGCTCCAGCATGTGATACTCCACGTTTGACCAGCGGTCGACCGGGAACATCCAGAACAGCGTGAGGGTTTCTTGACCGGTATTGCGAATGCCGTGTTCAAGATACGGCGGCAGGTACACAATTGATCCTGGCGAAACCGACTGAACCTCGTTTTCGAGCAATACTTCCCCGGACCCTTCGGTCACATAATAGAGCTCCGGTGGGGCGTGTTGGTGCGCCTGTAATTTAGCGCCCGATGGCAATTCGCACACGCCAAAACTGATTCCATTAGTGGAATCGTTATCGGCCCCGGCAAACGTTTTCCATCGGATAACGTCTTCGCGGCCGTCTTCGCCGTCGATGTATTGCCACTCAAAGTTGTGTGCTTGCTTGATCAGTATGTCGGGCGTCATAACATTCATCCCTCTTGGTGAAGTGGAACGCTCAAATACACGCCAAACTCGGTTCCGATGTTGCAGCTGACGCGTGCGTGCACGCGGCCTTGCCTGTCGAGGAATCGTTGCTTGTCGTGCGCCGGAAATATGCCCTCATGCCAGATGTTCGGGTGAATGTACAAACCGCGCGTGCCATCGCACCAAAACGCGATAACCTTTTCAGGCGTCAAATCATCGCCCGGCAGGGCAACCGGTACTACAAAAGGTAGCTCGTCGAGCGGGAAAAACAACTGCCCGCCGTCCGGGTGGTAGTTCAAATGCCACAGCAATACCTGTTCGCGCGGCACGGTTTTCGATTTGTCCGATGCGGATTGTGGGTCGGTAGACCAACCGAGCACATAGTGACCGTCGACGGCTTCGTTCTTGCCCATCAACACATCGCCGTGCCATTCGCCGTGGAAAATACCCTCAACAAATCCTGCTTCGTTCCCGGTTCCTTCATCGACTGGACGCCACCCCTGCGCTGGCCATGTGACGATTTCAATATCAAAGCTGCCCGGGTCATCAACCAACTCGCCGTATTCCCTGACAGAGTCATCGGTTGCCTTAATCAGCGGCACGTGATGCAACTGTAAGCTGGGTTTCTCGTTTGCAGCGAAGAGATAGTTCGGCGCATTCATAGTTGTTCGCGACCTTGCTGGATAAAGTGATTAAATTTGTCTTCCCCGATGTTGGCGCCGCAGGCGATAACACCGACACGTTTGTTGGTCATTCTGTACTTTAACGGGCCGATCAGCGCCGCAGTTGCGGCAGCGCAGGCGGGTTCGGTAACCAGTTTGAGCGAATCGTAAATAATTGTCATCGCGCGAAGCATCGCGGAGTCATCGATTCGCACGACATCGTCAACCACCGCCTGCGCGATCCCAAAAGAATAGGGAAGCGTTTTCGGCGAGCCGAGACTATCGGCAATAGTGTCGACCTTGTCGATCTGCAACACATCACCAGTCTGCAGGCTTTTCGTTAGAGCGTCCGCGCCGCTTGGTTCAACGCCGATGATTTCTATAGTTGGGTTTGCATATTTTGCTGCGAGTCCGATTCCGCCGATCAGACCACCCCCGCCAACCGGTACAATTATCGCGTCAAGATCGGGCGCTTCGTGCATCAGCTCGCGGCCGCAGGTCGCGGTTCCGAGTGTCAAGCATTCGCCTTCGAACGGATGAATGGCAACGCGACCTTCTTCGCGAACGATTCGATCCATTTCTTCGAAGCCCTCGTGAATGTCCCGGGTTAAAACGATCTCGGCGCCCATCGCCTCACAACCGCGCACGCGAACAGGATCAGCGGAGCGCGGCATGACAACTTTGGCACTCACACCTTCGGCCTGACACGCCCAACTGACCGCGAGTGCATGGTTGCCGGCACTGATTGCGGTGACGCCTTTTTCACGTTGCTCAGGGGTCAGTGCGTCAACGCTTAGCAAGGCGCCGCGCGCTTTGAAAGACCCCGCGTTTTGAAACAATTCTAGCTTCATCACCGCGGCACAGTCTTGCGGCAGAAATGTCGCTATGCGCGAGTTCGACAGCGCAAGGCAGGGGGTTTTCACTACGCGTCCGTGCAGTGAATGCGCGGCATCTTTGATCGCTTTAGCTGTTGGTGCGTGATCGGGTGGGGTAAAGCTCACATTGCCTCCAAAATGACTAACTGCCCAGGACACGTGCAGTGTGCCGACGTTAGAGCGATACTGTGCGTATTTCAAGCCGTCGCCCATGGATTTATTTGCAAACGAATCGCCACTTCCGCTGCGCTTGCCAGATGCGGACGTCGTGCTGTATCAAAGCGTTATTCTGCACAAACCGGCGGATGCAATTCTCAACGACCTGATCGTCGAAACCGATTGGCAGTCACGCACGATCCGACTATGGGGCAGGGAATACCAACAGCCGCGATTGATTGCCTGGTCTGCTGACAAAGGTGTCACCTACCGATACTCGGGGGTGACCCTTCCCGTTGCACCGTGGACGAGCAATTTGTTGGCGTTGAAATCCCTTGTCGAGGGCGTCGCGGATGCATCGTTCAACAGCGTGCTGCTCAATTACTACCGCGACGAGAAAGACAGTATGGGTATGCACAGCGACGATGAGCCGGAGCTGGGTGAGCAGCCGGTGATCGCATCGCTGAGTTTTGGAGAGACGCGCGCGCTATCGTTTAAGCACAGATCACGGCGCGAATTAAAATCGGTAAAAGTCGCGCTGCCATCGGGTAGCCTTTTGTTGATGAAGGGCGATACACAGAAAAACTGGAAGCATGGAATGGCTAAGCAGCGAAAAGCGTGTGGACCCCGTGTTAATCTGACCTTCCGAAAAATTCTGCCTGTTTCCAACCGATGAATCTGAAACGATTGCGCAAGGCCGAAGCCGAATTTCTATTCCAGTTCCCGCGGGGCTTTGATGATCCCGCAATGCTCGAGATTCGCAAAAAGCACAATGTGCCGAAGCTTATCGAACTTTCGCAATCTGTTTTTGAGCCGGAGGATTTTTCTCGCCCCGCATTCATTGTTGAAAATCTTGTCAAAGTCGTAAGCCGCTCTTCGATGATTTCGATGTTCGAAAAACCGAAGTTCAGGGATTTTGCCAAAGGCCTCAGCAGCGATGAGCGCGACTTTTTTGTAGGGGGATTTCAGGAGCGCCTGCACGGACGCGAACAGCTGGGCTTTGAAATGATGCTCGACATGATGGCAACACGACAGTTGGCCAAGTGGTCGCTGATTTCTATCGCTCCGTTCTATTTCAACCCCGTCGACGACGTATACGTGAAACCGACAACCGCGAAAAAAATCGTCGAAAAGCTGGAGATAAAAGAACTTCTGTACAAACCCCGCCCAAGCTGGGAGTTCTATCAAATCTTTCGCGAACGGATTAACGAGATGAAAGCAAAAGTGGATAAATCCCTTTCACCCAACAGCGCGGCCTTTACCGGATTTTTGATGATGAGCTTGTGATCGAAATTTTTGTTTAACCAGAGATGTTGAGATTGCTGCGTGCGGTGTCGACACGTCTCTCACAATGGTTTCTAATAGAATCAGCAAAAAAACCAATCAATAACAACAAAAGAAGGGAACTGTAATGAATTTAGAACTTTTGACTCTGTCGAGCGCGATATCGATCTTTCTGCTGTTTCTGGCCGTTTTGGCTCTCTATCTTGGTATCAAGATAGTTCCCCAGTCTCAGGTATACGTCGTCGAACGGTTCGGTAAATACACAAAAACATTAAGGGCCGGACTCTCACTCATCGTGCCTTTTCTGGATCGCGTGGCGCATAAGGTGTCGATTTTGGAAAGGCAGTTGCCTGAGTTTCAAATCTCGGTCATCACTAAAGATAATGTTGAAGTCAAACTTGAAACTACGGTTTTTTACCGGGTTGTCGAGGCGAGTCGAACGGTTTATCGGATTAACGACGTCGACGGCGCGATTCACACAGCAGCCTCATCCATTGTTCGTTCAGCAGCGGGAAAGCTGGAACTCGACGAACTGCAATCCAGTCGCGAGTCCATGAACCTCGAAATTGCGACCAACCTGCAGGAAGCGGCTGGAATCTGGGGTATTGAAATCACACGTACTGAGATTACCGATGTGATTGTCGACGAACAAACCAAAGAGGCTCAGCGACAGCAGCTTAACGCTGAGCGCGAAAGACGTGCCGCGATTGCGCGTGCGGAGGGCGATAAAAGATCTATCGAACTTGCTGCGGAGGCTCGTTTGTACGAGGCTGAGAAGGCAGCCGATGCGGTTCGAGTTGAAGCAGATGCCGCGGCTTACGCTGTCAAAGTGAAGGCCGAGGCGGACGCTGAACAAACGCGCTTAGTTGCCGACGCGATTGCAAACAATGGCCAACCGGCGGTCAATTTTGAAATTATGAAACGGCAGGTCGACGCCATTGCGAGTCTCGCCGCATCAGATTCTTCCAAAACGCTGGTGCTACCAACCGACGTCACGGGCGTGCTTGGTGGGCTTGAAGCGCTGTTGAACATCAGGCCGGAAAAGTAGAGCAGTCAGAAATGGTTGAATGGATCAATGAGTGGTTTTTTCGCGCAGAAATTTGGGTGTTGTTGGGTATCGCGCTCTTAATCATAGAGGTTACTTTGGACGGCAGCATGGCCATTTTTTTACCTCTCGGGTTGGCTGCAATGCTCAACGCTGCACTGTTGTTTTTGCGCGGTGTTTGGGGTGAGGATTTGCCATTGCTCACTGAGTGGCATCATTTGCTGGTGTCGTATTTAATTCTTGCCGTCCTGATGACCTTGTTCGTGCGTCGCTATCTTGCCGCGCAACAAAAACAAACCGAGCCAGACGTTAACGACTATTAATCCAGAATGTCGCTGGGTGCGGTGAACATTAACGTTTGCGTGTACGAAACGCTGATCTAACGCTCTTTTCCGCTACTTACCGGTTCTTAAGCCAATTGTTCCCTTGGGTGGGAATTCGCTTGCGTTTCGACGGAACTGTACATTTCTGTACATTTATGATTTCATCCAATGGACACATCTGTTCAGTCTAATCGCTGAGCGGGTATTTCGACATTACTCGTCTGTCCGTAAACGGAGATAAAAATGAAATCCCATTACCGTGTGGTCGTTATAGGTGGTGGCGTCGTAGGCGCTTCAGTGCTGTATCACCTGGCAAAGATGGGCTGGAACGATGTCTGCCTGATCGAACGCAACGTGCTAACGGCTGGGTCGAGCTGGCACGCGGCGGGTGGATTTCACGCGCTAAACGCCGATCCTAATATCGCGTCATTGCAGGCGTACACAATCGATCTTCTCTCCGAGATCGAAAAGGAGTCCGGCCAGTCGGTGGGTATGCATATGACCGGCGGCCTTACGTTGGCAGGCACGCCGGATCGCTGGGAGTGGCTGCAATCCGCCTACCGCACGTTTCAGGCTATCGGCATCCATGATGTCGAGCTGCTAAGCCCCGAAGAGTCGGTGGAGCGCTGTCCGATTATGTCCGGCCACGGCATTTTGGGCGGCATGTGGGCCGACCGCGAGGGCTATATCGATACCACGGGTACCGTGCATGCCTACGCGGGCGCGGCCAAAGTTCATGGCGCAGAAGTGTTTGAACACAATCGCGTGCTGGAGCTCAAGCAAACCGCCAACGGCTGGGAGGTTGTGACCGAAAACGGCACGATTCAGACCGAGCACGTGGTCAACGCGGCGGGTCTGTGGGCAAAACAGGTTGGCCGCATGGCGGGCATCGAGCTGCCGGTTTCGCCGCTGAATCACCACTACCTTATTTCCGACACGATTCCTGCAGTCGAAGCCCTGGACAAAGAGCTACCTCTGGTTGTGGATCTGGAGGGATTTACCTACATGCGGCAGGATCAAAATGGCATTCTGCTGGGCATTTATGAGATCGACCATCAGCACTGGATGATGGACGGTGCTCCCTGGGAGTATGGGTTTGAACTTCAGCAGGAAGACCCGGATCGAATCGAGAAGGAATTAACTCTGGGGTTTGAACGCTTTCCCGACTTGCAGGAAGTTGGAGTCAAGACATGGGTGAACGGCGCGTTCACATTCTCGCCAGACGGCAACCCGCTGGTCGGACCTGTGCGCGGAAAACCGGGCTACTGGTGCGCCTGCGCGGTTATGGCCGGCTTTCTTCAGGGCGGCGGAGTGGGCAAGTCGCTGGCCGAATGGATGATTCACGGCGAGCCTGAGGCCGATGTATACGGCATGGACGTGGCGCGCTACGGTGCCTACGCCGAGAACAAACAGTTCATCAAGGAAACCACGGGCCAGTTCTACACGCGACGCTTCGTGATGACCTACCCAAACGAACAGCTGCCAGCCGGGCGACCGCTACGCATGGCACCGGCCTACTCGGACATGACCGCAGCGGGCTGCAAGTGGGGTGCCAATTGGGGGCTGGAGCTGCCGCTTTATTTCGCCCCTCAGGGTTTTGAAGAAACGCCGACACTCAAGCGTTCAAACGCGTTCGAGATCGTCGCCGAAGAGTGCAAAGCCGTGCGCGAGCACGCCGGGCTATTGGATATTTCGGGCTTCTCGCGCTTTGAGGTTAGCGGTGCCAATGCCCCGGAGTGGCTCGACAATTTACTGGCGTGCAAACTGCCTGCCCCAGGGCGCGCCAAGCTCGCACCAATGTTGTCGCCGCAAGGCAAGCTGAAGGGCGATTTGACCGTCTTCAATTGGGGTGACGGTACTTACTGGATCATGGGGAGCTACTACCTGCGCGAATGGCATATGCGCTGGTTTCAGGACCATATCCACGCAGGCGTTGAGGTGCGCGACATCGCTGACGCTACGGTGGGCTTCAGCGTTTCCGGCCCCAACAGCCTTGCCATCATGCAAAAACTCACCGATGGCCCGATTGCCGATCTCAAGTTCATGGGGTGTGGCACGTTTGATATCGGCTTAATTCGCGCCAAGGTTGGACGCTTGTCAGTTGCGGGTGAACTGGGCTACGAAGTCCACTGCTCGGCGGCGGAGCACATCAACCTGCGGCGCATCCTCCTGGACGCCGGTGCGGAATTTGGAATGCGCGAAGTCGGTTTTAACGCGCTGCTGAGCCTTAGGCTTGAAAAGAGTTTTGGAATCTGGTCAACCGAGTTCACGCAGGCCTACACGGCGGCCCAAACCGGGATGGATCGATGGATCGACTGGTCAAAAGACTTTATCGGCAAAGCAGCCGCACAAAACGAGCGCGACGGCAGGCCAAGTGATCAGGTTGTCGTGACTGTTGAGGTTGACAGCGATGATGCCGACGCGAGCGGCTACGAGCCAGTCTGGAAAGACGGCGCAATCGTTGGCTTTGTCACTTCGGGTGGATACGGGCACACGGTCGAGAAATCTCTGGCGATGGTAATGCTAAACCGCGACTGCGCGGCTGAAGGCACCGAACTCAGCGTGCACATTGTCGGCGTGGAAAAACCCGCTCGGGTCATCGCACCCTCCCCGTATGACCCAAGCGGCAGCGCGATGCGGGTTTGAGCGATGAGCGACGAAGCCAAACGCGGCGGGCGGCGGCGTGGTCGCGGGGCGCAGGTCGAACCTGCGCCGCAGCGAGACGTTAACTATCGGCAGATAAAAAATCCGTTTCCGTTGATGGATGTGTTTTCGGCAGATGAAGCCGAGAACATGCACACGACCGCGCTGCGCATCCTTGAAGAGCTGGGCATGAAGGTGCTGTTGCCCGAAGCCCGCACAATCTTCGCCAACGGCGGTGCGCGCGTGGATGAAAAGACCGAGATGGTCTACATCGGCCGCGACATGGTCGAGGCTGCGCTGGCAACCGCGCCGAAATCGATTAACTGTCGCGCGGGCGCGCGCGACCGCGATCTGTTGCTCGAACTTGGCACTCTGGCCTTTCAAACCGGGGCCGGCGCGCCGCACGCGACTGATCTGGAGCGCGGACGCCGCCCCGGGTCCGGTCGCGACTATCGAGAGTTTACCCAACTTGCGCATCACTTTGATGTCTTTCAAATGATGTCGCCCTCGGTTGAACCGCAAGACGTTCCAGTCAATGTCCGCCACTATTTTACGACCGAGGCGCAACTCACCCTGACGGACAAATTCCCGTTTTTGTTCTCGCGCGGCACCCCGCAAGCCTTGGATAACTTCGAGATGTTGCGCGACTTCAGGGGCTTGTCAGACGATGAGTTTCAGGCTGAGCCGCACAGCTATACGATCATCAATACGAACAGTCCGCGAACCCTGGATATCCCAATGGCGCAGGGCTTGATCGACTTTGCGCGCTACGGGCAAATGAGCATCGTGACGCCGTTTACCCTCATGGGCGCGATGGCGCCGATTACGGTTGCGGGTGCGATCACGCTCAGTCATGCAGAGGCGTTGGCTGCGATAACACTGGTTCAATTGACCCGCGCGGGTGCGCCGATTTGCTACGGCACTTTCACGTCGAATGTCGACATGAAATCGGGCTCGCCCGCGTTTGGTACGCCGACCCACTTTCAGGCCTCGCTGGCGGCGGGTCAACTGGCGCGCCATATCGGATTGCCGTGGCGCTCTGCCGCCGGCTCGGCCTCGACCTGCAACGACGTTCAGGCGGCGAACGAAAACCAGTTTGGATTGTGGGGCTGCCTGATGGCGGGCGCGACTGTGGTGATCCATTCCGCCGGTTGGCTGGAGGGTGGTTTGACAGTGTCGTACGAAAAGCTCGTGACCGACGCTGAAGTTGTGAATATGGTCGCCGAACTGTGCGCGGGGCGTGCGGCCGGTAGCGATGAGATCGGATTCGACAACGCGCTGAGTCACGTTGACCCCAGCGGTCACTTCTTTTCTGCACCGCAAACGATGGAGCGCTACAACACGGAATTCTATGAGCCGATCGTGCACGACTACGCGAATTTCGGCACCTGGCAAGAGCGCGGCGCGCAGGACACCACCGAGCGCGCGACTGCAGTGTGGAAAGGCATTCTGGAGGCGGACGAACGTCCCGCTGTCGATGACGCCCGCGTCGCGGCCTTGCGTGAATTTATCCAAAAGCGCACCGCAGAAGGCGGTGCACCACCCGAGAGTTAGCGCATGGCTTCGCGTTCGCAGCCGGTGTTGCATCGAGACGATCCGAGCATCGAGCCCCTGGTCGGAAATGTAAAAGTCACGCGCGACGACTGGCTCAATCACGCGCGCGACGTGCTAGTGCACGAAGGTGTCGGCGAGCTGAAGATTCTTTCCTTAAGCGCGCGCATGAACGTCTCGCGCTCAAGCTTTTACTGGTATTTTCAAAACCGCGCCGACCTGTTGGCCGCGCTGCTGGCAGAATGGGAAGAGCGCAATACCCGGACCATCCTCACGCATTGCGCCCTGCCCGCCGATGACATCCACGCGGCTGTGTGCAATTTTTTTACCTGTTTTGTCGATGAAGGTTTGTTCGACCGCAATCTCGACTTTGCGATTCGTGAGTGGGCACGTCGCGATCAGAACGTCAACGATCTGATTCAAGCCGCCGACCGCACGCGCCTTGCGACCATCACCGAAATGTTTGCGCGGCACGGTTACTCCGACACCGAAGCCGACGCGCGTGCACGCGTTCTCTACTTTATGCAGATCGGCTATCACGCTGTCGAAATGCGCGAGACAATGGCCGAGCGCACGAGTCGAGTCGAAGTATTTCTGAACTGTTTTACCGGTCGGCAACCGAGCGCTGCGCTGGTCGACGAGTTCTCAGAGTTTGCGATGCAGCAGGA
This sequence comes from Pseudomonadota bacterium, assembly GCA_039029275.1. Taxonomy (GTDB): domain Bacteria; phylum Pseudomonadota; class Gammaproteobacteria; order JBCCGL01; family JBCCGL01; genus JBCCGL01. The sequence continues at coordinate 144,847 of JBCCGL010000010.1, read as the reverse complement.
GCGGAAGTCGTGACCGCTTATTCGGCTTACCGCTTGCTGCGCGAGGGCATGCGCGGACACAGTGGCTGGGGCAAGGCGTGGCGCACGCCTGAACTGAAATCGCACTACGATGTGGTGATTATTGGTGGCGGCGGGCACGGCCTCGCCACTGCGTATTATCTGGCGAAAAATCACGGCATCAGCAACGTAGCCGTGCTCGAAAAGGGCTGGCTGGGCGGCGGCAATACCGGCCGTAACACCACGGTTATCCGGTCGAATTACTTTTATCCGCAGAGCGCGGCCCTGTACGACTTCTCGGTCAAGCTTTACGAGAACCTGTCGCGCGAGCTTAATTACAACGTCATGTTTTCGCAGCGCGGCATGGTCGTCACGGCGCACTCAGAGCCCGAGATGGAAATGGCGGCGCGCCAATACAATGCCATGCGCATTAACGGCGTCGACGCGGAATTGCTGGGACCGGATGAGGTCCGCAAAATCGCGCCGATCCTGAGTTTTCGCGACGATGTCCGCTACCCGATTCACGGCGGGGTGTTTCAACCGCGAGCGGGCACCGGCCGACACGACGCTGTTGCCTGGGGCTTCGCGCGAGCGGCAGACCAGCTCGGCGTCGATATCATCCAGAACTGCGAAGTACAGGGTTTTGTGATGCAGGGCGGGCGCTGCGTTGGCGTGCAAACATCGCTCGGCGAAGTGCGTGCAGGCGCTGTCGGCGCCGCAGTCGCCGGGCATTCATCGGTGCTGGCGCAAATGGCCGGATACCGGCTGCCGATTCACTCCTACGCCCTGCAAGCGTTTATATCTGAGCCGATTAAGCCGATTCTGGATACCGTTGTTCTGTGCCCGCCCTACGGCACTTACGTGAGCCAGTCTGACAAGGGTGGCCTTGTCATTGGCGGCGGGCTGGATCGGGTGCCGTCGTATGGGCAGCGCGGCAATATGCCAATGCAGGAAGCGGTCCTTGGCGGCCTCTGCGAGATGATGCCCGCGCTGGCCAAGGTCAAACTGCTGCGCCACTGGGCGGGTATCGTCGACGTAACGCCCGACAGCTCTCCGATTCTGGGGCCGTCCGGCGTTGACGGGATTTACCTCAACTGCGGCTGGGGAACGGGGGGGTTCAAATCGATTCCGGCCGGCGGCTATCTGCTCGCGCACATTATCGCGAGCGGGGAACATCACGAATTGAGCCGCCCGTTTGATCTCAATCGCTTCGCCACCGGTCATCTTGTCGATGAGGGCGCGGCGTCCGGTATCGCGCATTAGGAGGCATCGATGCAAATTTTTAGCTGCCCGTTTTGCGGCCCTCGAGACGAGCGCGAATTTCACTATGTCGCCGAAGCGGGCAAAACGCGACCTGATACCACGCAGTCGATTTCAGACGCCGAGTGGGCAACCTACCTTTACGCACAGCGCAATGAAAAAGGCGCAGTGCGCGAAGTGTGGATGCACATGACGTGCGCCGAACTCTTCTTGATGGAGCGCGATAGCGTAACAATGGAAGTTCTGCGCACTCAGGGTCTGCGCGAGGGTGACCAATGACGTCCTTTCGCGCTGATTACGGTGGGCTTATCGACCGCTCGCGTGAATTGAAATTCTCTTTCGACGGCAAGCCGTATCAGGGATTCGCGGGAGATACGCTCGCGTCTGCCTTGCTCGCCAACGGAGTGCGCGTAGTCGGTCGAAGCTTTAAATACCACCGTCCGCGCGGCGTCTGGAGTGCCTGGGTCGACGAACCCAACGCGATCATGGCGGTGACGTTAAACGGTCGTGAACTGCCGAACTGTCTGGCCACCACGACAATGCTGGAGGACGGCATGCAGGTGCGCTCGGTGAATGCCTGGCCATCCGCAGCGTTCGACCTTAAAGGTGGCCTTGATATTTTCCACCGCTGGCTATGCGCCGGCTTTTACTACAAGACTTTTATCTGGCCGAACTGGCATATGTTCGAACCGGCAATCAGGAAGATGGCGGGATTGGGTAGCGTTTCCACCGATGTAATTGACGACTACGTGTCCGATCAGATTCACGAGCATTGCGACGTGCTGGTGGTTGGCGCGGGTGCTGCCGGCCTTGTCGCGGCGCGCACCGCGGCTGAGGCAGGCCACAAGGTGGTTTTGGCGGACGATCACCACGCGCCAGGTGGATCGCTTTATCAGGTAGATCGTGTCGAAGGGCGCGCGCCGCAAGACTGGATCGACGAGCAGGTCACCGCTTTGCAGGCGGCAGGCGGCCGCTTGTTGTGTTCAAGCACGGCGTTTGGTGTCTACGATCACGGCCTGGTCGGTCTGATTGAGTGCGGTCACTTTGCAACAGCGCCGCGCCTGTGGCGTTTGCGATGCGCGCGGGTGGTGCTGGCCACCGGCGCCCTGGACCGACCGATGACGTTTGCGGACAACGACAAGCCGGGGGTGATGTCATTGTTCGGAGCCGCCGAATTGCTGGCACGCTACGGCGTCGTACCCGGTCGCGAGATTGCGCTGATATCGAACCACAGCCTGTTTAAGAACGCTGTGCAGCAACTCGAAAGCGCCGGGGCAAAGGTGCGTGTGCTGGAGGCATCGACAACCGCGCTGCAAGCGCGCGGGCGCAAAGTTTTAAGCGGCGTGTCTGTCGACGGCCAGCATTATCAGGCCGACGCCTTGTTGGTCTCTGCTGGGCTGACCCCATTAGTGCATCTGTGGTGTCACGCCGGGGGCAAGCTGCAATGGTGTGAACAACGTCAGACATTTTTGCCCGGTGCACCACCAGCGCAAATGACGGCGATTGGCGCGGCGAACGGCACGTTTGATCTTGCAGCTGCGCTCGACGAGGCACGCGCTGCGGGGTCTGGCCAATCCGCGAGTCGATCAGACGCAGCAGTCCAATTTACGCCACACTGGCCAGCGCCGAACTCGACTGGTCGGCAGTGGATCGACTTTCAACACGATGTCACGCTCAAAGACATCGAACTGGCGGCGCGCGAGAATTACGTCTCGGTCGAACATTTAAAGCGCTACACAACGCTGGGGATGGCGGCCGATCAGGGCAAGACCTCCAACATGGCGGGTCTTGCGGCGATGGCCACGATTCAGGGTGTGGACATTCCGCACGTTGGCACAACCGCCTTTCGACCGCCTTTTGTGCCGGTGCCGCTTGAGGCCTATCACGGCCATCACACAAAGTCACACTATCACCCGGTTAAACGCCTGGTGCTCGAACCCCAACACCGAGCCGCGAATGCCGCGCTATGCGAATACGGCGGCTGGTTGCGGCCGGGCTGGTATGGCAGCGGCGAGCGCGACGCAATTATTCAGGTCGAGGCAAAAATGGCGCGCGACAGCGCCGGGATTCTGGATGCTTCGCCGCTTGGCAAAATCGAAGTCATGGGGCCGGATGCGGAGGACTTTGTCAATTTCGTTTACTACAACTCGGTGGGCAATCTCAAACCGGGTCATATTCGCTACGGGTTCATGTTGAGTGAAAGCGGTTTTGTTTTCGACGACGGCGTTATCTCGCGCGTCGATCAACACAAATTTGTCATTTCCTGTTCGTCCAGCCATGTGGATAGCGTACGCAATCATCTCGAAAGCTGGCGGCAGGATGGCAACGACCCGGCGCGGATTTTTGTGCATGACATGACGCAGCAGTGGGCAACGGTCACGGTGACCGGCCCAAAGGCGCGCGAAATTTTGGCCTCGCTCGACCTGGGTATCGATCTCGCCGCCGACGCCTTCCCGCATATGACGTTTCGCGAGGCAGATTATCAGGCAAGCAGCGTGCGCGTAGCGCGCGTGAGTTTTACCGGCGATACAAGCTTCGAGGTGTCGATTCGCGCGTCGCGCGCTCCGCTCCTGTGGAACACGTTACTCGCCGCGGCGGCACCGCTGGGAGGCGGCCCCATCGGCATTGAGGCTCTGTCGATTCTTCGCACCGAAAAGGGCTACATAATGGTCGGTAAGGATATGGACGGCGAGACCATGCCGCACGATCTGGGTTTCGGTGGCCCGCGCGAAAAGAAAAACACGGCGTTTGTTGGCGATCGCAGTTTGCACGGCGCAATGGCAAACGAGCGCGACCGCAAAACGCTTGTGGGCCTGACGGTTGCCGACGGCGCGCCGCCATTGCCAATCGGCGCGCACGCCATTTCCGAAACCAGTTCGCCGCGTTCGATTGGCTATGTCACATCCAGTTACCAAAGCCCAAATCTGGGACGTCCCGTGGCCTTGGGTCTGATCGAGAATGGCCATGATCGCATCGGTGAAAGCATTCACATCAGGCACAGGGAGCAGTTCCGCTCAGCAACCATCGCACCGGTGTGTGCGTTTGATCCGCAGGGGGCGCGTTTGAATGCGTGATGATCGACACAGGTGGCCGGCAACAGCGGATTTCAACGCGCCAATTGATCTCGGCTCGGCGACGTTGACGCCGGTACCGCTGACGCGTCAAACGCTTGTGTCGGGACCCGACGTGCGCGCGCAAATTAACCAAGCACTGATTGGGTGGCCCGATATTGTCGAAAACGATTCGTATGCGATTGCCTGCCGCCGTGATCGGATCATGCGGATCAATGGCCCGGATGCACGTGAAGGCTGGGATGCCGCCAACAACCAGGCAATCTCGGACGCCAGCGATGCCTACGCGGTATTCGACCTGACCGGCACTGACGCGATGGATTTGCTCAAGCGAGGAGCCGAAATATCGTTGCAATCGCCGTCAAAAAGCGTGGCGCGCATCCTCTTCGGGCTGGGCGTTTTTCTCTACCGAGTTGGCGACAAGGTTTTTCGATTGCACGTGGCGCGATGCGACGCAGATGCGCTTGTCGGTCTCCTCAAATCTGCTGGAAAATCGGGAAGGTCCGATTAGTCGAACTTAGCTGGCGCTTGCTTTTCCGATTCATAATTGGCCACAAAAAAGGGGGCACGATATGCCCCCTGAAACGTTTCTGGAATTAAAGGCTTACAGCAGTTCAGAGCACACGATTGTGTCAGTTGTCACGCTCGACCCATTGTTAATGGTCAGTAGCATAGTGTTCGCGTTGCCAGTATCGGCGTTCAGTGAAACTGAGGTGCCGTCCGATCCGGAGATCGTCATTGTGCCGACAATCGGGCATGCGTTGAACGTAGGTCCTTCAAATCGCGGATCTGTTGTCACCGTCACCGAACCCTCAGGTGTCGTGATGGTGTAATCAGCGTCCAGAGTTGCAGTGAAACCTGTCAACGTAGCAATCACGCTGTAGTTTGTCAGTGTAACAACGTCGCTATTGTACGAAATGCTCAGCTGGCTGCTGGTGATACTGATAGTTTCAGTAGTGCCGTTATCGCTGACGGACATCGTGATACTGCCGTTGGCATTTACGGTATCGCTTCCACTTGTGATGTTTAAATTGTTGTAAGAGAAAGTGAAGCTGGCGTCAGTTTCGCTGAAGCTGTTTATCTCAAACGACACGCCGCCGTTTTGCGTCGAGATACCGTTGGAACAATTGTCGGCGTTGATATCAAAACTATCACCTGCGCTGGCGCCTTCAGGCAAGGCGTCGGTAAATGTAAGGGTGATGGTTCCACCTTCTGCGCAATCAACGACGGTGGTGTCCCTAAAACCTGATAGAAGGATGACTTTCTCGTTGAAGCTCATTTCGTCAACGCTCACACCTTTGCCGGCAACGCGTTTCGCGGTCAGGTCTACAAAATCCGTCGCGCCCTGCGTGAAATATGCTGATCGATAGGCATCAATCGTTATCCCTTTGGCATTCGATGTATCAATCGCGAGTTCTTCGGAGTTGCCCGGATCATTGTCATTGTCGTCGTCATCGCTACTTCCACCGCCGCCTCCGCATGCGGTAAGAAATACAATACTACTGGCGATAATCAAGGGTTTGAATACAGTGGTCATAATCAGTGTCCCGTTTGAGTTTAAAGAATCTACCGAAGCTGGCTTTATGTGGCTTCTGCCAGTTTCGATCGATGCGACGTCCATTGTTTGAAATCACTGCAAGCTTGTCTAGTGAACTCGGTTACGTTTTTGTGCGAAATATTCCCATTTTCCGTTCAGATTGGGTTGGCGAAGAATTAACGGAAGGTGGCGCGAATGGTTTAAGCACTTCGATGTGTGAAGCGACTCTGGTGACGCGTTGCCAAATCACCGAGTGATCCATCAGACCGGGATCTAAAGTCCGTGGCGAAAAAAATCAGCGCGGTTGAGGCGCTAATGCGTTGATTGCAGTCAGCACGAGTACCTGAACGGTTAGTATTTTTTTAATCCAACGCTGTACGTGCAAGGCAATCTTAAGCGATATTTTCAGGTCAGTAACACGGTCGAGCCGGTTGTTGCGCGCGCTTCCAGATCCCTGTGTGCTTGCGCGGCATCCTTTAACGGATAGGTTTGGTTGACGGAAATTTTTAACGCGCCACTTTCCACAGCGGCGAACAAGCGACCCGCACCTTCTTCTATTAGCTCGCGCGTCGCGATATGCGTTGCGAGCGTTGGTCGGGTCACGTACAGCGAGCCCTTGGGTGCGAGAATCGACGGGCTGAAAGGATCGACAGGCCCGGAAGCGTTGCCGTAGGTTGCAAGAACGCCAAACGGACGTAAGGAATCAAGCGACGCCTCGAACGTGGCCTGCCCGACTGAGTCGTAGGATGAGGCTACGCCGACGCCGTGCGTGATTTCGCGCACTCGCGCGGCGATGTCTTCATCCCTGTACAAAATCGTGTGATCGGCACCGTTCGCTTTTGCCAACTCGCCTTTTTCAACAGAACCGACGCAGCCGATCACAGTTGCCCCCAGAGATTTCGCCCACTGGCACAGAATTAGGCCAACTCCGCCGGCAGCCGCCATGACGAGAATGGCGTCGCCTTCCTGCACTGGATAGGTGCGAAACAACAGGTAGTGCGCGGTCATGCCTTTAAGCATCATCGCAGCCGCGGTTTGGTCGTCGATAGAATCGGGTAGCTTGACTAACTTGTCCGCCGAGATCAGTCGAGATTCCGCGTACGCGCCGGGACACATGCAATAGGCCACCCGATCGCCCTCGCGAAAGTCAGCTACGCCTTCGCCGACCGCATCGACAACGCCTGCCGCTTCCATTCCGAGCACTGCGGGGTAGTCAGCGATTGGATAAAGCCCGGAGCGCATGTAAACGTCGATATAGTTCAAACCGACTGCGGTCTGGCGCATTCGTACCTCGCCAGGGCCGGGATCGCCGACGGTAATTTCATCCCAAACGAGTTGGTCAGCGCCACCTGCCTGATGTGCGCGAATCGCGTGCGTCATTGGGAAACTCCGAGAAATAATCAGTGGGGCCGCGTAATTTACCAGCCCTCACACGCGCCGTCGAATCATTTGCACAAGGCGACCCAATATCGGAAGGCGCGCGTAAAAGTGTTCGCCCGAATCCCAGTGGTCGATGTGTTTGCAGACTTTTGCACTATCGGAAAAGTGCAATTCGCTTACCCCTGGGAAGTTCCAGTCACCAAAAAGCGAGAGCTTTCCGGAAAAATCCCAGCGGATAAAACACACGTTTCCATTCCACGCACTTTGCGTTACGTCGAAATGTGGAGAATCAACCGACGAATAAAATTTGCGTAAAAGTTTTGTCATCGCTTGATGGCCGACGACGTGATTGAATGGATCGCGAAACTCTATATCGGGGTCGGTATAGCGACCGATATTATCGATTTCGTTTTCAAGATTGTTGAAAAAATAAATGTATCGCTGGAGTGATTCATCGAGTGATGAATCGTGATCCTGGCTTTGGACGCTATCGTTCACGAGTCGTTTTATTTTTAACCAGTAGCGAATAAAGCCAAAACGGACAATGACGCAAAAAAGCCATTATCCATGCAAATCGTCGGGGGAATCGAATTTCGAAGCGATTGCTTTCCAGTCCATTGGCAATTCGCACGGCTGCGGATTTAGCTGAGATTAAAAATGGCATTTCAAACGGATTGCGATCGGTTAAAGGTGTTTTGACGAATCCAGGGTTAACGACCTGCATCGTGACGCCACTGCCGCTTAACTCCAGCCGTAAGGATTCGCAAAGATTGATGAGTGCCGCCTTGCTCGCACCGTAACCCGAAGCCGTTGGCAGGCCGCGGTAACCCGCGAGCGAGGAGACCACCGCAATCCGACCGCTCTTTCGCGCTCGCATGAGCGGCAGCAATTGTTCCAGTGCAAATACGCATCCCATGAAGTTTAGCTGCATCAAATGCGACACGTCAGCGCTGTGAAAATCGTTGGCAGGAGTTTCGATATGTGTGCCGGCGTTTAAAACCGCCACGTCAATCTGGCCGAGCGTGTTTTCGATCTCGTTAAAAGCCTCAATGACTTCGACCTGCTCAGTCACATTAAGTGAAAATGCGTGAACCGAACCTGGATACGAAGCCGCGTCGTACGAGAGTTCCTGCAGTGCGTCGAGGTTGCGCGCGCTTGCCGCTACGATATGACCGCGAAGCGCCAACTCAAGTGAGAGTGCGCGACCGATGCCTTGCGATGCGCCGGTAATCCAAACGAGCTTTTGCGCAGCCATTGAATGCTAGCTACCGCAGCGTGTACAGCGCAGTTCAATTGGCGTGCCGTCGGTCCCGAGAAAAATCATTTTGACCCATCGTCCCTTGTCGTCGTACCAGACACTGGTATCGGTTAACTCGCCCAGATAATCGAATTGGCGAACGGCGCGATCAGCTCCGTCTATCTTCATTGTGCTCGATTCGACTTCAATGATTTCTACCAGATTCTCACGCGCGGTTAAAGTATTGAACACGCGGTTTTTGTCGAGCACGTCGACGTTGTAATGATGCGTGAGAATGATTGGTAGCTTCGCTGGAGCACTTTCTTCAAACGCATCGCTTACAGCCTCAGGCCGCAATTCGCTGTCAATATTTTTAGCGACAAACGACGCGGTGTCTCCGTTGTCATTAATCAACACGTCAAGCCGGTTTAGCGAATCGTCTTGCCAGACCTCACTGGCACTGTATTGGTAGTCATAAGTCCATCCTAACAGAATGGGAATTTCGAGGTTCATTTCGACCTCGACTAAAAAATCGGTACCTCTCTCACTAAACCGTACCACGTAAGTTCCGACGTCCTCGTCTTTACGGTAGACATCAAAAGTGATTTGCTCACCGTAAAGACCGAACCACCGATCGAATGAGCTGGCGAGGCTGGCGGGAATATATGCCCATAAAAATAATGCGACAGCCGAGGCGCGCAAAAAAGTCATGCGTCGGGAGTTTGTTTGGAAAAAAACAGAGTTACAGTGCCGAGAGAAAACCCCCACTTCGAAACGGTTGCCCGATTAATTAACACATCGTTGTTTTGCAAGTACATCCAATCGTCGAAATTGACGACATAAGTGTTTTCACCAATCGGCAGCTTGAGTTTGTATCGCCAGTGCAGCGCGTTGCCTTTGGCGATGCCCGTTGCTTTTCCGACCACGTCATCTGCCGTACCTTCGTAGCGGTTCTCAGCAGTCCGGACGATGCTCCAGACTCGTCGGTCACGCTCGCCGTCGGCGTAATAAAAATTCTCGTCCAGCACCAGTTTTGTTCCGTCCCATGTGCCGTCGATGTCTACTCTGAACTGGCGGCGAAGATCACCAAATCGATCTTCGAAAATTCCCCACGCCCAGGTCTTGCCGACAAAATAGTCTTCTATTTTCAACGTGGGTGACGCGTCATCAAAGTCGTCGATTTTCATACTGGCACAACCGCTAGTCACGAGCAGTACCATCGCTATAAAAAGTTTTCCGAGGTGCATAAAGGAGTTCCCGTTTCATTCGTCATCCTGTGCGTGACAAGCGTTTTCGAATCGCCGAGTGGCGGGTCGCCGATAGGGGGTATCGCCACATCAACACAATAGTGCCTATTTTCAGTACGCAAGGTAACCACGCGTAGATCATGGCGAGGGCCAGTGCGGCGTGCTCTGATTGTTTCGCAGCGTCGTCGTTCCATTCGTTGAGGCTCAAAAGAAAGGGTGCCAAAACAACCGCGATACCGAGCGCCAGTTTTGTTGCCAGGCTACCACCGGCGAAGCACAAAGCGGTCGATTCGCGACGAAAACGAAAGCGGTCCCAATCGACCACATCGGCGGTTAACGCCGGCGGCAGCGCGAGATCAGCGCCCAAGGTTGCGCCGGTCGCGATACACACCAACACGAACCAGTGACCATCGCCTTCGCCCAATAGCGGAACAAGCGCAAACACTCCGCATGCGAGTAGCATCGAGTAACACCACAGTTTGTGCTTATCCAACCGTTTACCAAGCGCGAAAACAATCGGCATTGCTGCGACGGCCGCGAGGAAGTAAATCAGCAGATAGGTGCCGCGGGCGTCAATAGATTCGCCCAAAACCACGGTGATAAATAGTGGGAAGAGCACCGCCGGTATTCCGTTTGCAATGCCATTGATGCACCAGGCGGCAACGAGTTTGCTCCAGAGTCGGTTTTGTAGCATGTCGCGCCACCGACCTCGTGAAATACTCACCGCGGGCGGTTCCGGCAATTTCACAAATAGCCATCCGAAGCAGATTATGCCGACGGCGCACGTCGCTATCGCGAGCCAGAAAAATTGATCCGGCACCGGCATACCCATTGCAGCGCCGAGCGCCGGCCACGCGGCTGACAGGACAAGTCCGATAAGACCCAGCGCTTCGCGCGTTCCGCTGAGTCGCGTGCGTTCATGATAATGCGGGGTAAGGTCGCTCACCCAGCCGAGGTAGGGCACCTGCACAAATGTCCACCCCAGATACAGTGTCGCGGCAGAAACGAACAGCCAGCCGACATCAGCATCTGAGGGTGGGGAAAACAACATGACGAGGGCCGGGCAGAGGACGATTCCGCCAATCAGCATCCAGCCGCGACGACGCCCGAGCGCGGCAGTTGTCCCGAACGGCGACCGATCGCACAGGCTGCCCGCCAATGCGTCGCTGGCAACGTCGACAAGCCGAGCGACGAACAAAACGGTGCCGATTGTCAGCAAGGTCAGCGCGGTGTTTTCGGCGTAAAAAGTCGGTAGCAACACATAAACCGGCAACACCGGCATCGCCATCGCGATCGCAGGGAGTGCGTAGGCCAGAAGAGTGGATCTCGCGAGCGAATTGCTGGCGTGGGTATTCATTGTGTGCGGCAATCCCTAAGCCATCGCATTAATTACAGTTGCAGTTTCTTAACCGTCATTGACGATTCGGTAGAGCCGCACGTCAATCGCACCGGTATTGAAGCCCGCTTCACAGTACGCGAGATAGTAGCGCCACATCCGATAAAAGCGTTGATCAAATCCTTGAGCGGCAATTTGGGGCCAGTTCTGCAAAAAGTCTTGATGCCATATCTTCAGCGTGCGCGCGTAGTCGCGTCCAAAGCACTGTTCGTCGGTAAGCCTTAAATTGTGCGATTCGATCAGTTCGCGCACGCACTCGGTGCTCGGCAACATGCCGCCGGGAAAAATGTATTTCTGAATGAAATCCGGGGTGCTGCGATAGATGTCGAGCCGGGCGTGATCGATAGTGATCACTTGCAGAACGGCAACACCACCAGGATTGAGCGACGACTTAATTTTGGCAAAATACGTCGGCCAATGTGATTCGCCGACCGCTTCAAACATCTCAATCGAAGCGATTCGGTCAACGCGCTGATCGATGTTGCGGTAATCGGTCAGGCTGAACTGTGCACGCGAATCGGACTGCAAACTTTCCTCCGCCCACGCCAGTTGCTCGTCGGATAAGGTCACACCGGTGTACGACACATCGTGGTGTTGCAATAATTCGCGCGCGAAGCCACCCCACCCGCAGCCAATTTCCAGCACGCTCTGATCTTTTTCCGGTGCGAGAAGCTCAAGAATTCGCTGGTATTTACTGTGCTGCGCATCCGCCAGAGTTTGCTCATCTGACTCAAAGAGTGCGGCTGAATACGTCATGGTGTCGTCCAGCCACAGGCGATAGAAGTCGTTACCGAGGTCGTAATGGTACTGAATATTTTTGCGACTGCCGCGCAGGCTGTTGTTGTTTAAGCGATGCCACAAGCGGTTAATACTGTTGGTCAGGTCGCTGCCGCCAAACGCGCTCTCGAGCTTTTCCTCATTAGCCATCGCCCAGTGCGTAATTGAGCGCGTATCATCGATATCCCAATCGTCTGCCATATATCCCTCGGCCCAGCCCATAAGACCACTCGCCCATCCGCGTAAAATCATGCGCAATGACTTGATCGTCACAACCGGGTGTGGAGTGTCCGGATTAGGGAATCCGATATCGAACGACTCACCGTTCTTCAATAGGACAGTGATCGCGTCGATTTCAACCGCATTGAGTTTTGACGCCAGAAAGTGCAATAGCGGGTGACGCAGCGGAGAAATTTTGTCACCAATCGAATCGTTGTTCCTGGCGGTGATTTTGGTTGTCGTTTGCTGGGTGATGCTTGTCATTGCGGGCACGCCTGCTTTGGTGTGTGCTGGGAGATTTGACCCAGCGATGTTTTTGTCGCCGGTGGCTTTGGACGCGCCACCAGTCGTATACCTTTTAACCAGAGGCGCAGCGCCTCCCAGTTGATTGCCGCAACAATCTTCAGAGTCATCAGTGGCATGCGCAAAAATTGCGCGATCACCGCAGTTGAGTTCAGCGGAACACGTTTGCCATCGAACACTGCGTGCAGCATTGGTGCATCGTTTTGCGTGTATCGAATACCAACGAGAATGCGCTCGTCCGGTGCGTGAATGCGGAAATGATAATGTCCATCAACCTGCATAAATGGAGAGACATAAAACACCTTGCGCGCGCGGTGGCGCAGCATTCCGGTTTTTTCCCGCGCGTTGTCGGCGATCACGTAACTGTGCCGTTGTCGGAAGGTATTGCGCACTTCGTAAATCGTCGCCAGCGGTGCGCCTTGCTCGTCTGCGCAAAAAAAGATCGAAAGTGGGTTGAAGGCGAATCCGAGCATGCGCGGATAACACAGTAGCTGCAAGCGCGCGGGTCTTGGCAAGCCGTTGTCGGCGCACAGCTTCTCGGCGTAAGTACGCAGCGAGCTGCCGTCACGCGGGCCGTGATCGGCAAGTTTCAAACTAAACCAGTTAAATCGGTTAATGGAAAATCCGAAAAGCGATTTGTCGAGTGTTTCGAGTTCGTCAAGATCAAACAGCCAGGCGCTGACCCGGTAACAGAAACGATGAACCTTGGGGCGAAAGCGGCGGTGCATCACAGTGCCTCGGTATAAACACGAACGCACTTCCGGTTCGGAACACAGGTCACTCACGCAGCGCTTTCCAACGGCGATGTTACAGCCCAATCCTGTCTGGCTGCCCAGTTCTCGGGCATGTGAATTCGACCGCTTTCGTTTTCAACCGTCCACGGTCGGCGCACGCCGCCGAGCGCCTCAGCGACCGCCAGACCGGACTGAATGCCGTCCTCGTGAAAGCCGGAGCCGAACCAGGCGCCGCAGAACCAGGTTCGCTGCTTGCCCTGAAGAGTCCAGAGTTGTTTTTGAGATTCGATGGCACCGCCGTCGAGCACCGGATGGTCGTATAGAAAACTCGCGTGCAGCGTACCTTCGCGTGGTTCAAGTACCGGATTCAGCGTGACAAAAAGAGGCGCGCGTGACTCGATCCCCTGCAGACGATTCATCCAGTAACTGACGCAAAGCTTTTCGTCGCCATTATCATCGCGATTGCCGAAATAGTTCCAGCTGGACCACACAGATTTGCGCTTGGGCATCAAGCGGGAATCACTGTGCAACAGCGTGCGATTGCGTTCAAACCGGAACGTCGACAGGAGAAGTTGTTCATTCGAATCCGGCTTGTCCAGCATGCGCAAGGCTTCGTCTGCATGGCAGGCTAGCACGACATGATCAAACCGCTGCTGTTGGCCACTCCAGTCTTCAACGATAACAGCGTCATCGTTGCGGCTGATATTGCGCACGCCGCTGTTGATTTGTACGGATTCTTCTCCGATCGCAGATACCACTTTTTCTACGTAACGACGGCTGCCTCCATCGACGGTGTGCCATTGCGGGCGATTGCTGACCTGCAGCAAGCCGTGGTTGGCGCAAAACCGCAAGAAGGCGAGGGCGGGATAGTCGAGCATTTTCAGCATTGGCGTCGACCAGATCGCAGCGCCCATGGGCAGCAGGTGGTCGTCACGAAATGCCTGACTAAAGCCTTCGCGCTCGATGAGTTGTCCCAGCGTGGTCTCGGGCGACAGCGTCTGCATCCATTCTTCTGACTGGCGGTAAAAGCGCGTTATGTCCAACAGCATGCGCAGAAATCGCGGATTGAACAAGTTGCTGCGCTGCGCAAATATCCCGCTGAAGTCTGAGCCCGAGTATTCAAGCGCCCCATCGTCTTTGGACACCGCGAACGACATATCCGTGGGTTTCGTGGGGACGCCGAGATGTTCGAAAAATGCGACCAGATTAGGATAGCTCGGCGGGTTGTAAACGATGAAGCCGGTGTCCACTGGAGTGGATTTTTCAAGCTCCAGCGTTACGGTGTTACTATGACCCCCGACTCGGTCAGCCTTTTCGAACACGGTGACGCGATGTTTTTTGGACAGCAACCACGCGGCGCTAAGCCCGCTGATGCCAGTTCCGATAACGGCGATTGAGAGTTTTTGATGCATAAAGATCGATCCGACTTTGCCAGCGTATACGATTTGCCTGCAAATTTGGATCTGCGCTGCATGTACATCAGGTACGTTTGGAGTGATCCAGATTAGCGCCGAGATCGTAAATCTTGCAAATAACCCGAGCAATCGAACGTGACCGAAACTGCTGAACTCAACACTCAACACCCTAGCGCGTGGTGGTCTGACCAGCTACAGCGGCTTGCTGAACACAGTGAACAAGCTGTTTTTGTTGAGCTTTACAAGCATTTTGGTCCAAAAGTAGCCACGTATCTCGCGCGTCTTGGCGCCACCGCTGCTATGAGCGAAGAGCTGACGCAAGAAACCATGCTGAGCGTCTGGCGCAAAGCATCGTCCTACAAACGCGAAAAGGCTGCTGCGAGCACGTGGATTTTTACCATCGCGCGAAACCAGTTCATCGACGCTATGCGCAAGCAGAATTCATCGCCGGAGGTGCCGTCGCAGGACACCGTTGAGCCAGTTGCGTCAGATGACCCGGTTGGTCTGGTTGATGCAGAGCCGCTGCGAAGGGAAATCAAGAATCTACCGATTGTGCAATCACAAGTCCTTTATCTGTCCTACTTTAAAGGGCTGAGCCACAGCGAAATCGCTGCCGATATGAATATCCCTTTAGGAAGCGTAAAGTCCAACCTGCGGCTCGCATTTCAGAAGTTGCGCGCCAAACTGAGAACGAACCAATGAAAACGCATCACCACCCTGACGAATCTACCTTGGTGAGCTACGCTGCTGGTGCGCTACCGGCAAACGCGGCGCTTTTGGTGAGCTGCCACCTGCAGATGTGTGATCACTGCCGCGCGACCATTCGCGATGCCGAATTTATCGGCGGCACCATGCTCGAGGACCTCCCCGATACGCCGATCTCGACGGCGGGTCTGGCATCTGTGTTGCGTCGGATTGAGCACGAATCTGAGCCGGCCCCAGTGCGGGTTCCGCCGCAAACGCTATCCCCAGACGAGTTGCCGTTACCCCTGCACGATCTGTTTGGTCGAAAATACAGCGATATCGACTGGTCGCCGTTGGTTCCCGGAGTGGGGCAAGTTAAAGCCAGTACCGCGTCAGGGACAGTGCGTATGCTGAATATCGCCCCCGGAACCTGCCTGCCCATGCACAGTCACCGCGGCAGTGAAATGACACTGGTATTGCGCGGATCGTACACCGACGAGATCGGTCGGTTTGGCGTCGGTGATGTTGCTGACCTCGACCCCTCGGTCGAGCACCAGCCAATTGTCGACAGCAAAATCCCGTGCATTTCTCTGGTTGTTTCTGATGCGCCACTGAAATTCCGCGGAATTGTTCCGAGGATGTTGCAGCCGTTCTTCGGAATCTAACTGTGGGTTAGAGGTGCGGCACTGTCCGGCCGCGCCTTCTTAAATCAGTCTCCTCCTTGTGTGCAGTGCACTATATCGAGTGCATCTGGTGTAGAATTGCGCCGCCCCAAAAAGGCGTCCTTTCAACCCCTTGCTCATAAGGTATCGCAACATGTTTGAACATATCTCTGCAGCTCCCGCTGATCCCATCCTTGGACTTAACGACGAGTTCAACAAGGACACCCGCACCGGAAAGATCAATCTTGGCGTTGGCGTATATAAAGACGAGACCGGCAATACACCGGTTTTGACTTCGGTGAAAAAGGCAGAGGCGCGAATTCTCGAGCAGGAGAAAAGTAAATCCTATCTCAGTATTCCGGGCACGGCTGACTATGCACTGGCTGTACAAAAACTGTTGTTTGGCGCGGATTCGTCGATCATCACTGACGGCCGTGCGCAAACCGCGCAAGCTCCCGGTGGCACCGGTGGATTGCGTATTGCGGCTGAACTGATTAGTCGTCAGCTTCCCGATGTGACGGTGTGGGTGAGTGACCCAACGTGGGCCAACCATATGGGAATATTTGACGCCGCCAACCTCAAAACAGCGCGTTATGCGTACTACGACGCGGCCAATAAAGATATGGATTTCACGGCGGCGATGGCGGATCTCGCGGCGGCAAAATCTGGCGATGTGCTGCTGCTACACGGCTGCTGCCACAACCCGACCGGCATCGATCCCGACAGCGGACAATGGGAACAACTCGCAAAACTGTGTGCGGAAAAAAATCTGCTCCCCTTGTTCGACTTCGCGTATCAAGGTTTTGCGCGCGGCATCGAAGAAGATGCGGAGGGTCTGCGGATCTTCGCCGAACACTGCGACGAAATTCTTATCGCCAGTTCGTTTTCGAAAAACTTCGGTATCTACAGCGAACGCACTGGCGCGTTTACACTGGTAGCGAAGTCTGCTGACGTGGCCAACACCGTGTTCAGTCAGTTGAAAAGCATCATTCGAGTGATCTATTCCAATCCGCCTGCGCACGGCGGCGCGGTTGTAACGACCGTGTTAAACGATCCGGAACTGCGCGCTGAGTGGGAAGCAGAGCTCGCCCAAATGCGTGATCGTGTGGCAGCAATGCGCAAACTGTTTGTGCAAACCCTGAAGGATAAAGGCGTTAGCAACGACTTCAGTTTTATCGAACGCCAAAACGGCATGTTCTCGTTTTCTGGCCTAAGCAAGGATCAGGTGCTGAAATTGCGCGCAGACAACGCTGTTTACGCCGTCGACTCCGGCCGCTTCAACGTGGCCGCGATGACGACAAGCAATATGGATGCACTTTGCGAGGCGATTGCGGCAGTCGTTTAATTGTTCTGATTTTTTGGCGCAAAAAAAGAGCGGCCAATTGGCCGCTCTTTTGTCAGTACGTCGATCCTCGATTTCTATCGATTTTTCAACAAATCGCGAATCTCGGTAAGCAGTACTTCTTCGGTAGATGGCGCGGGCGGCTCTGCTGGCGCTTCTTCTTCCTGTTTTTTGAGGCTGTTGATCCAGCGAATCACCAGAAAAATCGCAAATGCGACGATGATGAAGCTGACGACCGTGTTAATGAATAATCCGATGTTTATGGTGACCGCACCAGCTTCCTTGGCGGCATCCAATGATGCGTAAGGAGCGGCTGCTGCGCCTTCTTTGAGGACGATAAACAGGTTCGAAAAATCCACGCCGCCCAGCAGTAAACCAATGGGTGGCATGATGACGTCTGCGACAAACGACTTCACAATTAAAGCGAAGGCACCGCCTATGACGATACCCACGGCCATGTCGATAACATTGCCGCGCATTGCGAAGTCTTTAAACTCTTTCAACATGAAGAACTCTCCTTGGTGGTAGTAAGCGAAATTTATCTTTTTAAATCAAACACTACGCGTGCCTGACGGGCGCATGTTGAAGTCTGCGCCAAATTCTGTCAACGGGGGGGATATTGGCTAGGCCTTTAGCACATCCACTTCGCCGTCGGGCTTACCGAGAATCAGGACGTCAGCAGGGCGATTGGCAAACAGTCCAACCGTCACAACCCCCGCTAACTGGTTAACTGTGGATTCGATTTCGCGTGGGTCGAGAATTGTCAGGTTGTGCACGTCAAGAATCAGGTTGCCGTTATCTGTTTTAAACGGCGTGCCTTCGCTCACTTCGCGCAGTTCCGGATTGCCACCGAGCTTTACAATTTGTCGCGCTACATAACTTCGAGCCATGGGGATCACTTCAATCGGCAACGGGAATGCGCCAAGTGTGTCGACTAGCTTGCTTTCGTCGGCAATACACACAAAGGTTTTACTCGCAGCGGCGACGATTTTTTCGCGCGTGAGTGCGCCGCCACCGCCTTTGATCAAGTGCAGGTGGCGCGTCGACTCGTCAGCGCCGTCGACGTACAGTGATAAATCGCCGGTGGCGTTGAGGTCGTACACGCGAATTCCATGTCCACGGAGTCGCTCGGCACTGGCCTCGGAACTGGCGACGGTGCCGTCGATCCGGTTTTTAATTTCCGCCAGTAGATCGATAAAGTGATTGGCGGTCGAACCGGTGCCGATTCCAATAACAGAGTCATCCTCGACATACTTGAGTGCGGCTTGAGCCGCCGCGCGCTTGGCTAGATCTGCTGACATGGTGACCTCGGAGATTGTGGCGGGAATCTTATCAGCACAGCGGTTCGCTTTCGAGCAAGCCTGCTCTACAATGCGTGACTTTTAAACCATCGCACTTATTCTCACTGTGGCTCCAAAAGTCGACCCCTACATCAAACGGATTTTGTCTGCGCGCGTTTACGACGTTTCCCAGGAAACGCCGCTGACACATGCCGCCAACCTGAGCGCGCGTCTCGGCAACTCTGTGATGCTGAAACGTGAGGATCAGCAAAGCGTGTTTTCATTTAAATCGCGCGGCGCTTACAACCGTATTTTTCAGCTCATGCAAAAGGATCCGGTCGAAGGTGTCATCGCGGCATCAGCGGGCAATCACGCCCAGGGAGTTGCGCTGGCCGCGACCAAGCTGGGGATCAAATCGATAATCGTGATGCCCAAGCCAACCCCTGAGATCAAAGTAAATGCAGTTCGCGCGTTTGGCGGTCGCCCGGTGTTGCACGGCGATATTTACGACGATGCCTATGCGCATGCAATGGAACTGGTCGAAAAACACGGGTATCCGCTGATCCACCCGTTTGACCACCCCGACACAATCGCAGGTCAAGGTACCATTGGTGTCGAAATCTGCATGCAGCATTCGCAGGATTTACACGCGGTGTTTGTTCCCGTCGGTGGCGGCGGCCTGGCTTCCGGGATCGCGGCGTACATGAAATACCTGCGTCCTGATGTCAAAGTCATCGGCGTTGAACCGGAAGACGCCAACGCGATGTATGTTTCATTGCAACGCGGACGTCGCAGCACGATCAAGCATGTTGGCATTTTTGCTGACGGCGTTGCGGTGAAACAGCCGGGCAAAGAGACGTTCAAGTTGTGCAAAAAATATCTGGACGGAGTTGTACTGTGTTCAGTAGATGAAATGTGTGCGGCGATCAAAGATGTCTTTACCGATACGCGCACGCTGCTTGAGCCTTCTGGCGCGCTCAGCGTCGCGGGACTGAAAAAATATGTCGGGCAAACAGGCTGCAAGGATGAAAATCTGATCGCCGTTACCAGCGGGGCAAACATCAATTTCGATCGGCTTCGCCATGTTGCCGAGCGCGCCGAAATCGGCGAGCAGCGCGAGGCACTGCTGTGTGTGACACTGCGTGAGCAGCCCGGCGCGTTTCGAAAGCTGTGCAGCGATCTTGGCCGTCGCAGTATTACCGAGTTTAATTATCGCTATGCCGAAGATGACATCGCGCACGTGTTCGCAGGGGTGCAACTGAGCAATGGAACCGAAGAACGACAGCAAATGGTCAAATCACTGCGCGAGGATGGCTACGACGTGATGGATTTAACCGACGACGAAATGGCCAAACTGCACGTGCGTTATATGGTCGGCGGCCATGCTCCCAAAGTGCAGGACGAGCAACTCTACCGATTCGAATTCCCGGATCGCCCCGGCGCGCTGTCAACGTTTCTGAACAAGATGGCGCGTGGGTGGAACATCAGCTTGTTCCACTACCGCAATCACGGCTCAGCATTTGGTCGCGTACTCGTTGGCATGCAAGTGCCCGAGAAAGACAAAGCCAGACTCCAGGCCTTCCTCAACGACGTTGGCTACCCGCATTGGCCGGAAAACGATAATCCGGCCTACCAGGCGTTTTTGCGTTAGGCGCTTCTCAGGTTTCTTCGGGTGTTTCGAGGAAATCCTGATCAATCTGGGGCAGCGGTTGATCTTTGATTGCGGCTTCAAAGGACGCCAGACGTTTGTGGATGGACATCAGTTCCACGATCGTTCCCCAGGAATATATCAGGTACTGAAATGAACTGCTGACCTGGCCAAAGGCTGAGGCGATTTGCTGATAAATCCCGAAGGTGATTGTGCCGGCCGCGAAGGCAGGGATCAGAAGCAACACGACGAACACGTTATCCGCCTGCAGGTAAAGATAGCGCGCGACGTTGAAATACATGTAGTGAAAATAAAGACGGAAATAGTTTCTTCGCACGTTGGCAAACAGTTCTTTCAATGTTAGCGGCTGTGCGCGATTCTCGTCGTCCTCGCCGTATACCAGTTCTTTTCGAAACGCCGCCTCGACACGCTGGTTCTTAAAATAAAGCCCTGGCAGTTTGGCGCCGACAACTGCCAGCAGTATCGTTCCAAAAATTGACCAGAACAGCGCTGAATAGAACAGCGGTTGCGGAATCACACCGACGATGGGTAGCTCCGTAATGTAGATAGAAAGACCCCATAAAACCGGCAAAAACGCAAACAGTGTCATGATCGAATCAATCAGCTTCACACCCAGACTTTCGACAATATCAGCAAACCGCATAGTGTCTTCCTGAATACGCTGCGATGCGCCCTCGATGTGCCGAACTCGACTCCACTGCGACGTGTAGTAGTCATTCATCGCGGTTCGCCAGCGAAACACATAGTGACTCGAAAAAAAGTGCACCAACACGCCGACAACGATCGCAATCGAGGCGATTTCCAAAAATATCAACGCGAGATCAAGTAGCTCGGTAGAAATTTGGTCAACTTCATCTGGCGTGCGGTCTGGCTCGATAACTTCCTGTCCGTCGGGTCCGGTCTCGCCAACGTACTTTTGAATACTGTCGAACATTGGCCGACGCCAGTGGAGCAGCGCGACAGAAACTTGAACGGAATAGTAGGTCGCAAACAGAATGACCATTGACCCTGCAACCGACCACCACTGCCAACGATGTGGGGAAACCTTAAACCAAAACAGGCAAAACAAACCTGCAGCAATGAAGTAATACAGGTAAAAAAGCAAGAAATCGTCGGTGACAAAAAACCCGAGACCAACAACCGGGGCCGCCGGCGTCAAATCAAAGCCGAGAAACGCGCCGATTTCATTGTTAAATGAATACCAGAAAGAAATGGTAATCGCGGCCCAAATGGCGGCGGAAAGAAAAAACCATTTGGGATTCGGAAAAAACGACTTGAACATGGATTAGTTCTCGCTGGGAACCGGGCGGGTGCGGTCAGATAGTTGGCGAAGTTGACAGCTGGAAAGGGTAATAATTCAATAAGAGTGCCAAAATTACGGTGCAGTTACCTATTGCAGAGACAAAATAAACTCCCATTCTTTCTCGGTAACCGGCATTACCGACAATCGATTGCCTTTCTGCACCAGCCGCATCTCTGCGAGTTTTTTATGCGATTTAAGTTCTGCCAGTGTGATTACGCGCTTGAATTTTTTCTTGAGTTTGACGTCGACCATTAACCAACGCGGGTTATCCGGATTCGATTTTGGATCGTAGTATTTTTCTTTTGGGTCAAACTGCGTGTGATCGACATAGGCCTCGCGCACGATTGACATGGTGCCAACCACGCCCGGTTCCGGACAACTGGAGTGATAGAAAAAGGCCAAATCACCTTTTTTAAAATCGTCCCGGAACATATTGCGCACCTGATAGTTGCGAATGCCGTCCCAGTGATCGGTTTTTCTGGGTTCGGCCGCGAGGTGATCAATTCCGTAAACGTCGGGTTCAGATTTCATCAGCCAGTAGTTCACGTTCTACTCCGGTGGGTTGGTTTGTTACGCGTAAATATGCTGATCGGTCACAACAGCGTCAAGTCGCACGTCCCATTCTTCCGGAACCAGGGAGTCGACTCGCTGGGTTTCGTGCGCGACGCCGATCAGTGTCGGTAACTTTGCATCTGTCGTACGACGAAACTCGAATGTGCGGTCGTAGTATCCACCACCCATGCCAATTCGGTTACGTTGTGAGTCAAACACTACCAGCGGCGCTAACACCAGATCCAGTTCGTGCGCAGGGCGCATATCACTGTCGGGTACGTCCGGTTCCTGCAATTTGAAGCGATTGGTGCGCATCGGAGAATCGGGAAAATAGGGCGCGAAGCGCAGATCGATTTCATCAAGAATGGGTAGATAAATACATTTACCCGCGTTCCACGCGTGCTCAATTACCGGCCTGAGATCGATCTCACCATTGATCGCTGCGTACGCGGCGATGTGCATTGCATTCTGATAAGCATCCAGCGCAGTGACGTTTTGGAACACCAATTGTGCGGACGTATGGAGTTGATCGTTCGGAATTTCTGCACGCATTTTGCGCATTTGCTGGCGGAGTTCGTCAGGAGTTGATTGCATGGTGAGGTTGGTTTTCAAGAAATGCGGGATTGTAGCGGATGGATTGACTGCGTTGTTTGATGAATTTGTATTTGGCTAGCGCCTCCCATGCGAAGAGTTAGTCCCTTATCGACGCGTACGGCATTATCTTGCGAACTGATTGCAGGATCCAGATCGCGATGCTGGATTCTTCGGTTAAGCCGAAGAATGACGGTGTTTCTGCGCGACGCCTTTACGGTGTCGCAGGACTAAGAGTCCGGTGAGTCGACGCCGCCAAGGTTGAATTTGCGGAGGGCAGATGAGGAAGGGGTTATTTTTGGAGACACGGTGTGTCGACGCAGCCCGGGTTGAATTTGCGGAGGGCAGATGAGGAAGGGGTTATTTTTGGAGATACAGTGTGTCGACGTACCGAGGCTTAATCTTGCGGGGAGCAGATGAGGAGGGAGTTACTTTTGGAGACACGGTGTGTCGATGTACCGACGCTTAATCTTGCGGAGAGCAGATGAGGAAGGGGTTATTTTTGGAGACACGGTGTGTCTCCAAAAATAACCCCGTATTAGTTAAGGTGGGTGATCTCCACGAGTGCCGTCGCTGACTATTGACCTTGAACCAATAGGTTCAGGTGGAGCCAGTTGCGCTGCATCAGGCTTTCCGCCGTGGCGGACGTGCACAACAGCAGCTGACAACACAACCCCGGGGTACGTAATTAGGCTCAAGGATAACCCCAGCCTGCAAACTAACACCGCAGAGAACACCCGATAACGAATTGGTCGCTCTGACCAGTTTCACGTCGAGTGTAGTACAGATCTACAGACTATTCCTCTGCGAGCGCAGCGTCAACCGAGTGGCTGAGTTCTGCTACGCGATCCCGTATTTTTTCCATCGATGATTGGACGGGCTGCATGGCCAACATCTCGTAGGCAATATTGAGTGCGGTGACGACAGCGAGTTTGTCACCACCGATATTGTTGCTTCGACTGCGCATATCGCGCATCTTTTCGTCGAGGTAACGCGCCGCGCTGAGCAGGCCTTCGCGTTCCTCGTCGTTGCAGGCGAGTTGATACTCGCGATCAAGGATCATGACTTTGACGCCATCCTCGCTCACCCAACCGACTCCATGGCTTTGAGACGACTGATCATGGCTTCGACACGGGTGCGCGCAAGCTCGTTTTTTTCCAGCAACACGGCGCGCTCTTCAGCGAGGGAGCCACGCTGCTCGCGCAGTGCCTCGTTTTCGAGCCGCAGTCGGTCGCAAAGCGCGATGAGGTCGCTGACTTTATCTGCAAGATGTCCGAGATCCTGCTCGGTTGCTTCTGGTGTGTCTTGACTCATAGCGGATAATATTAGGCGCGCGCGCTGTGTCGGTCAATCAATCAAGAGGTATTGAAACTAGAATCAGAAACAATTTCAGCTTATTTGACGTCACCGCGCCATTGATGAGCGGTTACAATGAGTCTTATGGAAAAAACAACTGCATATAGTGATGTCAGTGAAGCGCTCGCGCTGACTAATTCAGAGATAGGCGCTGCCGAGTGCCACGGTATGTTTTGTGGTGTTTTGTGCACCAACGGCAAGCTCAACGTCGAAGCGATGGCGTCGCAAATGGTCAATGGCGCGGGTGACGACAATAACGACAAGCATAGCGCGGCGAATGCCATTGGCGCTTTGCTCGGCGACACGGTTGAACAACTCACATCAGAGGATCTTGATCTTCGACTGCTGTTACCCGACGACGATGAGTCCCTTAGCGCGCGCTCTGAGGCGCTTGGCCTGTGGTGTCAGGGCTTTGTAACGGGTCTCAGTGCGGGTGGTGTGACAGCCGACTCGAAGCTCAGTAAAGATGCCAACGAGCTGCTACTCGATTTCACCAACATTTCGCGTACTCTTCAGGATAGCGAATCACTTTCCAACGCCGGAGGTGACGAAGATGAAATTGCCTACGCCGAGGTCCAGGAATACGTGCGTGTCGGTGTGTTGCTGATAAACGAAGAACTGCGTGCGGTGCATCCGCAGGGCAGTGTGCACTAGTGAGTACCCCTTATGCCGACAAAAACCCTGCGTAACGAACGCACCCGTCGTCGCAAAAATCTGATGCGCGCGATTGGGCGCGGCTCAATCGCGATCATCCCCTCGGCACCGGTGCGCAATCGCAATCGCAGCGTCGATTATCCATTTCGCCAGGATAGCGACTTCTATTACCTGACCGGATTCAATGAGCCCGAAGCCGTTGCTGTGCTGATTCCGGGGCGCACTCAGGGCGAATATTTACTGTTCTGTCGCGAGCGTGATCCAGAGCAGGAAACCTGGCACGGCCGGCGTATGGGTATCGAACGCGCCGCCGAAATGCTCGACGTCGACGATGCTTTTCCGATTGGGGATATCGACGAGATTTTGCCGGGCCTGATCGAAGGCAATGAGCGGGTGCACTATTCGATGGGGCAGGACAAAGCCTTTGACGCGCAGCTGATGGGATGGGTTAATCAGGTGCGCGCACAGCGCGGGCACGTGCCGAATGAGTTTGTCTCGCTCGATCACGTCTTGCACGAGATGCGACTGTTTAAAACACGCGCAGAAATCGGCCTGATACGCAAGGCGGCGAAAGTCTCGGCGGCGGCGCACATACGAGCGATGAAGGCGTGTAAACCAGGCATGATGGAATACGAGCTCGAAGCCGAATATCAGTATGAATTTCGTCGCAATGGGTGTGGCTATGCCTATCCGCCGATCATTGGTGGCGGCGAAAATGGCTGTATTCTGCACTACACGGAAAACAATATGGAACTCAGCGATGGCGATCTCGTGCTGATCGACGCGGGTGCTGAGTACTACGGTTACGCCGGTGATATTACGCGCACGTTTCCGGTTAATGGAGCGTTTTCTGAACCACAGCGCGAGCTGTATGAACTCGTGCTCGAATCGCAACTGGCGGCCATCAAAAAAGCCTGTCCCGGCAATCACTGGAATGACCCGCACACCGCTGCGGTGCGCGTGTTAACCAAGGGGATGATGAATTTGGGGTTGCTCAAAGGCGGCCTCGCAGAAAACCTGCGCGAGCACCGCTACCGCCCGTTTTATATGCACCGAACCGGCCATTGGCTGGGAATGGATGTGCACGATGTCGGCGACTACAAACTCGACGACGAGTGGCGCATGCTCGAGCCGGGGATGGTGCTGACGATCGAGCCTGGCCTTTATGTGTCTCCGGCGCGTGGTATCCCCAAGCGTTATCACAACATCGGCATTCGCATCGAAGACGACGTCGTCATCACACGTGACGGCTGTGAAATTCTGACCAAAGACGTACCCAAAAGTGTGGATGAGATCGAAGCATTGATGGCGGCGTAGACGTGGCGAGCGAAACCGATTTTGATATTGCGATTGTCGGCGGTGGGCTTGTCGGCGCCGCACTGGCGGTGGCCTTGTCCAAGTCATACGAGCGACATCGGATTGCACTTATCGAACAACACGCAATTGCGAGAAGTGATGCGAGTGCGCATTACGACGATCGCAGCGTCGCGATTGCGCACGGCACACGGCTGATTTTCGCGCAGATCGGTCTCGACGACATTTTTTCTGAGCGCTGCACGCCAATTAAGAAAATTCACGTGTCGCAACGCGGCCGCTTTGGCGCAACGCGGATGTGCGCGGCCGAAGAGCACGTGCCGGCGCTGGGTTACGTGGTCGAGAACAGGGTGCTTGGCAGTGCGCTGTTCGAGTGCATTTACACGCAATCAAACGTGACCGTTCTCGATAAGCGACAGGTCAATGCCGCGAACGATACGGGCGCCTCGGTCGAACTTCAACTAACCAACACCGATGTGAATGAAAACATCTCGACGCGACTGCTGGTCGCGGCGGATGGTGCGGATTCTCCGTTGCGCGAGCGGGCAGGTATCAAGGCACGGGAGCACGATTATGGCCAGAGTGCGGTCATCGCTAACATCAGTGTGGAAAACGGTCACGACAATACCGCCTACGAGCGCTTTACCGATTCCGGGCCGCTGGCCTTACTACCGCTAAACGACGACCGCTGCTCGCTTGTCTTGACAGTCAAAACAGAGCAACGCGAGGCAGTGATGCAACTCGACGATGATGCGTTCATCGAATTCGTCCAAACGCGGTTTGGCCGCCGCATGGGGGCGTTCACCAAGGTTGGGCAACGCAGTGCGTTTGATCTGCGTCGCGTCACGGCAGAAAAATCCGGATCAGGTCGTCTGCTGTTACTGGGCAACGCGCGGCACTTTTTGCATCCTGTTGCAGGGCAGGGCTTTAATTTGGCGATGCGCGATGTCGCCACGCTGGCCGAGGTACTCGCCGATCACGCCGCGCTCGAATACCCTGCCGATGTCATTGCATCAATCGACTCCCAACGCCGCACAGACCACAACAAACTCGACAGCGTAACCGACGCGCTGGCACGTTTGTTTACAATACCGTTTGCGCCACTTTCGCACGCGCGCTCCGGCGCATTGGTCGCGACCGATCTGATTCCGTTTGTGCGGCACGATTTAGCGCGGCACGCAATGGGCCTGAAGAACCGGCTTGCGAATATACGGGCAGTTGGTTAGCAAATGGGTTAGTTGCGTACCTCAGACTTTTAATCTTTTTGCTTGCTGTCATTATCGGTGTTTATTTCGAGAGAGACTGTTTTAGCACCTGATTAATTCGTGTTTGCCAACCTTTTCCGCCGGATTTGAAGTGCTCGATAATCTGAGCATCCAGTCGTAAAGTGACGGATACTTTTGGGTTATCGGATTTGGGGCGCCCACGAGCTCTTTTGAACTCCTCGACGATTTCGGGGATTAGTGCATGGGCGGGTTCAAAGTGTCGCATGTCGTCTGAGGATAACTCGCGAACTTCGCCGTTTTTATCGGTTAGCGATTCTCTGCCCATAAGCTTTTACCTCTCGACTGTTTGCTTTTCGAAAACTGATTACACGAATCCCGTCTTCAATGAGTGTGAAACAAGCGATGTGCAGTCTGCCCTCAAGCGTCGCCGCCGCAACAAACCGACGTTCAGGATACGCTTGACGTTTATCTTCTGCGACAATCGCAGTATCCCAGTCCAAATCAATGACACGAGAAAAGGCCAGTCCCCTTTCCGCTCTGTTCTTTGCATCCTTCACTGGATCAAAGTGAATCTCCATCTATTTAATGTAGTTACATTAAATGTATAAGTCAATCAGTAAAATACCCAATCGGACGGATTTAGGGCTATGTGCTTGACGTTCCCGCTATTAATTTACGCTATCATTGCGCGTTTATTTTTGCTGCACCTTTCATCATGAAAGCCGACTACGACTTCTGCCAAATCGAATCCGACGCCCAACGCTACTGGGAGGAAAACGGCACGTTTAACGTGACCGAGAAGCCCGACGTCGAGCGATTCTATTGCCTTGCGATGTTTCCGTACCCCAGCGGCAAACTGCATATGGGCCATGTGCGCAACTACACGATAACCGACGTGATTTCGCGCTATCAGCGCATGCTCGGAAAAAACGTGCTGCACCCGATGGGTTGGGACGCATTTGGTCTGCCAGCGGAAAACGCCGCCGTCGCCAATAAGACCGCACCGGCCAAGTGGACGTACAGCAACATCGCTTACATGAAGGAACAACTGAACGCGCTCGGTTTTGGTTTTGACTGGAGTCGTGAACTGGCGACCTGCGCGCCGGATTACTACAAGTGGGAGCAATGGTTTTTCACCCGCCTGTATGAAAAAGGATTGGTGTACAAAAAGATGGCGACGGTTAACTGGGATCCGGTTGATCAAACCGTCCTGGCTAACGAACAGGTCATCGACGGCAAAGGCTGGCGTTCCGGCGCGGAAGTCGAACGCAAGGAAATTCCGCAGTGGTTTATCAAGATCACCGCGTACGCCGATGAACTCCTGGCCGATCTGGACAAGGTTGATTGGCCCGAGCAGGTCAAAACCATGCAGCGCAACTGGATCGGTCGATCCGAAGGCATGGAGGTCGACTTCGACGTGCCCAACGCCGAGCCGCTTACTGTTTACACCACTCGCCCGGATACGCTGGGCGGTGCGACTTTTATGGCGATTGCCGCCGAACACCCCCTGGCGTTACAGGCGGCAGAGAACGATCCGGAGCTAGCGGCGTTTATCGAGGAGTGCAAAAAATCCAAGACATCGGAAGCGGCGATGGAAAAAATGGAGAAGCGCGGTGTTCCGCTGGGGATCAATGCGATCAATCCGGTCAACGGTGAAGCGATACCAATCTGGGCCGCGAATTTTGTGCTGATGGGCTACGGCACCGGAGCAATCATGTCGGTACCCGCGCACGACCAACGCGACTGGGAATTCGCGAAAAAATACGGGATCGAGATTCGCCAGGTTGTTGCCCCAAAAGACGGATCGGCGATTGATCTGGATGCCGGATCGTTCGTGGCCAAAGACGGCATTTGCGTAAACTCCGGCCCTATCGACGGCATGGACTTCAAAACGGCTTTTGACACGGTTGCTGAGCTGCTGGAAGACCAGGGTAAGGGGATGCGCACGGTTAACTATCGCTTGCGTGACTGGGGTGTGTCGCGTCAGCGCTATTGGGGCGCGCCGATTCCGATGTTCAACTTGCCGGACGGCGGCGAAATTCCGGTGCCGGTCGAGCGCCTGCCCGTACTGCTGCCTGAGGACGTCGAAATGGACGGCGTGCATTCGCCGATCAAACAGGATCCGGAGTGGCGCAAAGCCGAATTGAACGGCCGGCCGGTCGAGCACGAAACCGACACCTTCGACACGTTCATGGAATCGAGTTGGTACTACGCACGCTATGCCTGCGCCAATTACTCGGAGGGCATGTTGAATCGAGATGCAGCCAACTACTGGCTGCCGGTCGACCAGTACGTTGGTGGCATCGAGCACGCGATTTTGCATCTGCTGTACGCGCGTTTTTATCACAAGTTGATGCGCGACGAAGGCCTGGTCGACAGCGACGAGCCGTTCAAGCGTCTGCTGTGTCAGGGCATGGTGTTGGCTGAGTCGTACTGTAAAGACAGCGGCGACGGCAACAAAGTCTGGATAAACCCCGTGGACGTCACACTAGAGCGGGACGAGCGGGGCGCGACAACACGCGCAATCGAAACCGCGACCGGCGATGAGCTGGAGATTGGCGGCACCGTGAAAATGTCAAAGTCGAAAAACAACGGCGTCGACCCGCAAACGACAATCGACCGCTACGGAGCTGACACGGTGCGCCTGTTCACGATGTTTACTTCACCACCGGATCAAACGCTGGAGTGGCAGGAGTCCGGCGTCGAGGGAGCCAGTCGTTTTTTACGCAGGTTGTGGAAGGCGGTTTATGAGCACGTGCAAGGCGGCGATGTTGTCGAGTTACAAAAAGTCGGACTCAACAGTGCGCAAAAAGATCTGCGTCGCAAAACACATCAAACGATAAAAAAAGTCGGCGACGACTGCGGTCGACGCCAGACGTTTAACACAGCGATTGCCGCGGTGATGGAGCTGACAAACGATGTTGCTAAATTCGACGATGACTCCGATCAGGGGCGCGCGGTCGTACATGAGGCGTTGCAAAGCGCGGTTTTGTTGCTGGCGCCGATCGTGCCGCATATCTGTCACGAGCTATGGAAACAGTTGGGGCACGAACAAGCACCCGTTGATGCAAAATGGCCAGGTGTCGATGAAACCGCTCTTGAACAAGACAGCATCGAACTCGTGGTTCAGGTTAACGGAAAGCTGCGAGGTCGTGTCGAAGTTGCTGCGAGCGCGAGTAAGGAAGACTGCGAAGCGGCTGCACTGAGCGAGGAAAACGTTGCAAGGCATATCGACGGCAATACGGTTCGCAAGGTGATTGTAGTGCCGGGTAAGCTGGTCAATATAGTCGCGAATTAGTTAGTCCTATTCGCGCGAGGATTAGAGGTGAGCACAATCAAATCAATTGAAACGTTACGCGAGCACTATCCGACTCCGAAAGGCCGCACGTTGGGAAAAGTACTCGTGGCGCTCGACATCCACTGCAAACGCTTTATCGAACTGTCGCCGTTTGTTGTCATGTCTACCTGCGGTGCGACGGGTAAAACGGACGCATCTCCGCGCGGCGGTGCGCCGGGATTCGTTTCGGTATTGGATGACAAATCCATACTGATTCCGGACTGGCCCGGTAACAACCGACTCGATAGCCTGGAAAATATTGTCGAGACCAGCAGCATCGGCTTGCTGTTTATGATTCCCGGCGTTGATGAAACCCTGCGTATTAATGGCGGTGCGGAGCTAAGCGTCGAGGATTCGCTGCGCCAGATTGCAGTTGAAAATTACCGCGCACCAAAGCTGGTGATCAAAGTCGATATTGAAGAGGTTTACTTGCACTGCGCGAAGGCGCTTATGCGGTCGAAGCTGTGGAAACCTGAGAGCCTGATTGATCGCAGTGAACTTCCATCGATGGGTGAGATGATCAACGATCAGGTCGGGTTAAACGAACCGGCCGAGTCTCAGGACGCCATGGTCGCGCGCTACGAAAAAGTGCTGTACTGAACCCACGCGGTTAATCGCGTACGTAGTTCAGTACGGTTTTCATTGAATTCTTATAGATGTAGTTGTGCATCGCCATTGGGTAGCGGTACTCATTGCCAACGGGGCATGCCAGGCGCGCATGACAGCGGTCGCGGCAGATCGAGTTTTTCAGCGCGCGCGATCGAAAACACGCATCAACATTAAAGCTGGCTTCGACATTCACCGCTCCTGCCGGGCAGGCGTTCTCACATGCCCGGGATTTACATTGATCGCAGGGTGAACTCGCATCAACAACAGTGGTAACGGGCACGTCGATCGATGTCATTATCGCACTGCGATACGCCCACCAGAGTCCACGTTCGGGGTGAATGCCGATACCAAGCGGTGATGGCTCTCCCCATCCGAGTATTGCGCCAACGCGTTGTAGCGGGACGACGTAGTCGGTTGGAAAGACAACGGTGTGTTTTCCTCTGGGTAGATAGCTCTCACAGAATCTCTTGGCAAGGTCCAGGCTGGCACTGTCGATCGGATCGCTGCGATCCATTCCCCGTGCCTGCAAAAATTTCCAAAGTTGAGCACCGGTGTTACCCAGCACAATCAAACGGCTGTACGCGCTGGGATTGATTTCGGGGCTGAACAATTCTCGCGCAGATTCAGGGATGCGGGCGCAATCGAGCACACCCCAGAGATTCAGGCCATTTTGGGCAAGAAACGCGATCCCTTGCTCCAGATTGTCAGTGTTCAACTTGCAGTGCATTTGACAGTCAGGGCTCTCGACGAGGCGATGACAATAAATGTCGCTTTATCGAGGAATGATACTCGCCTAAGTCCAGATACTGCTCCCCAACGACGACACTCTGCATCAGCAGTGCGTCACCAGACAACTCATTGGAGACGAATATGGCGTTACCTGAATCTTCCAAATACGTGGTTATTGGCGCGGGCATCCACGGCCTGAGTACTGCGTGGCACCTCGCGCAGCAACTTAAAGCAAAAGGTACCGGTAGCGGCAGCGACATCGTCGTTCTGGACAAGACCGCTATTGCGGCGGGCGCCTCGGGCATTGCCTGCGGGGTCGTGCGTAACAACTACTTTCAGCCTGCGATGCGCGAATTGATGGCGCACAGCGTTGATGTATGGGAAGAAAACCAGAGCGACTTCGGTTATCACCCGGTCGGATACATGCAGATCAGCCCTGAGAGCATGCACGAAGACGTGGCGCAGATCGCGAGGGAACAGAAAGCCATCGGATACGAATCGACCTTTATTGAAGGCGAGGCAGATTCGATGCATTACATGAAAGGCATATTCCACGACTGGCAGGCGCAGGGCATCACCTCCGTCCTGCACGAAAAGCGTGGAGGCTACGCCAATAACACTGTGGCGATTTACGGCCTCGCGACCAAAGCGGAGGCCGAAGGTGTACGCGTCATGACCGGTGTTGAAGTGACTGGCTTTGACCGCGATGCCAGCGGTTCAATCACAGCTGTTAAAACGAACAAGGGCGACGTTAGCTGTGAATACGTGATCGCCGGACCAGGCCCATGGGCCAAAACGCTGTGGGATATGCTGGAGCTACCCAAGACAATATCGATCAAAGGTGCAGACGGCAACGTACACGAAAACGTCAAAATGTGGATCTACTGGTCGTTGCAGGAAGGCACCCTGGGTGTTGATCCTGATGTTCAAAAAACCAACGACGGCGCGATGCCCCCAGTGATCCACGTCGACAGCAACGCGCCGCTGCACTCCACCGAAGACGGCTCGCTGATCACCGAAGACATGTGGGGAATCTACTACAAGCCGGACTTCCATTTTGGTGGCATTCAGGGTGGCGCGGCTCCGTTTGCGGTCGAAACCGACCCCGACCAGGTTGCGGTTGACCCCTACGGCCCTGAGTCGCCCGAGTTTGTTGTCGGTCCCGATTTTGCGCATATGTGGGTGTCGGCGCTGGCGCATTGCCAGAAACGTTTCGAAGGCACACTCGACGTGTACAAAAATGAGGCGTCCGGCGGAATCGGTGCCTTCACACCCGACAGCTTTCCGGTTTTCGACGTATTCTGCGACAACCTCTATCTTATTGCCGACTCTAACCACGGTTACAAGATGATAGGTGTGGGCAAGCTGGTTGCCGAAGAAGTCGCCAACAACAGCAAAACTGATCTGCTCGAGCCATTCCGCTTCTCGCGCTACGCCGAAGGCAAGTTACACCCTGTTTCTAACAGCCCGTTTCCCTGGAGCTGATAGAGACACAAAAAGCTGATAAAAACGGCGGGCATTGACCCGCCGTTTTTCGTTTTGTGGCGTAAAAAATACACGCTTACCGCGATTCAAGAACAGTGTGTTTCTGCCGACACCACTGTAGATAACGAGAAAGGCCGCCAAATCGCGAGGTGAAAATGGCAGACACCAAGACTGTTCTAGTCGTTGACGACAGCCGCATGACACGGATGATGATCCGAACAATCATCGAAAATCATCACCCGAACTGGGAGTTACTGGAAGCCGATTGCGGTGAGCAGGCACTCCAGGTGTGCCAGGGCAAAGCGATCGACATCATGACGCTCGACGTCAATATGCCGGGTATGAATGGTCTGGAACTGGGTGAAGAAATGCGTAAGCGCTACCCAATGGCCGACATTTCGCTGGTCACGGCTAACATTCAGGATTCGATTCGCGAGCAAGCTGAAGCCTCGGCTTTCAATTTTGTCGCCAAGCCGATCACAGAAGATCGCATTATGGGTTATATCCAAGCGGTCGCCTGACGATGCAATTATTTTCGGACTACGAACGCGATGCGATTGTCGAGGTGTTTAACATCGGAGTGGGGCGTGCAGCCGCATCGCTAAGCGAAATGGTAAAGCAGGAAGTTGCGATGTCGCTCACTCGCGTTGAACTCCAGTCCTGCGATAAAGCCGTAACTGAATTTGTGGGTTCAGGTATAAGCGCGGTTCGTGGCGTTCGCGAACGGTTTGACGGGCCACTCGCGGGCAGCGCCTTGCTGATTTTGCCAAGAAATAAAAGTCTCGAGCTTGTGCGGCTTCTGATACAGGACGAATCCGACTCCGATTTTTTATCAGAAATGGAAGAAGAAGCACTGGTCGAAGTTGGCAATATTCTACTTAACGCGTGTTTAAGCTCGGTTGCAACTGTTGTTGGCGAGGAAATCGCCAACCAGATTCCGGTATCGGTATCGGGCGAATTAAGTGATGTCGTCACCAACACTGGATTCGCAGAATCAGCCGAAATGGTGCTCAACCTGGGCGTTGAGTTCAACGTAAAAGGGGTCGATTTATCCGGCTGTATCTCGCTTTTGATGGACATTGAGTCAATCGACATTTTTCGACAAAAACTGGCGGAGTATTTTGGCTTCGATGCAGCTTAGGAACTCGCAATTCTCCGGACAATCCTCCGGCGTGTATACCATGTCGGCGGCGACCGCGATTTTGTATCAGACGCTGGGTCTAATTCATGGCGGTGTGCTATTGCTGGATGAAAATCGCCGTGTTGAATTCGTCAATCGATGGTTGTGCGATCACAGCGGTAAAGAGCCCTCTTTGTGGATTGGTAAAACACTGTGTGAGATTTTTCCGGAGTCCGAACTCGGGCGCATTGCGCGCGCGATTCGCGATGCTCTTGAGCACGCGCAAAGTTCGGTTCTTTCGCATCTACTCCAGCCAACAATATTACCGCTGTACGGTAACCCCAAAATTCCTACATGCGAGCCAATCATTCAGTCGTTTGTCACACGACCACTCAAGGGCGAGCTTGGGCACGCAAAGTGTCTGGTACAGATATCAGACATAACGTCTGCGTACAAACGCGAGCAGATGCAACGTAAACAGAGCCGAGAACTGGCTGACCTGGCTGCCTTGCATAAAGCTAACGATGCTCAGGCCCGGGCAATAATTGAAAATATTGGGGATGCGTTAATCACGCTTGACGCGGGCGACAACGTTGAGTCGATGAACACAGCCGCGCGAAAAATGTTTTATGCGCAGGGGCGCGATATCGTTGGGTCAAAGTTTAGCGATTTGTGTCAATCAGTTCCGGAATCCGTCGCCCAGTCGTCCGAGACCAGCGTCGACTGGGAAGGAATGGGCGTGCGCGTCGATGGCAGCGAGTTTGTCGGCGAATTTAATCGCACACGGATTCCTCTGGACGAGAGCGGGCGGGCGCTGGTAATTGCACGAGATATTACCTACCAAAAAAAGTTTGAAGAAACCCTGTTTCGAGAAAAAGAGTTTGCGCAGGTTACCTTACAGTCGATCGCGGATGCGGTGATCACCACCGACGAAAACACGCGCGTTAACAGTGCAAACCCGGCGGCGCAGCAGCTTCTGGCCAAAACTGAAGATGAATTGCTTGGGTGTGAATTAATGGCGTGTTTGCCGTTCGATCACATCTGTCGTAAAGAGGCGACTCGCGTCATCAAAAAGGTGCTGGAAACCGGTGAAAGCCAGCCACTGTGCGATGCTGCGGAACTGGTCATTGCCGGTGAACAGCGCATCCCGGTAGACAGCAATGTTGCTGCTTTGCGTTCTCGCGATGGCAACATTATCGGCACAGTCACGATCCTACGGGATACGTCCGAGGCACGTCGTATGCAAGAGATGCTGACGTATCAGGCGACGCATGATGACCTCACCAAGTTGATTAACCGACGTGAGTTTGATCGTCGCCTTGGAGATATGTTGATTCGTGCCAATTGCGACGGCGGTATCAGTACTTTGATTTATATGGATCTCGATCAATTTAAAATCGTCAATGATACGTGCGGCCACATCGCGGGAGACTTGCTGTTACAGCAGGTTTCTGGCCTCCTGCAGACGCATATTCGCGCAACCGATTCGCTCGCTCGCCTCGGTGGCGACGAATTTGCCATACTTTTGCCGGGCTGCAACGAGCGCGTTGCGCTGCGCATCGCCGAAACTGTGCGAAACGCTGTGAACGATCATCGCTTCAGTTGGGAGGGTCGCAGCTTTGCGATTGGAGCGTCGATTGGACTGGTCAATATCGACGCCAATTGGCAGCGGGTGGACCAGATCATGTCGGCTGCTGACGCCGCTTGTTATATTTCCAAGGAAAACGGACGCAACCGCGTCACCGTTTATCAGCAGCAGGGTGAGGAAGAGCAGCATCGCCACGGTGAGATGATGTGGGCGTCGCGCATTCGCGGTTCACTCGAAAAAAACCGCTTCATGCTCTACTGCCAGCCGATTGTGCCGGTCAATCGCGACCCGGATGCGCGATTCAGCATCGAAATACTTGTGCGAATGCTGGATGACAACGGTGATATGGTTGCACCGATGGCGTTTATTCCTGCGGCAGAACGCTACGATTTAATGACGCATATTGACCGTTGGGTCGTTGAACACAGTGCAGAATACTTAAATGGGCTCGGCTCGCAGCTCGAGCATCTCGACAAATGCGCAATCAACTTGTCAGCGCAGTCAATCGGGAACGAAGAGTTTTTCGAATTTATCACGCAGGTTATTGAAAGTTATCGCATTCCGTGGACGTCACTGTGCTTTGAAGTCACCGAAACTGCGGCGATGACCAATATCGACAACGCTCAGCGGTTCATTAACGAACTTGTTCAAAAGGGTTGTCGTTTTTCTCTTGACGACTTTGGCAGCGGACTCTCGTCCTTTGCCTACCTTAAACAGCTGCGCGTCGACTACGTTAAAATCGATGGCGCATTCGTGCGTAATATGCTCGAAGACGATATCGACGCCGCGATGGTGCGCTCGATTAGCGATGTCGCGCGGTCGATGAATCTGAAAACGATCGCCGAATTCGTCGAGAACGATCAAATCCTGGAAAAGCTCGCCGAAGCGCAGGTCACGTACGCGCAAGGCTATGGTATCTGCCGGCCGTTTCCGCTCAATGAGCTCGAACATTACTTCAAACAGTGGGAAGCGGGTCGATTTAAAAAAATCGCGTAGCAAACCTGCTGACTGCATTTCATTTTAGACATATGTGGCGCGCTATTTTGGTGCCAGTTTGGTTATCATTCGACGATCAGTTTTCAATCTGCTCTCGATGTCCTCTAAAGACCTGCGTAAAACCAACGACAGCAACAATGTCGACAGTTTCCTGCAAAATGTGGCCAGCGCTCCGCCGGTCAAACGCAGCGGTTCGCAGGGGCGTTTGCTGTTTGCGATGGATGCAACTGCGAGCCGTGAACCCAGTTGGGAGCTCGCGCGCTCGCTTCAGGCGAGCATGTTTAACGAGGTCAGCCGCATCGGCGGTTTGGATGTGCAACTGGTTTATTTTCGCGGTTATGCCGAGTGCAGAGCATCGCCGTGGGTGAACGACGCGGACACACTGCATCGATTTATGAAAAGTGTGCGCTGCGAAGCAGGCACAACGCAAATTGAACGCGTACTCACGCATGCGATTAAGGAAGCGCAAGCGAATGCGGGCAAGCAGCCAGTAGGCGCGATGGTCTACGTCGGGGACTGTCTGGAAGAGAGCATCGATGTTCTCGGCAAAAAAGCCGGTGAGCTGCGGCTGCTGAACGTCCCTGTATTTTTCTTTCAGGAAGGGTATGAACCCGTCGCGACGCGCGGTTTCGCGCAACTGGCAAAGGTCTCTGGCGGTGCGCACTGTCGTTTTGATTCGGCCAGCGCTGCGCAATTAGGTGCGCTGCTGCGTGCTGTCGCAGTGTACGCCAGTGGGGGCAAGGCGGCGCTCGATGATCTTAAACTCAGCAACGATTCGCAGGTACGTGCCCTGCTGGAGCAAATCAAGGCATGACCCGCTTGTTACTCATCATCGCGCTGGCGATTGCTGCGTGGATTCTTTATCACTTCGCCAAGCAAAATTATAAAAAGCACGG
The DNA here is from genome assembly GCA_039029275.1 of Pseudomonadota bacterium. Taxonomy (GTDB): domain Bacteria; phylum Pseudomonadota; class Gammaproteobacteria; order JBCCGL01; family JBCCGL01; genus JBCCGL01. Next base: position 106,881 of record JBCCGL010000010.1, on the reverse strand, counting down.
CCGCTCTTACCTGATCAAGCTCGCTCTGATCGCGCTGGCGGGATTAATTCTGCTCGCGGTTGTCACGGGTCGCGCGCACGCGCTCTACGCCCTGGTTGCCGCGGCAATCCCGTTTATAGGACGCCTTATGCCACTGCTGCGCTTTTTACCGCTGGCCAGACAACTCTACGGGCGTTATCGAGGCGCACAATCCGGTTCGGGGAATCAATCCAATGTGCGTACCGCATGGCTGGCGATGACGCTCGACCATGACAGCGGAACGATTGACGGCGAGGTTTTGGATGGAACGTTTCAGGGTCGACTTTTAAGCGCGCTCAGCCTGGACGAGCTTCAGCAGTTTTATCGTGACTGCCAGACTAATGACCCCGAAGCTTTGCGACTGCTCGACGCTTACCTGCAACGCGAGCGCGCCGGCGAGTGGGAGAATCAGCCCGGTGGTGGCAGTTCCTATCAGAATCGCGCGCAGACAGACGCCGGCTCGATGAATGAGAGTGACGCCTGGGAGGTGCTGGGACTCGCGCCGGGTGCCTCACGCGAGGAAATTGTCGACACCCACCGGCGCTTGATGAGCAAGCTGCACCCGGACAAGGGCGGCAGTAACTTCCTCGCCAGTCAGATTAATCGTGCCAAAGAAACGCTACTCGACACGGTCAAGTAGCTGTTAGCCCCTATTCAGCCGCTGCTGACGATTTCACGCCGCGGCGGCTTTCTGTGAGGATGTACTCCGTGTAGCCGTTGGGTTGTTCGCGACCCTTGAAGATCAAATCGAGTGCCGCCTGAAATCGAAAACTGCTATCGAGGTGTCCGGTCATCGGACTGTAGTTGGGATCCAGTGCGTTCTGCGAATCGACAAAGTGCGCCATCTTCTCCATCGTCTCGCGAACCTGCTTCTCGGTGTACAAGCCGTGATAGAGCCAGTTGGCAATGTGTTGACTGGAAATCCGCAGGGTCGCGCAGTCTTCCATGAGATCGACATTGTTGATGTCAGGAACCTTGGAACAACCAATCCCCTGGCCGACCCAGCGCGACACGTAACCGAGTAGCCCCTGCGCGTTGTTTTCCAGCTCAAGCTGCTTTTCCAGGTCACTGAGTACCCTGTCCTCAGGCAATAACGGCAGGCTCAGCATGTCATCAATAAGTTCCTTGCTGCGCGCGAGCAAATCTCTCTGGCGCTCGCGCACATCGAGCAGGTGGTAATGCATCGCATGAAGAGTCGCGACGGTGGGTGACGGCACCCAGGCTGTAGTAGCCCCTGCTTTAGGGTGACCAATTTTGGTCTGGATCATGGCGGCCATCGCATCCGGGGCCGCCCACATGCCCTTGCCGATCTGCGCGCGCCCCATGAACCCGCTGGCGAGTCCTAGATCAACATTGGAATTCTCATAGCTGAGCAACCACTGAGCGCTTTTCATTTCTTCTTTCGGCAGAACAGGTCCGGCCTCCATACAGGTATGAATCTCATCGCCGGTGCGATCGAGAAATCCGGTATTGATAAAAAACACACGCTCCGGAACCTGAGCAATGCACGACGCAAGATTGACCGAGGTGCGCCGCTCTTCGTCCATGATGCCCATCTTCAGTGTATGGCGCTCAATGCCGAGCGCGTCCTCAACCAGGTCAAACAGCTTACCTGCCAGCGCGACTTCTTCGGGACCGTGCATCTTGGGCTTGACCACATAGATCGAGCCTTCGCGACTGTTTTTGTAGCGCGAATTTCCAAGCAGATCGTGCTTGCCGGCCAGACAGGTGATCATGGCATCGAGTATTGTTTCTGCGATCGGCTCGCCGTTCAGCAGGACGGCGTCTGTCTCGAGGTGTGCACCAACGTTGCGCACTAGCATCAGGCAGCGCCCCGGCAACAGCCGTTGTTTGCCGTCCCGATCCAGAATTTCGCGGTCGCTAACCAGCTCGCGGTTGATGGTTTCGCCGTCCTTCTCGAAGGTTTCTTTGAGCGAACCCTTCACCAGCCCCAGCCAGTTGCGGTAGACGGTGAGTTTGTCGTCAACGTCCACCGACGCAACCGAGTCCTCGCAATCCATGATCGCCGAGATCGCAGATTCCAACACTATGTCGTAGATATTGGCGTGGTCACGCCGTCCGATAAAGTAGCCTTCACCAAACTTGAGTTCGACCCACAGATCGTTTTTACCCAGAATGATGGTGTCTGGTTTGTCGGGGTCACCGGTGTAGCCGACCAGGCGTTCGGGGCGCAGCAGTTGTCCGTTGTTGCCGTTGCCCATCCGGACAAACAGTTCGCCGTCTTTTACGCGATATGCCGTCGCCTGGCTGTGCGATCCTTTGTCGAGACCAAAATGTCGATCCAAAAAGTCGCGCGCGTAGTTGATAACACGGTCACCGCGAATCGGGTTGTACTTGCGGGTTCTTTCGGCGCCGTCGTCCTCGCCCACCGCGTCCGTTCCGTAGAGGGCATCGTAGAGGCTACCCCAGCGAGCGTTTGCAGCATTGAGAACATAGCGGGCGTTGTCGAGCGGCACGACAAGTTGCGGACCAGGTACAACCGCGATTTCGCGGTCGATCTTGCTGGTCTGCAACTGCACGGCGTCGATCTTGTCGCACAGATACCCGATGCTCTTCAGAAACGCGCGGTAGCCGTCCGGATCGTGCGCTTGCTCTCGATGCGCACGATGCCAGTCATCGATCTGCGCCTGCAACTCGTCGCGCTTCTTTAGCAATTGCGCGTTGCGTGGTCCCAGTTGCTTAACGATAGACTCGAGGCTGTCCCAAAACTCCTCGTGGGTGACACCCGAATCTGGGCAAAGCTCGTTTTCGACGAATGCATACAGCGAGCGGGCAATGGCGAGTTCGCCGCGAACGACGGCTGAGTTTTCTTTATTTGACATGGTTTAACTCTGGATGTGATGCGCCCGCTCGAAGATGTATAAGGCTTCGCGAGTACACAAAAATATTATGGTCATAATAATAAAACAGTATGGTGCTGATCGGTATAGACGAATGTCTCGAAGCAACAAAATTTGACTGGTTTTGCACGCTACGCTGCGTACAATCGGCTCACCCGATCACGAGTACGCGGCGCCAAAACCATGAATAAACTGATCCTCGTTATTTTAGATGGTTTGGGATACGCGCAGTCCCGACGACTACTCGGAAACATTGAAGGTTGGGTTGCGAATGGCGACGCTCGCGTCTGGAAAATGCGTGCAGTGTTGCCCACCACGTCTGGCCCTTGCTACGCGAGCATCCATACCGGTGTTGAACCTCAAAACCACGGTGTGCTGACAAATGATCACCTCCATCGCGTTGAGTTCGAGGATATTTTTTCCGGCTGTCGCAGCGCGGGCTTGGGCACCGCTGCGGTCGCGCACTCTTATTTTTCGACCTACTTTCAGCGCACGCCTTACGACCTGGTGCGCGATATGGAGGTCGATGACGAGTCGATGCCGATTCAACACGCACGCTTTTACTCGATGCAGGGCGAGAGTTCCGGCAACCTCGCGGTGCCCTCGGACTACGATTTATTTGCCCAGACAACCATGCTGGCCGAGCGTTTTGCGCCGCACTATATCCTCAGCCATATCAGTTCGACGGACAGCGTCGGGCATCACTACGGCCAGCAATCGTACGAGATGGATAAAAACACCTACATCGTTGACGGTGCGCTGGCGACCTTTCTGCCGCGGTGGCGCGAAAACGGCTACGACGTAATAGTGACAGCAGACCACGGTCAAAGTGATCGCGGGCATCACGGTGGAAGCGCACTCGAAATGCGCGAGGTGCCGCTCTACTACTTCGGCAGTGCGCAGGGAGCAGAACCCGATGTCGAACTCGATCAGCTTCAGATTGCGCCGACGGTACTTTCCCGCCTGGGTGCGCCAGTACCCGAATCGATGCGCGCAAAGAGCTTTCTAAATTAAACGCACGCTGGTCGAGGAGGGTCTTTTATTGGAATGCGACGCGAATTGTCGTACTCTCAACCGATTAGCTCAGCGCGTCAGTAAAAAGGCCTTGGTGTGAATGAAGAAAAACCCCGCTCTTTCGGTTTTCTGCTGGTGCCGGGGTTTTCCCTCATGGCGTTTACTGCAGCCATCGAGCCCCTGCGGGCGGCTAATCAGTTAAGCGGCCAGTCACTTTACACATGGAAGGTGTATTCGCCGGACGGCGGAACCGTCGCTTCAAAACACAATATCGAAATTGTTCCGGATTCGGGCATCGATAGCCCCGCCGATGTCGACTACCTCTTTGTCGCGGCAGGCGAGGGCGCACACGCGGTAAAGGACACGGCTACATTTCAATGGCTGCGAAACGCGGCAGGTCGCAATATTACGATTGGCGCTGTCAGTTCCGGGCCATTTGTGTTGGCGAATGCCCGACTGCTTGAAAACTACCGCTGCACGATTCATTGGGACGATATGCCCGCTTTTGTAGAAGCGTTCCCCGAGCTGAACACCTCTTACAGCTTGTTTGAGATTGACCGCAATCGCATCACCAGCTCGGGTGGTACTGCCTCAATGGACATGATGCTGCATTTGATTGGCGACCAGCACAGCCCCGATCTCGCGTCGCGCGTTGCGGTGTTTTTTCAGCACGATCGCATGCGCACCCCCGAGGACAAGCAACAGCTCGCCGAGCGTTTAGCCTTAACGCGCAAATCGCCGAAGCTCGCGGAGGCGGTTCGTCTGATGACGCAGAACGTCGAGTTTCCACTTAAACCCATCCAGATCGCGCAGGAGATTGGATTATCGTTACGTCAACTCGAACGTCTGTGCCATAAATACTGTCACTGCACGCCGCAAAAGTTTTATATGAAAATTCGCATTCAGCACGCACGCAGCATGCTGTTGGAAACCGGTATGTCGGTTATGCAAATCGCGATTGCGACCGGTTTTACCACGCAATCGCATTTCACCAAATGTTTTCGTGATCATTACGATATAACGCCGCAAAAATTAAGAACAACTTCGAGATAAGTTGGTTGTTTTTGTCTCGCCACGCGATTAATTTTGAGCGTTTAAAGTATGCGTCGTCAGTCCCGCGAAGGCGGGGGTCGACGTTTTTGATCAGTTGATGGATTCCCGCCTTCGCGGGAATGACACATGTAAAGAGTTTGCAGATTGAGGCTATGTCAATGAGTCAGCTACCGACACCCCGCGATCCTCACTACGAACACCGCGTTCGCGACAGTTTTGATCGCCAGATCGTGATGAATACGATAGGCGCAACGCTCGATTCAGTAGCGCCAGGAAAGGTCGAAATCAGTTTTGCCTTTTCGGATTCTTTAACTCAACAGCACGGCTTTATTCATGCAGGTATCGTATCCACTGTTCTGGACAGCGCGTGCGGTTACGCGGCGTTTTCGCTAATGCCTGCAAATGCAGCGGTTCTGACGATTGAGTTCAAGATTAATTTGCTCGCGCCTGCGGCGGGAGAGCGATTTAAAGCAGTGGCGCAGGTTCAAAAATCAGGCCGGACTGTATCGGTGGCAACTGGCGATATGTTTGCAATAACCGGCGAGCAACAAAAACATGTTGCCAGTATGACCGGCACATTGATGACGATTATCGACCGCGACGATGTTCGCGGTTAGCATGGATAAATGTTGTCTAAGCCGCGCGCGAAAAACAGCGGAAAAAGTTTTGCGTTGTTTTCTCGGCTACTTCTTCTACTGAAATACCGCGTAGTTCTGCAACGAATTCTGCGGTGTGTTTGACAAAGGCGGGTTCGTTAGTCTTGCCCCGGTACGGAACCGGCGCGAGATAGGGCGCGTCGGTTTCGACCAAGATCCGATCAATCGGCGCCTTCGCCGCGACTTCCTGAATCTGTTTGGCAGACTTAAACGTGACGATGCCGGAAAACGAAATATAAAAGCCCAAATCCATCGCCGCTTGTGCGAACGCCCAGTCCTCCGTAAAACAGTGGATCACGCCCGTGGCATCACCCACGTTTTCCTCGCGTAGCATTTTCAAGGTATCGCGCGCAGCTTCGCGTGTGTGCACGATAATCGGTAGATTGGTCTCGCGCCCTGCGTCGATATGACGACGGAAGCGCTCGCGCTGCCAGTCGAGATCACCTTCATTACGAAAGTAGTCGAGGCCGGTCTCCCCAATACCCACCACGTTCGGGTTTTGCGCCAACTCAATCAGTTGATTGGTCGTCGGTTCAAAACCCTCGCTGCCGTCAGGCGCAGTGTTGGGATGTACGCCAACGCTGCAAAAAATGTTGGCGTGAGATTCGGCAATTTCCTGCACTCTCGGGTAGTTGTCCATATCGACCGAGATCGCGACGATATGCGAGACCTGGTTATTCTTTGCGTTTGACAATACGTCGGGCAGGCGCTCGTTGAGTCCTTCAAAATTAATGTGGCAGTGAGAGTCGACCAGATTCATTCTTGTTTCTCAGCGCTGGCAAGAACCATTCTTGAGCGCAAGCGACTGACCAGCTCGCGCCGCATTTCATCGAACAGCAGGTCTTCTTCGTCCGCGCTGCCGAGCACGCCGGATGAGTCGAACGTGTAGTCGCGCGATGTGGTGAGTGTCTCTGTAACATCTGCTTTCTCACTTTCGCCAACGCTTAGCGTAAAGCTGACCGAGTAAGTCAGCTCGATATCGCGAACCCGGGTGTCCGAACCGACGCTAAGCGTGCGGCTTCGCGTTCGCTCATCGGTGATGTGAACGGATATCGCGGCGGTTTTTGCGTTTTCAGCCAGTTCGACCTCGCTGTTAGCGAGCGAACGTTTTAAGTCGTCGGCAACCTCGCTGAACGCGTAAGCGCTGACATGCGCAGGTTGCGTGATCACACCGGGGTCACCGAATCCGCGCAGCTTAAATCCGCATGCGCTCAAACAAAGCGCTAGTAACGCGCATAAGAAAACAGTGCGTAAGTTGGTTCGCTTCACAACGGTTTGCCGAAATTCGGGAGCGTTATTGTAACGAATCGAATCGGCCTTAGCTCATCAGCTCGCGCACGGATTGCGCGTTCCAGTCGAGGCCGCTGCCGATCACACCGTCAAGATCCGCGTATCCATCTTTAATCCGCAAGGGTTCGGCGATAATGGGATTCCACCAGTCCACGTACTCGAGCCAGTGTGCCGTCGGTGTGGCGCATAAGAGTTGCGCGCTGATTTCCGGCCAGAGGTGGCTGGATAATCGAATACCGCGCGTCTTGGCCAACGCAGCGGCCCGCATCCAACCGGTGACGCCACCGATCTTCATCGCATCAGGCATCATGTAGTCGCTGGCTTCATGGTCGATAGCGTGTTGCATATCCAGCGGCCCCCACCAGTTTTCGCCGCATTGAACTGGCGTGCGGACCTGCGAACGAATTAGCGCGTGACCGGCGTAGTCGTGCGCGAGAGTTGGCTCCTCGACCCAAACCAGATTTTCATCGTCGAATTCACGTATACGCGCGATCGCTTCGACTGGCGTTAACGACTGGTTGTAGTCAACCATGATCGACAGATCATCGCCAATTGCTGATCGCATCGCGCGAATGACCGCAAGATCCTCTGTAACCGTGGGATACCCAATCTTTGCCTTAACGCCACGCATGCCCATTTTTGCCCACGCCTCCGCGCACTTGGCGGATCCAACCTCACCGTCGTAACCGACGCCGCCGTAGCAGGGGATCGGTTTCGCATTGACACCCAGCACCTGCAGTAGCGATTGGTCGTTGCGGCGTGCGTGCAAATCCCACAGCGCCATGTCAATCCCGGCCAGTGCCATTCCAACGAGTCCTTGCGTTCCGAGCAATCGAAACTTGGCACTGAGCGTATCGCTCATCGACTGAGGTGCGCTTGACTGGCCATTAAGCAAGGGTGCGAGATTACTGACAAATTCTGCGACCGGTTTCAGCGCAGCAGCGGTGTAGGTAAAAAGTAAGCCGTGACCGACTGTGCCTTCGCTGTCGGTAATATCGATAAGCACCAACGGTGATTCACTGACAACGCCGCTTGCGGTTTTGTGCGGTGTCATCGGAACGGTGACCGCGCGGACGTTGATAGATGCGATCGTTGGTGCGATTTCAGGCATTTGGAATTAAATCCCTCTTTGGATTCAGCGTTTCGATTTCGCCTTGGCGCGAAAAGCAATTTCGTATGACTTTAACGCCCATTCGCGTGCCACATCCGCGTCTTCGTAAAGTTCTTCGGGCGCAAGATGGTACGACATCTTCATCAACTTGCCATTCTTATTGTATTCGAAAGCTTCTAATCCACGACTTTCAAATTCTTTAGCCAGCGCGGAATCCGTTTTCAGGTAGAGCGTATCGTCGGCAACCAGCGCGAACATGACACCGTCATAGTAGACGCCATGGCCGCCAAACATTTTTCGTGAGCTGATAGTGCCGAGTCGTGAAAAAACTTCGTGTAGATGTTCGACAAATTCGCTCACAAGGTTTCTCCTTACAACAAGGTTTGGGCAGCTATTTGATTGTGCTTCGGTTCGTCCTGCTCTAGTGGTTTTCGCTTAGCAAAGACGCTGGGCGTAAAAAAAGGGCGGAAAAACCGCCCTTTTTAAGGTACCACTTTTGAATCAGTATCAGGAGAATTGATTCATCGTGTTGTCTTTACCAGACGCCTTCAGCGCAGCGTCGCCGGAGAAGTATTCTTTGTGGTCATCGCCCATGTCGGAGCCTGCCATGTTCTGGTGTCTAACACATGCGATGCCCTGGCGAATTTCCTGGCGCTGTACGTTGGCAACGTAACCCAGCATGCCTTGATCGCCGAAGTACTCTTTCGCGAGGTTATCGGTAGACAGCGCTGCGGTGTGGTAGGTCGGCAGAGTGATCAGGTGGTGGAAGATACCTGCGTCGCGAGCTGCATCGGCCTGGAAGGTACGAATCTTTTCGTCAGCTTCGTTCGCCAGATCGGTGCCGTCGTAGTCAACGCTCATCAACTTGTCGCGCTCGTAGGCCGAAACATCTTTGCCTGCGTCGCTCCACGCGTCGAACACCTGCTGACGGAAGTTCAGCGTCCAGTTGAACGACGGGCTGTTGTTGTAAACCAGCTTTGCGTTTGGAACAACTTCGCGGATGCGGTTAACCATCCCACCGATCTGACCAATATGTGGCTTTTCGGTCTCAATCCACAGCAGGTCAGCACCGTTTTGCATTGAGGTGATGCAGTCGAGTACGCAACGGTCTTCACCGGTACCTGATTTGAACTGGAACAGCCCGCTGGCCAGGCGTTTGGCTTTGATCATTTTGCCGTCCTGCTTGAGGACAACATCGCCAGGACCAACTTCGCTGGCATCCGTAATCTCGTCACCGTCGATGAATGCGTTGTACTGATCACCGATGTCGCCTGCTTCCTTGGATGCTGCGATTTGCTTAGTCAGGCCAGCGCCGAGAGAGTCAGTACGGGTCACAATGATACCGTCATCAACGCCGAGTTCGAGGAAGGCGTAGCGACATGCGCGAACTTTGGCGAGAAAGTCGTCGTGAGGAACCGTGACTTTGCCGTCCTGGTGACCGCATTGTTTTTCGTCCGAGACCTGATTTTCGATCTGCAGGCAGCACGCGCCGGCCTGAATAAATTTCTTTGCCAACAGGTAGGTCGCTTCTTCGTTGCCGAAGCCGGCGTCGATGTCGGCAATGATCGGAACAATGTGAGTTTCGTGGTTATCGATCTGATCCTGAACCCGTTTTTCAGCGACCTGATCGCCAGCATCACGCGCTGCGTCCAACTCGCGGAACAAACCGCCGAGTTCGCGCGCATCGGCCTGTCGCAGGAAGGTATAGAGTTCTTCAACCAACGCGGGCACCGAGGTTTTCTCGTGCATTGACTGATCTGGCAGCGGTCCAAATTCTGAACGCAGTGCCGCAACCATCCAGCCTGACAGGTACAAATAACGACCTTTAGTGCTTTCGAAGTGCTTCTTGATCGAAATCATCTTCTGTTGGCCGATGAACCCGTGCCAGCAGCCGAGTGACTGGGTGTAGTTAGCCGGATCCGCGTCGTAGGCTGCCATGTCGCGACGCATAATACCCGCGGTATAACGCGCGATATCAAGACCGGTCGGAAAGCGGTTTTGTGCACGCATGCGCGCGACGTGCTCAGGGTTTAAACCCCAGGTCGCACCATGCTCTTGTATCAGGTTCGCAGCGTCCTGAATATCCTGGTTGTACTGTGACATCAGAGTAGTCTCGATCATTATTTAAAATTCAGTGGGTGTTTACACTATAGCCAGAACAGAGCTATCAAGTGGGCGAATACTATCGCTTGTTAGCGTATAATTAAAATAGATGGACGTTATATTACTTATTCATTATGTGAATAAACGCCGGTATTTAACGGGTTTTTGTGCGCGAGTTGGCACTAGAGGAAAAGCGCGTTGAATCTCGGCCGAATTGATCTCAATTTGCTCGTGTATTTCGATGCTCTGATGCACGAGCGCAGCGTGACTCGGGCGGCCGACAAGCTAGGGGTCAGCCAGCCGGCTGTAAGCAACGGGTTGCGGCGCTTAAGACAGCTTTTCAACGATCCTTTACTGGTGCGCACCCGCGAAGGTATGGCGCCGACACAGCGTGCGCTCGAAATCGCGCCCACAGTTCGCGACGTGCTCGGCTCGATCGAAAAAGCTGTGCAGCCACGCGATGACTTCGACCCGCAGCGTATCGATCATGTCTTCCATATCGTGGCGAGCGACTATACCGAATCGACTCTGCTCCCGGCGGTGTTGCGACGCTTGCGTGAACAGGCACCGGCGGTCACGCTCGATGTGATGACTCCCAGCGACGTCAGTATTGACGATGTTGAGCAAGGCAAGGTAGACGCGGTTATCAATCGTTTTGATTCGATCCCGCAGAACTTTCATCAAGCGGGTATCTGGCACGATAGCTTCGCCTGCCTGATGAGCGCAGACAATCCGGTTCGCGATCACTTTACCCTGGACACGTATTTAAAAGCACAGCACGTCTGGGTGAGTAAGACCGGGATGGGTGTCGGTGTCGGAGTGAACCCGGACGACGTGCAAAGACTCGGATGGGTGGATGAGGCACTCTCGCGAACCGGCCGCAAGCGCAACATCACCGTCTTTACGCGGCACTATCAGGCTGCAATGCTGCTGGCGGAAGAAAGCGACTTGATCGTCACCTTACCGTCCAAGGCGGCGCGACTACAAATCGACAACCCCATGGTTGTGATAAAAGATCCGCCCTTTTCAATTCCCTCACTTGAACTGCAAATGATCTGGAGCCCGTTGTTGCAGCACAATTCGGCCCATCAGTGGATGCGGCGCCTGATTGTCAGTGTGGCACAGGAAATCGACTGAATGTTTGATTTAATTTAAAACAGTGTCGCGCAGATCACCCAGGTCGAGTGGCTTTTGTAAAATTGTGAAGTCGTCAGTGCCTTCAAACCGATTCAAGAGGTCTGACTTGTGGTGTCCACTCATCAGTACAACATTGGTGTCGCCGCGCATTCTTGAAATTTCTTTGGCTGCTTCAACCCCATCCATGCCAGGCATTACGATGTCGATCAGAACCGAATTAAACGATTCCTGACCTATCATTTCCAGCGCTTGTTCGGCAGTCGAGGTGGTGACGACATCGATATCCTGATCTGCCAATAGCCCGACAACAATTTCGCGCACAGTTACTTCATCATCGACGACCAAAAGGCGCGGACGCGCGTGATTTTTTGGGTTTGATGTGGAACCCGCTGCAGTTTCATTGGTCGAGCTAGATTGGGGGAAAATAAGTGTTACGGTCGTGCCGTCGCCTGGTTGACTTCTAACCTTGATTGCGCCCGCGTGATCGATCACGATTCGCTTTGTTGTCGCGAGGCCAAGCCCGCGCCCTTGCGACTTGGACGAGAAGAAGGGTTCAAACATTCGTTTCAGCCTTTCGTCGTCCAGCCCGATTCCATCGTCCGATACCTCGATAGCGATATAGGTACCCTCGCGCAAATTTGCTCTAACGTTGTAGTCAGAAAAATCCTTTCGATTTATTGTCACCGTACGCGTGTGCACCATGATATTTCCGTTTTCATTACTGCATGCTTCGGCGGCGTTTGTAATCAGATTTATCACTGCCTGATTAATTTGCCCTTTGTCCGCTGAAATATCAGGGATCAGATCCAGACGTTGGTGCAGCACCACCCCGGATGGGAGTGTACTTTCCAATATCGAGGGGATTTTTTTCACGAGTTCGTTCAGGTTTACAAGCGATTTGGATTCGTTGTTGTCACTCAGGTACGTCAGCATGCCGCGACTGATCATTGCGGCGCGCTCAGTTCCTTGCAAAAGATTTTTCGTAAGCTCAAACATTTCGGCATCTGATGTTTTAGCTTTCTCCTGCAGCAGCAGGATGTTGCCCATTATTCCGGTAAACAGGTTGTTGAGATCGTGCGCGATTCCAGCGGCCATCAGGCCCAGACCCGATAGCTTGTCCGAAGTTGGATGCGGCGGACGAGTGCCTTGACTGAACTCTCCTGCGCGAAAAACCTCGAGTTCGGCTGCAGCTCTCGACGCGTAGATTTCCATCAGTCCTCTGGTGTACTCATTTATGTCGAGACGCTCTCTGTTCGCGACCGACAACAGACCAATTAAACCGCCGTTGGGATCAGCTATCGGGACGCCAACATAACTGTGGAATCGTTCAGCTTCATCCAGATCCGGCTCAGGAAAGTGTTCCTGCAGGTCGCCATGCCAATGAGTAAAGCCGTGCATCGCAACGTACTGACAAGGCGTGTTGGCGATAGGGTACTCAAACGATTCGCCTAGCTCCTGGTTCTCCCAAACCGCCAGCGCGCGCGCGTTTTCATTCTCGACGCCGGTGCACTGGGATATCCAGACCATGTCCGCTTTTAACACCCCCGCGAGCTGTTCAACCATGTTAGCGAGGAGTGTCGATTGGCTCGCACCTGTTGTACCCACCAGGGCCGCAGAGAACAGGTCGCGTGCAAGTGCGTGTTCGTAGTTGTTCTGAATTTGGCTCGCCATCAACTCAATCAATTGACGGTCGCTTTCTGTCGCCCTGCCTTGTTTAACCCTCGAGTCAAAAAAACAAAGCGTTCCCCAGATTTTTCCCTGCAGTCGAATGGGTGTTCCCAAATAGCTTTCGATTCCCAGTTCCACGCGCGCGGGGTGGTTGTGCCATCGTTCAACTTTACTTGCGTCAGCTACGACGTGCGTCTCGCCAGAGCGCATCGTTTCTTCACAAAATGTGTTGCAAATATCGATTGCGGTGCCCTCTGGCAACGTGTTGTCTGGACTCTCGGCGAATAGCACGTGCAGCTTGTCACCGTCCTGATACGACAAAGCGCCAATCGGAAAGCCAAAGTGTTGCGTGCCAACTCTAATAATTTCGCGAGCTTTCTCGGGAAACGTTAGCGCGTCAACACTGTCGGTTAATTTATCCAGCGTGGATAAGATTTGTTGGTTGGTCGTTGAGGGGCGTCGTATCGTTATGTCGTCACTCATTAATCCGGTACACCTTTAACAGCTAGACGCGATTCAGGTAAAAATTCAATTAGGCGAGGCGTGTTACTCACCTAGCGAGTACGGATTATTGAGCAATTTGGATGAGTTAATCCAGTGTTTTTGTTAATGTTTTTTGTGTTTATAACCGTAAAACCCCTCGCCTTTTTGCGGCGAGGGGTAATGTTGTGATTTAAATCACTCCTTGAGCTGGCAAATTTGATTTGTTATTTAATATAAATCAAGCGCTTGCCCGCCGTGTGTTGCTGAATTCATCAGTTCACCAAGACGCAAATTTTGGTTAATCAGCGGATTAAGCGAATTAAATCTAACCACAGCATTCGTTATCGCTTGCGGCCAGGCTCGGCTCGGATTCGTTGCTCAATCCCTGTGTCATCTTTCCCAGTACGGTTTTTTCAGACAAATAGAAATCCGCGAATGCGTTATCAAAGTCTGACGACACTGATCTTTGCGCTAAACCGGTTTGCATCATTGCCATTTGCCACTTTTTGACCTTCGGATTGCCCTCAAGAAAATCAAATCCGGTCTCGACTTCGATGATATTGGCTCGATGCAGCAGCGGCAGCCAAGCGATATCAACGTTACCGATTGAGGCACCGCTAAAGTAAGGTTCCTTGCCCAGCATCGCTTCAGCGCGCACGAAGGCTTTATTCAGGTTCGCACGGCGCATCTGCAAAGTTTCTGCATCCGCACTTTGCATTGCGCTGCACTGGACCAGATAGTGCTTGCTTGCCTGGTAACTCCACGCACGTTCCATCGCGCGCTGCTCGGCGTTTAATTCCGGTTGCAGCGCAGGGAATACCTCGTCGAGGTATTCGATAATCGCATCTGACTCGAACAATACCGCTTCAGACTCGGTTATCAATAACGGAACCTGCCCGTTCGGGGAAACGTCGTAGAACCAGTCCGGTGGTTCCTTAAGGCTGATGTATTCAATCTCATAAGGAACATTTTTGGCTTCAAGCGCAGCGGTCACGCGCTGCACGAACGGGCAGATTTTAAAACTGATAATTTTGATCATGGTCGAATTTCTTTGTGAATAAAGGCTGTGACCAATAAGACGCGCTCGCACAAGAATGGTCGCAAAATCAGTTTGCGACCGAATCGTTGTATCTTCGTCTTATACTTAAAGACTGAAATATTTTCGGAGTATCAGGATGAAACGGTTTCATGTACATCTGACGGTTGAAAGCATCGATCAGAGTGTGGCGTTTTACAGCGCGCTTTTTGGGCAGGCCCCGACAAAACAGAAAGGGGACTACGCGAAATGGATGATGGATGACCCGCGGGTGAACTTTGCGATCTCAACGCGGGGCACACGCACACACCTCGGTCTTGATCATTTCGGGATGCAGGTAGATTCAGAGAACGAGCTCGATCAGATTCGCGAACTGGCAAACGCTGCGAGCAGCGGAGAGTTGCTGGATGAAGGTTCTGCGACGTGTTGCTACGCGAACAGTGAAAAACACTGGACAGTCGATCCGCAGGGAGTCGCGTGGGAACATTTTCAGACTTTTTCGGATTCACCGGATTATCAAGATTCAGCCGGACAGTGCTGCATTCCTGTGCGCGAAGCGCAATCCGAGTGCTGCGTCCCCATGCAAAATAACAATGGGCAGTCCTGCTGCTGACAACCAATGCAGCCTTCGAGCTCCACATCCCACGATGATCTCGCTCGCGCCTTTGCCGAACTTAATCGCCGCCTGCACGGCTACCTTGCAAAGTACGTAGACGACGATGTTGCCGAGGATTTGCTGCAAGATGTTTTCGTGAAGGCGTTAAAAGCCATCAGTGAGAATCGGAACCCCGATAATCTTGCGGCATGGTTGTTTACTGCCGCGCGTACGACCGCGATCGATCACCTGCGTGCGAAGGGAAAACCACAGGTCGACGATTCAGTGCTTGAATTGATCGAGTCGCCTGCTGAGCAATCACAATCAGAAAATGAGTTGGCTGAATGCCTGCGACCGATGGTTAATCAGCTACCCGAAAAGTATCGAAGCACGCTGGTTGCGACTGATCTCGAGCGCGAATCGATGAAACATGTAGCAGAGCGGGAGGGGGTCAGTTTATCAGCGATCAAGAGCCGTGCCGGGCGCGGACGAAGCATGTTGAGAGATCTTGTGATGCGGTGTTGTCAGGTCGAATTTGAAGACGGTTCCCTTACCGAGTACATAAAGCGCGCCCCCCATTCGGACTGTTGTTCGTAATTTTTCCCCAGTGCATTGACTCAAAGAGTTGACAAGTACGGTTTTATCGCTATTATATTCGATATTACTAGATATATCGAAATATAGACATGCAAGAAATCAGCTTAAGTCACGTCGAAGCCGCCCAAGGCTTCGCTGCAGTGGGTTCCGAGCCTCGGCTCGAAGTCTTGTTGGCGCTGGTCCGAGCCGGTGAAAGCGGGCTGACCGTCGGTGAAATTCAAGACCGAGTTGGCCAGCCTGGTTCAACGCTTTCGCATCACCTTCGATTTTTGTCCGCCGCAGGTTTGATCGAGCAGGAGCGAAACGGCCGCAGCATCATTCAACGAGCGGCGTTCGAGCAGATTCGCGCGCTGGCAAACTTTTTATTGAACGATTGCTGCGCTGATGCAGAGCAATCTGTCCACGGTAATCAACAGGCAGCACAGAGGTAATCGCAATGAACGAGACGGTCTTAAATCAAGTCAATTGGCTGGGCTACCTTGCTGATCGAATCAAAAGCGTTTGGACGCTCATCGTGATAATCCCCTTTCTGGTGTGGCTAATGGATACGCCACGACTTCCCGAGATTCTAGAGATCGCCGTCAGTGCGTTGGCCAGCACAGCGGTTTATATCGCGTTTGCGGTGATGATGATTGCCTACTTAAAAGCATCCGGAGCTGAATCGGTGGTGGCGCGAGCATTTGAAGGTCGTGAAACCCGCATGATCTTTTTTGCGGCGCTGCTGGGTGGGCTGGCACCTTTTTGCTCGTGCGAAGTCATTCCGTTTATCGCCGGTCTGCTTGCGGTGGGGGCACCTTTGTCAGCGATTATGGCGTTTTGGCTGTCGTCTCCATTGATCGATCCGCCCACCGTTTTAATCACTGCCGGTGCGTTGGGGTGGGACTTTGCCATCGGTAAAGCCGCCGCGGCGGTCGCGATTGGTTTAATCGGTGGCTTCGCGACCAAGGTGTTGGTGGGGCAGGGTGCGTTCAATAATCCACTGCGACCACAACACTCGGGCGGCTGCAGCGCTTGCGGGCCATCGCCTTTTCAGGGCAAACCTGAGTGGAAGTTTTGGTCGACACCTGAACGCATGAACACGTTTGGCCGCGAGTTCAAGAATAATGCATTGTTCCTGTTTAAATGGCTCGCCTTCGCCTACCTGTTGGAAGCCCTGTTGATTACCTACGTGCCCGCCGAGATGATTGCGGGAGCGGTTGGCGGCGACGGGTTCCTCCCCATTGTTATCGGAGCGCTGGTCGGTGCACCGGCTTACATCAACAGCTACGCGGCACCTGCGCTGGTCGCGGGCTTGATCGAACAGGGCATGAGCTACGGGGCGGCGATGGCGTTTATGGTTGCGGGCGCGGTGAGTTCAATCCCGGCGATGGCGGGCGTTTGGTCGCTCGTGCGAGTGCCGGTGTTTGTGGCCTACGTCAGCCTTGGTATTGTGGGTGCAATAATCTCAGGTGTCGTATTCGTATCGGTGGTGGGTTAGTGAGCGAAAAAAAACAAGGCGTCGAAACACTGCTGGCGCAGGCAGGCCATGCGGTTGATCCGGAAACCGGCGGCGTTAGCGTGCCAATCCAGCCCGCTACGACCTACGCGCGCGATTCTGACTACGAGCTGATCAGCGATTTCGGTTACAGCCGCAATGGAAATCCCACTTACGCGGTAGCAGAGGAACTCGCTGCCAAACTCGACGGCGGTGCGGATGCCATGGTCTTTGCCTCCGGCATGGCAGCGGTTGTTGCTTTTTTTGAGACCGTCAACGCCGGCGAGCATGTCGTGGCGCCGCGCGTGATGTACCACGGCGCGCAGGACTGGTTGCGACGCATTGCCGATAAACGCGGAATCGGTCTGACATTATTCGACGCGACTGATCCCAACGCGCTTGCGGCTGCAGTGCTAAAAGACAATACCCGGGTTATCTGGATCGAATCCCCGGTCAACCCGACCTGGGACGTGATCGATATTGCCGCTGCCGCAGAGACCGCGCACGACGCGGGTGCTGTTCTGGCAGTTGACTCGACTGTCGCCACACCGCTGACCACGCGCGCGCTCGATTTCGGCGCGGACATCGTTTTTCACTCCGCTACCAAGTACTACAACGGCCACAGTGATGTTGTCGCCGGTATGTTGGTCACACGAGCACTCGATGCCCGTTGGGAAGAAATTGCCGAGGTTCGCAAACTCATGGGTGGCGTTCTCGGCCCGTTCGAAGCCTGGTTGCTCCAGCGCGGGATGCGCACGATGGCATTGCGCTTTGAACGCGCCTGCGACAGCGCGCTCAAAATTGCGCGGCATTTTGAATCACATCCCGCCCTCGAAGCCGTGTTGTACCCTGGATTGGAGTCACACCCCGGCCACGCTGTCGCCAAAAAGCAAATGCGCAACGGTTACAGCGGAATGTTGTCGTTGATGGTTAAAGGGGGAGAGGAAAAGGCGCGCCGCGTTGCCTGTTCCACGAACGTGTTCGTACCAGCGACATCGCTTGGTGGAGTGGAGAGCCTGATCGAACATCGTTTCGCGGTCGAGGGTCCGCACAGCGCCGTGCCGAAAAATCTGTTGCGTTTGTCAGTGGGGATTGAAAATTCGGATGACCTGATTGCGGATCTGGAGCAAGCCCTCGCGACCATGGATGCGTAGTCCCTAGGCAGCTCGTCCCAGATACACTTCAATCGATTCGACCAAAACAGTTTGTGCCTGTTGTTCAATGCGCGGCAAGTCCGAATTCATGGATTCGAAAAACTTGAGCGACTGCGCTTTCGTGAGTTTGCGTCCGATCAGTGAGTATTCGATTTCATCCAGCGCTTTGTCATGTCTGGGAACAACGTTCCAGGTGCATGACCGTGGATAGAGAACCGATAGGTACGGTTGCACAAACTCGCAAAAAGCATCGACGTGTTGATCACCGTCAGGCCCGAGACAACCGGGTTCAATTCGGTAAGTTATGAGTACTCTCGTTTTGTCGGTTGGAAGTTCAAACACAGATGGTCGAGCGCCTTTTTGTTCGACCAGAGTGTAGTTGAGTAAATAGCGTCTGTGGGGGTCGGTGGGTCACCGCCAGGCGAAATAGGGCTGCTCGAAGTGAGCGACACGGGTCTCTTTGCCCAGCAATGCGACCTCGCGAAACTGGTAGATAATCGCCCCGGTTGGTGCAGCAACCCATTCATTTCGACCGAGAGGCATCTTCATGACGGGATGTTCGCTCTCGGGTATCGATTCGAGTATCGGCGCATCATCGCGCAGCAATTCATCACACGGAATCCGATGGATTTTCTCTACTTCGTGCGGGTTCGCCGCCAGGCTTTTTGTTGAGCCCGCCCAAACGACAACCGGTGTCATCAAGTAGCCGGAACGCGTGGCAAAGTCGTCCAGCCGCCCGATGATCGAATCCTCGCTTAGCGCTAGACCGATTTCCTCATGCGTTTCCCTTAATGCCGCCCGCTCGGGTGTTTCGCCGGTGTCGATACGCCCGCCGGGCAAGGCGCGTTGCGCTGCATGGGTGTTTAACTTAGAGGCCCGAATGGTGAGCACAATCGCGGCATCATTTGTTGCGTAACGCGACGTGTCGATCCCATCGAAAGTTGTCTCCTTTCGCTGGTCCAGGATCACAATGGCGACCGCCGCGTGCTTTTTATCCGTCACATCGATAGAGCGTTGCTCAAAGCGCTGCAGATTTGCCGAAATCGTGCTTCGCATCGATTCGCCTAAAGTGAAGTCAATGCTCAGGTTAGCGCTCCGATTTCAATACCCAACGATTTCGCGAGGTCAAGGATCTGTTCCCAGGTCGCCTCTGGAACATGAGCAACACCGTTTGACGCTTCGCGGTGCGCGCGCTCCCGCTCGCCTGGAATTTCTACGCGATCAAAGCCGGGCGCGGGTGGGCAGTTGCGCAGGTCGCTGAGTACGTCCTCGGCCGCCGCATGTAAGGCAGGGGCGTCGCGAAATCTCGAACAGTCCAGCGTTACCAGCAGCCAGTTGCCCTCGGTTGTTGAGGGGCCAAGCATGGCCTCCCCAATTAACTCGGCTACTAACGCGAGTGCGTAACCTTTGTGTTCTCCCGAAGGCAAAATAGCGCCGCCTGAAAAATAGTCCTCCGGATCACGGGTCGGATTCCCGTCGCGATCAATCACGCAGCCCTCGGGCAACAGCGCACCTGCCGAGCGCGCGGCATAAATCCATCCGCCGGCAATTTTGGATGTCGCAAAGTCGAGCACGACCGGCCCGTGGTCACCGCCGGGAATTCCGATACACCAGGGGTTGGTCGGTAATACACCTTTGGCGCCACCGTGCGGCGCAACCTGCGGCCAACTGTGACGGTTACCGCCGCCAACGCAAATCGTTAGGAATCCTCGTTCTGCGGCGTGATCTGCAAACGCACCGTGACGACCGGTGTGCCCGACGTTGCGAATCGCCAGTGCAGATACTCCGATCTCGCGTGCTGAGTCGATACCCGTTGCGTAGGCGAGATGCATCGCCGCAATGCCAGAACCGTCGTTTCCGTTAATTTCTATCGCACCGCTTTTGCGATGAACGACTTCCGGCTCACCGGCGGCAAGCATGTAACCGTTTTGCATCTGCGCCGCGTACTGCAAGGTCCGCATAATGCCGTGGCTCTCCATGCCGCACAGGCTGGTGTCAGTCAGGTGCTCGGCAATTACCGAAGCGGTATTGTCGGATGTACCCAGAGCGCGAAAAATCGCACTGATAACCTCGACCGTTTCAATAGCCGGAACTGCGGTACGCTCACCGCTTAGCGTAAGCTTTGAACGCGGTGATTGAGTCATTGAGTTCAAGCGAATGGATCGGGCTGGTTCGGCTCGGTCGCCAGCCACACCGATTTGGTTTGCATAAAGCAGCGCATACCTTCGATTCCGTTCTCGCGCCCGTAGCCGGATTGCTTGTAACCGCCGACGGGCGACTGCGTGGCCGCGTTAAAATAATTATTTATGTACACCGTTCCGGCTTCTATGCGATCTGCCATACGCATGGCTTTTGCGACATCGCACGTCCAGATACCGGCGGCGAGGCCGAAAATCGAATCGTTGGCAATGCGGATGGCGTCTTCCTCGTCTTCCCAACTCTCTGTAGAAACGACTGGTCCAAACACTTCGTTTTGGGCAAGATCGGCGTCATTAGGTACATCGGCAAAAATAGTCGGACCGATGTAATAACCTTTATCGCGGCAGGCACTGCGTCCGTCGAGCAAAAGTTTGTGGCCGGCTTTTTCAGCCGCGTCGATTTTATCCAGCACCGCCTCATAGTGTGGGCGATTGGCAATCGGGCCGATTTGGGTGGATGGGTCAGTCGGCTCACCCACACGCGCCTTTTCCACCACGCCGACCAAGCGCTCGGTAAATTCATCGACGATTGACCGGTGCACCAAAAGACGTGAACCGGATATGCAGCTCTGACCGGTTGCCGGAAAAATCCCCGCCGCGACGCCGTGAACGGCCAGCTCGATATCCGCGTCCGGCAGTACGATTTGAGGCGACTTGCCGCCCAGTTCCATGACAATGGGTTTAGTCTTTCGCGCTGCAACTGCGGCCGCCGCGCGACCGCCGTGCGTGCCGCCGGTAAATGACACCATGCGCACGTCTGGGTGATCGATCAGGGGTTCGCCTGTGGTCTGGCCGTAACCGGTTACGACGTTCAAAACACCCGGCGGTAAATCCGCTTCAAGCAATACGTCCATCAACTCCAGCGTTGAGCACGAGGACTGCTCAGACGGTTTCATTACAACCGTGTTGCCCGCGGCGAGGCAGGGTGCGAGTTTCCAGATCAATGTGCCGATGGGCGAATTCCATGGCAGGATTAATCCGCACACGCCGTAAGGTTCCCATTTCATGTAATTGTGCATGCCGGGCATTTCAGCGGGGATCAAACTGCCCTCAAATTTGTCGCACAGACCGGCGTAGTAGTGCCAGCTATCCACCTGCCACTGGCCTTCTTTCAAACCGGGTGTGATGGCCCCGGGCAATTTGCCGTTGTCGCGGGTTTCAACTTCGCCGAGTCGCTCTGCGTGCTGCGAAATAACATCACCGATTCTTCGCATGAAGCGACCGCGTTCGGCGGGCAGCATTTTGCCCCATGGGCTTTCGTAAAAGGCAGATTTTGCGGCGGCGACGGCGCGGTCAACGTCGGTCGAATTGCAATCCGGCACTTGCGCCCAGACTTCGCCAAGTGCGGGGTTTTCGCTGGGTATGTATTTGCCCGATTGCGGATCGTGCCACTGGTTATTGGTGAAGTATTTGAACGTGTGCATTGCTTAATCTCGTGTTATTCCTGCGAATTCGGGAATCCTGTGTTTTGTCGATATTACGACCGTTTGGTGACAACCAAAAGCTCTGCCGGCCGGGTCTTCGTTCAGCTCCCCTGGTTTTTTTTAAAAAACCATACCCTGCGCATAACGCAACGCGGGTCCCGTGTGTCCCTGCTGCAGTTTAAGCACCCGAATAGTCGAGTAAAATTCTTCCAGATCAACTGAACTCGTCAGGACCGAGCGGCCGGGTTGTTCGGCTTTGTACGCGGTGCGACCGTGTAGAACGCGCTGGTTGTTAAAAAGCAATCCTTCACCCGCCTGTAACGGAAATGTGATGCGCAGTTCTGGGTCGTAAACAATCTGCATAAGCCGTCTCAACGCCGCGTAAAACGATTCAATCGAATCGCCCGGCATATCGAGCGGGGCAATTTGTCGTTCGTTGATTCTCACTCCGCAAACGTCATTGTCTTCGTCCACTTTTATCCACGGCTGGCGGGATACGTACCACTTGGGCAAGGCGTCATCGCTAAAATCGTCGAAGCGCTGCGTCGTGACCGGGGTTCGACACAGCAACTCATAGTCGTCCGGGAATGATTCGCGTAGACGGCGAACCGCTTCGAAGCCATCCATCAACGTTGACGCACCACCGTCACTGCTTGGCCGCAACACCTGGAAAACAGTAATACCGATGGTTGACATGCGGTAGGTTTCGTCACTGTGCGGGTCAAGTGGCCCTGTCACATCTCCCACGTTGCGTACTTTGCGTTTTTTACCCAAGGTGTAAGTGCCGTAATGCGTCGTGCGTTGATCGCCGACCAGCGCGATCGGTCGATGCGACTCAGACAAGTCTTTTGGCATGTTAATCAGGGGGCAAAATCCGTAGTCGGCGACGGTCTCCAAACACTTCAACCGAACGCTTTGGTCTGATTCGGCCGCAACGAAGTCGACGGGATCGACACGCTCCGCTGAGATTCGGTCCCATAAGCTCGGAAGATGTTTTCGCGCGGCGCGCTCCCTGTCTGAATAGCAGTTATCACGCAACCAACGGGTACAGTAATCTGACGTGTGCCGGTCGTTATTCCAGACGATTGAAACGGTTTCGTCATTGACAACCGTTTCTATTGGATGGATATCCTCGGGTATGTGATGGATTCGAATTCCGCGAACGCCATCCAACGACGAACCGCAGTCATCGCACTCACATTGGTGTCGCAACCACATCGGGTGGTAGCGACTGCTGTGTCCGTCGACCCAACTAATGTGCAGGTGGCAATCGACGACCCTGGCGGTCTTGACCAGATAGCGAGCGTCAATCGTCATCGATTGCTCCTCTCGGATCGAATGGTGTTAGCGGCGCGTGACCCGCAATTATATCCGCCGCTTTTTCCGCCATCATAATAATCGGTGCATTTACGTTGCCGCTGACTTGTGTCGGCATACTTGAACCGTCTATCACCCGCAGCTTTTCGACGCCGCGCACGCGGAATTCGCTATCGAGAACCGCGTCAGGATTGTTTTCTGCGCCCATCGCACACGTGCCAACCGGATGATGGCCGGTTGTCGCGAGTTGTCGCACAGCGTTTTCAATCTCTCGGTCGTTGCTGATGTTTATGCCGGGGGAA
Organism: Pseudomonadota bacterium; assembly: GCA_039029275.1. GTDB lineage: Bacteria > Pseudomonadota > Gammaproteobacteria > JBCCGL01 > JBCCGL01 > JBCCGL01. The sequence continues at coordinate 83,390 of JBCCGL010000010.1, read as the reverse complement.
AGTTCCCCTCCCACTACACCGTTCATTACCGGCTGAGCGACGATCTCACGCATGCGTCGCACGCCAGCAACCAAATCTTTCACATCGTCTGGATGGCTAAAATAATCAGGATTAATCAACGGTAGGCGCATCGGATCATTTGATGCCAAACGCACTGTCCCGTGACTTTTGGGGCGCAGCAAATTCACGTCCAACTGGAATCCGGGACGCGCGGTTTTGCCTCGCGCAAAGATGGCTTTACCGGGATTCATCAGCGTCTGTAAATTCCAACCGCCGCCCGCAGCTTCTTCTTTTACAATCATCGGAGTAAAAAAAGTTTCGAGTTCGGGCATCGCCTCGTTTCGCAGGGCGGTGAACAACACAACCGACCAAAAAGGCCCACCACCGGGGCCGGATTGATTCCAGAGGTACTGCAGGCCAAGCCAAACCGCACGGTCAATGCGTTGGTAACGTGCCATGCTCATTTGCTTGTCTTTTATATCAAACTGCATTGGCATGTTAGGGTGATCAAATAATCGGGATCCAACACCCGGTAAATCGACGCGCACATCAATCGCATGATCTCGTAAGTGTTCGGCAGGTCCTATGCCGGAAAGCATCAAAAGGTGGGGCGACTGAAACGCGCCCATACAAATAAGTACCTCACTTTTTGCGCGAACGAATCCAGACGAGAGCTTAAGGCCGCTTGCACGATTCCCTTCAAACTCGATGCCAAGTACCCGTGTGCCCGTTTTCACGGTAATGTTGTTTGGTTTCTGCGAGAGGTATGCCTCAGCTGAGGATTGTCGAACTCCACTGTATGATTTGGCATCAAGGATGCCGACTCCGTTTTGCGAAGTGCCGTTAAAATCTGGGTTAAATGGAATTCCGGCTTGTTGGCAGGCCTGTAAAAAAGCATCCGCAATTGGAATGTGGTTGCGTGCCGGTGACAACATCATCGGCCCTTGGGAATTGTGGTACGGATCGCCGTCGCGATGCGGCGCTCCGGCCGAGCGTTTGAAGTAGGGCAACACGTTCGCGTACGACCAGTTTGCCAAGCCCATCTCTGCCCATGTGTCGTAGTCGGCGGGGTTGCCGCGAATGTAGATCATGCCGTTAAGCAGCGAACTGCCACCGACGCCAAAACCGCGTGGGTAATAAATGTGGCCTCCGTTCATGCCGGTTTGTGGCACGCTGGTAAACCCCCAATCAAATTTCGGATTTCCGATCAAAATGCCATTGCCTGCGGGCATCCGCGTAAAGAGGCTACGGCCGCTTCCGCCGGCTTCGACTAACAGGATTTGTGCATCGGGTTCGTATTCCGCAAGTCGGACTGCAAGTGCGCAACCCGCTGATCCCGCGCCTGCGATGACGTAGTCGAATGCTGAATCACGTCGTCTCATCGTTTTAAGGTGACTGGTAGTGTCGAATGATCGCGTCCGTCATTGCAGACGTTGTCGCCTTGCCGCCGATATCGCGCGTGGCAAAACCCTCTTTCAACGCTGCTTCGACAGCTGCGCTGATTTTCTTTGATATGTCCGTTCGACCGAGCGAATACTCAAACATCATCGCGACCGAGAGGATCATGCCAATTGGGTTGGCAACGCCGTGCCCGGCAATATCAGGCGCGCTGCCGTGCACGGGTTCATAAATTGCGGTGCCGTTTGATACTCCATTGGCGTCAATTCCCGGAAGCGAAGCCGACGGTAACATGCCTAGTGAGCCGGCAATCGAGCCGACCTGATCGGAGAGTATGTCGCCGAATAAATTGTCGGCCAGTATTACGTCGAATGACGCGGGTTGCCTGCAAAGCTGGAAGGCGCAGTTGTCGGCAAACATATGTGTGAGTTCGATGTCGGGAAAATCAGTGCTGACTTCGGTTACAACCTCGCGCCAGAGTTTATCCGCGACAAACACGTTGGACTTATCAACCGACACGACGCGTTTTTTTCGCTGCCGCGCAATCGTAAATCCGACGCGCGCGAAGCGAGCGATTTCTGATTCAGCGTACTCATTGAGATCAAACCCGCGGCGTTTGCCATCACTGCCGGTTTCAATGCCACGTGTGTCTGAAAACATCGCCCCGCCGCAGAGCTCACGCATCACAATCACATTCGCACCCCGAACCACGTCTGGATTAAACGGCGTGTAATCGAGCAGTGGTTCCCATGCTTGCGAAGATCGCACACAGGCAAAGGTTTGCAGTTCGTGGCGCAGTTTCATCAGGCCATCCTGCTCAGCGGGGCCGCCTGCAACCTCGATGCGGTCCCATGCCGGGCCTCCGGTTGCGCCCACGAGCAGGGCGTCGCTTTCCCGCGCCTTGGCCAAGGTGTCGGGATGCAGGAACGTTCCGTGCTTGTCCCACGCAGCACCGTGGAGTAAGTCTTCACAAAGTTCGTATTTTATTGCGGCAGACGAGGCGACGGCTGCAAGCAGTTTTAGTCCGGCATTGAGCACCTCCGGACCAATGCCGTCACCGCCAAGCGCGAGAATTTTTAGCGCCATCGCATAATTCGCTAACCACTAACGACGCGGATTATTTGAAATCAAGACAGCGTTGTAAACCCCATTAAACTACAAATCGTTTTTCATACGGGTTCATCGACGCCTGACACTGGAGCGGATCGTTACGTGACACGATCAACGCGTGCGGCGTAACATCCAGCACCAGCAAAGTGTATATGTATGTAGTCTGTCTCGTTGTTGACCAGAATTTCGTCGATACGCACTTTCAACGCACTGTCATCGATCACCTCAGCGGATATCATCATATCGTGCCTGTCGAATGCGCGTATCGACAACGGCCAGCCCCGCAGAATGTCAGGAATCTCATCAATCGCCGGAGCTGCGGTTTCGGCAGCACGCCGAACGTAGATCGCGTGACGCGAACGATAAGGTGATGCAACAGACAGATGCTCGTAATTCAACAATAGTACTGCCTCTCCTTTGCACGCGTTACGAAGCGACACGCGACACGGTAAAGTGCCGTTTTCTTCGGCAATTATTTCGATGGCGTTATGCGTGGCAAGTTGATCGTTTGGTAGCGACAAAATTTCGCGAAATTGCTCGGCTTCGAGTGCAGAAAACATAAATGACATGGTGGATCGCTCCGGTGAACACGAAGCCGCATGATCTGGTTGTTGGTTAACGTTTACGACCCGTTTCTTGCGTTTTTGATCGTAAGCTAAAGAACGGTTTCAACATTCCACATGATCAGGATCATGTGACAACGCGTAGCGCTCAAATTCGAGTACCGCAGAGCGGTATTGCAGTTGAACGCAGGTGGGGTTCGCATCCAGATGCGTTTATCCCCGACTCGAATACGCAATTAACATGCTGTCGTACGAAACGTGCAATAATGATACTCGTTCTTTACGCTTATGTTCGCAACGCACGGGACCTCTGATGAAATACTATGACTCCATCATTGACACCATTGGCGATACGCCGCTGGTCAAACTGAACTCGGTCAACAAAGGTATTAAAGGCACGATTCTGGTCAAAGTCGAGTATTTCAACCCCGGCAACTCAATGAAAGACCGCATGGCGGTAAAGATGATCGACGATGCCGAGGCGCGCGGAGATATCAAGCCGGGTGGCACGATTGTCGAAGGCACCTCTGGCAACACCGGCATGGGTTTGGCATTGGCCGCAATCTCCAGAGGCTACCGCTGTGTTTTCACCCTTGCCGACAAACAAAGCCAGGAGAAGATCGACATACTTCGTGCAGTCGGTGCAGAGGTGATCGTGTGCCCCACCGCCGTTGCGCCGGATGATCCGCGCTCGTATTACTCTGTCGCGCAAAAAATCAATCGCGAAACCGAAAATTCGTACTACCCAAACCAATACAACAACCTTTCCAACGCCGTAGCGCACTATGAGACAACTGGCCCTGAAATTTGGCGTGATACCGACGGTAAGGTGACGCACTACGCAGCCGGTGTCGGTACGGGTGGTTCAATGTGCGGCGTAGCCAAATATTTGAAAGAACAAAACGCTGGCGTCGTTACCGTTGGGATCGACACCTACGGTTCTGTGTTTAAAAAATACAAAGAGACAGGCGTATTCGACGAGCGCGAAATCTACCCTTACCTGACCGAAGGCATTGGTGAGGACATTCTGCCGGATAACGTCGATTTTTCGTTGATCGATCATTTCGTCAAGGTTACCGACAAAGATGCGGCGATCATGACGCGCCGGCTCTCGCGCGAGGAAGGGCTGTTCGTTGGCTGGTCGTGCGGCTCGGCAGTCTACGGTGCGCTCGAATACGCGCGCGAAAATCTGCAAGACGACGACGTGATGGTTATCATTTTGCCCGATCACGGCACGCGCTATCTGGCCAAGGTGTACAACGACAACTGGATGAAGGATCACGGATTTGTTGAACAGCATGACTACGCCACCGCATCGAGCATTATTGCCAAACAGGGGGGTGAGGATGCGCTCTCTACTATCGATCAGAGTGCCAGCGTCACTGACGCGGTCAACATGCTAACCACCTCGAATATTTCGCAGCTGCCGGTCATCAATGGAGAAGGTGAATTTGTCGGCAGTTTGACCGAATCAGGTTTACTCGGCCGCTTGATCGAAAACCCGGAACTGCGAGAAAAATCGGTGTCCGACGTGATGCAAGACCCGTTTCAGTTTGTGCCCGCAGACAGCACGCTTGATGTGCTCTCTTCAATGATCAGCCGCGACAACCCGGCAGTCATGGTACGCGATAAGGACAACCTCCCGCGAATTATCACCCAGCACGATCTGCTCGAATCCATAGCAGGATAGGATATCCCAAGCGCGAGGGGTGACGACGACCAGCCACCCCTTTAAAACAAGTTTCGCTCGAAGAAAACACTGATTCACTCAGCGGCGTGTTTCGCCATCTCATGGCTTGCACCGGTCGATTGCGCGTGATTTCAAACGTCACCTTAGTCTGAGTGCAACGAGACTATCTGTTTTTTTAATAATGCATCGTTCGATGTTTGCGGGTGATATTTTATTTATGGATAAAGAACGCCGCTAAAGTTCTTGATTTACCTGCCGTAATCCTCTGAAGCTTAACGGGGAGTGTTTGGTGATGACTGGAACTGAGAACCCGCGATTTAAACTGGGTTTGCGCGACACGCTACGTGTGTTGTGGCCATATGTGAAACGCAACTTTCTTAACCAGGTTCAGGGAATCTGGTTCATCGTGACCTATCTGGTCGTGTTTCAATTAATTGTGTTGCAATTACCCATTGCGTACGCACTGATGATTGGTGTGGGCATTATCGTGGTTGCGCTTGGCCTCATGTTTTTTATGGAGGGTTTGCGACTGGGCCTGATGCCACTGGGTGAACAGATAGGTAGCGAGTTGCCCAAAAACTCCAGTTTACCTGTGATCCTGGTATTTGCATTTTTGCTGGGGGTCGGTGCCACCTTTGCAGAGCCTGCCATCGCCGTACTTAAAAGTGCAGGTGCAGGGGTGAAAGCAAGCGATGCGCCCTTGTTATACAGCCTGCTGAATGATTTCTCCTCACAACTGGTGGCGAGCGTCGGTATCGGTGTCGGTATTGCTGTGGCGCTCGGCGTGCTGCGTTTCTTTTACGCATGGCCGCTTAAATATCTCGCTATCCCGGTGGTTCTATCGTTACTCGGATTCTCGTTCTATTTTAGTGGAATTCCGGAGTTGTCCGACGTGCTTGGATTGGCATGGGACTGCGGTGCAGTGACGACCGGACCGGTTACCGTGCCGCTCGTACTCGCGCTGGGAATCGGTGTGTGTCGCGTCGTATCAGCGGATGGAGCTGATTCAGGAAATTCGGGTTTTGGGATTGTGACGCTGGCGTCGTTGTTCCCGATTCTGGCTGTGATGAGCCTCGCGTTTTATCACTACCAACAACAGGATTACGTTGGCGCCCCCAATTACATCGGCTCTCAAGCGCTGTCGCATGAGATAAGCGACGAGCAGGCGGATGCAGAACCCAGTCGTCGCTTTGTCGACATTCAACCGAGTGAGTTCGAGCAATATCTTGCCACGGGTGAGCTACCGGACGGCTACACACTCGCATTTGATGAAGGCAATCCTTCGCTGGTAGAGGGACGTATCGTTTTAACTACACCCAAGGTAATCATTGAAAAGACGCAGGATCGGGAGTTTTCACTGTTTGGCGACCAGCAGTGGGATAGCCGACTCGAATTCACGGACGGTTTGAAAACCGCCGGAATGGATGCGCTTCGAGCAATCGTTCCGTTGTGCATATTTTTGTATTTTGTTTTGCGCATGTTTTTGAAGAGACGCTTGAGCGAGGACAGTGACGTGAGCACCGGCATCACGTTTGCGCTGGTCGGGATGACGCTGTTCGGTTTGGGCATCGCGATCGGCTTAACGCCGTTAGGTGCTCAACTGGGCAGTAACGTGCCACTGGCTTTTGCGGAAATCGTGCCTTTCGGTTTGGAATTCAGCGAAGGGCCGCTGTTCGACAGTCACACCGGTAAATTGACGGCAATTGGTTTCGCATTTTTCCTCGGTTATGGGGCAACCCTGGCTGAGCCTGCGCTGAATGCGCTGGGCGATACCGTCGAGCGCATTACCGTCGGCGCGTTTCGTAAAAAACTGTTGATGCAAAGTGTTGCACTTGGCGTCGGGTTGGGTATCGCCGCCGGAATATTGAAAATGGCTTACAACCTGCCCTTGATTGGAATGTTGATACCGCCGTATCTGCTGGTGGTTGCGCTAACCATCATCGCTCCGCACAGTTTCGTGAATTTCAGTTGGGACAGTGCAGGTGTTACTACAGGCCCCATAACGGTGCCTCTGGTTTTGGCAATGGGCCTGGGTGTTGGCGCAAACATTCCGGGCGTTAGCGATGGTTTTGGCATTCTCGCCCTTGCGTCTGTCGGCCCAATTCTGACCGTTCTTATGGTCGGCCTGTACAGTCAACGTCAGCCACAAAACGATGTCGAGGAGCAATCGCTCATCAGTCTATCAACGCATGAGGCAAAGGAATCATGAGCACTGAATCCACAAATTTCTCACTGGTTACTGCGGTCTTGCCAAAATCAACAACGCAGGTGACCTGCGAATCACTCGCCCGGGAACTTGGCGCAGCTGCGATGATTTCGGAGGCGCGTGGAACATTACTTCACGACCAATGGTGGAAGTCCTGGGTGCCGCCGATCAGTCCCGCGAAAAGTTATTTGCAACTGCTCGCACCGGACGATCGCGTCGAGCAAGTAGAAGAGGTGATCATTAAAGCTGCACGCCTGGATCAGCAATCAACCGGCGCGGTTTTCAGCTCGCCTTGCACTGACGCTGTTATCGGAGACGACTTCGACGTACTCAGCAGTCTCGCAGCTGAAGGTGTTCCCGTCGATCAAAGGCGCGATCAGGAAGAGCTCAGCGCTATCTTTTGTATTTTGACGCATTCGGATGCCGAACGCGTTTCGAAAGCCGCCATTCGCGCCGGCGCGCACGGCCCCGTCGTACATTACTGTGAAGGTAAAGGCTTGCGCGATCGACTCGGTTGGTTGCGAATCACAAAAGAGCACGACAAAGAAGTGCTCGTCGTGATTGCGGAGAAAGAATTCGCTGACGATATTTTCGACACCATGTCGCACGTTGCGAGGCTCGACCTACCCGGTCGGGGGTTTATGTATCGATTGCCGATCAGCAAGGGAATGTACAACCTTCCGAGCCGTACTTCGCAGCATCATCACGAGGCGAGCTTACAGCAGATCATCCACGCTATTGATCATTTATCGGGACACAACAACTGGCGTGACCAGAGTGTGTACCAGCTTCCGGGGCAAGGGCGGGCCGTCGGTATCGGCAACATCAACAAGAACGATTACATGCATCAACGAACCTGTCTGAATCTGTTCGTCGAGCGCGAGTCGACTCAGAAGTTTTCTGACGCATTACTGGATGCGGGAGCTTCGGGTTTAAACGTGCATTACGCGCGGCAATACGATCCTCAGGCACAACCAGGATCAAAGTTCGCAAATATGAGTCTGGAGTTTGCCGTTATACGATGTGTTGTTGAACCAAGTTTGGGAGACGTGCTGGCGGACAGTGTGCGGTCACTTACAAGCACACAAAACCTGGGTAACTATGGTTTATTTCAAATTTTTACGCCTACCGTAGCCACGTACGTACCCAATAAAATTGACTATCGCGCGGCCTAGTACGGAGCTGTTGATCGGGTTGTACGAGTTTGGAATCGACGACACCGAATGAGGTCGACGTTGTCGAGTTGCGAATACTCTATTGACCGGTAAATTTGGGTCTGCGTTTCTCATTAAACGCAAGCACCCCTTCGCGGCGGTCTTTGGTTGGTACCGTGCGGTTATAGGCTTCAATTTCGAAAGCAAGTCCGTCTGCCAGCGACATCTGTAACCCGCGATGAATCGATTGCTTGGCCTGGCGTACCGCAACGGGTGCGTTCGATGCAATCCGCGAAGCGGTCGCGATTGCGGCGTCAAGCAACTCAGCTTGTGTAAAGACCGCATTGATAAGACCCCAGTTATGCGCTTGCTCGGCGCTAAACGACTGCGCTGACAGGATCAGTTCCTTTACGCGTCTTTCACCCATAGCGCGAGCCAGTGTTTGTGTTCCACCGGCACCTGGGATAATACCGAGCGACGTTTCAGTCAAAGCGAATTTGGCCGAGTCAGCCGCATAGGCAAAGTCCACTGCCGCGCTCAGTTCGCACCCACCTCCAAAGGCTGCACCATTGATCGCGCCAATAACCGGGATGGGGCAATCGATAATCGCCCGCACCATACGCTCGTAAACCAAATGTTGTTTGGCCCAGGCTTCGTCGCTCATGCTGTTGCGTTCTTTCAGATCACCACCGGCGCAAAATGCGCGCTCGCCAGCACCAGTCAAAACGATGCAGCGCGAGTCACCCGCATCCAGCGCAATGCTCTCGAAAAATTCGATTAACTCGCGTGCCATCTGTGTGTTGAACGCATTGGCAGATTCGGGGCGATTTAACGTTACCTGTGAAACGAACTCGGCAGGATTCGAAATCAACAGGGTTTCGTAAGAGGGTGTCGTCATGACGCGTTGCCCGCTGCTTCAGCGACCGCCAGCGTGCGTCGCATTTCGCGCAGCACCGGTTTCTCGATCAACTTGCCGTCGATCACAACCAGACCGGTGTCGGCTTCCTCGAATGCCGTAATCACGCGTTTGGCACGTGCGATTTTGTCTTCATCAGGGGTAAATACGCCATTAATAATTGGAATCTGTTTGGGGTGAATAGAGCCCTTGCCGCTGAAGCCGAGGTCGCGCGCTTGCGTTGCCGCGCGTTCAAGCCCGGCCTGATCTTCGAGGTCGAGAAACGGCACATCAATCGCATCGATGCCGACGCTGGCCGCTGCGTGCACAACTCGCGAGCGCGCGTACAGCAGCGCCTCCCAAGTGTTGTCACAACGCAGTTCAGCAGACATGTCGACCCCACCAAAAAACAAGGCCTCAATCCGGTCGCTGGCCCGCGCGATGTCGTGCACCGCTTCAAGACCGGCGTTCGTTTCAATAATGATATGCAGACGCGTGTTGTGGCCGCGTTCGGTCAGCAAGTCATCCAGCCAGACAACTTCATCGGGCGTCATGACTTTCGGCAGCATGATTGCCGGGGGCGGTAAATCGGCTTTCAAAATAGCTTGCACGTCGTCCATGCCAAACAGGGAGCGAACACAGTTTATGCGCACGATCCGCTCGACGCCGTCGTCGGATTGTCGTTGAGCAAATAATTCAAGCGTGTTACTGCGCGCAGCATCTTTGTCCTTGGGTGCGATTCCATCTTCGAGTTCGACACACACAATGTCTGCGCCGGATGCGAGTGCTTTGGGAAACATCTCCGGGCGCAGCCCTGGTGAAAAAATAAAACTGCGGCGGGGGCGAATCGCACGTTCATGCATTGGCATCAATCAAGACTCGTTTTAAGTTGGCCCGATTGTACATGTTCGTGTCGATACCATCGAAAAATTGCGGTCGTCGTGGCAGACTGCGCGGGGTGTTTTATCGTTAACGGGATTATTGATGCGCTACGAACTCGATCACACGGATATTCGCGATGGCGTGCGCCAGCTGTGTGAGACGTTTCCCGGTGAATATTGGCGCGCGCATGATCGCGAACAACAGTATCCGACTGAATTTGTGCAAGCCCTGACCGAGGCCGGTTATCTCGCGGCTTTGATTCCAGAAGCGTTCGGTGGTTCCGGTCTTGCGATCTCCGCTGGTGCGGCGATTCTTGAAACGATTCATCACAATGGTTGCAACGCTGCCGCCTGTCACGCGCAGATGTACACGATGGGCACGGTTCTACGCCACGGGTCGGACGAACAAAAGCAACGTTTTTTGCCGGGAATCGCTGACGGCAGCCTGCGCCTGCAGGCTTTCGGCGTGACAGAACCTGGCAGCGGAACCGACACCTCTGCGTTGCGGACGACGGCTAAACGCGATGGCGATCAATTCGTTGTGAATGGCCAAAAGATCTGGACGTCACGCGCCGAGCACTCCGATCTGATGTTGCTGCTGGCGCGCACGACACCGCGCGATGAAACAGCCAAAAAGACCGATGGGTTATCTGTGTTATTGGTTGATATGCGTGAGTGCCTCGACAACGGGCTCACAATTCGCCCGATAAAAACCATGATGAATCACGCGACCACCGAAGTGTTTTTTGACAATATGCGCGTGCCTGTTGAAAACCTGATTGGTGAGGAAGGTAAAGGCTTTCGCTATATTCTTTCCGGCATGAATGCGGAGCGAATATTGATCGCAGCTGAATGTATTGGTGACGCCAAGTGGTTCATCGATAAGGCCAGCGCCTACGCCTGCGAGCGCGAAGTGTTCAATCGCCCGATCGGAAAAAATCAGGGCGTGCAGTTTCCGATAGCCCAGGCGTACTCACAAATGCGGTCGGCTGAGCTGATGTTACGCGAGGCGATACGCTTGTACGAAGCGGGCAACAATCCGGGCGAGGAGGCCAATCTGGCCAAGATGCAGTCAGCCGACGCGTCGTGGGCGGCGGCCGAAGCCTGCGTGCAAACGCACGGTGGGTTTGGTTTTGCCGAGGAGTACGATATCGAGCGCAAATTCCGCGAAGCGCGCTTGTATCAAGTCGCGCCGATCTCGACGAATCTGGTGCTCAGCTACATTGCCGAGCATGTACTGGGAATGCCGCGATCGTATTGACGCGACGATCTACTTAACCGGGTAGTCGCGGTGTTTTTCGCCGATGTAAATCTGCTGCGGACGGCCAATGCGCGCGTCGGGATCAGTTTGCATTTCCAACCAGTGTGAGATCCAGCCGACTGTGCGCGCCATCGCGAATATGACGGTGAACATGTTCAGCGGCAAGCCCATCGCGCGCAGAATCAGACCAGAGTAAAAATCGACATTTGGGTAAAGTTTGCGCTCTTTAAAGTAATCGTCTTCGAGCGTTTTTTGCTCCAGCTCGACCGCCATTTCAAACATCGGTTGATCGCCACCCATCTCGCCAAGCAGGTCGTGGCACATCTCACGAATCAGCGTCGCACGCGGGTCGAAGTTTTTGTACACGCGGTGACCAAATCCCATCAAGCGGAAGGGGTCGTTCTTGTCTTTGGCGCGCGCAATTGTGCTGTCGATTGTTTCGCCAGAGGCGGAGATTGCATCGAGCATATTGATCACGGCTTCATTCGCCCCGCCGTGCGCCGGCCCCCATAAAGTGGCAACTCCCGCGGCGATACACGCGAACGGGTTGGCTCCCGAGCTACCGGCGAGTCGGACGGTGGATGTCGATGCGTTTTGCTCGTGATCTGCGTGCAGTATCAAAATCAAATCGAGTGCTTTGACCATCGTTGCGGACGGTTGGAAGTCTTTGTCCGGTCGTACGCCAAACATCATGTGCAGGAAGTTCGCGGAGTAATCCAGATCATTGCGTGGATACATAAACGGCTGCCCGAGGAAATGTTTGTAGCAGTAGGCCGCGAGCGTCGGCATCTTCGCAATCAGACGGTGCGCGGCGATTTTGCGGTGTTCCGGATTATTGATATCCAGCGAGTCGTGATAGAACGATGACATTGCACCAACCACTCCACACAACATTGCCATCGGGTGCGCGTCATAGTGAAAACCTTTGTAAAAATCCGCGATTCCCTCATGAACCATAGTGTGGTGGGTGATAATGTGTTTGAACTCTTCCATTTCTGACTCGCTCGGAAGTTCGCCGTCGAGCAGCAGGTAGCACACCTCCAGATAGCTGCTGTGTTTTGCCAGCTGTTCGATCGGATAGCCACGGTAGAGCAACTCGCCCTTGTCACCGTCAATATAGGTAATCGCGCTGCGGCAGCTAGCGGTCGACGCATAACCGGGGTCAAATGTGAAAGTACCAAGCCCGGGTTTGAGCTTTCGCACGTCAACCGCAGGGGTTCCGAGAGACCCGGTCACAACAGGTAGATCGAGTGAATCGTCTGAGCCGGGACGGCCGAGGGTCATGGTATCTTGCGTCATAGTCTTGAGGTCCTGCTGTAATTAGGCGGGCGATTTCAGCGTCCGCGCTGTCCGAAAATGTCCGCGACTGTCAAGTAAGCGATTGATTATAGTCCAAAAGCGTCCGAGCAAGGGAACTTGGCGCTGGCCGAAAACGGCCAACATGAACACTTGGATTTTGCTGCTAAGACAAGCGCTATTCAATCATATTTTGATAGCTTCAACATATGGGAAATCTACTGCTATACTTCAGCTTCACGCTCTAGTTCATTGATAGCTATAGGAAAAGAAAAATCTCCCGAGTAATGGCTTACTGAGATTATCTTGAACATGTACGTATTTCTGAGAACACTGTTTGCGCTAATCGGGTTTGTTGCGACAATTTTTGTCGTCACCGCCCTGTGGTGGGATCTGCATCAGATGGATCCCGACAATGGCTACTTCCGTAAAGGCGAAACACGGGTATTGGCCGGAGAATCGATTTCCTTCGAGAATGTCGATGCGACACCCACCGGCTATGTGCGTCGTGGCCTATTGCTCGATCTGCATTTGGAGTGCCGATCCGGTGGAATGAGTCTGGAGTTTTTCAAATGGAGGTTGGATGTCGGCAAGATGGCCGAATCTGATGTTCAATTGCATAAACCGCAGGCGGCCTGCAAAAAGCGCGGCTTACAAACGCTGTTCTGATTGCGCAGCGCTAGCTAGTTTTCTCCCTACACCAAAAAAAACCCTCTCACGTGAGAGGGTTTTTCGCTAGTTCAATGACGATTGGACTTAGTGCATCGCTAACTCTTTTTTGAGTGCCTCCGCCTGTTGCAGTTTCGCCAGAAACACGCGTTTACGGCGAGTGCCGTTGTGCTCTTCACCGCTCACATCGGCCACTTGGTCTAGTGAGGCCTGTTGGGCGGCTATGGTTAGCGCATCGTTAGCCGGTTTGGCATCTTTTGCGGTCTCGAGCAGCGCCTGCAGCGCTTCCTTCGCAGCATCGAATTCGCGCTGAGCAACTTTCAGGCCGTATTCATACGGGCCTCGATTCGGGATGCTACGGTGTTTGTTTTTGTTATAGAGGATGCGTGATTGTCGAAGGATATCCAAACGATCATTGTAGTTTTGGCGTACTTCTTCGAATGTTGCGACTTGTTCCGACATCGTTCGCTCCGCTCTTGGATGAATAATACTGCAATGTACACGCAGGTGGTCGCTCGCTCCACCGTAATGCAACGATTTTGTGAACCGGTATCGCAATTGAGTTTCAGGATATGACAAAGGCCACATTCTGAAGGCGATTGGTGGTTGATTTACGAATCCAGACGCGGAATCAGGTTTATTGGCAATTCTGACGACCCCATCAGTATTTTCTCGCTGTTGCCTTAGGCGTAGAATGCGCGATCGGTTTGCAGGAGACAATTTCAGTGTCTGTCAAAAAAGTAGTTCTCGCCTACTCCGGCGGGTTAGATACCTCGATCATTCTCAAGTGGCTGCAGGATGAATATCAATGCGATGTGGTTACCTTTACCGCTGATATCGGCCAGGGTGAGGAGGTCGAACCGGCCCGCGCGAAGGCCACAGCCATGGGGGTCTCGGAAATCTATATTGACGACCTGCGCGAGGAATTTGTGCGTGATTTCGTGTTTCCAATGTTTCGCGCCAATACGATTTACGAAGGTGAGTATCTGTTAGGAACTTCGATTGCCAGACCGCTCATTGCCAAGCGACTGATCGAAATCGCTAACGAAACCGGGGCGGATGCCATCTCGCACGGCGCAACAGGAAAAGGTAACGATCAGGTTCGGTTTGAGCTGGGCGCCTACGCCCTGCGCCCGGATATCCGCGTAATTGCGCCGTGGCGCGAATGGGACATGAATTCGCGCGAAGCGCTGATGGCGTACGCAGAAAAACACGGCATCCCGATTGAGAAAAAGCAGGGCACCAAATCTCCTTATTCAATGGACGCCAATCTTCTGCACATCTCGTACGAAGGCGGCAATCTTGAGGATCCGTGGAGCGAGGGTAAAGACGACATGTGGCTGTGGAGCGTCTCGCCGGAAAAGGCACCCGACACTGCGCGCTACATCGAGCTGACCTTTGAGCGCGGTGATATCGTTGCAATTGACGGCGAGGCCATGTCACCGGCAACCGTGCTCGAAACCTTGAACAAAATTGGCGGTGAGCACGGAATCGGTCGCGATGACATCGTCGAAAACCGTTTTGTCGGCATGAAGTCACGCGGTTGTTACGAAACCCCAGGCGGCACGATCATGTTAAAAGGGCACCGCGCGATCGAATCGATCACGCTTGACCGCGAAGTTGTGCATTTAAAAGATGAGCTGATGCCGCGCTACGCGAAGATGATTTACAACGGGTTCTGGTGGAGCCCGGAGCGCAAAATGTTGCAGGCTGCCATCGATCAATCGCAGGAGCATGTCAACGGCGTAGTGCGCCTTAAACTCTATAAAGGCAGCGTCACCGTCGCGGGCCGTCAGTCTGATGACTCCCTGTTTGATGAAACGATCGCTTCATTTGAAGAAGACGATGGCGCGTACAATCAGGCTGATGCGGAGGGTTTTATCAAACTCAACGCCTTGCGCATGCGGATCGCGGCGCGCAAACGTAACGGCTAAGGCACACGCCCGGTGTAAACATAGAGGCAATGATCATTCTCCGCATATTCACACTCGCTTCGATTCTCGCTTGTCTTGCCGCGTGTGCGGCGCATGTTGACGGCCTCAAAGTTGATGAGTCTTTCAGCTACCCCGCGATTATTGGTAATCGCATGGCGATCGCCGGGGTGGTCTCTGTCGACGGCGATCTGGGCCCGGTACTGCGCAATCGATATGCCGGTATGTTGTTGCGTGAAATTCGTGACGAGAGAAAAAAATATCCGCTGATTTCCTCCGGTGAGGTTGAGGTGAAAGTCGGTGCAGAGTACACGGTGGCACTGGATGATTATCGGTACATCAATGCGATGTCTGCAGAAAACCTTCAGCTGTTTCGCGGTGCCGGATTACCCGCGCGGTATTTCGTTTTTTCGCGAATCGAGGGTACCAGTATTGAGCAGTCGCGAAATGACGAAGAAATTACCCGAACGGATGATCTCGGCAAGGTAATTGAGGATTACATCGAAGTGACGCTGACCACCACCCGTTCGGTGACGGCTGTTTTCAATATCTTCGATCTGGTCACCGGCGCTTCTGTGTGGAGTGGCGAGGTTACCCAGCGCCGCAGCAACACTAACGATTATCGTATCGACAAAGACGAACGCTTCGAAGATGCGTTAATCTCGGCAGTGGTCAATACCTTGCTGTTCGGTGACACAGGTCGCGACTACCCAGACCCTCCGGGATTTGACACAGTGTTGAAATCGGTGTTTTACGGTTTTGCAGAAAACTTGCCTGAGGACGAGTCTTGAGAGAAAACAACACCCACGCGAAGAGGAGCAAACAATGACCGAATTTTCTTTGCACGCGCGAAATGACGGCGGCGGAACTGCCCAACTCACCGACTGGGGCGCAGACAGTGATTACGGTGTGCTGCGCGATGTTCTGCTCGGACCGGTAGATAACTACCAGTGGTTAAAGACCAGCTCAGTGTCCAAAAAAAGTATTCGTCGCGGTTACGAATTTGATAACGCGGTCGCGCGCGCGCAGCACGCCGAAATGGTCGATGCGTACCGGTCAGCGGGTGTCACCGTTCATTTTCTTGAGCCAGATCCGAATCTCCCCTACCAGGTTTTTGCGCGCGACTCATCGGTTATGACGCCTTACGGGGCGTTTATTACCAATATGTCGCAGTGGTGGCGTCGCGGCGAAAATTTTCGTGCGATTGAAACCTACGAAAAGCTCGGCATTCCGGTTTACGACTACGTCACCGCCGGCTGTTTTGAGGGAGGTGACTTCGACATTATCGAACCTGGCTGCGTCTTAATCGGATGGGAAGGCGAGGAGGGGCGCTCGCAGGAATCGGCCGCAGTACAAATCAAAGCGTGGTTTGATGCAGAAGGGTGGGAATGCAGGCTAGTTGATATTGACCCCTTTTATGTGCACATCGACTTAATGGTCGTGATGATCGCCCCCAAGCTGGCGGCTGTATGTCTCGAATCGACCGATCCGGACATTGTTAAATGGCTGAAAGGAAAAAATATCGAGATTATTCCGGTGCCGTTTCAGGACACACTTGCACTCGGTTGTAACGTCGTCGCATTGGGAAATGATCGCGTACTCATGCCGGAAAAAAGCCATTACCTGAAAGAGCAGCTAAAAGCGCGTGGTTTCGAGATTTACGATCCAGATGTTGAGATGATCACCCGTGGCGGTGGTGGCGTACATTGCATGTGTCAACCGCTTAAGCGTGATGCCGGATAGTGCGCGTGTCAG
This sequence comes from Pseudomonadota bacterium, assembly GCA_039029275.1. Lineage (GTDB taxonomy): Bacteria > Pseudomonadota > Gammaproteobacteria > JBCCGL01 > JBCCGL01 > JBCCGL01. The sequence continues at coordinate 66,581 of JBCCGL010000010.1, read as the reverse complement.
GTCACTTTATCGACCCAGGTTGTCAAAGGTGGTTTGAGACAGGAGGTTTATTTATAAAGAATTGATCATACCAGCCGATACGCCAGTCAATCCCAAATAATGATAAAAGAGTGGGTTTCGGGTGTATCCGGCGGATCTTATCGCGAGCAGTCTATGGCAGCTGTTTGCCGCAATCCTCGTGTTGTTTATGCAAGCCGGCTTCCTTTTGTTGGAAGCGGGTCGGGTGCGCGAGCGGAACTCCGTCAGCGTGGCGCAGAAAAACGTCGCAGATCTCGTCGTCTGTTGGGTTGTGTTTCTCACATTTGGCTACTGGCTTGCGTTCGGAATCGAATCTCCTCTCGTAACTGATTCTGTCAATTTTTCAGATGTTACCCGCTTTGTATACCAATTGGGGTTTTGCGGCGCCGCGGCAACCATAATCTCTGGAGCTGTCGCCGAGCGCTTCCGCTTTGAGTCGTATCTGGTTCTCACCTGCGCCGTTGCGGCCATGTTTTACCCTTTGTCGGTTTACTTAATTTGGGGAAATAGTTTCGTCGCCGAGCGTTCGGCTCCCCTTGCAGAGCTTGGATTCGTGGATTTCGCCGGGGGAACGGCCGTTCATGTGTTATCGGGAGCAATTGCGCTGGCAGCAGCGGTGATAGTTGGTCCGCGGGTTGGAAGGTTTTCCGACACAGGTGAAGTCAACGAAATTCATGGTTACAGCCCCGTCCTGCAGCTGAGCGGAACATTGGTGTTGATCTTGGGGTGGCTTGGCTTCAATGCCGGATCGCTCTCTATTTCAGACCCAAAGCTTGCTCAGGCGTTATTGAATACACTGACTGCAGCATGCTTTGGTGCGTTAGCGGGCATGCTGATTGGGTACGTTCTTGACCACGGCGTGTTTAATCCCAATCGCACTATCAATGGAATTATTGCTGGTCTTGTTTCGATTACGGCGGGAGCACCGTACGCGTCTGCTTCACAGGCTGCAGGCCTGGCGGTTTTCGCAGCTTGTATTGCCGTTTATGCCGCAGACTATATTACGTGTCGTCTGAAAATAGACGATCCATTGGATGTGTTTGCGACCCACGGCGTCGCGGGTGTAATCGGAACGGTTGCTGTAGTGGGATTTTTAACAAGCGATTTACTTGTCTCGGGTTCAAGACTCGAGCAATTATGGGTGCAAATGGGGGGCTCACTGTTAATCGCATTGCTCGGTTTTTTTGGCGGTTATGCGTTTCTCTGGCTTGTGAACAAGATTTATCCGGCCAGAGTGAGTGATCAAAATCAAAAGTTTGGACTCAACTACACCCAGCATGGGGTTCACCTCGATGCTGAAGAGTTGCGCCAAACGATAGGGACAAAGGTTTCCGATGCAGGGCGATTTGACGGTTCATTGCAGACGTTTGTTGATATGCCAAATGAGGGAGCCGAGCTTGCAGTCGCACTGCGAGATCTGATCAAAAAACACGAGATAGCCAATGACACTATTCATAGGCAGTCCGAGCGATTCAAGCAGTTTGCTTCGACCACAAATGATTTGCTTTGGGAAACCGACGCACGTTGTGTGTTCACAACAGTGAATGCAAACAATGAGATTGCAACCACCAACGATACGAATGCGCTTTTAGGTGCGAACCTGTTCGATTGTTTTGAGGCATCCGAGCTGGATCGCGTCGATGCTCTGCAGCGTATCGTCGATCGTAAACCTTTGGCTCGGACAGACGTGCGCTGCACTTTGACGCATAGCAAGCGCGTGTTGCGTTTGCGAATTTCTGGCGTGCCGTATTTCGATGACGACGGTGTTTTTCTTGGGTACCGAGGAGGCGCGTCAGATGTAACAGAACAAAAGCTGGCGGAAAGCCGTGCGTTATTTCTCGCCAATCATGATCAACTCACAGGCCTAATGAATCGCCGTGCCTTGGAAACCGAATTGCAGCGCACTCAGGGAGGGGGGCGTTTTGCCATAGGGATGATCGATTTGGATGGTTTTAAGCCTGTTAACGATGAATACGGTCATCAAACTGGTGATGAGCTGTTGTGCCACGTGGCGAACGCGATCATTGAAGAGAAGCGCGAAGCGGACTTGGTCTTTCGGATCGGAGGTGATGAATTTGTTGTTCTGCTGCGCGATCTTCGCGATGCATACCTGCGTGAAGATGCAGCGGTGTGGGGTGATCGACTCATCGGAAAACTGAGTAAACCGATTGAGATTGCCGGGAATAAAATTTACATTGGTGCCAGCGTTGGGGTCAGCGTTTTTCCCGACGATGGTCGCAATCTCACTGATTTGATCAGGTTAGCTGATTTAGCCTTGTATCAAGCAAAGAATCAGGGCAAAGGTTGCGTTGTCGCGTTTGATCAAGCGATGGACGACTTAACTCAAAAGCAGCGCCAGCTGCGTACAGAGCTCGACTTAGCGTTCAAGCGCGAGGAATTTTTTCTTGCATATCAACCAAAGCTTTGCCTCGCAACGGGTAACGTGGCAGGGTTTGAAGCCTTAGCCCGTTGGCGGCATCCCATACATGGTGTGCTCAATCCTGATAGGTTCTTATTTGGAATTGAGAAGAATGGTCGAATGATCGAGTTTGGAAAATGGGCCTTGAAAAGTGCCTGCCAAACAGCCGTTTCTTGGCCCGACAGTAGTGCACACGTAGCCGTTAATATTTCGCCATCGCAACTTGCGGATGCTAATTTTGTTGATTCGGTTGGTACTATCCTGAGTGAGACTGGTTTGGCGTCTAACCGTCTTGAATTGGAGTTAGTTGAAGAGTCCTTGCTCACCGGATTTGAAGAGACCAAACTAATTCTTAAAGATCTGCAATCCCTTGGTGTCTCGATCGCGATTGATGACTTTGGTTGTGGCAGTACTTCACTCCAGTATCTCTACCGTTTGCCTGTCAACAAATTGAAAATTGATAAGTCGTTTGTGCAAAGCCTTTCTCACGATGATCGCGCTCACGAAATCGCACACTCCATTGTGAAACTTGCCAGAGAACTGGATATGAAAGTGACTGCTGAGGGTGTCGAGGATCGATTACAGTACGACATTTTATCTCAATGGTCGTGTGACGAGATTCAGGGGTACTTAATAAGCAATCCCATACTAAATACAGACGATGTTGTAAGATGGATGACGGAGCCGATGCACAGAGAATCCTGAGGTTTCCTAAAATTCAACCATCCATCCGGATTTGCATCTTTTCAACTTAAACTCTATGTTCGGGTCATCTATGAGGTTTCACGAATCCGGATTCGGATGAAAATGTTAAGACGCTACATTTTAACAGCCCTAATAGCAATGTGCGTTTGTCCAGCGACTGTCGCGCCGGGGAATGCCCAATCAAGTACAGCAATATTAAACATTGTTGGTAAATGGGGAGGCCAAGATTCCGATGGTGATGCCGTCACCATGATCTTCAACGAAGATGAATCGGCAGAGGTGCTGTTTGAAGGTTTGCCGCGCTTAAGCGCGAGCAATTTGGTTGGTGGCCGCGTTCTGTGGATTTTGGACGCCACACAAAACCCCGCTCAACTTGATATTGTTATTTATAAGCATGGTCTGGAAAGCGGGCGTTTAAAAATGATCCTGCAATTCAAGAATGACCGAACGCTGGAAATAATGAACTCGCGTGATATGAAAACGCGACCGGTGTCGTTCGAAATTTCAGACAGCGTCTATCAAATACTTTTGCAACAAAACAACTAATCAAGCATGGATACGTTGTGTGTCTGCAACGGATGCGCTAATCCCATTTACTCCGGTACATAACGGGGGTAGGTTGATTTACTCAATCGCGCAAATTCCAAATCGATTTCTACAGTCCTGAATGGATTATCCGTATCTGTTGTTGCCAATACATTTCCCTCAGGATCAATCACCCACGAAAGTCCCCCGCAGTTTGCTTTATCTCCTGATGGGCACCACAAATTTGACGAGAGACAATAGGCGCCTGCGCACACAGCCGCTGCTTGTCCGCCTGCAAGCCACTTTTCTGTAGAGCCGTGGGGTGTTGCGCGTGGTACACAGAGTAAATCGATCCTCGCTTTAGCGTAGTGTCGCGCCCATTCAAAAAACCACATTTCGGTGCAGATTTGAACACCGACACGCACATCGTTGATCAACGTTGTGTCGAACTCTTTCAAGCCGCGTTCATACCAGGTGTGTTCCCAGTACCCCTCTTCGTCGGGGAGATAATACTTCTCGTGAAAACCACGCGCTTTTCCAGATTCTTTGGACCAGACATAGGCCTGGTTTCGCCTGCTCCCGGAGTCATTCACAATTGGGCGCGTACCGATAACTGCCTCCGCCGCCAAATCATTAAGGTTTGCGATGTGGCGCGCATGATCGTCCACTGCCTGCAACCAACGAGTTGGGTCTGGATTTTGATCGGCTGCAAGCCAACCCGAAAAGCACATCTCAGGCAGTAATAGAAAATCAGTTTTTTCGTGATGAACGTGATCAGTGAGTTTTTCAATGCAGGGTTCTAAAAAACCTTCGCGAGGATCAATTTGGCAAATAGTGACGTTCATTCAAAAACAAAATCCTAAACGGTGCAGATCAAAAGGCTTTTTTCACTATCTTACCGTGAAAGCGCTCGCCCGCAATGTCGATCTCGACTGCATCGCTTTTTAGTGCGTCACAAACAAACTCAGGCTTGATCTGAGCGATTGCGACAGGTTGTTGAATGCGATACCCGTAAGCCGCAGCGCTGGTTTTACCAATGATTCGATCCGTCAGGTAAACAGGCTCATTGCCGAGAGGGTTGGTGTCAGCGTCGTCGAGAATAATATTGAATACTTCATTCGTTGCGCCATTTTGGCGTGCACGCTCAAGAGCGTCACGTCCGATAAAGTCAGAGTTCCAATCGACGGCAAAATCCAATCCCGCCTGAATTGGATTGATATCGGTATCGAGATCGTGACCGTAAGCCAGAAATCGTTTTTCAATACGCATGGATGTCTGTGCAAAGATGCCCGCTGGTTGCGCACCGAATTGCAAAAGATGGTCAAACAGAGACTCTGCCTCATTTGATTTGCAGGTTAACTCCCAGCCTTCTTCGCCAACATACGAAAGACGCGCCGCGCGAACCGCGATGCCCGCTATGTCCACCTCAGCGTGTTGAAAAAAACCGATATTCAATAATTCCCCGGCGTCCAATTTTTCGACTAAATCTGGTGAGTCGGGACCCATCAATCCAAGGACTGCATAGTCCTCTGTTTCATCAATGAGGGCGACACTTTCGTCAGGCTGTAAATTTCGTTTGAGCCATGCCATGTCGCGTTTGATTGCACCGGTGCCGACGTAAAGCCGGTAATCATCATCTGCAAGCCGAAGAGCGGTGAGATCGCTTTCAAAGCCCCCACGCGCGTTGAGCATGCCGGTGTAGATCGCTCTTCCCGGTGTTCGCGTCATGTCGTTCGCGCAAACGCGATTTAAAAATGTTTCCGCGTCTTTTCCTGTTACACGAATTTTGCCGAACGTCGAAAGATCAAAAACAGCGGCGGACTCATGCGCGCACGTAACTTCTGCACCAACCTGATCAAACCAATCCGGCTGGTTAAACGTCAGTTTAGGCTCCGCTTGTTTGTTAAAAAACAGCGGTCTTTCCCAGCCGAAGAACTGTCCGAAGTGAGCGCGGTGTTGTATCCATTTATTGTGCAAAGGTGTGTGACGAAGATTGCGCACGGTCGACCATTGATAACCGGGAAAGTGAATGGCGTAGTGTTCACCCAACACTTGTGGCGCACGTTCGGTAAGCGCCTTTGCGGAGTTCCAACAGTTCGGAAATCGCTTTGGATCTGCTTCGCTCAAGTCGCTTGGCGTGTGCCCGTGAACGATGCAGTGCGCGAGCGCCATTCCGGCACCGCCGCCGGTGGCGACGCCGACCGAGTTCATGCCGCAGCCGAGAAACAGTCCGCGCGTTTCTGCGGTTTCACCGAGTAAAAACGAACTGTCCGGGGTAAAGCACTCCGGGCCGTTCAAGAGCATGCGAACTTCTGCATTGGCAAGCGCAGGAAGCCGATGCAATGCGTTTTCCATCATAGGCTCGAAGTGTTCCCAATCTTCAGGCAGTAAGGTGAACGCGGAATCGGTTCCGATCGCTTGCGGCGATATCGCTTTGCCAATTGGTTCGAAGCAGCCGACCAGCAAGCCGCCGGAGTCATCGCGAATGTATAGATGACTGTCGTGGTCGGATAAGGTAGGCAAATTTCCCTCGGCGCCCGGCACTGCTTTGGTTAGCAGGTAGAAATGCTCACACGGGTAAAGCGGCACATCGGCGCCGGCCATCGCCGCATTCTCCCGGCTCCACAACCCGGTGCACAGCGCGATTGCGTCGCATTGAATTTCTCCCGCCGTGGTTTCCAGACCGCAGACTTTTCCGCCTTGCGTGCGAATGCCAATCACGCCCGTGTCTTCAAAAATCTTCGCACCGCGCGAGCGTGCACCCTTGACCAATGCCGCGCACAAATCCGATGGACTCACACGTCCGTCATCGGGTGACCATACGGCGCCGATAACGTCTTCAGCATTCATCAATGGCCAACGTTCTTTTGCTTCCTCGACCGAAATGGAATTTGCATCGACGCCAAACAAATGCGCGAGGGATTCCTGTCTGCGGATGTGCGTGAGTCGCGCCTGGTTGGTGGCTATCGACAGCGAGCCTTTGTTGATCCAGCCGGTGGACTGACCGGTTTCCTCTTCCAGCGAACTGTAGAGCGATACGGAGTAGCGGATCAGATCGGTCAGGTTGCGCGTCGATCGCAGCGCGCGAACCTGGGCGGCGGAATGCCACGTCGTCCCGGACGTAAGCTTGTTTCGTTCGATCAAGATTGCGTCGCGCACGCCGGCTTTCGCCAAATGGTAGAGCGTTGAACAGCCCATAACACCGCCGCCAATCACGACGACGGATGCATGGATTGGAAGCGAGTTTGTTGTCAATTTGTTCATGATTTCAAAAGGTCAAACAGGTCCGCGCAGTTTGGCTGCGTATCCAAGCCGAGTAAGCGTTCACTCAATTCCGACGCCGCGTGGTTTTCGACGCCAGCGTGTGCGAGACAATTGGCAAATTTGTCGGTAAGTGCCTCCGTCGATACCGGGTTTCCCGGCATACCGGTTGGGCGTTCGAGAAAATCACTGTACTGATTCCCATCCGTAGTTTTAATTGTGACTCCGGCGCCTTCGGGGCATCGCGATGGCACGGTTGGATCGTTCAGCAACGAATCCGGCACCTGCATCTGTATGCGCTGCATCAGTTGCCGCACATGCGGGTCATCGAGCGTCGATTGCTGGAGGTGGGGTAGACCAATCGTGCCGTGGATTGCAGCGCAGGCCACGGCAAACTGCATCGAAAATTGGGCTTCGCGCACGCTTGCCGGGTGCTCGTAAACAAGACTGATCGCGACGAGTTTTGGCACATCGCAAATTACTTGCGCGATCGTCTCCGCGTTGATGTTGTGTCGTCGTATTAACGTCGCTGTGAGCTCTGCTCCTGCTTGTGCGGCTGAGCAAACCGGATATGCCTTGAATAAGATGCCGGGATCAATCAATCGCCAGCGTTCCCCGAGATGGAGCTTGCAATCAGTATGTTGTTGATCATCGTTTAGCAATTTGAACAATCCGCGATCGTCCTCCATCGCTCGATTGGGGCCGGTCAATCCGCGAGCTGCGAGTAGCGCACACTCGATCCCGCGGCTGGCAGCCATGCCGACGCCCAGCGGTTTGCTGTCTGTACCGAATGACGCCTTCATTCCGGTCGTCATGACCGACGCCATCGCGACAGCGTTCTCCGTTTGTTCCGTATTGAGGTCACATACTTTCGCACACGCCGCTGCGGCGCCAATCGTGCCGTATACGCCGGTCGTCCACCAACCTTTGAAGTAGACGTGATGGGTAAACAATTCGGCCAGCGCGTATTCAATCTCAACACCCGCGATGAAAGCGTCCAGGAGCACTTCGCCACGCACGCCGTGATGTTCGGCCAGCGCCAGGGCCGCAGGCAGTACCACCGCGGACCCGTGCATGATGCCGGTGTAGCTGGTGTCGTCGAAATCGTACGCATGCGCCGCCGTCCCATTGACCAGAGCCGCGGCGACTGGGCTGCATGTGGTTCGCTTGCCAATAACGCGCGACTTTCCGCTACCGTGATGTGCAATCGCGTAATCATGCGTCGCACTGGCCACATCGCTCATCTGCCCGGCAACAGTGACGCCCGCGGTATCGAGTATGCAGCGCTTTGCCTCGGCGATGACTGGGTCAGGAGTTTTTCTACTGTTGTGCGATTGGACAAATTCGGCGAGTCGTTCGACGACGCATTGCTCGCTTGCCATGCCGTGCTCAGTCGTCCGGCTCAACGCTGGATTTGATGATCGCCATGATCTCGTCCCGCGCAATCAGGTTTTGTGCTTCGGCCAGCTCGAGAAATGGGCGCTTGGCTTTGACACTGTCTTTCACCAACTGACTGACCGCGCTGTAACCTAACCTGGGCACCAGAGTGGTGGCCAGTGCGAACGAGTCCAGCAAGTGGTTCAGTGATCGCTCAGTGTTCGCTTCAATGCCTTCAACGCAACGTGTGGAAAAAACGTCAACAATCTCCGCTGTTCGCTGCAATGAATCGAACAGGCGCGATGCGATTGCACTCTCGTAGTGATTGATTTCCAACATACCGTCCTGACACGCCATCACGATGCAGGCGTGATTGCCATGAACGATTTGTGCGAGTTGCACCGCCGACATAGGCAGCACCGGGTTGACTTTACCCGGCATGATCGATGATCCGGCTTGCACCGACGGCAGGGTGATTTCACCCAATCCTCCGTTGGGTCCGGATGACAGCAATATCAAATCTTTGGCTATTTTTGCGACGGCTCCTGTCGCGGTTTCCAGCTCTGCAGACAAGCGCTGCAACTCGTCGAGGTTTTGCATTCCGTCAAAGCGACTGGCGCAAGGCGTGATTGTGAGATCGGTTATGGCGCTTAGCCGGGTGATTGCCGCGTCGCGGAATCCATCAACCGAGCCGAGCCCGGTTCCAACTGCGGTACCGCCCAGTGGCAGCGTTAACAAATGCTGGCCCTGTGCTTCGATTCGATCTGCCGCACGGGCGACAACAGCCGCGTAGCCCTCAAACGCCTGGCCCAGTGTCATCGGTTGCGCGTCCTGCAAACAGGTTCTGCCCAGCCGATACACCGCTGCAAATTCAGCAGATTTTTTTTCAAGGGCTTTGGCGAGTTTTCGGGCGCTTGCCACGGCGCTTTGTGTCAGCGCATGGCACGCCAGCTTGATTGCACTTGGCACTACATCATTGGTCGATTGCCCGCAGTTGACGTGATCGTTGGGGTGCACTTCGCTGTAGTTGCCCAGTGGTTCGCCCAGGATCTGCAAGGCTCGATTGGCGAGTACTTCATTCACATTCATATTGGTCGAGGTACCACCCGAACCTTCCAGCACCGGCACGATCAGACTGTCGTTCAATGCGCCCTCAATCATCTCATCGCAGGCGTGAGCAATCGCCTGGGCCGCAGCTTGGTTGACGGCACCAAGGTCCGCGTTTGTCATCGCGCACGCCTTTTTTATCTGCGCGATTGACGTCACCAGTGCGGTCTCGTTTCCGAGCGTACGATCGGTGATCGGGAAGTTTTCAAGGGCGCGTACGGTGTTGCTTCCGTATAGCGCGTTGGCGGGTACACCGACAGCGCCGAGGCTATCGATTTCTGTACGTTCAGTCATAGCGAAAAATAGCGTTGTTTGCGAATTTCTGCGTACTCGGCAATTGCGCTAATTGCCTGGGGTCCGCTGCGCGCCACAACAACGGCGAGCAGGGTTTCAATCGCCGCGACCACGGGCACCATCGATGGGAAAAACTGCGGGCTATCGGTTGACTGCTGGATCAATACGGTCGCCTTGTCGGCGAGCGGAGCCGCGATGCTGTCAGTCAAATAAATAAAAGACGCTCCGCGTTCAAGTGCGAATTCGACCGCTTCCATGGTTTGGGTAGCGTAGGGGTTGTATGTCATTGCCAGCACAACATCATTACTGCTGATCGGTATAAGCCCCTCAATAAGGCTATCGCCGCTGGTGCGTGGAACGCGCAGATAGGGAATTGCCATTTTCCCCACATACTGCATGTAGGCACCCATCCAGTGCGGCGCGCTGGCGGCAACAACGTAGACGGTCTCGGCGTTAACGATGAGATCAGCGGCGCGACAGATCGCCTCCAAATCGAGGTTTTGATAAAAATGATTGATGTTTCGATGACCAGCGTCAGCCAGCTCTTGAATAATAGCGGCCTCACCGGCTGTCTTTGAGGCGCGTTGCAGTTGATTCGCGCGTTGCTCAAAGTTGTAGTTAGTCACAGCCTGCAGAAACACTTCTTTGAGCTGGCGGTAATCATCAAAACCTAGATGGTTAGCAAGACGAATCATGGTTGGCGCGGTCACGCCTGCCTGTCTGGCCAACTCCCGCATTGACGTAGTCGCGACTGCGTTGGGTCGATCCAGTATGACCTTTGCGGCCTGCTTAAGCTTTGGCGTCAGATTCGGCAACGCTTCAAGTAGTTGATCGATAACGTGTTGCATTCGGTCGTGACTAGCGTTAGATTAGCTTTGAAAGATAACGTATGTTACATTTTATTCAAAAAATAACAAATGTTATATTTCAGATGCAGCCTTACACCTGATACAAACTGCGGTGGCACTGCATAGGGTTCTCAAGCTATCCGGACATTTATTCGTTCGCGGTTTCTTTAATTTGGAGGAGTAAAACAGTGAAAACATTTCTGACAGCAGCAGTTGCATCGGCAGCGATGCTGGCGACGAGCACCAGTTTCGCCGCTCAATGCACCAATGATGTGTGGAACAAAGTTATGTCCCGCGGCAAGATCGTGGTTGGCGTGAAAGCTGACTACAAACCATGGGGTTTTCGCGACAGCGACGGCAGTATCGTTGGCATGGAAATCGACATGGCGAAAGCGGTCGCCGATACGATGGGAGTAGAGCTCGAACTGGTCGCGGTGCAATCGTCGAACCGCATGCAGTTTCTTGAGCAGGGCAAGACCGATATGTTTATTGCGACGATGTCGGATCGTGCCGACCGTCGCAAAATTGTCGGGATTCCCAAACCACCGTATTACACTTCGGGCACCAACATCATGGCACCCAAAGCACTTGGCTTCACAAACTGGGAAGACCTTCGCGGTAAACCGGTTTGCGGAAAGCAGGGCGCGTTTTACAACAAAATCGTGACCGAGCGCTATGGTGTTGAGATCGTCGCTTTCACGGGTAACGCTGAAGCCAAGCAAGCACTGCGCGATAAAAAATGCGTTGCTTGGGTTTACGATGATTCTTCTATCGGCTCGGACCTGTCATCGGGCGATTACAATGACTTCGAAATGCCGCTCAACTCTGAAGACGACAACCCCTGGGGACTCGCGGTTCCGGTTGCGGAAAAAGACTGCATCTTCGGACAGTTTATGTCGGGCATGACCTACAACTGGCATGAGTCCGGTCAGCTGATTGAGTGGGAGAAGAAGTGGGGTATCAAACCAACCGCCTATCTCTCCGACTTGAATAAACGCTACGCTGACTGGTTGGCTGAGTAAGCGTTCCTCCGTTAACCGCGGCGTCGGGGAGAATCTCCCACTCTCCGGCGCTGCGGTTAATTAAATCAACAATCGAATTATCTCGTTGTGTTAGAAGCGTTTACAGAATTCTTTCGTCAGATGGCGGAGGAATATCCACGTTGGAACTTTATATTTTTTTACGATGAGTTTCAGTGGAACCGGGTTGTGGACGGTTTGCAGACCACCATCGTTCTGTCGATTGCCTGTGTCATGTTGTCGGTGATTGTTGGGGTCGTTGGAGCCTGGTTGCAAGCGTCTCCAATCAAGTGGCTGCGCATGATTGTGCAGGGCTACATCCAGTTTTTTCGAAACACCCCACCGTTTGTGCAGCTTTTGTTTTTCTACTTTGCACTTGGTCAATTCACGCCCACTATTGTCGGACCAGACGGCTGGACCGAGACACCGATTATTTCAAATGTCGGTTGGGCCATTATTTCGCTATCGTTTTTTGCAGGCGCATTTAACGTTGAGATATTTCGCGCAGGTATCGAAGCGGTGCCTGAGTCGACACAGGAAGCGGCAAGCGCACTCGGTTTTTCGCGTTTTCAAACCTATGTTGAGGTGGTGTTACCGCTGGCGTTTCGCGTGTCTTTGCCTGCGCTGAATAGCAATCTGGTCAATTTGGTTAAAACAACAACGCAGGCGATTGCGATTGCTGTGCCCGAGCTGCTCTATCAATGCGTGGGAATCTGGAACGATTACCCAAGCGCACAGTACCCAACGATGCTATTGCTGTTTGTGCTGTTTCTGGTTTTGGTGTGCACGCTGGTTTTTGGAATGCACAAGTGGGAACGCGCGATGCGCATTCCCGGGTACGGGGAGTAAGGCGTGGCAAAGTCAAACATCCCCGGTATCAATACAGTCCAAAAAACCGATTTGCCGGTTTTAAAACCGTACTTCAGTCGAGGTTTTATCGGAAGTGATCCGGTTGGCTTCGCGCGCTGGATTGCATCAATCCACCCCGGTGCGATTTTGCTGTTACTTGCGATTATTTTTCTGTGGCCGATGTCGGCGTTGGCATCGACAGGTTACACCTACGGTCAGGCGGTACAGGCATTATTTAAATGGATGCCCTTTTTATTGACCAGCGGCTTTTTGTTTAACGTGATTATCTCGGTGCTGACAATGTTGATCGGCACGGTCGCGGGTGTGATGCTCGGGCTGGCGCAGATTTCACCCCTCGCAATCGTTCGCACACCGGCGAAGATTATGACGCAGCTTTTTCGCAACTCGCCGTGGTTGGTTGTATTGTTTATCGTACTGTTGGCGTTTCCGTTCGAAATCGTCATCGGTGGCTATATCATTTCGATCCCGGATTGGATGAAAGCAGTATTTGGCCTGTCACTGCCGATCATGGCGAATGTCTCAGAAGTTGTGCGTGGCGGCGTGCAGTCGGTGGCTTCGGGTCAGTGGGAGGCGGCCGAGTCACTTGCATACACTCGTCGACAAACGCTGTGGCAAGTGATTCTTCCGCAGTGTTTTAAGCGCATGATTCCGCCGTGGATGAACTGGTACGCGATTCTGACGATGGCGACACCGATGTGTACGCTGCTCGGTGTCGAAGAAATGATTACGCTCAGTCGTCAGGCGATTGAAGCCGAAAACAACAAGCCCGAGCTGCTTGTCCCGTTTTACTCGTTCGCGCTGCTCGTATTTTTCGCATACTGCTACCCCATCGCACGCATAACCATCGCTCTCGAGCGCCGTTACGCGGTAAAACTGTAAACAGGATATGGCCATGAGTTGGACAGAAGACCAGCCGATCGTCTCGATACAAGACGTCCACAAATCATTCGGATCACTGGAAGTTCTCAAAGGCATCTCGCTGGATGTGATGAAGGGCGAAGTGATTTGCATCATAGGCCCGTCCGGGTCAGGCAAGTCCACGCTAATTCGATGCGTTAACGCGCTTAACGACATCAATTCCGGATCGATAAAGGTTCAGGGTCAGGAAGTTCACGATCCTAAGCTCAATAAGCTTGAACTGCGTAAGAAAGTCGGAATGGTGTTTCAGCAATACAATTTATTTCCGCACAAAACGGCATTGCAAAATGTCATGATGGCGCCGATCAAAGTGCTCAAGCAAACTCCGTCTGATGTCGAAGACCGCGCACGTGCACTGATAAAACGTGTAAACCTCGAGGGCAAGGAAAACAATTACCCCGGCGAGCTTTCGGGTGGGCAACAGCAACGCGTTGCAATCGCAAGATCGCTGGCGATGAATCCTGATGTGATGCTTTTCGATGAAGTGACTGCAGCGCTCGATCCCGAAACGGTAAAGGAGGTTCTGGTCGCGATTAAAGACCTCGCCCAGTCCGGTATGACCTGTATTCTAGTGACCCACGAGATGGGCTTCGCCCGTGAGGTTGCGGATCATATTTACTTTACCGATCGCGGTGTGATTGTGGAGCACGGCCACCCCGATACATTTTTCACCGAAGCCAAAGATCCGCGAACGCAGGAATTTCTGAGTCAGATTTTGTAGTTTTTATCTCAGAGATTGGCTGATCTACAGCGCAATCGCGTGGGTTAATCAATCGCGAAGCTTTTTGTGCACCACGAATTTCTCCAGTACTTCGGCAATTTGCGCGCGTGACAAAATTTTTGGTTGACCGACTTGCAGGGTCTGGCAATAAATCTCGGCCAATTCCTCTACTTCAACCGCGAGGCTAAACGCGCGGGTGAGGTTTTCCGCAACGCACACCATACCGTGGTTGGATAGCAGGCAAGCGTAGCGGTCTTGCAGCGCGTGGATCACATGGTCTGACAACTCCTGCGTGCCGAATGTCGCGTATGGTGCGCATCGAATGTTGTCGCCACCTGCGACAGCCACCATGTAGTGGAACGCAGGAATAGATCGGTCCAGGCAGGCAAGCGCGGTGCATGCAGGCGAGTGCGCGTGCACGACGGCGTTGATGTCTTCGCGCTCTCGATAAATATCTCGATGAAAGCGCCATTCACTTGACGGTGGGCGATCACTCGAGTACTCACCGTCCATAGTCATATACACAATATCGTCGATCTGGTATTGGTCATATGGTATCGCTGCCGGAGTGACCAGAAAGCCGTCGCCATCGCGAACGCTGAGATTGCCCGCCGAGCCTTGCCCCAATCCCGCGCCGTTCATCGACTGCGCTTTTTTTATCAGCAGGGTGCGCTTGTCGGTTTTGTTGTTCATTGTGTCTCCGAAAAGAGTGATCGCAATCCGTCTGCAGAGGCATTACAAACACCGCGTTCGGTGATTAAAGCCGTAACCATTGTCGCAGGTGTCACATCAAATGCAGGATTGCATGCGCGTGTATTGTCCGGTGTTAATTGTATGTTGATCAAGCGGTCGCGGTTGTCCTTGCCCCACAAATGCGTGACTTCGGTCTCACTGCGATGCTCAATGGGGATATCGGTCGCATCGCGCGCCTGCCAGTCAATCGTACTGCCGGGCAATGCAACATAAAACGGTATGTCATTAGCGTGCGCAGCCAGTGCTTTCAGGTATGTTCCAATCTTGTTGCATACATCGCCATTGGCAGCGGTTCTGTCGGTGCCAACTATGCAGCAATCGACCTGACCAGTTTGCATCAAATGGCCACCTGCGTTATCAGCAATGACCGTGTGGGGTACATCGGCGTTGGCAAGTTCCCAGGTCGTGAGTTGCGCACCCTGATTGCGCGGGCGCGTTTCATCTACCCAGACGTGACAATCGATTCCGTCTTCACGCGCTGCATAGATTGGTGCCAATGCTGTTCCCCAACCCACGGTTGCCAACCAACCCGCATTGCAATGTGTGAGGATATTGACCGGGTCATCGGTGCTTTTTGATTCTGCAATTGCGCGAATTAACTGCAGGCCGTGCTGTGCGATCGAGTGGTTGCATTCAATGTCGCGCGCGCAGAGTTGAGCAGCTTTTTCGTACGCACGCGAAGCGCGTTTTTCTTGTGCCACACATTGCAACTCATCGTGCATTTGATCGAGCGCCCATCGCAGATTGACTGCCGTCGGGCGAGTCGCGCTCAATAGTTCTATTGAATTATTCAGGGCTTCATCGCTGGTATCTTCGCGCATCGCCAGCGCCATACCGTATGCGGCGGTGGCGCCGATAAGCGGAGCACCGCGTACCTGCATCGTTTCGATGGCAGCTGCAGCGTCATCAACTGTGCTGAGAGCCGTAACGTAGTATTCGTGCGGAAGGCGCGTTTGATCAACGATATTGATCTGCCATCCAGTTTCATCCAGCCAAATGGTACGCATAGGTTGTTTGTGTACTTTCATAGCCTGCTGCGATAAATTCGACCGGAAAAATTCAAAAGACCCAACAATAGCGTGATGGTAAAACACTTTCAAAGTGTCAGCACGTCGATAGGCAAGGTGAGTTTTGTATGCGCGACGAAGTAACTGAATTTCTCAAACGCTTTCCTGATACCAAACAAGTCGATACGTTCATTATTGATTTGTGCGGCAACGCAATGGGCAAGCGTTTTCCTGTGACTGATTTGCCCAAACTATACGAAGACGGCTCACGGATTTGTGCATCAGCCTATTTACTCGACGCACGCGGAAATTCCAGCGATCCTCTTGGTCTTGGTTTTTCCGACGGTGATCCAGACGCGATCATGAAGCCGGTACCAGGCACGCTGGTTCCGGTACCCTGGATTGACGAACCGCGAGCGCAGTGTTTAATGCAGCTGCAGCGTCCTGAAACCGGCGATCCCGTTTGGTTTGAGCCGCGTGTAATTTTGCAAACGGTATTAGATAAGTTCACGGCGCTTGAACTGACACCCGTCGTCGCGATCGAATTGGAATTCTATCTGCTTGATCGCGAGCGCGATGACAGCGGATTGCCGCAACTCCCAGTGTCGCCATTTAGCGGGCGCCGCAGTAGTGCAGGGCAGGTGTACGGGTTCGATGTACTGGAAGAATTCAGTGACGTCTTTGCGCGCATTCACGCGGCCTGCGATGCGCAAAATATTCCAGCAACGGTTGCTTCAAGTGAATACGGTGTTGGTCAGTTTGAGCTGAACCTGAAGCACACCAATGACATATTGCGTGCCTGCGACTGGGCGGCGATGCAACGGCGCGCGATTAAAGGCGCATGCCGCGCGGCGGGTTTTGATGCAACCTTTCTATCCAAACCGTTTGCAGGTGAATCCGGCAGTGGGCAGCACATTCACGTGAGCTTGCGGGATGACCAGGGCAGGCCTGTATTTGATCCCGCCAACCCGACGTCGGATGACATGATTCGCTACGCAGTCGCCGGCATGCAGCAAACGCTGCACGAAGCCATGCTGGTTTTTGCGCCAAACCTGAATGCCTTTCGGCGTTTTGAGCCGGATCAATTCGTACCGGTTACGCGGGATTGGGGTATCGACAATCGCTCGATGGCGTTTCGGGTTGTTGACTACGACAACAAGAATCGACGCATCGAACACCGCGTTGCCGGTGCAGAGGCAAACCCATATCTTGTAGTCGCTGCGGTACTGGCGGGCATTCACCACGGGATATCCAATCGACTTGAGCCGACTGACATGGCCAGTGGCAACGCGGGCGCAGAGGTAGATGAATCGCTACCACTGATAATATGGCAAGCAATTGAAATCATGCGATCGGCGCAGGTTCTCCCTCAATATTTATCCGACGATTACATCGATGCCTACACGCGGGTCAAGCAGGGTGAATTTGATGAGTTTATGAGTGCGATGAGTGCGCAAGAACTTGATTGGTATTTGTAAAGGGCATTTATTCACTACTGCTGTGTGTTTCGCCATACAAAAATTAAACCTGCCTTAACGATACAACCGCTGTGCGGTTGTACACGAACGATCAGTAATCCACGCGATGTAGTTATTAACCGCTAGAATAGAGCGCGTAATCGACTAATTTTGAATTGTATGACGATCGATGATTTTCTAGCTGCCAATCTCGTATGCCCCGGCTCCGGCGATCTGCTTCGCAAGAGCGGAGACGGGTTCGCGGCAGGCAGCGTCAGTTATCCAATGCTCGATGGGATCCCATGGCTGTTCGCCGATCCTGAAAATGCACGCTTGGAGTGGGCTCGAAAGGTTCACAGCTATTTTGAGCGCGAGGCGCTTTACCTCAAGCACTTACAAATCCGAATGAATGACTCGGGCGGTTCGCTCGCCAATAAACGCCTGAGCCAGCAGCATCAAGCGCGCAGTAAGAATTTGACCTGGATGAAATCGACTTTAAACGAGTTTAAGAAACCCCAGGACGCACTTGCTTTGCCTTCAACTCAGCAGATTTACAGCTACTTTCAATTGTTCTTTCGCGATTGGTGTTGGGGACACGAGGAGCTCACACGTTACGTTGAATATTGCGTTGAACATATTGACGCAAAAACTGAATCTATTTTGATACTTGGATCGGGGGCGGGAGGTCTGAGTTACCACCTCGCCAATCACTTTACATCGACGAGCGTAATATCCGCAGAGCACAACCCGCTGCTCGCACTAGGCGCAGATAAAATATTTAGAGGTAAGTCGTTCAAGCTCACTGATTACAGCGTATACCCCCGCGACTTGAACCACGCATCGCAAACCTGGGAGATAAAAGCGGAAAAATTGTCGAGTTGTAACCACGCACAAATACTGTGTGAGTTTCCGAATATGCCTTTTCGAGAAAAGGCATTCGACGTTGTGATTGCACCCTGGTTTCTGGACGTTGTCGATTTTCCCTTTGGCGACGCACTGGATTGCGCAAGCCGAATGATCGGCGATGAGGGAAAATTGTTGTTCTTCGGACCGGCAAACGTGCACAAATCACTAGAGCATCACCAGCTGTGCCGTGAGGAGGTCGAGGCGGAGTTTACGCTGCGATTTTCAGATTGTAGTTTGCAGCAAACCAGTATTCCCTATTTGCAGAGTCCACTGGATTCGCAACAACGGATGGAAAGCGTTTTGTTTATTGATGCAAAACAACCAAATCAGATTGCGTCGGCGTTGACTGAGAAAGCATTTCCGCGCTCGTCATCGCCGCAGAAAATACGCTACACGCCAGAATTTGAACGCTACAAAATTGAAAACGCGACGTTTTTTCATATCCTGTCACATGTCAATCAGGACATGACTTATCGTGAACTGGCCGATGTGCTTGAGCGGGAGTTTGGATTTGATCCAGCAGAGTCTGAGCGCTACGTCGAGCTGTTTATCAAGCGACTCGAATTGGATATTTACACCGCTTAGTCGAGCACCTGCAACGACAGATTAATCGCCTGGACGTGTTTGGTGATTGCGCCTATGGAGATATAGTCAACGCCCGTTGCGGCGATCCTGGCAATCGAGTTGATGTTTATATCGCCGGACGATTCCAGCGGTATCCGCCCGTTTGCTATACGAACAGCTTGTGTGGTTTCTTCCAATGAAAAATTATCCAACATAATCCGGTCGACATTTGCGTCAATCGCCTGCTGCAATTCGTCAAAGGTTTCAACTTCGACCTCCAGTAATTTTTCCTGATACATTTTACGTGCGCGCGCGCATGCCTCTGCTATTCCGCCCGCTGCAGCAATGTGATTTTCTTTGATTAAAAATGCATCGAACAGACCAACACGGTGATTCGTTCCGCCACCGCACTTGACTGCATATTTTTGCGCCAGCCTTAAGCCGGGTATGGTTTTTCGCGTATCGAGTAATTGTGTGCTTGAGCCTTTGAGTGCGTCTGCAAAAAGTCGCGTCGTGCTTGCCGTTCCGGACAGTGTTTGAAGAAAATTCAACGCGGTGCGTTCACCGCTTAATATTGCGGGCCCCGGACCGCTTAAGCTACACAGAGTTGTTCCGGCGTCGACTTCGTCGCCGTCGGACTTTTTCCATGAGACGGCAATCGTGTCGTCTATTTGCCTGAACACTTCATCAAACCAGGCCGTTCCGCATACAACCGCGCGATCGCGACAAACAACTCGCGCGTTCACGTCATGATTGTTTAACAGAGCCGCGGTGATATCTCCGCTGCCCATATCTTCATGTAGAGCGGCCGCCACCTGGGCGCGTATCGCGGCGACGAAGTCCTGGTTGTCAAACATGTCGAATGTGCTATTTGCCGACACGCTCAAACCTGACACGTTTATTTGCCTCGGCAATTAATAGACTTTGCTCTGGCATCAGCTTCCAGTACCGGCGATCAGTCATGGGTTCGGATGCCACGGCAACACCGCCAACATACTCTTCGCTGTAGTAAAGCGTTGGAAAAGGCAAGTTAACCGAGTGGCGGATCGCATACATTGAATCTTTCTCGCAAACCAAAACACTAAGCGCGATTTCGATATCGCCTGCAACCTCCTCCAGAAAATCCACAACTTTTTGCAAGAGTTGTGTGGTTGATGAATCAGGCTCTTCGAGAGAGAACTGACGCATCAAGGCAAAAATAAACTCGGCATCTGTGTGCCCCATAATGGTCGCTGAAATGTCATCGCTCAATCGATTGTTGATCGCGGGACGCAGCGTGTTTGCGAAATCAGTAATAATCCCATTCAGCGTGAAATGCCATCTATTGTCATAAAACGGATGAGTGTTGTCGATGCTCACGCCCAGTCCTGGTGATGCGCCGCGCACGAGCCCGATCCACTGTGTGCTGAATAAGGAAACCCCTAGTGCGCTTAGATTAGTGTCTGACCAAATGGGTTGAATATTTTTGTACGCTGCTGGTTTGTCTCTGTCGATAAACCAGCCAATACCGAAGCCGTCTGCGTTAACGCGCCCGACGCGCATTTCACGCGGATGTTCCGCCTGTTGCAGAAGTCCGTGCTCGGGTTCGAGAAAGCATTGCGCGAGCGAGATCGCAGGGCCGATGTAAGCGGCGTGGCGGCACATGGTGATGGCAGATTGAACGGGGCGTAGAAAAAAGTTGCCGCGAGACTAGCACGAACAGCAATGGTTTTCTTTCAATTCGAAAGATTCACCGGGTGCAAAAGAAAAAGGGAGCGAATTCGCTCCCCAATGCACCCGTAGGAAACAGAGGACTAAATTGTTCCGGTAACTATCGGATTGAAGGCCGTCATCGAATCGAGCGCGGCGGCTGTGCTGCCGAGCCCGTGACTGTTGCCCGGAAACAAACTGGTGAACGCCGCTTGATCACCGTGCAGTGCGGCGTAGTTGAGCAAAACTGTATTAACCAGAAGATTAACGTTATTTGCTGCCGGGCTCGATGTCGTTTCCACCGATCCGTCCGGCCTGAAATACCCTAGCTGCTGATGCATCGCCTGTTGGTCAAGCGTCCCGCCTAACAATGTGGGCCGCCCGGCGGGGTTATAGACCAGAAAGAACGATGCTGCAGTGGATGAATTGTCGCTGACCCATTCACCCTTTCCGCGACCGTCTTCAGTATTATCAATCGTACCGTCACTTGAAAGTGAGCCGTCGCTGGAGACATACAGCATCAACGGCACATTAACACGCGCGGCGTATTCGAGACAGGCGCCCATGCAGCGACCGGCGCGTAAATCGCGCACCTCGCCGCGTGCTCTGGCACCCCCGTGATAATCGTAACCTCCCATCGAAATCGTGCCGGCGCCTGCAAATCCGTTGATCACCAACTTCATCACCGATGCGGTTTTGCGAAACTCGCGGTCATTGAAATCGTCGGCGGTAAAGATCGGCGTATTAAACACCGCGTCTGTACCGTTTATCAGAGGATCACCCTCTGGATTAAGCGTGGATGGATCACCAAACCGATCGGCCAAGTCAGCGCTTTTGACGTATCCGCAGTTCATCTGATCCTGAATGTCAGTATCGCTGAACTCTGCGGCAACCGCGTCAAGCTTCATCGAGCTGACACGTTGAATCGATTCGAGCACGGAAACTGCGTCCGATTGGTCGAGCACGCCAATCAGTTTGCCGGTATCGACAAGACCAGTAACGTCGCTCGGCTGGTCAACCTTGGTGGGTTGCGCGGATGGATCAATCAGCGCGTCCGGAGCCATCGAATTTCCACCAGAAACAGAATTCTCTGACCCAATTAATGTCAGCAACGAGCCGTCGGCTCCCAATTTATTGATGCCATACATCGGATTGTGTGGGTTGTTGCCAGTGTCGTTCTCCGAACGTGCAGGAATAACTGCACCATTAATTAACGCCCGATGTGAGATCGATATCTTCTCGAGCATACCGCGTAAAAACGCGCTGTCTGCGTGAAAGCCAAGCCCCAGAGTTGTGTCGGTGTGATCGCCATTGCTGGTGCCAGTGGCGCTGCTGCCTGCCCCACCGGGCTCCGCAACGCCGGGGATCATATCGCCCGGAAGCCCGAGTCGGCTGTACCCGGCGGTAGTGAGGAAATCCATCTGTCCTCCCTGTCTGCCGACGAGTACGTTCGAACCGCCCATGCTTGCGCCGCCAGCAAGGTCAATGCAGATAAACGGTATTTTACCCGCCCCCTGGGTCGCGATGCCGCAGCTTGTTTTTAACAATTCCAGATCAGGCGATAGCGCCGAGTAGGCCGCCCGAGGGTTCGCAAACATGCTGAGCGCAGTGGTGCCGAGCACCGTCCCGACACCGCCAATGAAACCTTGAGCAAGAAAGTCGCGTCGCGTGACCGGGCGTTCGTGATCCGGTTGTGGCAACGGTTCGTCAGGATCGGAGTAATCGGGTTTTTTGGATTTGTACTTCATCGGATAAATCCCACAGAGCTAATAACCATTTTCAGTAAAAACATAAGCTTATTGGACTAACAGGGCGGCACTGCCCAGAGCCGCGGCACAGGTGCCTTTAGCGATACTATTGGTCGCGGTTCCGCTACCGCCAAGACGCGTAATCAGGGCGAGAAGTTCATCGCGCATGTCGGTTCGAGTCGGACCAACAGCCATTGGCTGTAAATCGGTGGATTGCGTTACTGCATCGACCAGCGGAAGCACAACTTGAAATTCCCAATTGGTCCCCAGCGGAGCCGCGGTGCCGGGAGGCGCGGCGAAGTTAAATGCGGTGCCGTCGTTAAAAAAGCCGTCGCGCAAGGTCGTGTTGTCCACTAACTCGCTGCAGTACTCGATCGCCAGCTGCGAAATTGCCACCTGATGCGATGATAAAAATGTTTGTGCGTTTTCCGTCGTTGGCAGCTGCTGCTTAACAGTTTCATAGGTCTCTAACACGTTGGAATTGGTGATGCTGACGCCGGTCAGTTCGGCCATCGAGTAGTTGATTTCGTCGAAAGTGCGCACGCCAATGTCAGAGACAGGCGCACCGTCCGGTGGAGTGGGTGGTGCAATCGGATCTGCTTCTACCACGACATTAGAGCTGCTGCCGAGCAGTTCAAAAGTGAGGAAGAATTCGTCACTTTCTGGGCCTTTTTCCAGGCCGATGATCGTTCCCGTCGGCGACAGACTTAATCCACTTGCGGCTGAGTAGTCGGCGGCTTCCAGCGTTGTGTCGAGCGTTCGATAGGCCTGACCGATCGTGGCCTCGCGCCCGTTGATGCCGATGCGCATACCCATCATCGGAACACTGTTAGGCACCGCCGTTTCGTCGAGACTGATAAAGAACGGCTCCTCAAACAGGTAGCTGTAGGAATCGAACTGACTGACCGCAAACACCACATAGGCATCGGGCAGACCGACGTGATCGCTGACGTTGAACAGCAGGTAAAACTTCTGACCGACGCCGACTTCGAAGTTGGTGAGAATCTGCTCTTCAGTCAGGGCGCGCTCGTGAATCGCGACCAAACGCAAGGTGCCTTCCCACTCGCGATTGCCCGATGTTTCGTTCCCGAAAACCAGTGCAAAGTTACTGGCCCAGTCGGACAGATTACCGCCCTCGGTTTCGTCGATGTCATCTGTGAACACGCCGTTGACGTAAATCCTGCGGCCGTTAGCCGGATCGTACGTGACAACCACGTGTTGCAGGGTTGCCTGTAAGTCCTCGTCGTCATCGTTAGTGGAGTGTGCGGGGTCGCCGTTGGCACCCGTGGTGCTACTGCGATGGAAGAAGTCGTAGTTGTACATCGTTTGACCCAGCGTAAAGTTACGACTGGTATCGGAGCCGGAATAGCTGATGATGTTGGCATCTTCCTGCACCACGTTACCGGGCACGACCCATGCCTCAATACTGTATTCACCAGTGAGGGTGATTCGATCGCGCAGTTTCTGGCTGGTGTCGGTCAAACCTTGTGCCTTGCCGCCTTCGGTCACGCGGATACCATAACCGCCGACCCACTCGACGTCGCCACTGAACGTCATATTAATTGCGGGCTCAACGCCGCTGGTGTCGAAGGCCGTGGATCCGGTTCCGGTTTTAAACTCGTACAGCGCGATCACGTTGGTTTCGAAGCGTCCGCCGCTGCTGGCGACGATTCCATCGCCCAACAACAGCGCTTTACTTATCACGAGATCCGGATCAACTTCAGTCGGGACAATACTGTCGGAAAAGGTTTGAATCGCCGTTTCCATTTCATCGGCGTTTGCCGTGCAATCATCCCAGCAGTTGTGGAATTCGCTTCCTAGGCGAACGACCAGACGCGAATCTTCGGGTGTGTCGAGGTTGATCTTGCTTTTGACCACGTCGTAGGCCGCATCGATATCGCTTACCGCAAAGTACGGCTGTTGCGGGAGATCCACGCTGTCGACATGGCAGTCTGCGCAGTAGGTCGTCAGCAAAGTGTGGATCGGGCTGAAACCGCTCGAGTCGTCAGGAAAGTTTTTGCTCTCGCCAACGTCTTTTTGTATGGGTATTGATAATTCAATTTCATTTACTGCACCGCCGCTGCCACCAATCCAGTTTTCGATGTAGTTTTCCATCGTGTCGGCGCAGGCCTCGTTGCTCGTCAACCAGCAGAAGTGGCCGTCTGCGACCTGGGTTACCAGCAAGGACTCATCCGGATCACCTCGATTAACAACCGGCATAATCGCAGCGGCGTAAGCGAGGTTGACGTCATCGCTGCGCGCAAACATGGGGTCTTGCCCGCCAACCGCACTGTGGCAGGCACCGCAACGGTTCTCGTCTCGCACGTTTTCCCACAGTGCAAGGCGAAAGGCTTGAACGTCTGCTGTTTGTGGCGCGGGTCCATTGTAGTCGCCACCACCCTCGCCGCCGCCAGGCGGATTGGATGTGGTATCAGCACCGCCACCACCGCCACACCCACTGAGCAGCAGTAAGCCGATCATCATCGCCCAAAGAAGGAAAGACGACATTCGTGACCGCAATGCATCGTTGCGCTCGAGACGGTGCAACTGACGCAGCGCAGGTGCGGGTGCATTCATAGTTTGGCTTGACCGGCTACGCATGATCACGACCCGCTGCAAAACAGCGCACTTTGGGCAAACGGCTGCTTGAGGTTGTAATTGCTGGTGATGAAGTCACCGATCATGGTATCGATCTGACCTCGGTCGCCGGCGTCAACAGGATCACGCAGACACACCGCTCTAAACACTTTTTCAACCTGACAGCGCGCGTATGCCTCGCTGTTGGCGAGTTCTTCACCCAGCGATTTGGCGCCGTTGCCGTGGCGCATTGCCTCAGATGGATCGCTCCACCCGAGCAATTTGTTCTGGCCCGCACGCCAGTAGTTGCTCCAGCGATCGTCAAGTGTGACAAAGCCGGGGTCAAAGTTGCTGTTATTGTTAAAGTACTTGGAGTGCACGCGGGTGCCGGTAACCTCGTCAACGACGCCCGGTCCGTTGTAGGTCATGATGCCATTTTCGGCCTCTGGGTCGTTGTCCGCGTCGAAGGCGAAATCATAGTAAGCAAAAGCCTGAGCCATCGCGTCCATGCCGCTGTGGCAACCGATACAGTTGTTCAGGAATATACGGCTGTCACCCCCGGGACTGCGCGAAACATCCTGACGGATGCGATCCGGCGCTCGGGTAATGTCGGCAACCTGTTCCATGTCGTGACACAGATGATTAAGCATCGTAAAGCGGAACATCGCGCGGTTTGTACCCGCGATAAAAAACGATTTAGCCGCCGCGCGCGTGGTCATCAAACCCGCGGTGGCAGATGAATCTAATCCGGTAACGGCAGACTGCGTTGTCTGGATAAGGTTGTCACGCAGGTTAACGCCTTGATCGTCCAACGCCTCGTAATGCGCGTTGTCGCTGTTGGAATAGGCCGGGATACTTCCGCCACTGCCGATGTAAAGAATGTCCGCCGAGAGCGCCTGGTTCATCGGTACGTCATCGCGCACCATGCCTATGAAGGTCGCGACGTAATCGTTGAGTGGGGCGAATACTGTGAACTCACGGTTGGTCCAGGGCATCGCAAAATTTTTCAGCGTGACGTTGTAAAAAGCGCTGTTTTGCATCGCCGTGTAGGCTGCTCCAGCGGGTGTTCCGTCAAATGTCCCGCTGCCATCGCCAATGCCGTCGATGTCGCTAACCATGTCATCAAGGACTGCTTGACTGGCAGGAACGCCAGCCAGGCGATCATGAATGCGCTTAGCCTTTTCGCGCGAGCCGGCGGAAGCGGTGACGCTTGTAATGATAAGAGTGAATGCTGTTGCGATCACTATCGCGAACTTACTCAGTTCAGTTCTCAACAACATTTTTGAGTGATCTCGTGTGCCATGGGTGACTCTATGGTGTTAGTGTAGCGAATTACGTGCCTAGGCAAGTTCGCGCGAATCAACTGTTCAAAAGCCTAACGTGTTAGCGACTCGTCGCGTCTTTGAATTAGCATCGTTAAATTCTGCTTCTGATGCAGTGGTTTGCAGGATGAGAGGGTGTAACAACTCGACTAGTGGTTGAGCACTTTTACTGGCACTAAATTTGAACGACTTTTGATTTTTAGTTTTTGAAAGTTGAGCGGTTTTTCGTCGATAAGATTTTCTGATTTCTCATAAAGAGGTGTCTAAATTTTTAAAATTTATTCACGCTATTGTATTGTTTCAACAGCGTTTCCGCCCATCATGATGATATTGGCCGTCCGTCGTTATGCGTTTTCAATTGCTGTGAGAACTCACTAGCGTTTTAGTTATACGTTAACTGTTTCTGGAAATGATTTTTTTGCGGCGTTTTATAACAATTTTGTCACTTGTTGCCGTCATGTTTTTACAAGCGTGCGGTGGTGGCAGTATTGGCGGTAGTGGCCAGGAACCCGACCCGGTCTTGCAGGATTTTCCACTCGCTTACGTTAAACGTCCGTTGCCGCTTGATGACGACGGTGAACGCGAAACGTCTGACATCCGAAGCCCAGCCGACTTTTTTCCCGGCGCCGTATTGTACGTTCGGGATCGTGCATCACCGAGTGCAGACGAGCGTGCAATTACCATTGGCGTATTTGAAGCGGGCGAACTTTACGATGTAAAGGACATTGAAGCTTCGTACGATGGCGAAAAAATTGTTTTCGCAATGCGCGCGCCGGAAATTGAAAATGCCGACGAAGATGAACAACCCACTTGGAATATTTGGGAATACGAAATTTCCAGCGCAACGCTGCGCAGGATAATTACCAGCGACATCGTGGCGGAAGAAGGGCAGGATGTCGCGCCTCATTATTTGCCTGATGGTCGAATAGTTTTTGCGTCAACGCGGCAGGAGCGTGCCCGAGCAATTTTGCTGGATGAAAACAAACCCCAGTTCACAACGCTGGACGAAGAGCGTCGTGAAGAGGCCTTCGCCTTGCACGTGATGAACGAAGACGGTTCCGAAATTCGGCAAATCACATTTAATCAAAGTCACGACTTGGATCCCTCCGTTTTATCTTCCGGGTACATTTTGTTTACGCGTTGGGACGCCGCGGGTGCCCGTAACGCAATGCACCTTTATACAATTCGCCCGGATGGCACCGAGTTGTCCCTGTTTTATGGGCGCCACAGCCACGAGATCGGCACCGACGGTGAGACTGTTCAATTTACCGATGCGCGCGAAGCGCCGAGCGGGCAGGTTTTAAGTTTGATTCGACCGTTCACGAATGATCGTTACGATGCCTCGCCAATCTTGATCGACGCTGCAATCTACACTGACGAATTTGAGCAAATAGGAATCGGCACTGTTGTGCAAAGCGCTCACACAAATGCGGCGGGCGTTAACGTGCGCACTGATGATGAGCCGTCCACTGGTGGTCGCTTCAGCAGTGTTTACCCGCTGTGGGATGGCACTGACCGAATGATGACGAGTTGGTCGCCGTGCCGCTTGCTGGTTGACGAAGTCATTGTCGCTTGCACAACTGACAATCTTGCAATCGAGGATGTAGTCGAAGCCAATCCGTTGTATGGCGTTTGGATTCGCGATGTGGGATCGGACACGCAGTTGCCGGTTGTGTTGCCCGAGGAAAACATTGTTTACACCGACGTGGTAGCCGCGCACCCACGCACGCGGCCCACGGCTTTAATTGACAAACTGCCCGGTATTGATCTTGATGCCACACTAGCCGATGAAGGGGTCGCGATTCTGGATATCCGCAGTGTCTACGATTTTGACGGTGTCGATACATCTACAAACGGAATCGGTGTTTTAGCCGACCCCGCGCAGACGCTGGCAGCCGAGCGTCCCGCGCGGTTTTTACGCTTAACCAAAGCGGTGTCAATTCCGGATGACGACGTGCAGGATTTCAACAACAGTGCATTCGGCCCGCAGATTAATCAGCTTATGCGAGAGATAGTCGGCTACGCGCCGATCGAGCCGGATGGATCTGTTCGCGTAAAAGTGCCAGCAGACGTCTCTTTTACGGTGAGCGTTCTGGATGCCAACGGAAGAAGAATTGGTGGTCGACACCAGAATTGGATTCAACTTCGACCGGGTGAAACACGCACCTGCAATGGTTGCCATACTGCGGATAGCGAAGCAAGCCATGGTCGAATGGGTGCCGAGTTTGTATCGATCAATCAGGGATCGCAGCTGACCGGTCAGCCGTTTCCGAACACCGTCGCACGCCTGTGGACCGATGCAGGCGAAACGATGGCGCAAACCCGCGCGCGTCACAGTGGGTTCGCAGATTGCACTGTCGATTGCGCAGCGACAACGCCATCCGCAGACATCGAATACACAGACGTTTGGACCGATCCTCTCGTGCGCACGCCAGATGCCGATCTCTTTTTACGCTACGCCGGATTAACCACACCGTCGCCTGCGCTTAACTGCGAGCCCGAGTGGAGCAACCGTTGTCGCGTCGTGATTCATTACGAAACGCATATTCACCCGATGTGGGATTTGACTCGCCCGGATCCGGACGACACCTGCACCGCATGCCACACGATTGTCGATGTCGCCAACGCGAACGCCCCTCGCGTGCCGGACGCGCAGTTAGATCTGACCGATGATGGCCCGAACGACAACGAAGATCGTTTTAAAGCGTACCGCGAACTGTTTTTTGCCGATATCCAGCAGGTGATCGATGTCGACGACAGCGATGGTGACGGCGACACCACCGAACTCATCGATTTGATTATCGAAGTTGGTTTGGACGATGACGGCAACCCAATCCTTCAGCCCGTGACGGCGACCCCTGGACCTTCCATGTCCGGGGCCGGTGCCGCGCAAAGTAACTTCTTTTCTGTGTTCGATCCCGGCGGTACGCACGACGGCCGATTGGACCCAGAAGAACTGCGCCTGATCGCCGAGTGGCTCGATATAGGGGCGCAGTACTACAACAATCCGTTTGATGCGCCGACCAATTAATCGAGCGTAAAAGCGGAAGAACGCGCAATTCAGCAGACGAAGCGACGTGATGAGTGGTAATGATTTCTCAAAACCACGCTAGAATGTAAGGTATTGAGTGCGCTCAAATTTGTCTGGCCCGAGAGAGTGAAATTGTCTGTCGCCATTATTCATAAGCCATGAACCATGAACAGGCTCAACAGCAGTGAGAATCTGGCGTTGTTTGCAGCGCGGCATGCTGTGCGCGCTACTGGTTTTGTCGCAAGCAGTGGGCGCCGAAGAAGAATCCTTTCAGCGCGTGCAGGTCGCCGATCCGTTCGTCGAGATGCACACCGGTGCGGGCAGTGCATTCCCGATTTTCCATGTGGTTGATCGAGGTGAAGAGATCGAACTTCTTTTGCGACGACATGACTGGTTCAAAATTCGAACCGCGCGAGGTGTTGAAGGGTGGGTATCCAGGGAGCAAATTGCACGCACGCTCAACCTCGACGGCAGCGACGTGCAGCTAGCAGAACTCACACAGGATGATTTCAATCAGCGTCGTTGGGAAGGCGGTGTGATGGGAGGCGATTTTGGCGGTGCGGCTGTAATCTCCACCTACGCCGCGTATCACTTTACCCCCAATCTCTCAGCGGAAGCTTCGCTTTCGCATGCTTTAGGTGACGTTTCAAACAGCATTTTTTTTAGTTTTAACGGCGTCAATCAACCGTTTCCCGAATGGACTTACTCGCCTTTCTTCTCGCTGGGTTCTGGTGTGATTCAAACCGAGCCCGATGCAACACTCGTCGCATCGGAAGATCGCAGTGACCAGTTTTTGCGCGCGGGTATCGGGGTTAGACGATTTCTTGGTAAACGATTTGTGTTGCGCTTTGAGTACGATCAAATGACGATCATCACGAGTCGAGACGACAACGACAAGGTTAAACAGTGGAAACTCGGCGTGTCGGTATTTTTCTAATGCGTATTTATTTGGCGTTCATTCTGGTATTTGGCTTATCCGCCCCGGCGCTTGCTGATAACCATGATCTCGATGGCTCAGTTGATACTGAGGACAGTCTCGGGCAGGTGGTCGAGCAGAGTGTTGAAAGACGCACAATCGACGAGGCGGCAATCGATACAGAAAATCTTGAGGTGACTGCATTCGCTGGCTTCATCAGTATCGAAGATTTCGGCGTTAGCAGCGTAGCAGGTGGAAAGATTGCATATCATTTATCCGAAAATCTGTTTGTCGAAGGCACGGTCGGCACGTCCACGGCGAACGAAACAACCTTTGAGCGGTTAAACGGGGACATTCAACTCCTCACCGATGATCAACGCGATTACACGTTCTATAATATTTCTGTCGGTTACAACCTGTTGGGTGAAACGTTTATCGGTGATGACTATGCGTTCAATACAGCAGTCTACGTAATCGCTGGGGCGGGAAGCACCGAGTTTGCCGGTGACAGTCTGTTTACATTTAATTTCGGCAGCGGATATCGGTTTTTGATTAACGATTCTTTCGCCTTCCACATCGATTTTCGAGATCATGTATTTGACCTCGATTTACTGGGCGAGAGTAAAACGGCCCACAATTTGGAACTTTCGATCGGCGCGTCGCTGTTTTTTTAAAAGAGAAGACACCATGCACAAAGTTTACACATATTACTTCCGCAAGTGCCTTGGCCTGATTGCTTTGGTGCTTTGTTTAACGTCAACGGCTTACGCTATTGAGCTGAATAGCCCGTCTCCCGATTTTAGTTTGCGGAGTAATGACGGTATCAACCTGCGCCTGGGGGAGCAGCGTGGACAGGTTGTCATGATCAATTTCTGGGCATCGTGGTGCGGTCCATGCCGACAGGAAATGCCGCTATTGGACGCAATGTATCAACAGTTTAAACCGCTGGGGTTTACGGTTCTTGGTGTAAACGTTGAACAGGATACAAAGCCTGCGAAAAATATGCTGAAATCGACACCGGTGACGTTTCCAATCTTATTCGACGATCAAAACCTGGTGAGTCAGCTGTACCAGGTACAGGCAATGCCGACGACAATTCTGGTCGATCGTGACGGCAATATGCGTTACCTGCATAAAGGATACAAACCAGGCTACGAAGTGAAATATGAGGAACAAGTGCGCAAACTTCTGCGCGAATAGTTATGCATCGCTTACTTTTTGCAATATCGTTTTTGTCGCTCGGAGCGTGCAGCTCGCTCGAGCCGTGGGTTGCGCCTTATGAGCGCGCAAACCTCTCTGACCCGATCATGCAGTTTTCTCGGGCTGCGGCTTCTGATTCCTATATGCACCACGTTTATCAATCGCGCGAAGGTGCACGTGGCGCTGAGGGTGGAACCGGCGGTGGGTGCGGGTGCAATTAGCGACAAACTTGCTCACGCGCTATTGCAGTGTTAAAAATCGACTAATCACGGTCATCTATCTTGCGTAACCTCTCTCGCTTTGCTGATGACCGCCTTGCACGTGTGGGCGCGCAACCGGTTTTACGGAGCGTGGCCGCTTTTCTCAGACGCGTGATTCAACTCAGCGTGATCTTTGCGTTTGCGCTGACCACATCTGCTGCATTTGCAGCGATTCTGCCCGAAGATCGTGCCGACGTTCTCTATCACAGCTATGATGGCGGCGGCGTCACTATCGCTGGCCCGTCGGTGCTGGTGCGTAAACAACTCGGATCCAACGTTTCAGTCAGCGGCAATTACTACGTTGACTCGGTGACCAGCGCGTCGATAGACGTTGTGACAACCGCGAGTTCATATACTGAAGAACGCACCGAGCAATCAGTTTCATTTGACTATCTCGATGACCGCACAACGTTAAGTGGTGGTTTTACCAATAGCGAAGAAAGTGACTTCAGCGCCAACACTTTACACTTCAGCATAACGCAGGAGTTTTTTGGTGCACTCAGCACGCTCACGCTTGGGTACGCGCAGGGCGATGATGAGGTGTCGAGACTGGACACCAAGGTTGGCGAAGTTGAGCGGCAGAATTTTCGCTTAGGATTTTCGCAAATTTTGACCAAGAACTGGATCGTTAACGCCAATTTGGAATCTATAACCGACGAAGGCTTTTTGAATAATCCCTATCGACAGGTACGGTTTGTCGATCCAAGTGTTCCCCGCGGTTACAGCTTTCAGGAAGAAGCTTATCCAAACACGCGAACCAGTAACGCGTTGGGAGTTCAATCACTCTATTATCTGGAACACCGGGCATCGATAAAATTGGGCTATCGATTTTTTAACGATGATTGGGATATAACCGGACAGTCTGTGGACGTTGGCTACCTCGTGCCATTGGATGGCGGCTGGGTTTTGGACTTTCGTTTTCGTCACTATCAGCAAACCAAAGCAGATTTCTACAGCGATTTGTTCCCTTTTCAGGACGCGCAAAATTTTCTCGCGCGAGACAAGGAGTTGAGCACATTTAGTTCAAATACAATTGGATTCGGATTTAGTTATGACCTGCTCGAGAGCGGCTGGGGGTTTGCCGACCGCGGTGCTGTCGACGTGCACATCGACTTTATTGATTTTCAGTATGACGATTTTCGAGACATTCGTGGAACAACGAATGCGAGCAGCCCGGCGGAAACCGGCAGCGAACCACTTTACGATTTCAACGCCACTGTATTACGCGCGTTCATATCGTTCTGGTATTAGTTTTTATCTCCTGTTTTGCTAAACGAATTCCCGGCTTTTGATTTTTCGGCTCTGCCGCGTGTGGCTGGTCATCGCGGTGCGAAAGGTACCGCACCGGAAAATACCATCGCGTCATTCATGCGTGCGGCGGAATTAGGTGTCAGATTTGTCGAACTTGATGTGAACCTGGCCGGCAGTGGCGAGATTGTGGTGTTTCATGACTACACGCTTGATCGGTGCACCAATGGGAGCGGTGCGCTGCGAACAACCCACTATTCGGTGCTTGAAACGCTCGACGCCGGCTCACATTTTTCCGGTCAGTTCCTGGGAGAAAAAATTCCCTTGTTTCGTGAGCTTATTCCTCTGCTTGACGAGTTTGGCATGGGAGTGAACGTGGAAATTAAATCGCAGACCGGAAATGAAAAAGAAACGGTCGACCACACCATTGATATTTTGCGAAAACACTGGCCGCGAAATATGCCGCTGTTGTTGTCGAGCTTTAACGAATCAGTAATGCAGAGAATCGCTGAAGTGGCAGGCGAGTTTTCGCGCGGCTGGTTAGTAGAAGACGTTCCTGACAACTGGCAACGAAAATTGCAGGAATTTGGTGCCGTATCACTTCACGCTGAAGACGAACCGCTACAAAAGCACCAGGTCGATGCAATACACGCGCAAGGTTATCCAGTCCTGGTGTATACGGTGAATAAACGAGATCGCGCTGAGGAATTGCTCGAGTGGGGCGTCGCATGCGTGATTAGCGATTTTCCTGAACGCCTTCAGGGTGTTTGAACAACGGCGGGCGCAAATCGCCCCCGCCGCTCAACCAATAATCTACTCGTCCCAGTATTTCTTGTGAATCCAGTGGTCCACTGCGAGCTTGCCTGGACCGTGCAACAAGGTGACAAGCAGCATGATTCCCCAGACGATGTGTTGTTGCAGTCCGGCATCGTTCAAGTCTGGAAATGAAATAACCGCAACGATATTCAGGATTGTCAGCGACAGCGCAGCGAAACGTGTAGCGAGGCCTAAAACCAGCAGTATAGGGAAAATCAATTCCGCGTACGTCGCAAGATAAGCCGCAAACGCAGGTGGCAAAACCGGTACCTGATATACGTATTCAAACAGTTGTACTGTCTGATCCATATTCGCAATTTTGGTTTGTCCCGATTTCCAGAATATGTTCGCTACATACAGACGCAGAACCAGATCGATCAGCGGAGTTGCCAGCGCCAACCATCCGATGGAAGGCTTCAGTACATTTCTCAGGAGCGTGACTATCGCCATTGTTTTTTCCTCATTCTCGTTGTCTTCATTTGGTGTTGGAGTGATACGTTGCCAGATTATTTCTCGCGTTCCCTGGCCAGGTCCCGAATCAATCTAGCCAGACATCTGAAACAACGCCTGCCGCGAAAAAACGTTGCAGAGAGTTGTTCAAATCAAAAGCCATGTTATTGCTTTCTTCGGTGACCGCCCGTTCGACTGCGGCACCGAGCGTTTGTTCATTTTTCAATTCAAATAGTAGGCGGTATTCAGTACCCGTGATTTGAAAGACCTCGGATTCAAGACGCGGACGATGCACAAGCACGCACTCCCCGCCGCCATCTACTGCGGGTGGTTCGGTATTTGGATTATCGCGTTGCGCAAACTGCCAGATTGAAAATGTGGGGAATTCGGATGAAATCAGGGTCGTGGATTCGCTTAACTTGAATTTAAGTGCGGGATAATCTGTTGGCGCTATCTGGGCTAGCTTTTTCTGTGACACTGCTTGCGTGTCCGCGGCATGGAAAGCGCGGTGACTTGCCCAGTCGACAGATGCGACGTCGGATAAGTAGGGGAGGCTGGAAGCCGCCTCGAAACGACCCAAAAATTCGGTCAGTGATGACCCGAATTCATGCAGGTTTCCGTGCCTTGAGGGGTGTGCAGAAATATACGCGTTGGCCAAATAATTAAAAAAACCTTCACCAACCAGCGTGTCAATGGTCGGGTAAATATCACGCAGCGCTGTCGTCAAACTGATTTGAAAGTTATTGCGGTAAACCTGAATGAGTCGCTCGGAGGAAAACTTTCCCGGCTTGATCATCCGTTCCGTTTGCGATGCCGATTCACCATGCAAGTCATTAGAGAATGCACGCTGCAGTTCAGGCAACGAGGGCACGACACTCATCCAGAATCCCTTGCGCGGTTTGTGCTTCTGCGAGTAATTCTTCAAGTGGCGGTATATTGCTGTCCCACTCGACCAGCGACGGTTTCGCACCGAAGCGACCAATTGCGCGTACAAATAGTGTCCAGACTGAATCGCTTACGACCGAGCCATGGTCGTCGATTAAAATCTTAACTGTGTCGTGGGTGTTGATGGCGTGCCCAGCGAGATGGATTTCGCCGACCAAATCCGGCGGTATGAAATCGATGTAGGCATCCGCATCAAAGTTATGGTTTTGCGCGCTGACGAAAATATTGTTTACGTCAACTACCAGTCTGCATCCGGTACGCTTGGCTATCTCAACGAAAAATTCCCATTCCGGGATCGTCGAGTGCGAAAAGCTGAGATAGCTGGATGGGTTTTCGACCAGCATTTGGCAACCCAAAAATTCCTGCGTTTGATCGACGCGCTCGCAAAAATGTGCGAGTGCCTCCTCAGTGTAAGGCATGGGTAAAAGGTCGTTGAAATGCTCGCCATCAATCGAGCCCCAGCTCAGGTGCTCCGAAATCAAGCCGGGTTGGAAACGCTGGATCAACGATTTGGTCTTAGCTAGATGGTCGAGATTTATCGGGTCAACGCTTCCCAGAGACAGGCCGACGCCGTGAAAGCTCAAGGGATAATTCTCTCGACATTTTTCGAGATAAAACAAAGGTGCGCCGCCGTCACCAAAGTAATTTTCCGTGTGCGCCTCGAGCCACCCTACGTCTGGTTTTTGATCGACAATCGCTTGATAGTGCGGCCCGCGAAGTCCAATCCCGGCAACAGCCGGGATTGGCGTCGAAACAAACGTGGCTGATGAGCCGCTTTGCATCATTAACCTGCTTCGGTGTTACCGCCAACCAGGCGTGCACACATCCCTTTGGGTACCAGCAACCACGCGTCTTTCTGGCCGTCGGCGGTTGAGGTGCCTGCGCATGCGCTTGTTGCAGTCTGGCAGTCATTATTGCCTGCTTTAACAACGCCGTAGCATTTTTCCATCTCGGCTGCTGCTGCGTTGGTCGCGACAGTGCTCATGCCAACAGCAACCAGACTTGCAAGTGCCGCGGCTGCGGCGGTGTTACGTTTGCTCATATCTAAGGACTCCCAATGAGGTTTAATGTTTTTCCGCCGTTTAATTCGGCGGCGGATAACCGAGTTTTACAAACCCTGCTTTGCGTTGCAATGCCTAAGGATTTGCGCTTTATGATTCGATGCTCGCAAATTAGTTCCGTGGAATTCACAAATGTCTGAAACCAACTTATCTCGGGAACGTCTGCAATCTCACCACAGCAGGTTGAGTGCTGCGCAAAAAAGCACTAGCGAAACGCCGTGTCGAAAACGGTTGAGCGGTATCTTTTGCATAATATTGCGACCTATATAGGCGCTCACTACCGCGCACGCAACCAGCGCGCCGCCAACGACAAGATGGCGCTCATGTAACAGTCCATCGTTCGCATATGCGTTGAGTTTAGCAACGTTTGTCAGAATCGATGTGGCGGCCATAATCCCGACAAAGGATTCCTTTCCCATTGCGAGTTCCCGAAACAAAAGCGCTTTGATCACGTTGCCGCTGCCAAGCAAGCCAGAGACAAAACCGTAAACGCCGGAACCCGCAATCAACCCGAACTGATTCAACTTGATTGTTACATGGCTGAAAACAGTGGTAATCAGCAGGTACGCGACGATGCTTAATCCCAGCAACCGCCTAAGCCAATCGACCGGCATGGTGTCCACCATCGCAGCACCGATGTAGGCGGTCGGCAGACTTGCCAGCGTGACTACAGCAGCCAGCTTCCAGTCTATCGAGGTGCGAAAAAGTGAGGTTTTGGTCAGTCCGGCTGCGAGGAAAAGCACAGTCGAAAGCGCAATCGTTTCTTTAACCGGCAATACAAATGCGCCAACGCCCAGAAGCAGTAAGGCAGTGCCAATGCCGAAAATTGCAGATACTAACGAGCTGAAGAAAGCGATAACGACGAATACGGTGTATTCCATTATTCGCGATTATTGCACGGACTCCTCAATCACGAAAATGTCCTCAATCGACTGACTTGCGTGAGGCACGATGACCAGCCCGACGCCATAGCGCGCTTTAAGTTTGTAAATGTCGATCTCGTCTGCGTTGAATCCAGATTCCCAAAGGTGCT
Source organism: Pseudomonadota bacterium (assembly GCA_039029275.1). Classification (GTDB taxonomy): domain Bacteria; phylum Pseudomonadota; class Gammaproteobacteria; order JBCCGL01; family JBCCGL01; genus JBCCGL01. Next base: position 29,516 of record JBCCGL010000010.1, on the reverse strand, counting down.
CAACGAACACATCGTGCAGCACCGGGTTTTGTTGTTCGAGCAATGGCAGGGTCTGCTTGTACGCGTTTATGTCGCCCAAATGTTCACCGAGTGCGCGAAAGCGATGGCTGCGCTCATGCAGTTCGGACTTGCCGTTGAGCACGTCAGCAAGATATTGACCGTATTCATCTGGGGGCGGCGGTTCGACGAACACCTGAACCGGACGGTGCTGGTCGAATGCGTCGAGCGATTGTGTTGGTTTGCCGTCTGCACGCATCTCGGTATCACCGGCCACGAGCGCTGAATGCGCCACGGTAACAAAGCGGCCTTCGACAAACGCGAGTGCAACGGTGCTTTGCTGATGCGCCGACCACACTCCATAGGTCAGGGCGCAGGTTTGCACCACGGCAATGATGGCGAGATCGAAAACAACTTTGGGTTTACCCGGCTTATAGAAAATAAGCGTCAGCATCGGGCCAAGGACCAGGTCAACGGCGGCGATAATGCGCATGCCTTGCCAGCCACCGTCGATAAAAAACAACTCACCCGGGAACCAGCGAAACAGCAAAAACCAGCTGAGTACAGCAAAAATCAACACGCTTATAGCGAGATGAGCCGTAAACGCCTTGGTTTTACTGATGGTCATAAGTCGATGATTAGCGTGCGATTTTGTTCAAAATGGTAGTGCGTAAGCGTGAAAAATCAAACAATAGAGCACATCGTGAGTGGCCACACTGTAGATACGCGCTACAACAACAAAAATTCCATCAGCGCTTTTTGTGCGTGCAGCCGGTTGCCCGCTTCTTCCCACACTGCGCTCTGTTCGCCGTCGATCACCTCATCGGTGACTTCTTTGCCGCGATACGCGGGTAGACAATGTAAAAACAGCGCATCATTACTCGCCAGCGCCATCAGTTCGCTGTCTACCCTGAAAGGTGCAAATGCCTCACATCGCTTTTGTGATTCCTCTTCCTGGCCCATGCTCACCCATGCGTCGGTGACGACAACATCTGCCGCCTCGCATGCCTCTCGAGGGTCGCGGATCAATGTGGCGTTTTCGCTGCAGTTTTGCAGAATCGCCGCATCCGGCTCAAAACCCGAAGGGCAGGCGATTCGCAGATTGAACCCGAGCAACTTCGCGGTCTGAATATAGGAGTTGCACATATTGTGGCCATCCCCCACCCAGGCGACTGTTTTGCCAGCAATATCACCACGCAGCTCAACGCAGGTTTGCATATCGGCCAATAACTGGCAGGGGTGAAGCAAGTCGGACAATCCATTGATCACGGGTACGGATGCGGACTGTGCGAATTCCTCGACGATGTCGTGGCCGGCGGTGCGAATCATCACCGCGTCGACCATCTGCGATAACACTTTGGCTGTGTCACCGATCGGCTCACCGCGCCCGAGTTGTGTGTCGCTGGGCGACAGAAATAATGCGTGGCCGCCGAGTTGCACCATACCGGTTTCGAATGAGACGCGGGTGCGTGTAGACGATTTTTGAAAAATCATCCCAAGCACTTTGTTCGGTAGCGACTCGTGCAGGGTCCCGGATTTCTGCAGCACTTTAAGTTCGCTAGCGCGTGACAGAATTCCACGGAATTCAGTGGCGCTCAGATCGAACTCGCTGAGGTAATGACGAACCATCGTTTACGCAGACTAGGTTGCTAGCGCGTCTTTGACGACGGCACTGAGTTGTCCTACAAGTGTGTCAGCTTGTGCGTCGCTCATCACGTACGGCGGCAACAGTCGAATCGTGTCGCCACGCGTGACGTTGATCAAAATACCGGCTTGCATCGCTTTACCGACCAATTCGGGACAGTCACGGTCAAACTGTATGCCGAGCATCATTCCCCTGCCGCGAATGTCGGTCACTGCGGATACATCAGCCAGTTCGGCTTTGAATCCGTCTAGCAAACGCGCGCCTAATGTCTGGGCTCTGGCCAGCAGCTTATCGTTTTCAATCGCGTCGATAACAGCCCCTCCGACACGGCACGACAGTGGGTTGCCGCCAAACGTAGAACCGTGATTCCCCGGCTGGATTAACTCAGCGGCGTCGCCACTCGCCAGGCACGCACCGATGGGTACGCCATTGCCCAGAGCCTTGGCGACGCTCATCACGTCGGGCGTGCTTGCGCTGTGCTGGTAGGCGAACCATTTACCGGTGCGCCCCATTCCTGATTGGATTTCATCGAGCATCATCAACCAGTTGTGTTCATCGCAAACAGCGCGAACCGCGTCGATGTAGTCGTCGTCAGGCAGCACGATACCGCCTTCGCCTTGAATGGGTTCGAACATCACCGCGACCACATGCGGGTTGTTTTCCGCCACGGCTTTAAGTGAATCGACATCGTTGAACGGCACGCGCACGAAGCCTTGCACAAGGGGTTCGAATCCGGCCTGGACCTTGCGGCTGCCAGTCGCTGACAGCGTGGCCATAGTACGACCGTGAAAGCTGCCTTCCATCACTACGATGGCAGGTGAATCGATCTCGCGTTTGCGCGCGTGCAGGCGCGCGATCTTGATCATCGCTTCGTTCGCCTCGGCGCCTGAATTGCTGAAGAAGACTTTATCCATGCCAGCGACACTGCAGAGCTTTTCGCCGAGATCGGCTTGTGCTTTGACCTGATAAACGTTCGACGTGTGGATCAGTTTTGCGGCCTGTTCGGTTATCGCGGCGGTGACAGCCGGGTGCGAATGACCCAGTGCTGTGACCGCGATACCGCCAAGCGCATCGAGGTATTCAGTGCCGTCGGTATCCCAGACGCGCGCACCTTCACCGCGCTCAAGCGTGATTGCGAGGCGGTTGTACGCGTTGATCAATGCCGACATTCTCGATCTCCAAAATCAAAAGCGGCAGCCAAAGGCCGCCGCTAAGACCTTGATTATAATCATCCGGGCAGAAAATGCGAGATTCGGATTGACGCGCGAACGACGCACTTTGTTCGGTGTGCGTTCTTAAATTTCTGCTGCGCTGTCGCTTCAGTGCTGTAATAATGCGCCCCTTCGTTCGATCTGCACCGAAAACCTGTTAGTACGCTGCATGCTGAAGTTAATCGCCGCCACGATATCCTCGCTGTTTTTGCTCGCATCTCCCTTAAGCACCTCTGCGCAATCGGTGCTGCGGCTCGCTACAACCACCAGCACAGAGAATTCCGGCTTGCTGGGTGCGATCCTTCCGGAATTTGAGGCTGCGCACGATGTCGATGTGCAAATTATTTCTGTCGGCACTGGCAAGGCGCTCAGGCTGGGTGAAAACGGCGACGTTGATGTTGTGATGGTGCACGCCAAAACCGCCGAGGAAGCATTTGTCGATTCGGGCTTTGGCGTGTCGCGCGAACCGTTTATGTTCAACTACTTTTTAATCGTCGGGCCCGAGCATGATCCGGCGAAGCTTGACGGTGCGGCGTCCGCAGTTGATGCGTTTCGTCGACTGCACAGCGCGCAAAGCCTGTTTATTTCGCGCGGCGATGACTCCGGCACGCATATGCGTGAGTTGTCGATCTGGCGCGAAGCCGATCTTTCACCGCAGGGTGTCTGGTACCGCGAAGCGGGGCAGGGCATGGGCAAGGTGTTACAGATTGCCGGCGAATTGCGGGCTTACACGGTGACCGATCGCGGGACCTGGCTCAAGCTGCGCGAGGGCAGCGGGCTGGCACCGCTGTATTCTTCGAGTCCGCCTCTGTATAACCCGTATTCGGTAATCGCCGTCAGTCCAACGCGGCACCCGCATGTGAATACTGCCGCAGCCGGTGCGCTGGTCGATTGGCTCAAATCCGAGCCCGCGCAATCGCTTATCGATCGATACCGCATCAACGGCGAGCGTGCGTTTACGCCTCTTTATCTCGACTAGCCGCGTATGAACAGGATGACAAACTAATGTGTGGTATCTGCGGCGAGTTTCGATTCGACGGGGCGGCGCCCGATGCTGACGCGCTTGCACGCATGACGGCAGCGCTTGAGCGGCGCGGTCCTGATGACAGCGGCCAACACATCGACGGTCCGGTTGGATTTGGACACCGGCGACTGTCGATCATCGACCTGTCCAGTCGAGCGCATCAGCCGATGATTGATGACGACAATCGTCTCGCCATCGTCTTTAACGGCAGCATCTACAACTATCCCGCGCTGCGCGAGGAACTCATTGCGCGCGGGCATTCTTTTAAGTCCAGCGGTGATACCGAAGTTATTCTCAAGGCATTCGCCGAGTGGGGTACTGATTGCGTGGCGCGCCTCAGCGGCATGTTTGCGTTTGCGATCTGGGACGCGCGCGCACAAAGCATTTTTCTCGCGCGCGACCGAATGGGCATCAAACCCCTGTATTTCACGCAGGATGCGAAACGCGTGCGCTTCGCCTCGACCCCGCAGGCGTTAACGGCGGGCGGTGGCGTGGATACCGATATCGATCCCGTCGCGCTGCACAACCAGTTTATGTTGCACGCGGTGGTCCCGGCGCCGCGCACGTTACTGAAAAGCGTGCGCAAAATGCGACCAGCGCACCACGCGCTAATCGACCGCAAAGGCAAGTGGGATGAGCGCCGCTACTGGACTTTGCGCGCGACCCGCCCGAGCGAGCATCGCGACGATGAGGAATGGATAGAACGCGTTCACGATGCCCTGCGAACAGCGGTCAAGCGTCGGCTTGAGATTGCGGATGTACCGGTTGGCGTTCTGCTATCAGGTGGTCTCGATTCAAGTCTACTGGTCGCGCTACTGAGCGAGGCCGGCGCCACCAACCTGAAAACGTTTACCGTTGGCTTCGACGATCAACCCGAGGAAAAGGGCAGCGAGTTCGAATACTCCGATCCCGTGGTGGACAAATACGGCACCGATCACCACAAATTTTTTGTGCCCAACGCCGACCTGATCCCACGTGTGCCCGAGGCGGTTGCTGCGATGGCCGAGCCAATGTTCGGGCAAGATGCGGTCGCGTTTTATTTGCTCGCCGAGCAAGTCTCGAAAAAAGTAAAGGTCGTACAGAGTGGTCAGGGCGCGGATGAAGTATTCGCGGGATATTTCTGGTACCCAAAGATACACACTGCAACTGATGAATCCGGGGTTTCACGTTTTGCCAATCGATATTTTGACCGCGAGCATACGGAGTGGCTGGACTTTATCGACCCGGCACATCACACACCTAACGATGAGACCCGCACGCAAATCAGCGCGATGCTTGATTCGATTGACGCCGACGAATACCTCGACCGCGTGCTGGCGCTCGATGTGACGACACTGATCGTCGACGATCCAGTCAAACGTGTGGACAACATGACCATGGCCTGGGGTTTGGAAGCACGCGTACCGTTTTTGGACCACGAACTGGTCGAACTGGCCGCGCAAATACCGCCGGAACTGAAGCTGCGCGATGGTGGCAAGTATCCACTCAAGCGCGTTGCGCGCGGGCGCGTGCCGGATGCAGTCATTGATCGCAAAAAGGGTTACTTTCCGGTTCCGGCACTGAAATATGTGCGCGGAGAATTTCTCGGCTTTATGCGCGATATCCTCAATTCGTCGGCATCACGAAATCGCGGCCTGTATCAGCAGTCGTTTATTGACCGCTTGCTGGATGCCCCCGAGTCGCATTTAACCCGGCTGGAAGGCAGCAAGCTGTGGCATGCGGCACTACTTGAACTTTGGTTACAAACCCATATTGACACTCCGTAGTGTTGTTTTGGGAAAACTGGCTGCGTTGCAATTACTGCGTTAAGAATTGGCTCAGAATCGGTCATTTATTCACTATGAACCCCCTCTTTATTTGTCAATTCTTGCCTGGTACTTGCTGCCTTGCTAACGTTTTCCATAATGAACCAACCGCTATCATTCGCGTATAATTTCAGTATTTGAAGAGAGAAAAATTATGGATTCGCTTGAGCGTATCAAAGAATTTGTCGAGGCCAACCCGGTCGTTCTTTTTATGAAGGGCACGCCGCAGATGCCGATGTGCGGTTTCAGCAGCCGCACCGCTGAGGCGTTAAAAACCTGCGAGCGCGAGTTTGCGTATTGCAATGTCATCGCAGATCCAGACATTTTCGAAAACCTGCCACGCTACGCCGACTGGCCGACTTTTCCGCAGTTGTACATCGAGGGCGAATTAGTCGGTGGTTGCGATATCACGCTCGAACTGGCTGAGTCCGGCGAGCTCAAAGAGATGGTGCAGGCCGCAGCAGACAAAGCCGCTTAACCCAGCCCGCGGAAAAACTATCTGCGTTGCATCCACCGCCTCGCAAACGTTTTTAAACTGGCTTTTTGACTGGGCGATAAAGGACGTTGCCCTTCACTATTATATCGCCTGATTTTTACGGCGAAATTCCCCGCGGTTCCGGATTTGATTGCTGAAAGCCACGTCAGGTGTGCAGTGATTCCCATCGGTTAACAATCGTGCAAAACAGCTTTGCTGTTTGCACAGTATCGTAAACGGCCGAGTGCGCTTCGTCGTTTTCCCATTCCAACCCTGCCGCAGTTGCGGCGCGCGCGAGCACTGTTTGACCGTACGCCAGTCCTGCCAGCGAAACGGTGTCGAAGTTGCTGAAGGGATGAAACGGATTGCGCTTGATGCCGGTGCGCTCTACCGCTGCGTTGATAAAACTCAGATCGAAAAAAGCGTTGTGCCCAACCAGGATCGCGCGCGTGCAGTCGTTATCCTGCACCGCTTTGCGAATCGGTTTGAAAATGTAGCCCAGCGCGTCGCTCTCATTGCGGGCGGCGCGCAGCGGGTGATACGGGTCGATGCCATTAACTTCGAGCGACTTGGGATCGAGATTGGCATTTTCAAACGGCATAACGTGGGTTGATCGCGGTTCACCGGGAACCAACTCACCCGTTTCATTGGTTTCGATAATGATCGCGGCAATTTCCAGCAGCGCGTCCGTTGTGGCGTTGAAACCGCCGGTTTCGACATCAACAACGACGGGCAGATAGCCACGAAAACGCGCCGCAATCGGTCCCGGTTTCCCGGGTGTGTAGGTCGTCGTCACAGCTTTTCCATGCGCCAGTTTAGATCGGTACCCGCCTGAAACGGAACCAGGGGTTCACCGCCGAAGGGATAGGCGTCAGGAACCCGCCAACTCTCCTTTTTCAGTGTGATCGTGCGCGTATTGCGCGACACCCCATAAAACGCCGCGCCATATTCGCTTGAAAATGCGTCGAGTTTGTCGAGCGCGTTGTGTTGGTCAAAAAACTCGGCGTAGAGCTCGATCGCTGCGTGCGCTGAATAGACTCCGGCGCAGCCGCAGGCATTTTCTTTGTTCGCCTGAGTATGTGGTGCGCTATCCGTGCCGAGAAAAAACCGCGGTGATCCACTCAGCGCCGCATCAATCAGACCTTGTCGATGTTGCTCGCTTTTCAGGATTGGCAGGCAGTAGTAGTGTGGTCGAATCCCTCCGACCAACATTGCGTTGCGGTTGTAGAGCAGGTGTTGCGGCGTGATGGTCGCCGCAACGCGATCGCGGGCTGTGGCCACAAACTGTGCGGCATCGCGTGTGGTGATGTGTTCGAGCACGATCCTCAAATTTGGAAACGCCTCAACAACCGATGCCAGGGAACGTTCGATAAAAACTCTCTCGCGGTCAAAGATATCAACGTCGGGATCGACCACCTCGCCGTGAAGACACAGCACCACGTCATGCTCTTGCATGGCTTCGAGCAGCGGATATACCTTCTCGAGTGCACGAACTCCGGCGTCCGAGTTTGTGGTTGCACCCGCGGGGTAGTATTTGAACGCGACGATGTGTTCGTTTGCGCCGGCCCGCGCAACTTCGTCGGGCCTTGTTTGCTCGGTTAAATACAGCGTCATCTTGGGATCGAACGTGTAACCATCGGGGCATGCGTCCATGATTCGCTGACGATAGTTCATTGCCATCGCAACCGTCGTCACCGGCGGCTTTAGATTCGGCATAACCAGAACGCGCGAGAACTGCGCAGCGCTATGCGCCACAGTTGTTGCGAGTGCGCTGCCATCGCGCAAATGCAGATGCCAGTCGTCAGGTTGGGTAATCGTCAGTTGCATGAATCGGTCACATCGTTCGAATTTTTCGACAAAGCGACAGTTGCAATTTAACCGTCGCGCTCTAAAACCAGTATTATGCCAGCCATGCCGCTTTGTCGGTGGACGGAATGCCCCATGCGCCTGTGTTTTTTTCTGCTCACTTATTTTTTCCGGTTGTTTTTATTGCGGGCCAAGCCTCAAGACGTAACCGGCACGCCCGTCACCGCGGTGCTGACTCTGATCGCCGTAATTGTCGCCAACGTTTCGATATTCTCGTCTTTACTCGGTGCTGTCGAGGCGCTGCAGCGATCCATTCTTGAACAAGTAATACTCGCGTTGGCATTGTTGATTGGGCTTTCCATGAGCGGCCATCGCGAGCGCTTTCTGCAGTTGTACACCGCACTGTGCGGTGCCGGATTGGTTATTTCTCTGGTGTCATGGCCCATCTATCAAGGTCTTGAAAGTCTGGAATCGATCGCCGAGCTTGGCGTGTCGGGTCAGGTGGCGATGCTCAGCTTGCACGTATGGAGCATCATCGTGATGGGCCATATCTTGCGCCACGGTTTTGATACGCGCCTGTCGGTTGGAATAATGATGTCCATGGTCTACGTGGTCAGTGTCATCACGATTGCTGCGATGATCTTCCCTGCCCCGCAAGTCAGCCCAGTGGATGCGCTGTAAGTGAAACTGCATATCGTTGGAATTTGCGGCACGTTTATGGGTGGCATTGCGCTGCTTGCGCGTGAACTCGGTCACGATGTGAGCGGCTCTGACGCGGGTATCTACCCTCCCATGAGTACCCAATTGCAGGAAGCGGGGATCGAACTGAACGAGGGGTACAGAGCAGAAAACATTCCCGAGGATGTCGACTGTGTCGTGATTGGCAATGCGCTGTCGCGCGGTAACGTCGAAGTCGAATCAATTCTGGAAATGGGAATCGCCTACACGTCCGGACCGCAGTGGCTGCTGGAAAATGCTCTTCGGGATCGCTGGGTACTTGCAGTCGCTGGCACGCACGGGAAGACGACAACCAGTAGTATCCTCGCGTGGATCCTCGAACACGCCGGGTTGCAACCGGGGTTCTTGATCGGCGGGATTGCGCATAACTTTGGCATTTCGGCGCGCTTGGGAAAGGCGCCGTTTTTCGTTGTTGAGGCAGATGAATACGACACCGCGTTTTTCGACAAGCGCTCGAAGTTTGTCCACTACCACCCGCGCACCTTGATACTGAACAATCTCGAGTTCGATCATGCCGATATTTTTGACTCACTCAGCGATATTAAACGCCAGTTTCATCACCTGATTCGCACGGTACCCGCCAGCGGCCGTCTGCTTGTCAATGGCGATGATGCGAATTTAGAGTCGGTTCTGGCAATGGGCTGCTGGTCAGACATAGAACGTTTTGGTTCAAACGCAGGGTCTGCGGCGAACGCATGGCAGCTTGATAGGTCTGACCCCGTATCCGCCAGGATAGTCCCGCCGCACAGCGACGCGCCTGTCGATCTGCTGTGGTCGATGGTAGGCGCGCACAACGCCATGAACGCGCTGGCTGCAATAGCAGCGGCCCGCCACGTCGGCGTCACACCCGAGCATGCTGCGGCAGCGCTGACATCGTTCGCCGGTGTTAAGCGTCGGCTCGAAGTGCGCGCGAAGATCGATGGCATCACGATCTACGACGATTTCGCCCATCATCCCACCGCAATTAAAGCCACAATTGTTGCATTGCGTCGCACGATTGGCGTGAATGAGCGGATTCTCGCCGTCGTAGATGTGCGATCAAACACAATGCGAATGGGAACTCACTCCAGAGAACTTTCGCAAACCTTTGATTTGGCTGACGAAACTCTGGTACATTGCGCCGACACCGAAACTCTGGAAGGTATCGAACGACATGTGCAACACGGTCACGTAGGCTTGATGGCCAGCGTCGACTCTGTCACGAAAGCGGTGCTGGCAAGCGTGCAGAATGGCGATCATGTATTGATCATGTCAAACGGCAGTTTTGGTAACATACACGATAAAGTAATAAAGTCGCTGGTCGAAAGAAATAAACAGGGTTGTGCAATCGAAGTCGCAAAGCGCTAGCGAAACGATCTTGTATTGAACAACCACGAATTGGCAACGTAGAAAAACGCAAGATACGAATGGCTAAACCAACCCACGCATTGTCACTAGGTATTAACGTACCTGATCGAATCGGCAAGTACGAAGTCGGGCAGTGTCTCGGTAGCGGCACGTGCGGCGTGGTCTACAAAGGCTACGATCCGGTGATTTACCGTGAGGTCGCAATCAAGATATCGCTCAATGACAGTGGTGAGACCGATTCGAAAAAATTCCCCGCCGCGCAGCGTGCGTTTCTGACCGAAGCCGCCGCTGCGGGCAAACTCAAACACCCGCATATCGTTGCCTTGTACGACGCAGGCATCGAGGAAAATCTCAATTACCTGATAATGGAATACGCGCGCGGCACGCCACTGAGCAAGTACGGCAAACGACAGAAACAACTGCCGCCGCATAAGGTATTGGAAATTATTTTTGAGTGCGCGCAAGCGCTCGACTACTCGCATAAGCAGGGCATCATTCATCGCGATATCAAGCCCTCTAACATTATGCTGACAGACGAAGGCGTATCAAAATTGCTCGATTTTGGTATCGCAATCTCGACAACGCAAAAAGCGATCAGCAAAGGTGGTCCGTCGCTGGGCACCCCGAACTACATGTCGCCAGAGCAGATTCTCGGGGTGTCGTTAGGGCCGCAAAGCGATTTGTATTCGCTCGCCACAGTCATGTTTGAAATGCTGACCGGAAAGCAGCTGTTCGAAGCAAAAAAGGTGCGTGATTTATTCCGCTGTGTGGTTGGACAACCCGCGCCTCGCTTAAGCGATGTCCGCAGCGACCTTCCCGGGCACTTGTCCGATATTCTCGACAAGGCACTGCAGAAAGACCCCGACAAGCGCTACCAGACCGGCGGAGAATTCGCCGACGAAATCTCACGGATGGCCGATCGGATGCGACCGGTGTCACGCTCGACGAGTCTTAGCGAACGACGATCCGCACTGCGGGATATCGCAGTGTTCAAGGAAATGACCGAAGCTGAGATCGACCAGTTGGCCGAATCGAGTACTCTGGTGCGACACAATCCTGGCGATGTGGTGCTCGAAGAAGGCGAAGTCGACGACCACCTTTATCTGGTTACTTCGGGCGAGATGGTTGCGCGCCGCAGCGGCCGATTGATGGAAGTCATTGGCTGCGGAGACTGCTTTGGCGAGATGGGATTTATCAATCAGGAGAAGAGTATCGCGACAATCGAGGCCGTGTCGCCAGTCAGCCTGTACCGTATCAGCCACGAGTTTTTCGACAAGATTTCATCGAACACGCAGCTTTACTACTACAAGACGTTTTCCAAGATTCTCGCTGCGCGGTTGGCAACGGCCAATCACCCGCGCATCGATCACGTTCTCTATTAAAGTTTCTCCGACGCACTATCTACTTGCTGTCAAATCCGTCCGGATTGTTTGACTGCCAGCGCCAGGTATCGGCAACCATGGTGTCGAGGTCGTACTCTGTTTTCCAGTTAAGTTCTTTCAAAGCCAACTCGGCATTTGCATAGTATTCGGCCAGATCACCCTCGCGGCGCGGCGCCACCTTGTAGGGAATGTTTTTACCGCTGGCTTTCTCGAACGCCTTGATCACTTCGAACACGCTTGAGCCTTTGCCGCCGCCCAGATTGTAAACGCGACAGCCCGTGCTGATGTCATCCATCGTTTGCAAGGCGCGCACATGACCGCGCGCCAGGTCGACGACATGGATGTAGTCACGCACGCCGGTGCCGTCGACGGTGGGGTAATCGTCACCGTACACCTGTAATTGAGGCAATTTGCCGACTGCGACCTGGGCAACGTACGGCAGCAAGTTATTAGGAATGCCCTGTGGATCTTCACCGATCAAGCCGCTGCTGTGCGCGCCGATTGGATTAAAGTACCGGAGCAGCGTTACCTTCCATTGGCTGTCCGGCTGATTGCAGGCGTCGCGTAAGATCTCTTCGACCATCAGCTTGGTGCGACCGTAAACGTTTATCGCGCCGGTCGGGTAGGTCTCCACATACGGGATCGGTGCATCGGCACCGTAAACGGTTGCCGATGAGCTGAACACGAATCGAAAGCAACCGAATTCTTGCATGACGTCGGCGAGAGCAATGCTGCCGCCCACGTTGACGTCGTAGTAGCGTAACGGTATTTGCGATGACTCACCGACAGCTTTTAGGCCGGCAAAATGGATGACTGCACCGATATCGTACCGGGCAAAAACATCGCGTAGCGCAGCGCGATCACGCACGTCACCTTCGACAAATCCCGGTGCTTTTCCGGTGATGCGTTGCACGCGTTGCAGTGACTCGACTTTGCTGTTGCTCAGGTCATCGAATACAACCAGTTCAAATCCAGACTGCAATAGTTCAACACAGGTATGGCTACCGATATAACCGGCACCGCCTGTCACCAAAATTGAATTCCCGGGCATTACGTCTACTCAAGCCTTTAAATTCATTAGAGAATAGCAGTTGGTTCTAAAACGGACGGTGACTGAGTGAACAAATCTTTGGTGAGCGGAGAATGAATCCGATCACGCCATTAACACAGCTGGACGTACGGAATGCGACACCGCGCGTGCTTCACCTTGTCGGTGTGTGTTTTTTTGCGATTATCATGATCATCCAGACAGCATCCGCCGACTGGCGCGAACATCGCGATACGGCAATGACCACCGATATCGTCCTCAAGCTGTGGGATGAGCCTGAGTTTGATTCAACGCGATTATTCGCTGATGCGATGCGCGAGTTCAAGCGAATCGAGAAGACCTATAGTGCCTATCGCGAGGACAATCCGCTTGCCTACGTCAATCAAAACGCGGCGCGCGGTCCCGTAAAAGTTGACGAGGAAATGTTCCTGTTGTTCGAACAGGCCGCGCAGTTGTTCAAGCAGACGCAGGGCGCATTCGATGTCACATTTCTGAGTGCGGGCTACCGATATGATTTTCGCGCATCGCAACGTCCTGACAATGTTGAGCTGGTCGAATTGGGAGACCTGATTGACTTTCGCCGCGTGGTTCTGGATTCGGCAAACAAGACCGTCGCATACAGTGCAGACGGGGTGCGCGTCGGATTTGGCGGGCTTGGCAAGGGTTTCGCGGTGGAGCGTGTCGCCGCGCTTTGGCGTGCAGCCGGGGTGCGGTTTGCGCAAATCAGCGCTGGAGGGGATTCGCGTTTTATTGGTGACCACAACGGTCGCCCATGGACCATTGGCGTGCAGGACCCGCGCCAGAATGACGCTGTAGCCGCGATTCTGCCAGTAGCAAATGAGGCTGTTTCAACCTCGGGTGACTATCAGCGCTTTTTTGTCGAGGATGGCGTTCGCTACCACCATATTCTGGATCCGAATACTGGTGACTCGGCGCGCAGGATGCGCAGCGCAACTGTGATCGGGCCCGATGCAACGCTCACAGACGGACTGGCGACAGGCGTTTTCGTGTTAGGGCTTACGGATGGTCTCGAACTGATCGACAACACAGCAGGGTTTGAAGCCGTAATCGTGGATAACAACGGTGAAATACATTACTCCAGCGGATTTAGTGAATCAAAATGACGCGGTCAGGCTGAATTTGACCCTCCGTTAAATTGTGTTGCAGCGAAAAACCAACGGTCGGAAATCCACCCCCATCCATCCCCTTGAACATACTGAGTTCGCTTTAACTAACAAATACTTACCCCTTACAGGTATGATTTATCGTTGAACGAGCGACTGCTGCCTCACGGTTGCCAGTATGCGAGCATGATGTAAAGTTAATCTGTATGCATACACTTTCTTGCTCGTGGCTCAACATCGGAAAAACAGTGAAATCATTTACGAACCTCCTGCTGACACTACTACTTGTGATTGGTGTTGCCAGCGCCAATGACGAGGACAGCGTCAGCGACCTCGACACCGAGATCCAAACGCTCAAACAGACACTGCTTGATATCAATCGAGACCTCTACATTCTCGAAGAAGATTTGCTGTTTCCGGCCAGTACACAGATCTCGGTTTTCGTGTCGATGGACGTGGGCACGTTCTTCGCCCTCGATTCGGTGCAACTGACCATCGACGGCACAAACACCGCTAATTACCTCTACACGCCGCGTGAGACCGAAGCGCTTCTGCGCGGCGGTGTGCAACGGCTATTCACTGGAAATCTCACAACCGGCGAGCACGAACTCATCGCTATATTCACCGGCATTGGGCCCAACGGCCGTGAGTACCGTCGTGGTTCTACCATGGTTGTCGAGAAAGAATTAGGGCCCAAATACGTCGAGTTGATCATTTCAGATCGACAGAGCAAAGAGCAGCCCGAATTCGTTATCAAAGAATGGTAGTTCGCCGTTCAGGCCTGTTTCGCTCGCTGCTGTGCGCGATTGCATTCGCGGCGCTGTGTGTAAACGCATCAGCTGAAGAAGCGCCAACAAGTTTGCGCGCGCAGGATATTGGGGCAATTCGCGATATCCATTATGGCGAAGTCTTGTTTTACCACTATCAGAGCGCACCGTTCAACGCGCTGGTCAACCTGCTCGTTTCGCAGGAGCGCGACCGCATCGAACATCACGTCGAAAACGCGCGCCTGTTAATGGGCGGGCTTAAGCTCGAGTACGGCTTACACATCGAGGCGGAAGAGATTTTCCGACAGTTGCTGACTGAAGAGGTCTCGGCCAGCGTACGTGATCGCGCGTGGTTTTTTCTCGGTAAGCTCTTGTACCAGCGCGGGTATTTATCTGACGCCGATCAAGCCATGCAAAAAGTGATGGCAGAGGTTGGCTCGCCAATCCATGCCGAACAATCGCTGATTCGCGCAACCATCGCCCTGCGTCAGTTTCGCCCTGCGGACGCAATCGAGTCTTTGGCCGACTGGCAAGAGATGCCGGGCGCGTGGCGCGCCTACGCGCAGTACAACTACGGTATTGCGCAGATGCAAAATGGCGATCTGCAGGAAGGATTGCTGACGCTGGAAAAAGTGGCGCAAGCGCCGCCGGTCGATGATGAAGTCTACACGTTGCGTGACAAGGCCAACCTCGCGATCGGGTATCGATTGCTCGACGAGCAAGATTTCAGCGCGGCCAAAGCGTATTTAAGTTTTGTGCGTCTGGAAGGGCCGTACTCGAATCAGGCACTGCTTGGCAGCGGCTGGGCAGACGGCGAAGCAGAGAGCTATCAGCAGGCGCTGGCGCCGTGGAGAGCACTGGCCCAGCGCGACAGTAGCGATCCCTCCGTGCAGGAGGCATTACTGGCGATTCCCTATGCCTACGGCGAACTCGGCGCGTATTCGCAGGCAGCCGACGGATATCAGTTTGCGTTGGACGCGTACGAGCGTGAACAGGTTAATCTTGCTGGAACAATCGATTCCGTGCGCGACGGCGAACTGCTCGACAACCTGCTTGCACTTCCGGTACGAATCAGGGTTGGGGCCGATCTGAAACAATCCGATCTCGCAGGACTGCGCTATTTTCGCGATTTGATGGCGAGCAACGCGTTTCAGCAGACGTTTCAGAATTTGCGGGAAATTCACCAGCTCCGACGCAACCTGCAACACTGGCAAACATCAATTGACGCATTTGAGGACATGCTATCGACGCGCGAGCAACGCTATGCTCGCCAACTACCCCTAACGCAAGATTACGTCGAGCAACTCGATCTTGATCAAACGCGCACTCGATACAACAACTGGCAGACACAGGTCGGGCAAGCGGAGCAGGCGGGTGATTTAATTTTCTTCGCCAGGCCTGCGCACAAACGTCAATGGGCGTCGATCGAAAGTGTCAGCAAACACCTCAGCGAGGTCGCAAATTCCACAACCGTTAGCCCTTTGGCAACGCTGTATGGGTTCGACAGGTTTTTTGACGAACCTCGAGAACCGGCGAGCTACAAAAGTGGCGGTGAGCTGTCGCCGCACGCGCGTGAGTTACGTATTGCTCAATCGGTTCAGCGCGCGGCACTGAGCAGCAATCCGCAGGCGCAGGATCTTATGCCAGCGTGGGAGAAAGCGCGTTTGCTGCGCGGTGTTTTGTTGTGGGAGGTTCAAGCCGATTACTTCGCTCGTAAACGTGAGATCGAAAAGCAGCTTGCCGAACTCGAAATCCAGATTGGAATCGCGGCAACCCGTCTGGCATCGCTGAAATCGGCGCAACAGTCGGCGCCGGATAATTACGACGTGCTCGACGTCCGAATTCGTGATGGACGTAGTCGCGTTGAAAGTGCTTTCGTCGATGTCGAGCGAGTTGCAGCGCAACTGAGGAGACGACTTGAATCTCTGGCGGTCGAGCGTCTGAATAACTTAAGCGAGAGACTAACGAGCTATCAACTTCAAGCGCGCTATTCGCTCGCACAGGTTTACGATCGGGCGGCTGTGGAGATTCCTGAGACAGCAGATGATCTTCCAGATGAAACCGAGGTGCCGCTGCAGTGAGGTACGGCCTGATCGTGGTTTTGGGTTTAATGACCAGTGCATGCACGACGCCCGAACCCGTTGTCATGCAGGCTGAAACCTTATCTGCGGTGCCGACCGTGGAACCGGTTGTGCCCGACAGCCAGCCAATTCCGGATGCGCGCAACAAGGCACTTAAAAACTACCAGCTGTTGTTGGAGTTGGAACCCAATGACACGGCGCGGCCTGAAATCATTCGCCGTATCGCTGACTTGACGCTCGAACTCGGTGAGTCGGTTCCGCTGCCCGATGAAACCAATGAGGTCGCGAAGATCGAATACCGTCAAGCAGTCGACAAACACTACTCCGAGGCGGCAGGTTTTTACGAGCGACTTCTGGCCGAGTATCCGGAGAGCGACACCGCACCGGGCGTTTACTACCAGCTTGCAAAAACATATGAGCAGCAGGGCAGCAGCGACGACATACTCGCAACCTTGAATTCTCTGGCGGAAAACTATCCCAATCTTGAAGGGCTCGATGAAGTCCATTTTCGCAGAGCCGAGCTCATGTTCAGTGCGGAGGATTTGTCCGGTGCTGCGCTTGCCTATCAACAGGTGATCGATTTTGGTGAGTCGTCCAGCTACTACGAACGCGCGCTCTATAAACGCGGTTGGACGCTGTTTAAACAGAGCCGCTTCGACGAAGGTGTCGAGGAATTTATTGCGCTGTTCGATCTGACGTTGCCGGGCCTTGACGAAGGCTATTTCGAGATGCAGGCAAAAAATCGCACCGATCGTGAATTACTCGGCGACGCCCTGCGCGCGGTCAGTTTGAGTATGTCGTACCTCGATGGTCCATCCAGCATCCCCGAGTACTTCAAAGGCGGGAACGCGCGCCTCTACGAGGATTTGATCTACGGCAGCCTCGCCGCGCACTATTTGGAAAAAGAACGCTACGCGGACTCAGCCACAGCCGAGTTGGAATTTGTTCGCCAACACCCGCAGAGTCGGCAGGCGCCGATTTTTCAGCATCGAGCGATCAACGCCTACGCGCGCGCCGACTTCCCGGAAAAAGTGCTCGAAGAAAAACGCAATTACATTTTGTTGTATGAAGAGCGTAACGCGCAGTGGAATATTCAAGACGTTGAACTGATTGGTGAGGTTCGCACTCACCTTGAAAACTACATCGTCGAATTAGCGCAATACTCACACGCACTCGGGCAGGAAGAAAAAAATCCCGCAAAACAGCAGGAACTGTTAGCACAAGCGGTGAGCTACTACGGTCGTTACCTGACGCACTTTCCAGCAAATGAGCAGACGCCCGGAATGCATTTTTTAATGGCTGAAGCGTTGTTCGAAAGCAGACGCTATCGCGAAGCTACAATTGAATACGAACAGGCGGCGTACAAATATAAGCTGCATGACAAAGCGGCCGAAAGTGGTTACGCGGCGATGATCTCTTATGATAAGCATCAGGAGCTTCTGCCGCCGCTGCCTGAGCGTAAGACCATTGTTGCGGCGAAGGTAGAAAATGAGTTGGGGTATTTGCAAACTGAGTCAGTACGATGGAAGCTGGCCAGCGTGCAAAGTGCGCAGTTCTTTTTTGATCAGTTTCCCGATCATCCCAATGCGGTAGCGGTAATGACGCGGGCGGCGAACGAGTTATATGCCCTGGTCGAACTCGAACAAACCATCGAAGTGGCGACGCAAGTGGTTGAACTCAATCCGCCGGCGGAATCGACGCTGCGTTTTTCCGCCTGGTCAGTGATCGCGCACTCGGAGTTCGAACTTTCAAATTTTGCTCGAGCTGAATCCGCTTATTCGCAGGTTCTTCGTTTTCTCGCGGACAACGATGAACGCCGCGCAGGTGTGACCGAACTGTTGGCCGTTTCGATTTACCGACAAGGCGAGGAGGCAAGAGCGATCGGTCAAACAGACACAGCGGTTGGTCACTTTATGCGCGTAGGTGAAGCTGTTCCCGATTCTCCGATACGAGCGACCGCCGAATATGACGCCGCTGCCGTATTGCTCGATTCCGAACAGTGGGTGCCAGCAATCGCAATCCTTAAACAGTTCCGTACGCGTTTTCCAGAAAGCGAGCTGCAGCCTGAAGTTACGCGCAATCTTGCCGTCGCGTATTTAAATAGTGATCAGAAACTCGCGGCCGCAGGAGAGTTCAACCGCCTTGGAACCCAGAGTGACAATCCGCAGTTTCGTCGCGAGGCAGGATTGCAGGCAGCAGAACTTTACGAAGAATCTGGTGCGCTTGCACAAGCGGCACAAGCATACGCGCGTTACATTTCTCAGTATCCGGATCCACTCGACGAAGCGACCGAACTGCGCCAAAAAATGGCGGATCTGTCTAACGAGTTGGGCGACAAAAAGGTCGCGAATGAGTGGCTCAATCAGCTAGTTCAGGTCGAAGAGCGTGGAGGCAACGCGCGAACGCCGCGCACCCGGTACCTTGCCGCTAACGCTGTACTGATTTTGGCTGAACCCGTAATGGCAGCGTATCAAAACGCAACGTTGAGCATCCCCTTAAAGGAAAGTCTGGCGCGTAAAAAAGTGCATATGACTACCGCTCTCGATATGTATTCAGACGCTGCAGCCTACGGTGTGCAGGAAGTCAGCACCGCAGCGACCTACCACACGGGTGAAATTTATCGCAGCCTGAGCGAGGCCTTGCTCGACTCTGAGCGCCCGGCAGGTTTGTCGGAACTTGAACTCGAGCAATACGAGATATTGCTCGAAGACGAAGCCTTTCCATTTGAGGAACAAGCCATCGAAGTGTTCGAGATAAACATAGCGCGCTTGCCGCAAGGTGTGTTCGATGAGTGGGTAAAGCGCAGCCTGCAGGCCCTGGCCAAGATTCTTCCCGCGCGTTACAACAAAACTGAAGTCGCCGATCCCTATGTGGCGGAGTTGACGCCATGAAAGCAATGAAGCATACCTGCCGACTCGCAAGCACGATCCTTTTACTTGCCGCGTTGATCGCGTGTAGCACGCCCAAACAGGAAGGGCTTGATCAATTGGATTCGGCGGAAGTTGTTGCGTCAGAGATCCCAGATGACGTTATCGAGGTGCATCGTGCGGCTGTATCTGCATTGCAAAATTCCGCACCACAGACCGCGATCGAACTATTGCGCGAGCCGGTTCTCGAATACCCACAATATGCAGCTCTGGGTTTGAACCTTGGCATTGCCTACTTTAGCAACGAGCAACAAGAAGAGGCTCAAGGTGCATTCGAAGTCGTGCTGCAAAATCACCCGGGCAACGCTGTTGCGCACAATTATCTTGGGCTAATTCAACGACGTAGCGGTTTCTTCGGTGAGGCGCGTGAATCGTATCAACGTGCGATTTCAGGAGATGAAACGTATTCACTCGCTCACTTGAATCTTGGCATACTATGTGACGTTTATTTGCAGGATCTGGATTGTGCGCTCAAGCATTACAATGCCTACGAGGCATTGCAGGGTGAAATCAGTAAGGAAATTAAAGGCTGGATCATTGATTTGCAGCGACGCATGAAAAACCGGAGCAACAATTCATGAAGTATCGACTAATTGCCCTGGGACTGCTGCTGGCGTCCTCGGTCGCGGCACAGGATGAGCTTGAGCTCGACAGTATCTCTATTATCGGCAACCGCGAACTACCGAAAACGATCACCATCGTGCCGTGGAAGAAAGCCTTGCCGGGCTCGTCGATCGGTCGGCCTCAAGACAGCGTCTTGTCGCATGCGCTAACACCGGTTGATCGCGATGTGTTTCGTCGGGAGTTGAGCTACTATCGTCAGCTGAACCCTTTGTCGGATGCGAATAGCAACTAAGTCTGGGTTGTCATCTTCTATCATTTGTTTACCGAATTATTAATCGGGAGCCATTCATGGATTTTCTAACGTCATTTATCGGATTTTTCCAGTCCGGTGGAATGTTTATGTACTTCATCGCACTGGTGCTGGTATTTGGTTTGGCCATTGCTCTTGAACGCTATTTGTACCTCTCGGGCACCAAGATGAGTAACAGCCGTGCGTGGAAACAGGTTGGCCCCATGCTCGAGAACGGAAGTTTTCAGCAGGCTGCGAATTTTGTCGGTAAATCCAAAGCGGCGATTTCCAAAATGATCAGCTACGGGCTCGACAACGCACGCACATTGCGACGTGCTGGTGATATCGAGATGGCGATGGAAGAAGGACTTATGGAAATTATCCCTCGCCTCGAGAAGCGCACGCACTACATCGCAACGCTTGCAAACATCGCCACACTGCTTGGCCTTCTCGGCACGATTATGGGTCTTATCGAGGCGTTCACCGCAGTGTCGGCAGCCGATCCGTCAGAGAAAGCCAATTTGCTGTCGGCCAGTATTTCAATTGCAATGAACACCACCGCATTCGGACTGATGGTGGGTATTCCCTTGCTGCTGATCCACTCTGTTATTCAGGCCAAGACGACGGAACTCGTTGACAGCATGGAAATGGCTTCGGTCAAATTCGTGAATGCAGTCACCCGTCGTATGCGCGCCCAAAGCGCCTCGCAGGCCGCCACCGAGGGCGCCAATAGATGAGCATCCGCCGCCGCTTGCGATCCCGTCGCGAGCCTGCCGAGCTCAATATCACCGCCTTTATGAATTTGATGGTGGTGCTCGTGCCGTTTTTGTTGATTACGGCTGTGTTTTCGCGCATCACAATTCTCGAACTCAATTTGCCTTCCGGGGATGAGCCTGCGCAGGTCGAAGAAGACAAACAATCACTGGACCTCGCGGTCGTCGTGCGTGAGCAGAGTTTGCAGGTGTTTGCCGCGAACAAGCTCGTGAAGGCGTTTGATCGTGAGGGGGATACTTATCCCGTTGCACCACTAAACGAGTTACTGGTGAAAATTAAATCGCGCTCACCCGAAACGCTCGATGCGCGAGTTTTGCTCGAGGAAGACGTCCAGTACGACGTTCTTGTCACCGTCATGGACGCGATGCGCGTTGCGCACAGTGATGGCGTCTCTCGTGAATTGTTCCCAGCAATTTCGATCGGCGATGCGCCCCCGCCGGGTGATGCAAAATGAAACAGACGCGTCGCACAAAACGTATGCAACGAAACCATGAGCGTGCCAGCAAGCACCCCGGTTTCAACATGATATCGCTGATGGACATCTTCACCATTCTGGTGTTTTTTCTTTTGGTGAATTCATCCGAGGTGCAGGTTTCAAACAACAAAGCGATTCAACTGCCCGAGTCCGTTGCACAGCAAAAACCGCGTGAAACCGTGACGATCATGGTAACCGCGAACGAAATTCTGGTACAAAATCGCAAAGTGATGACGACCGAAACGGCGCAGGCCACTGAGGGCGGCGTGCTGGCTGAACTAAAGGCCGAGCTTGATGTGCTTGCCGGGCTGCGTCGATACAGAAACCCGGCCGAAGAGGAACTCGGGCGCGAGATCACCATTTCCGGCGATAAGGAAATTCCATTTCGCCTGCTGAAAAAAATCATGACCACGTGTACCGCGGCGGACTTTAGTCGGATTTCGCTATCCGTCGTGCAAAAGGCGGTGGAGTCTTAATGGCGACGACCATCGCTTTTCACCAACCGCAGTTACCGTGGGATCCCTTATTGGGGGAGCTGCGCCGCTTTTGGCGTATTTTGCTTGTTCTGTTAGGCATATTTTTGTTGTTCGGTTTGATCATCCCGTTTATCGAGTTACCGGAACCCGAACGTACACAGGTAGTTGAATTGCCCCCGCGTCTCGCACGCATTATCGAAGAAAAACAGGCACCGCCACCACCACCGCCGCCGGAGCCGGTCGAGCAGGAAAAAGTAGAAGAGGAGCCGGTGCCGGAAGAGGAGCCGGAGGAGCCTAAGGTCGAAGAAAAAGTAGAGGAACCTGAGCCGGTAGAACCCCAACCGGAAACCGAGCCGGTTACTGAAACGGCTGCGGTAGAAGCCGCGCGTGAAAAGGTGAAGAAAATCGGCGTGCTCGCGTTATCCGATTCACTCAGTGATTTACGTGATACCAGCAGCCTCACGACCTTGAAGCAGGATACGCTTTCGAGCGGTGGACAGACTAGCATTGTCACAGCAAAATCCGGAAGCGGTACCGCGACGCGATCAGTCACATCGACCACCACAAGCGGCAGCGGCGGCGTTGGCACGCAGAACGTTCAGAAGCAAACAACTGATGTCCAGGTTGCTGCGCGCGAAACCAGCCAGGTGAGTAGCGAAACCGCGACCAAAGCCGTACAGCAAGCAGCCAAAAAAGAGCAGACCAAAAAAACCACAGGTGGCTTGCGCAACGAAGAAGAAATCCAGCGCACAATAGAGCGTAACAAGGGCGCGTTTTACCGCATCTATAATCGCGCTTTGCGTAAAAACCCTGCACTGGAAGGCAAGGTCGTTTTTGCCATCACCATTGCCAAGAGCGGTGCCGTGGTTGAAGTAAAAGTCGTCGCGTCTGATCTTGAAGATCCCGCATTGGAGGGAAAACTCGTTGCGCGCATCAAGCTGATCGACTTCGGTGCTCAGGATGTACGCGACACAACCGTTCGCATTCCGCTCGATTTCTTCCCGGCCTGAGCAGGCGGAATTCAGAAACAGGTTTTACTGTTTCAACCGAGTGACATTTTCCATGTCGCAAATATCGGTTTTCCAATCTATATAGATAACGATCGTCACGGCGAATGCGCGATCAATCGCCTCCCATTTTAACGATTTTCGTGTCTACCAATGCCCATGGCGCAGCCGGAAAACATCACTCCACCAAAACCTGACTATCCGCAAGCAGCATCTGACCCGGAGTTGTCTCAGCTTCTTAAAATTCTGGCGCACGATCTGTCTGCACCGGTTCGTCACTTGCGCTATTTCTCGGAGCGTTTGTATGAGTCTCTCGGCGACGCACGGAACGAGCAACAGGATGAGTCGGAGTACTACATTGACTTATCTCTTAAGCGGATTGACGGCTTAATCGATGCAATTGCGCGTTATGGTGTTCTGGTCAACGGGTTTAGCACGAGACCAGATGTGAGTTGCGACGAGATATTTAGCCATCTCTATTCCAAAGTTAAGCCGCTTCTGGATGAGGCAGATGTGACACTCGAATTACCGCGGTTATCAGCAACGTTAACAGGGGACAAAGATCAGCTGGTCGAGATGCTCGTTTATTTGGTGGAGAATTCGCTTCGTTTCGCATCAGATGATCGACCGTTGGAGATAACTTTGGCGGCCGAAGTAGATAAAGGTTCGACCGTGTTTCAGGTTATCGACAATGGAGTCGGGATCGACCCAACTCAATACGACCATGTGTTGCAAATGTTCCGACACGGCGAGCGAGACCGAGCAGGGGTCGGTGCGGGGTTGGGGCTAGTGAGTCGGATTGTTAAAAACCACGGTGGATTGATTTCGCTGACGGCGGCCAAACCTGTTGGTCTTTGTGTAACGATTCGAATCGCGCAACAGTAACAAATAGTTCAAGCCGCTTTGGCGCTATTCCATCGCATCCATTTTTAGCTTGTACTCGCGCAGCTGTGCTTGCAGTTTGGTTTTGTCCTTGTGTTGCTCGGTATAGCTGAGAATGCTTTCATAAACGTTATTTGCGGCGTTTGCATCCAGTGCCAGAATGTACGAATCCAATCTAAGAAGCGGGACGCGAAAGTTCAATTCATCGCTAATGTCGTCGCGCGAGGGGCTGGATTCCGGGATCGCGTTAAGCGCTTCCTGGAGGTGTTCTTCTGCCAACTCATAATCCCCCGCCAGCTTGGCATGCTGCGCGTTGCGATAAGATAAAGCGGCTCGTCTCACACTCTCCGCATAGTCTTGCGCGCTCAGTTTTTTGGGTTTTTCGTCTTCGGGTTGTGAATCAGTTTCATTAGCTTCGCTCACTGTTTCAGTGCTTGCCGTGGCTTCACTGGTCGGAGAATCGATCTCTTGAAGCTCAGTTTTTTCGACCGCTTCTTCTGCGCTTGCCGGCAACACGTAGCGCGCGAGCAGACACTGTTCGTTGTGGACAAGATCAACGTGAATGGTGTCACCTTCGGTAAGCGATCCGGCTGCGCGCGACCAGGTTCGCCAGCGGCTCGATCCTATATTCAGATCAGCAAACGCAATGCGGGTTTCACCGCGGTACCACACGTGCGAAATGCGGGTGTCTTTCCCGTTGCGAACCTCGGTGAAGAGATAAATCCGTCCGTCGCCATCGGGAAGTTGCTCAAGTGAATTCGCAGGTTCACGGTTTTCGATTTTGGTTGTAAATATCGCGCGCGCAATCTTTGTTTTTACGCCTTCGACATTTTCACACATCGGGATTGACTCTGCCCTGGCTGCGCTCGCGTGCAGTAAAACAAATACGGCGAATAAAATAGTGCTGTGTTTGATCATGCCAAACATAATTACTTAATCTCGTCTTCGGCGCAAACCCGCTTGTCGGATCAGGTGACCAGACACCTATCACTTTGCGAGTGCGGCAAACGCATCACTGGCGGCGGCAACTGTTTGATCGATATCGTCTTGACTGTGCGCAGCAGACACAAACCCGGCTTCAAACGCAGAGGGTGCCAGATACACACCCGAATTCAGCATCGAACGAAAATAGTGGCCGAAGTGATCGAGATTGCTCGCCATGACTTCGGCAAAACTTGCCACCGGTTTTTCGTTAAAGAATACGCCGAACATACCGCCGACATGGTTGGTTGTGAGCCCGATTGAGTGATTGCTTGCCGCTTGTTTAAGACCATCCAGCAAACGGGTAGTTTTGTCAGTTAGCGATTCAAAAAATCCCGGTTTGGCGATCAGATTCAGCGTTGTCAAACCCGCGATCATCGCGATCGGGTTTCCAGATAATGTGCCCGCCTGATACACAGGCCCGGCAGGTGCGAGTTCTTGCATGATGTCGCGCCTGCCGCCAAACGCACCGACCGGCATACCGCCCCCGATTACCTTGCCGAGCGTGGTGAGATCGGGCGTGACACCGAAGTGCGCCTGGGCACCACCGAGCGCTACACGAAAACCGGTCATCACTTCGTCAAAAATCAGCACAGCGCCCGATTGGTCACACACGGCTCGCAGAGTTTTTAAAAACTCCGCGGCTGGGGGCACGCAGTTCATATTTCCGGCGATGGGTTCGACAATCACGCAAGCGATTTGATCACCGTTGCTCGCGAAATAGTCTTTAACGTTTTCGGCGTTATTGAAATCAAGTGTCACGGTTTGCTCGGCAAGTGCCGCCGGGACGCCCGGGGAACTCGGCACCCCTAATGTCAGCGCACCGGAGCCCGCCTTGACCAGCAAGGCATCGGAATGACCGTGGTAACAGCCCTCAAATTTGACAATGCGGTCGCGACCGGTGAACCCGCGCGCCAGGCGAATCGCAGACATCGTCGCCTCAGTACCCGAATTGACCATACGCACCTGCTCGATTGATGGCATCAAATCGCATACGCGATCAGCCAGCGCGTTTTCCAACTCGGTCGGTGCTCCAAAACTCAGTCCCTTGACCGCGGTTTTCTGCACCGCTTCGATCACTTCAGGGTGTGCGTGCCCCAACACCATGGGTCCCCAGGAGCCGACGTAGTCGATGTAACGCCTGCCGTCGACGTCATACAGGTAAGCGCCCTCGGCGCGCTCGATAAACACAGGACTGCCGCCCACACTGCCAAATGCACGTACCGGAGAATTGACACCGCCGGGGATATGTTGCTGTGCGTGTTGCCAGAGGTCACTCGAGCGACTCATATTGTTTATCTCCAGATTTTTAATGCGGTGTAGTTTAACGTTACTGTGAGATTCGGAACATTATTAGTGCAAAGAAACGCATGCACACACGTAATAAGCGACGTTAGACTAGTCGTATTCTTGCGCAGGACGGATCGGGGGTAATGGGGTACAAAAAATACATGTGCGTGGTATGCGGCTGGATTTACGATGAGGAGACGGGTGCACCCGACGAAGGCCTTCCGCCTGGAACCTTGTGGGAAAATGTCCCCGATTCGTGGGTGTGCCCGGACTGCGCCGCCAGTAAAGACGACTTCGAAATGATTGAAATCTGAAGGCGCGCCATGAGCACAGATGAGATACCGTTTTGGAAGCGCAAAAATCTCGCCGAAATGGACGCAGACGAGTGGGAGTCATTGTGCGATGGCTGCGCGCGCTGTTGCATGGTCAAACTGGTGGATGAGGACAGCGGTGAGCTTTTTTTCACACGCGCGGCGTGTCATCTTCTGGACACGCGAACCTGCCGTTGCACCGACTACGATAACCGCGACAAGAAAGTGCCTGACTGTATTCACGTCACCCACGACATGGGTAAGAAGTTTGACTGGTTACCAAATACTTGTGCATATCGCCGATTGAACACAGAGCAACCACTCGGTGACTGGCATCCCTTGATCTCAGGTGATCAAAATTCCGTCCATAGCGCGGGGGTGTCGATGCGCGGTCGTTGCATCAGTGAGGAGCACATACATCCGGATTTACTGCCCGAGCTGATCATTAAACTGTTTGATCCAGAATTCTAAACCGCTATTGGCATAGAACTTGCCCGACATAGATTAAAGTACAATAAAGTGACACCATGGCGGCAAAAACAACGCCTACTACCCGTTAAGAGCTTAACTATCAACAGGGGGCAATATGGGACAAATATTGGAATTTTCACAGGAAAACGAGCGACGTCAACGAATCAACCATACCATCGACGAACTTCTGGAGGAGCGTCAAGAAGTACTGGTGAGCTTTTGTTCACTGGCAGGCCTGAGTTCTTTTGACCAGCGTGGTGAAGAAGAGCATCAGGTTAAACCGGGTGAGTTGCAATCGTTTTGCCAGATTCTTGTCGATTACACGGCGCTGGGACACTTTGAGGTTTATCAGCGCATAATCGAAGGCAAGGAGCGCCGCGTCGCGGTCAAACGCGTTGCCGATGAAGTCTATCCCGCGATCGCCGAGACCACCGACCATTTGATTGATTTCAACGATAAATACGACAGTCTGGACGACGACGACTTTAGCCAGTTAGCGAGAGATTTGTCGCGAGTTGGCGAGGTTCTGGCTATTCGCGGCGAGCTTGAAGACAAGATTCTCGCAGCAATGCGACCGTCGTAGTACTTGCGAGATAATTCAAGACCGCATACGCGCCCTTGCAGGCGCGCAGGTTCACGAAGCGATCATTCACACACGACGCGAGTACTTACAATACGCGTCCCCGAGTAAGACTAATCATTCCTGCGGGTCGGTCGGTATATCGTTTTCGATATCGGTTGGAATGTCATTTTCTATATCGGTCGGTATATCGTTGTCTATATCTGTGGGTATGTCATCAACGGGGTCAGTGGGAATGTCCTCAGGAGGATCCACCGGATCAACCGGCGGCTCTTCTACCGGATCAACCGGATCTGTCGGAGGATCCATTGGGTCTGGAGTTGGCTCCATTTCGTCTTCCATCGAACCACCCGGTAGATTTTGTTCGATGCGTATCCCAGCGTAGACCGCGTCTACACTGGAGTCAGTCAAGTCCGATGACTCAGCGTGATTGATCGTTAGAATGCTGTTCGACTTTTCCAAAGCGGCTTTTTGATCGTCACTAAGGGGTGTGCTCGAGGCGGTTTCCGCGCCGTCAAAAACAACCCCAGGTGGTTCTAACAGCCCCTCCGGCGTATCCAGCAAGCTGACCACGCGAAAATACTCGTCGTTCTCGAACACCGATTCACCGCTGTCGTTGGTAACCGAAATCGCACCATCAACGACACTTCCGAACAAGCCGGTTTGCGACTCACCGTCGGGTGACTCACATTGAGGATCGCATAGTCGCAGACCGTAATGCGTGCCGCGGATACCGAGGGTCGCGACAGTTGTGGTGACACGATATTTGCGTTTGTTGGTTTTACCAACGGCGCCGGTGATTGTGCGAAACCCGCCTCTGATCAAGCGCAAAATACTGCTTTCGGTTCCATCCTGCGCGCCATTGTAGGTAAATTCCTCAATCTCCAACTGGCTATCGGGTCGGATCGCCAACAAGGCTCCATCGGTTAGCTGTAATTGCCCAAAGCCTCGGTCAGGCGTGGTGATCTTGTCACCTTCGTAAATCGCGCTGTTACGACTCAGAGAACGCACCTTGCCGTCGGTTTGCTGCGCGGTCATTTGCCCTCGCGCAAAAATCACCTTGCCGACAAAATCTGCTTCTGGTTCGGGCTCGGAAATGTTCGCTACCGGTTCTGGCTCTGGTTCCTCCATTGCGACCTCAACGGCGGGCTCAGGCAGGGGGTTGGCGTCAACTAGTTTTTCAATTACAAACCCCGGCATCTTCAGCGTGCTGTCTACAATGAGCCCTTCGGGCACACCATTCGCGAAAGCTTCACGGTTGAGTACCAACAGGCCCGATCGTAACTTGGCCTGCGTGCCGGCGTCATTCGGGTACAGTTTGCGCGCGATACCATAAAGTGTGTCGCCTGACTGCACTTGCCAGACACCGTCGCTGCGAGCGGTTTCAACCCTCTCGTCAGCCACCGCCGCAAACCCCGTAAGGCTGGCAATAAGGACACCGATTGCGAATATGTGACTCTTAATACGTTTCCGTTGCATCATTAAAGCCCCCATGCAGGAGTCATAGTCCTGATTTAGTTGAGATCATATCGTACCCGCACATCGCCGGAAAAACCGTCGTATTCGAGCGCGTCGATATTCGATTGATTGTTGCTGTAGCGAAGCGTGCCAATCACGCTAAACGATTCGTTGATCAACCACACCAACTTTGAGCTAAGTAAAACCAGATCGTCGTCGCGCTTGCGGTCGCCGCTGGTTAAAGCGGTCGCCTCGTCGTAACGGCTGGTTACCAGCGAGATTCGATTTACCACGCGGATGCCAGAGGTAATCGATAACTGGACGCCCGCTTGCAAACCGGCGAAGTTGCGCTCTGCAGCGCGACGGGCGTCGACTGAACTGCCGTCGGCTTCATCGGCACCAATAAACGCGCTGGTGAAGTACACAGCCGAGAACCGTCCGGTTGCATTTTGCGTCAGGCCGCCCCCGAGCGACACGGTGCTGGCGTCTCGGAGTTCCTGATCCGGATAGCTGAGCTCGCCAACTCGGGCGAACATGTTTATGCGCTGTGTTTGCGAGGTTTCGATACGCCAGTCCGCCAG
>JBCCGL010000009.1:0-258479 GCA_039029275.1 Pseudomonadota bacterium | reverse complement strand
GGGTTTCTGCGTCGATTTCAAATCGTCTTGTCATGCTCACTTCTCAACTATCACTCTAAGAAAACCATCTCTGAAATCTGGAACATGTCCTTGGGCAAGATGCGGTGAAGGCCTTCTGCATAGCGCGCCCGAACCCATTCGCCATTGTCTCGGTAGGTCCAAAAAACGTTTCGATATTCC
Organism: Pseudomonadota bacterium; assembly: GCA_039029275.1. Classification (GTDB taxonomy): domain Bacteria; phylum Pseudomonadota; class Gammaproteobacteria; order JBCCGL01; family JBCCGL01; genus JBCCGL01. The sequence goes on along the minus strand of JBCCGL010000009.1, from coordinate 258,299 downwards.
CTGTGTTGGACGCGTATCTTGTCGATGTTGCGATCCGACTGAAGACGACCGGTCTCTCCGTCATCTTTGATCTCAACGAGGGCGATAGCATTTGGAGTTGCGCGTCCAGCGACACCCACCACAAAATCAGGGAAGAAGTTCTTGCCGCTCGGCAAAACAATCCTGGTAGCCCATCGCTCGTTCTCCGGATTTCGCATCCACCAAAGCACTGTTCCTGTACCGTCGGCATCCAGCACTTCCGCAAAGTTCAACTCTTCTGTGTTCAGGCGCGCCGGAAAAACGCCATAAGCGGACTTTTGTGCCTCCTTAAGACCGTCCGGGCCGAAGTAACTCGCAGGGATTGGTTCAGCATCCGATAGCCTTACATTGCGGCCCTGGGCCGTTTTCATTCTTTTCAAAAAAGATTTCCTGAATCTGCTTTGGCGATCCGAGATTAAATTCTTCGCCGGCTTCGTCGAACGCGTCGCGCTCAAGTTCTCCCAGCCGCTCGGCAATTTCATGACTTTGCGCAAACAGCATATCCGGATCGATCTTGACGCCGTTGCGCTCGATTCGCGACAGCACGTCAACCAACGGCAGCTCGACGCTTTGATACAGATTGGTCAGCGATTCGATCTGGTTCAACTTTGGCCAAATCGCGCTATGCAGTTGCAGCGTGATATCGGCGTCTTCAGCCGCGTAGTGGGACGCTTTTTCGATTTCGATCTGATCGAAAGTGAGCTGATTTTTGCCTTTACCGGCGATGTCTTCGAAGTGCACGGTTTCGACGTCGAGATGGCGTTTGGCCAGCGAATCCATATCGTGACGCCCGGCAGTCGAATCCAGCACGAACGATTCGAGTAATGTGTCGTGGCTGATGCCACGCATTTCTACGCCGTGATTCAGCAACACGCTGTAATCGTACTTCAGGTTTTGACCAATCTTTTTGACGCTGTCTGACTCCAGCAGCGGGCGCAGACGATTGAGCACGTAGTCGCGGCCGAGTTGCCCCGGCGCGCCATCGTAGCTGTGCGCGACCGGCACGTAAGCGGCCTCGCCCGGTGTGCAGGCAAACGAAAGGCCGACAACCTCGGCCTTCATGTAATCCAGATCCGTTGTTTCGGTATCAAAAGCAAATTCACCGGCGGCTTCGAGCTTCTCGATCCACGCTTGCAACTGCGTGCCGGTCAAAACGGTTTCATAGTTGGTGTTGCCTGGCGCCTCTGGCGTGGTGACAGCACTGTCTGATGACGCCCGCGATGCCGTGATTGCGGAATCATCGCCGCAGACTTCGCGTAGCCACGTCTTGAATTCGAGGCGCGTGAGCAGTTCGATCAAATCGTCTTCGGCAGGTTCGGTTATGGCGAGTTCGTCGAACGCGCTGTCGAGTTCTACGTCGAGTTTGATCGTGGCCAGTTCGTAGGAAAGCGGCAGGTGCTCGATCGCCTCGCGCAAGTACTCACCGATTTTGCCTTTGATGCTGTCCGCGTTGTCGATGACGCCCTGCATGGTATCGAACTCGCCAAGCCACTTGGCTGCGGTCTTGGGGCCGCACTTGTGCACGCCGGGGATGTTGTCTGCGGTGTCGCCCACCAGCGCCAGGTAATCGATGATTTGATCCGCGCGCACGCCGAACTTCTCCACCACGCCATCCGGGTCCATCAAGGTGCCAGACATGGTGTTGATCAGGGTGACGTTGTCATCGACCAGTTGCGCCATGTCCTTATCACCGGTCGAGATCAACACGTTCTGACCCGCTTTTGCCGCTTCGACCGCGAGCGTGCCGATCACATCGTCGGCCTCAACTCCGGGAATGCTGAGCAGCGGCAAACCCATCGCTCGCACCAAATCGTGCAATGGCTCGATCTGCTCGCGCATATCGTCCGGCATTGGCGGACGGTTGGCTTTGTACTTTGGATAAAGATCGTCGCGAAAGGTTTTTCCTTTGGCGTCGAACACCACCGCCATCAGGCTCGGCTGGTATTCATCCACCAGTTTGCGCAACATATTGCTCACGCCCTTGATCGCGCCGGTTTGCAGGCCGTCGCGGGTGGTGAGTTCTGGCAGCGCATGAAAAGCGCGATACAGATAAGACGAACCATCGACCAGAATGAACACGTTGTTTTCTCGCATAAAACCGGAAAGTTGCTAACGAAGCGGTTGTGACAGTAAATGAAACAGGGCGGGCAAAACGCCAACGGTGAGAATACCACTAAGCGGTCGCGGCCGCTCATCGGGCACTCTAAAAATAGCTAGCGCTTCAGGCGGGCCTGGGCGCTGTTTGAGCGCGCGGGAATTTTAATGAAGAGGGTTCCACAAGACACGGGGCGCCAAATTGGCGCCGCCGTTTTTGCAAAGATGCTGTGCACTGGAGTGATGCAGGATCTTTGTCGTTAATGCTGTCCCAAGTTGAGTCAGCGGTTTGGATACGACCAGGTACGACTGTCAGACAGACGTTCTGAATAAAGGAATGGCTACGCGGCCTGACCGTTCACAACACTTGAGACAAGCGGGAAGTCAACGTCTGTTGCAGCGATATGATTGAAGTAATTGGTGAAAATGTTGACGCCGATGTGCGCAACGATTTCCACAATCTCGGCATCGCTTACGCCAGACGCGCGCAGCGCCGAGACATCGTCAGACGCCACTTTTCCGCGGTTCGCCACAGCGTTCTGCACAAAGCCGAGAATCGCCTGAACGCGCGCGTCACTTGCCTCGCCGCGCAGGTTGCGAGCCGCTTCAGCTTCGTCGAGACCGGCCCCTTTAGCGAGCAGCGTATGCGCTGATGCGCAGTAATCGCAGGTGTTGGCGCCCGCGATCGTCAGAGCAATCTGCTCGCGAACCGCAGGGCTAAGGGTGCCGCCTGCGAGTGAACCGTTGAAAGCCAGAAAGCCCTCGAGCACGGCCGGGGAATGCGCCATGGTTGCAAATATATTGGGAATAGTCCCCATCGCTTGTTTAACGGCGGCGACGGCTTCAGCGGCATCGCCCGGGTTTTGGGTATCGATTGGTTGAATGTTTGGCATGACCTAACTCCTGCAAAGTTTGTGTATACAGATCTGTTTACTCTGTGATGCGAAAAGTATACAGATCTGTGTAGTTAGTCAAGCAGTATTTGGTTTAAATTTTCAAATCACTCTAGTTATGCGATGTTTATTGACAAAATTTGCCTTATAATTCGAAAATTCACGGTTACAGATAAGTTTACATAATGTCGGAAAAACGCCAGCGTCTGATCGATACAGCCATTCGTCTGTTCGCGCAACACGGTTTCCACAACACCGGTATTGACTGGATTGCCGAGGAGGCCAAGGTCTCGAAAAAGACGATGTATCACCACTTTCGCTCCAAGGAAGAGTTGATACTGGCAGCGCTCAGACATCACGACGGTCTGTTCAGAAACCATTTCATGAAGTCTGTAAACAGCCTCGGTAATACCCCTTACGAGCGATTGCTGGCGATGTTTGATGTCGCTCACGATTGGTTTTCCGATCAGGCGTTTTACGGCTGCATGTTCATTAATGCCGTCGGTGAATACGCAAACCCCAACACCCCGATTCGGGATGTCTGCCGCGATTTTAAGAAACTAATGCGCGGGTTTATGGCATCACTGGTGACTGAGGCGGGGATCTCCCCGGTCGAGCAAACGACGGCTGCGCTGGCAATTCTGTTGGAGGGATCTATCGTGAGCGCGCAAGTCTCCAACGACCCTCAATCCGCCAGGACTGCCAAGGCTGCGGCTAAAGTGCTGATCGACAACGCTTTGAAAAATACCCACAAAAACCACCCCGTGGTCGCGTAGCAAACTAGTTTTATCGCCCGGGATGGCCACGGTGCGCGCAAAATGCGCCTGCGTTCCGGGTAAGAGTTCTGAAATACGCTAATCTGACATTAAACATTTCTCAGAATGATTCGATATCAATCGAATCCCGGAATTTAGGAACAAAAGCAATGAGCGAAAAATTAAAACAGATATGCGCGAGCATCGACGTCGAGCAAGCCAAGGCACGCGATAGCTGGAAAGTTTTTCAGATCATGGCGGAATTCGTCGACGGTTTTCAAAGGCTTGCCAATATTCGACCTTCGGTGAGCATCTTTGGCTCTGCGCGCTTTGAACCGGATCATCCCTATTGCAAACTGACTGAAGTAATTTCACGCAAGCTGGCAGAAGACGGTATCAGCGTTGTCAGCGGCGGCGGGCCCGGTATCATGCAGGCGGCGAACAAAGGAGCAGGCGAAGCCGGCGGTACAAGCGTCGGTTTGAATATCCAGCTCCCGCATGAAGATTCGGGCAACCCGTTTCAGAATGTATCACTCACCTTCAAGTACTTTTTTGCGCGCAAGGTCATGTTCGTGAAATACGCCTCTGCCTACATCGTGATGCCCGGAGGATTTGGCACACTCGATGAGACTGCAGAGATTCTCACTCTGATCCAAACCGGCAAATCAAGGCGCATTCCGATTATCCTGGTCGGTACCGAGTTTTGGCAGGGGTTTGTAGACTGGCTGAGGAACACGCTTCTCCCCGCTGGCACCATCAGCGAAAAGGACTTCGATTTGTTCCACGTGCTGGATGATGCCGATGATGTAATTGCCGCGATTTATCAATTCTACGACGAGGCCGAATCGCCATCGATCGCACCCGAGGATCAGTTCGGAATTTGAGGACTCCTCCGCGGTGCGCTAAATCCCTGCGTTTCTGACGCTATATTCTACACTTGGGTTTTCAACCACTTAGCGCGCGGATGAGTCAAGCCTATAGTCGCCTTGAAGACCTGCAACTAATGCCGGGTCAGGTCTTGAATCTGGAGTTTTTCGAATCGTTATCCCAGCGCGAACGCAGCGTGCTTCTGGGCTATGCGCCGGGGCACTCGATTATTGCGACCGCGCCCTCAGCCAACGGGATGCGTTTACCTATCGCCATTGACGAGCTGTGCAATATTCGCTTGTTCTCGTCCCGACTCAACGGCGCGTGCGCGTTTACCAGTCGTGTCATTCACACGTCGTCCATGCCTTATCCGCACATACATTTCGCCATACCCAAGGAAATTTCGATTGGCGAGGTTCGCAAGGCGATTCGAACGCGCGTCAATCTTGTCGGTTCGATTCGCTCACAAGACGGAAAAAGGGAAACCGCCACGATCGTAGACCTAAGCTCAGACGGCGCTCGCATTCAAAGCCGTTCCGCGCTGGCTGAGCAGGGTGATGAAATCGTGCTTTCTTTCAAATGCCTGGTTGCGGGAATCGAACGCATTATCTCCGCTCAATCGATCGTCCGATCCAATCAGTGTGATGACGGAATCTACGCGTTTGGACTGCAGTTTTGCGATCTCGATATGGACGACCAGATTGCGCTTTATGCGTACGTCTTATCGTGTTTGCAAAATCCACAGAATATCGGGTAAAACTAGCTCAGCCGGGACAAATATTTTTCCAGTCGGGCAATAGAAATTTTTTCGCGCGTTCCCAAACTTTGTGCAAACAGGGATATGCGCAGTTCCTCGAATAACCAGCGGCATCGCTCAAGCTCAGTGACATCCAGCTCGCGCTCCGCGCGCTCACCGTCGAGCGTTTGATACTGTTCCCACAATGGTAATAACTCGGCGCGTTTGCGTCGGTCCTGATCCGGTGATTTATCGATGGCGTCGAGGCGCCGATCGATCGCTTGCATGTAAACCGGGTAGCGGGATAGCCACGTCATCCCCGCGCGTGAAACAAAACCCGGTGCGAGTAAGCTATCAAGCTGGTCACGAATATCCTGCATCGGCTCGATCCAGCTCAGTTGGTTTGCCTCGCCCATTCTGCGCGCGATTGCCTGATAGGCGCGTAACGATGTGTCGACAAGCTCAAGCATCGTGGTAGCGTTGGGCAACAACTCGCGCTGGTGCTCGCTGATCAACTGGTAAAAAACCTCGCGTGTTCTTGGTAAAGCACTCTCGATCAGAAACGTCGTGTCAAAAGCAGCGTCGGCAAGATCGCTGCGCAAATCACCGCCGCTCGCAAATGGCGCATAAATCAAACTCAAGGCATCAAAGCCGGAGAGCCTTTGCGTGATGTAACGATGCTCGGATTTCAACACGCGTTGCAGCAAGGCGCGTACACCCGCAAAAAGATGCCGTTGGGCTTCATTTTCGGTGCTGACCACGCGTACATGGATCTGATCATTCTCACAAAGCAGCGTGGGATACCCCAGCAACTTGACCGTCGCCTTGCCTTCACCCCGGGTGATTTCCATGCTCTCGGGCAAGTCACCAAAATTCCAATCATTGATGTTATCGCGCTCGATTCCGGGAGAGACGATGTGCGCAATATTTTTTGCCGTTTGTTTGGCAAACTGTTTTTGCAACTCTGCGATGCTGCGACGCGTGCCGAGCACCTGTCCCTTTTCGTCGATGACTTCAAATCGCATGGTCAAATGCACTGCGATCGCGGTCGAATCAAAATCATTCTGATCGAACCTGACCTGCGACAGCGATGACAGTTTTTGGTGCAAGGCGTGAACAAGGCCTGTATTTTTGTGCTCAGTGGTGGAAAACGATTCGATACACCTTGCGGCGAAATCCGGGGCAGGAACAAAGTTGCGGCGCACGGGCTTGGGAAGTGATTTGATTAGCGCGGTCACCTTCTCGTGCAGCAAGCCAGGCACCAGCCACTCGCAGGCATTTTTATCGACACGATTAAGCACACTCACCGGAACGCACATCGTCACGCCATCGTCTTCACTGCCCGGCGAAAAACTGTATCGCAAGGGAAAACTGGCACCGCCCATTTCAATAAAATCAGGAAAGTCATTATCGACTTGCGGGATTTCGTCCTCCTGAAATACATCGCTGTACTCAAAGTACAAACCCGTCGGCGATTCACGCTCAAATTCCTTGCGCCACGTATCGAAGCTCACCAGCGAGCAAATTCCTTCTGGAATGACGTGATCATAAAACCTGTACATTTCATCCGGTGTTACCAGCAGATCGCGCCGGCGCGATTTGTTTTCCAGCGCGATTACTTCATCCACCAGCGAAAGGTTGTGCCGATAAAAAGCTGCATTGCTGTTAAGCGCGCCCTCGACTAATCCATCGCGGATAAAGATGTCGCGTGCAATTAGTGCATCGATCGAGCCGTAGTTAACCCATTTTCCCGGATTGACTAACAAGCCGTGCAACGTCGACTTGCGCTTGGCACTCACGTAACCCTGTTTTTTGCGCCACGTCGGTTCGGAGTAACTGAATTTGAGCAGGTGTGACGCGGCTTGCTCAACCCACTCCACTTCAATTTTTGCAACCGTGCGCGCGAAGGTGTTCGATGTTTCGCTGATCTCCGCGGCGACTATCCATTTGGCTTTGGTATTGCGCAAAAAAGAGCCGGGGAAAATAAGCGTCTTTCGATTGCGTGTGCCGGTAAACTCACGCTTCTCATTGTGCAGACACACGTTGCTCAGCAACCCTGTAAGAATCGCTCGATGAATGCAGTCGTATCGGGCTCCCTCGGAATTAACAACGAACCCCATTTCACCGCATACCATCCGCAGTTGCTTGCGAACGTCCTGCCATTCGCGAATCCGCAGGTACGACAAGTATCGTTTTGCACACATTTTACGAAACTGATTGTGCGACAGTCGTTGCCATTGCACATCGAGAAATGCCCAGAGATTTAAAATCGCGGAAAAGTCAGATTGTTCGTCCTTAAACTCGGCGTGCAACTCATCCGCTACGGCCTTTTTATCTGCGGGTCGCTCGCGCGGATCGATGATCGATAATGCACTGGCGATTGTTAAAATCTCATCTAGGCATTGCTCATCGCTGGCCGCGATCAACATTCGAGCGAGGCGCGGATCGAGCGGCAAGCGAGACAGTTTTTTACCGAGTTTGGTCAACACATTGTGTTCGTTGACCGCGCCGAGCTCGAACAGCAGACGGTACGCGTCGCGCACGACTCGAGAGTCCGGTTTTTGAATAAAAGGGAATTCTTCGATCGCGCCGAGTTTCTGGTCTTCCATCTGCAGCACGACAGACGCGAGGTTGGTGCGCAGTATTTCAGGATCAGTGAACTCTGAGCGCGATTCAAAATCCTCCTCGCTGTAAAGCCGCACGCAAACGCCTGGCGCTTCGCGTCCGCACCGCCCTGCGCGCTGATTTGCGGACGCGCGCGATATTTTCTCGATAGGGAGTCGCTGAATTTTCGAACGTAAACTGTATCGCGACAGCCGCGCTACACCAGTATCGATCACATAGTGAATACCCTGCACGGTGAGTGAGGTCTCCGCGACATTAGTCGCCAGCACTATTCTTCTTGAACCATGACTGGCAAAAATTTTCGCCTGCTCGCTCGCGCTTAGACGCGCAAATAGCGGTACGACCTCAACGTTCATCAATGATCGCTTGTGGACGGCCTGTTTAGCAATCGCTTCGATGCACTCGCGAATGTGACGTTCGCCCGGCAGGAAAACCAGCGCGTCGCCACCGTGTTTGAACTCGGAAAACAATTCAGCACAAGAATCAATGATTGCATCATTGATGTCGCGCTCATCGCGATCTTCTTCCGCTTGAAGTGGTTGATACCGAAGTTCTACAGGGTATGTACGGCCCTCAACCAAAATCACGGGTGCGTCGCAAAAATGCCGGGCGAATCGTTCGGGGTCGATTGTCGCGGAGGTGATAATGACTTTGAGGTCGGGGCGTTTGGGCAGCAGCTGTTTCAAATAGCCCAACAAAAAATCGATGTTAAGACTTCTTTCATGCGCTTCATCGATGATCAAGGTGTCATATTGATTGAGCCAGCGGTCGCTTTGAATTTCCGCGAGCAGAATGCCGTCGGTCATCACTTTTATCAGACTGTCTTTTCCGAGTTTTTGCTCGAATCGGGTTTTGTACCCAACGGTCGTCCCAATGTCCGTTTGTAATTCAGAAGCGATACGAGATGAGACGCTGCGCGCAGCGATTCGCCGCGGTTGCGTGTGACCAACAAACCCAAAAACGCCACGACCCAGCTCCAGACACATCTTCGGCAGCTGCGTCGTTTTTCCGGAGCCGGTATCGCCGCACACGATTGTGACCTGATTGTCGCGAACAGTGTCCAGAATCTGATCACGAGCGAGGCTTACCGGTAGCGTGTCAGGATAAGCAACTGCGGGAATTTTATCGCGGCGAGACTCAACGCGAAGGCGCGAGTCATCGATCTTTTTTTTCAGCGAATCGAGTTTACTACTGGCGCTGTTATCTAACTGCGAAAACTGCTTGATCTCGCGATAAAGCCGACCGCGATCACGCCCGAAACAGTTTGGAATTTTTTTGCGTAATTCGTTTACGACGTGATTTGCTTGATTTGAAGATTTGCTGCGCGCCATTGCACATTTTTATTAAGGAGCGCGCGACTTAAGAACAATGTACTGAATATTATTTTCTTTCAGGCGATCGCGCGCGGTTTCGAAGGCACCGTAGTCAACCAGCGGTCCGATGCGCACGCGATGGTACTGTTTGCCCTCCACCGTCACAGCCTTGGTGTCGACATCCAGACCGAGTAAAAGCAGCTTGACTTTCATTCGCTCGGCATCTTCCTTTTTGTTGAACGATCCGGCCTGGATGAAATACGTTTCACCACTCGCGGGCGGTGCTTCCGCTGCGTCGTTTTCTTGGGCAGACTCTGTAGCGGTTTGTTCGATATCCGGCAATACGTCCTTTAAGGTATCGGTGAATTCGTCCGGAATAACCACTTCGAGCTCCGGCAAAATACTGTAGAACTCGAACCGAGGCATGCTTTCATTTTTGCCGTCGTCTGATTGCTTCGTTTGCGCTTGATTCGATACATCAGCGGTTTTTTCGTCTTTTTTATCACTGAGGAAAACATCATCGATCAAAAAAGACAATGCGAGTCCAAACAGTATGCCTGCGGAAAAAACCATCCACTGCGGGATGCCTGCGTTACTGTTGCGCGAATTTTTTCGATTTTGGCGAGCAGCCACTTACATTTCCTCCGGCGCTGAAACACCCAGCAGGTTGAGCCCATTAGCCAACACTTGTTTCACCGCAAGGCAACGTGTCAACCGGGCATCGCGGGTGTTGGTGTCCTCGACAATAAATTGTGATGCGTTGTACCAGGCGTGAAAAGTCCCCGCGAGTTCGTGTAGATAATTTGCCATACGGTGCGGCTCGCGACTGCTTGCGGCAGAGGCCAGCACCTCCGGGTACTGAGCGAGTTCATTCACAATTTTTTGTTCGTGATCGGATTGCAGGCTCGACTGATGTGACAAGCCGTTTTCATTGTCGTGCGTGAACCCTTTTTCAACGCACTGACGCAGCACGCTGCAAATGCGTGCGTGCGCGTATTGGATATAGTACACGGGGTTATCGTTGCTGCGAGATACGGCGAGATCAATATCAAACATCAGCTGCGAAGTCGCAGCGCGCGCAACCAAAAAATAACGCGTCGCATCGCGTCCAACTTCGTCAATCAGATCGCGCAAAGTCACGTAACTACCGGCCCGTTTGGACAGCTTTACCTCTTTACCGCCGCGCTTAACAAGCACCATCTGATGCAACACGTAATCCGGATACCCCTCGGGAATATCAAGCGACTGGTGTTTGCTGAACGCCTGCACTCCGGCACGCACACGTGTGATTGTGCTGTGATGATCAGCGCCCTGCTCGTTGATGACGTGTGCAAACCCGCGCCGCCATTTGTTGAGGTGGTAGGCGACATCCGGTACAAAGTAGGTGTAGTGACCGCTGGATTTGCGCATCACACGATCCTTGTCATCGCCGTAGCCGGTCGTGCGCAGCCACAGCGCGCCATCCTGCTCGTAGGTTGAATCGGATTCGATCAAGCGCGTAACTGTCTCTTCAACTTCGCCGCTATTGTAGAGTGACGACTCCAAAAAATAGGTATCAAATTTGACGGCAAACGCATTGAGATCCCTATCCTGCTCGCGGCGCAGGTAGGCGACGGCGAATTCCTCAATCGCCTCGAGGTTATCGGTATCGGCCGCGCCGGTGACGTGCTTATCTTCTGCGTCGACCGTCTCTTCATTCATATACGCGCTTGCGACGTCGATGATGTAATCGCCGCGATAGCCGTCTTGCGGCCACGAAGGGTCGTCCGGCCCCAGACCTTTGCACCGAGCCTGTGTGGAGAGCGCGAGGTTGGTCATCTGCTGACCGGCGTCGTTGTAGTAAAACTCGGCGCTGGCATTCCAGCCGGTCGCGTTGAGCAGACGGCACAAGCTATCACCAATCGCGGCGCCTCGCCCGTGTCCCACGTGCAGCGGACCGGTTGGGTTGGCCGACACAAACTCGACCATTATGCGCCGCCCCTGCCCGCTGTCGCTGCAGCCAAATTTAGCACCCTGATCGAGAACGTCGGCAATCACGCTGGTCAGGTTGTCGCTGGCGACAAAGAAATTGATAAACCCAGGACCGGCGATTTCGATCTTGTCCAACTCAGGTGCACGGCTGAGTTCATCGACCAGCTTGCCCGCCAATTCGCGTGGTGCCATACCGGCGGTCTTGGCTGCTGCCAGCGCAATATTACTGGCGAAGTCACCGTGCGCGCGCTCCTTGGTGCGGGTAACCACGACCTTCGGGTTTGCATCTGCGGGTAAAACATTTTGCGAAACCAGTGCGCTCACGGCGTCACTGATCAGCGATTCAATTCGGGACTTCAAAGAAGATTTCCTGCGGGCGAGCTTGGGGTATGTATTCGGCGCGCGATTTTATCACAGCACCGACCCCGACCAGCAGCTCCGTTACATTAAGTCGAGCGGGTCGACATCCAGCGACCAGCGCACTTTTCGGGCTTCCTTCATCGACTCCAGCTCGTGCCGCAGTTTGCTGACCGTACTGTGCAAGCCCTTGCGTGTTTTCGCACTAAGCAAAAGTTGCGCGCGGTAGCGTCCGGCGAGTCGCTCGAGCGGTGCGCTGGCGGGCCCCAGAATTTGCACATCTCGAATCTGCCAGCCAGACAATACGTCTCTCACATGCTGGAGAAACGCTTTAGGGGATGACTGTGTTGTCGCCTCGGCGCGCAACAATGCCATCGGATTAAACGGCGGCAACAGCATTGCGCGACGCTCGGCCAATACGACTTCGGCGTAGCGTCGATACCCGCGATTGAGCAGCGTTTGGTACAACGCATTGGTCGGGTGTCGCGTCTGGATCACGACTTCGCCGGCGTGTGCGGCGCGCCCCGAACGACCCGCGACCTGCACGATCGTTTGCGCCATCACTTCGCTGGCGCGGAAGTCGACGCTGAAAAGGCTGCGGTCAACGTCGAGCATCGCGACGAGTGTGACCCCGGGAAAATGATGTCCCTTGGCCAGCATTTGCGTGCCGATAAGAATATCCGCCTGACCGCTGCGGCCCAGCGCAAGCTGATCTTCGAGTGCGCCTTTGCGTCGGGTGGTGTCGCGGTCGATTCGCACGATGCGCTTGTCCGCAAACGTGTCGCGCAGCGCGTACTCGATGCGCTCGGTGCCTTCGCCAGCCAACGACAGCTCGCTATGCCCGCAGGTCGAACACCGTGAAGGCGCGACTTGCTCATATCCGCAGTGGTGGCAGCGCATGCGCTTACTGCGCGCGTGGTAGGTCATATGTGCATCGCAGCGTGTGCAGTCGACTACCGCCGCACACTCGTCGCACAGCATCACGGGCGCATAACCGCGCCGATTCAGATACACCATCACTTGCTGGCCGCGATCCAGATGCGCGCGCATTTGATCGATAAGCAGTGCGGACAAACCATCGGTCACCGGCGCACGCGTGATATCCAGCAGGCGAACATTCGGCGGCTGCGCGCCACCTGCGCGCTGGCTCAACACAATATGCGTGTATTTTTTGAGCGCGACATTGTGCAGGGACTCGAGCGACGGCGTCGCGCTGCCGAGAATGACGGGGATACCCGCTTCGCGCGCTCGAACGAGCGCGAGATCGCGTGCGTGGTAGCGAAATCCGTCTTGCTGTTTGAGTGAGGTGTCGTGTTCCTCGTCAACGACTATCAGGCCCGGGGACTGCAGTGGCACAAACACGCTAGATCGCGTACCCACAACGACGGGTGCCTGACCGCTGGCCGCTGCCCGCCAACCGCGCAGGCGCTCGGTGTCGTTGAGTCCAGAGTGCAGGGCGACCACGGCATTGCCAAAGCGCGCTTGAAATCGAGCAACGAGTTGCGGGGTGAGTCCGATTTCCGGAACGATCACCAGCACCTGTTTGCCCTGCACGACAATCCCAGCGGCTTTGCGCAAATAAATTTCGGTCTTGCCGCTGCCTGTCACCCCGTCGAGCAGGAACACGTTAAAACCCTTGCGGCTCTGCAACACCTCCATTGCGGCGCTTTGTTCGCCGTTTAATTCCGGGAGAGCATCAGAAACATCTGACACCTTAACGTCGGGCGCGTGATCGCACGCTTCGACAAATCCCTGCTCGATCAGCTTTTTCAGCGCCACGCGCCAGCTGCTGCCGAATTCTGACAAGGCCGACGCGTCTCCCACAGTGTGTGATTGAAGAAACTGCATAATCTGGCGTTGAACGCGCGCGCGCGAAAGCGTTGATAAATCCAATCCTCGACCCGACTCTGTCGCTCGCCAGTGCTGGGGGCGCCCGAGCATCGGCGTTTCGGAATCCCGCACACCGCGCAGGATAGCCGGCAAAGCCGTAGCGACCGCCTCACCAATCGGGCATTGGTAGTAAGTGCTGGCCCATCGAAGAAGATGGAGAATATCCGCAGGCAAGGACGGTGCGGAGTCGAGAATTTCAGAAACGCCTTTGAGCTTACTCACGGGCAGCGCGCTTTGCTCGACCCGACCCACTACGACACCGACTTTCTGGCCGCGACCAAACGGCACGACGACACGGCGGCCAACCAGACCTTGTCCATCGGAAGAATCCGCGACTGAATCCGGCAAAATGTAGTCGAAAGTGCGCGAAAGAGGGGTCGGAACCGCAACACACACAATGCGGCAATGGGTACTCATGGGGCGGAACTCTAGCACGCGAACGCGACACTTAAGGCGGTTTGTCAGCGTTGCATTACAAATCTGGCGGACCCATTCGGATCATGAATCATTATCCACAGAAACTGTGGATAAGTTTGTGTAAAACCGCTCCGGCGCCAGCCACAAACTAGGAAGTTACGGGCTCCGGTTTAGAATGTTCAAATTTTGAACAATTTTAAATAATCTAACAATTTCATACACTTAACGTTTTTTAAGGATTGTCAATACACTCGATGTAAAAAAAGTTAAGTTTTTTTCGTGAACAGCACTTCCAATGTGAATAAAACTGTGGTGAGGCTTATTTTAACCCCTGTTTATGACAAGGAATTGACTCAAGGTTAGCGACTCACGGGTAGAAACTGCAATATTAGCGCGATTACCAACGTTATATTAGAGCCGTTTTTTCAATCACTTGAGCAACATTCTTTAGATCGAAATGTAAAACCGCCTGGAAGCAATTGGTGTCTGGACGAGTCAAGAAATCGTCGAGCGAAACCGCCAGAAGCTCGCTGCAATGGCAACGAATTTTACCTCCGACGGTCTCGAGATTGCGATAAGCGGTGGCTTAGTCACCCAAGGTTTTAACACCTGCGATCAAATCGACTGCTGCCTGCTGACCGTCGCCGTACAACATGCGGGTGTTGTCAGCAAAGAACAGGTGGTTTTCGATACCGGAGAATCCGGTACCCTGGCCGCGTTTAATCACAATGACGTTCTGCGCTTTGTCCGCGTCCAGAATCGGCATGCCGAAGATCGGACTGCTTTTGTCGTTGCGCGCCGCGGGGTTTACCACGTCGTTTGCGCCGATAACCAGTGCCACATCGGCGCTCGGAAAATCAGCGTTGACATCGTCCAGGTCAAAAATCATGTCGTACGGAACGCCCGCCTCGGCCAGCAACACGTTCATGTGTCCTGGCATACGACCGGCAACAGGATGAATCGCGAACACCACTTCCACGCCACGCGCTGTCAGCAGTTGCGCCATTTCCCAGATTTTGTGTTGCGCCTGCGCGACTGCCATGCCGTAGCCCGGAATGATGATGACTTTTTCAGCAAACGCCATGGTAATAGCCGCGTCGGTTGCGTCAACGGCCTTCATACTGCCGCTCGGGCCGTCACCCGCCTCCTGGCCTTCGTCTGTGCCGAAACCGGAGAAGAGCACGTTTGCCAGCGAGCGGTTCATCGCTTTGGCCATCAGCTGGGTCAGCAGCGTACCGGCCGCACCGACCACGATACCCGCAATCATCATCGCCGGATTCGCCAGCACAAAGCCTTCAAAACCAACCGCGAGGCCAGTCAATGCGTTAAACAATGAAATCACGACCGGCATGTCGGCGCCGCCAATTGGCACGGTCATCATCACGCCGAAGGCCAGCGCCAGAATAAAGAATAAAAGCAGCATAAAGCCGTGCGATCCGTGGCTGGTCGCCAGAATCAATCCGAGTATCACGGCTGCCGCAAACACACCGAGATTTGCCAGTTGCTGTTTCGGAAATTTGTAAAGCTTTTTCAGGATACCTTCGAGCTTGGCATAGGCGACCAGTGAGCCAGAGAAAGCCACCGCGCCGATCAACGCACCCAGAACCGCCAGTGCTTGTGCTGCAGCCGTGTGCTCGGTGCCTTTGATCAATTCAACCGCTGCGATAGCCGCGGCCGCCCCTCCGCCCATGCCGTTGTAGAGCGCAATCATCTGCGGCATGTCGGTCATCGCCACGCGCTTGCCGCTGTACCACGCCAATGCTGAGCTGCTGACAATCGCAATAATAATGAGCACGTAATTGCTCATTCCGGCGTGGAAGAAGGTTACAAAAGTCGCCAGCAGCATCCCCACACCGGCCCATACGATGCCAGCGCGTGCGGTAACCGGAGAGCTCATGCGCTTGAGGCCGACGATGAACAACACGGCCGCCAGAAAGTAACTGGCGTTAATCAGAAATGAGCCAATCATTATTTATTGCCCCCTTCCGATTTGCTGGACTTGAACATCTCCAGCATGCGCTCAGTCACCACGTAACCGCCAACCGCATTACCCGCGGCCAGGAACACCGCAAAAAAGCCAATGATCTGTTCAAGGACGGTGGTCGCACCACCCAGCGCGACCATCGCGCCAACCAGGACGATGCCGTGCACAAAGTTGGAGCCAGACATCATCGGCGTGTGCAAAATCACGGGGACTTTGGAGATCACTTCGTAGCCGGTAAATCCGGCAAGCATAAAAATATACAGCGCGATCCAACCTTCCATCACTCGCCCCCCATCAATGTTTTTGCCTGATCGATCCAACCGTCGCGTTGAATTCGACCTTTGAATTTCAATTTTTCATCGAGAATCGCCAGCGCCTCGGCATCCAGTCTGGCGATCTGCCAGTAGTGGTATATCCCTGCGTTGTTCAATACGCCTTCCAGCTTGGGGCCAACCCCGCTGATCTTTTTAAGATCATCCGCCTCGCCTTGCGGCGCTTCGAGAAAGTGTTGGGTTGATGCACTGGTCGGAGTCTGCTCCGCTTCATCAGACCCTTTTTGCGCTATTGGCGCAGGCGCTGCAATGCCCATCGCCTCACGAGTCGGCGCGTGTGTGACCGAGCCTTTGTGTGTCAACAAGCACCCGGCAACGACTTCGTCTTCAAGGTTGATCACGAACTCTTCGTCTTCGATCATCGACGTCAGCAGGTTGAGGATATTCTTGGCGTACATCTCACTGGCGTGAACCGGGGCCAGACTCGGCACATTGAGCGGCCCGTGGATACGCTTGTCGCCGTGTTCGACGGTCTCGCCCGGCACAGTCACCTCGCAGTTACCGCCGGTTTCAGCCGCGAGATCGATGATCACGCCGCCGGGTGGCATAGCCTCGACCATCGCCTGGGTAATGATTTTCGGCGCCGGTCGACCCGGGATTGCAGCGGTGGAAATCACCGCGTGTGCTTTGGCTATGTGACGCGCAAGTGCATCGGCCTGCTGCTGCTTTTCATCATCCGTCAACTCGCGCGCGTAGCCACCTTCACCCTCTGCGTTCACGCCTGTGTCGATCAACTTGGCGCCCAGCGACTCCACCTGCTCCTTCGCGGCCGGGCGAATGTCGTAGGCTTCGACCTGTGCGCCGAGCCGGCGCGCAGTCGCAATTGCCTGCAAACCAGCCACACCCGCACCAATGACAACAACACGTGCGGGGCGAATCGTGCCTGCCGCGGTTGTCAGCATCGGGAACAAACGCGGCGCGAGTTGCGCCGCCATCAAAGCCGAC
This sequence comes from Pseudomonadota bacterium, assembly GCA_039029275.1. Classification (GTDB taxonomy): domain Bacteria; phylum Pseudomonadota; class Gammaproteobacteria; order JBCCGL01; family JBCCGL01; genus JBCCGL01. Next base: position 241,102 of record JBCCGL010000009.1, on the reverse strand, counting down.
TGATAGCCCGATACGGTTGCCTGCGATGAAAGTGCGTCCATCGCCTGCGCGCGCGTAATGCGAGGAATAAGCTCCATCGACAGGCTGGAGACGCCGCCATTGGCGAGCGTTTTAACCAGATCGTGATTAGCGTGCGGATACATGTAAGACACGAGCACATCGCCGTCTTTCATTTGCGCGGCTTGATCGGCATCCGGCGGCAGCACTTTCGCGATAATCTGTGCACCCGCAATCGCCTGGCTCGCCGAGTCCACAAACTCCACGTCGCTGTAAGTGTCATCCGGAAAACCGGCGAGGTCACCGGCACCTTTTTCGATCGCCACGCTAAACCCAAGCTTGGCAAGTCGGCTGGCTACGGTAGGGTCGACCGCAACGCGCCGCTCGCCATCTTGCGTTTCGCGCAGTACAGCAATGTTCAAAGGCATTGGCGTGCCCTCCTGAAATCAAAAATCTGTTTATTTTGTGCGGTTTTTCGGAGCACGATGACAGCTGTGACTGCGTGCTTCTGCACAAAATTGCGACATAAACGACGATCCAGTGTACGCGATCGCCACAAAGCGGCGAAATATATAACAACTGCTTATGATATTAAAATAAGAATTTTAAATTTGTTTATAAGCAAATACGGACTTCTCGTCTCAGCGTTGCTTGCATAAAATGCGCGGCACTGCAGGTTGGGCGGGAACACAAATGATTCGTTACATTGGTCACAAGGGCGCTGTAAAGCCGTCGTCAGACAAAATCGCGGTTTTGCTGGTGAACCTTGGTACACCCGACGCTCCGACCGCACCGGCCGTGCGACGTTATTTGTCTCAGTTTTTGTCGGATCAACGCGTGGTCGAGATTCCCAAAATCCTCTGGTACTGGGTTTTGCACGGCATCATCCTGCGCCTGCGCCCGCGCAAGGTGGCGGAGGCTTATGCCAGCGTGTGGACGGAGGACGGTTCTCCGCTATTGGCAATTTCGCGAAACATCGGCGCGCGGCTGCAGGAACGGCTGGATCAACAGCTCGGCTCCGATGTCGCGCAGGTCATGGTCGCAATGCGTTACGGCAACCCCTCGATCACCAGCGCGATTGCCGAGGTGCACGAAAAAGGAATCGACAAGGTTTTGCTGGTACCCATGTACCCTCAGTACTGCGCGTCGACCACCGCGACCGTGTTCGACGAAGTCGCCCGACAAATGCGCCGCTACCGTCACATTCCCGAGCTTCGCGTTATTACCCAATACCATCGGCACCCGCTTTACATCGAGGCCCTCGCCAACAGCGTTCGCGAGGCGCGCGCGAACGATGGCGCCGGCGAGAAGCTGCTGTTTTCCTACCACGGGATTCCGCAGCGCTGTGTCAAAGGCGGTGACCCCTACTACGACCAGTGCGTGGCAACCACCGACCTTCTTGTGCAAAGCCTGCAGCTATCAAAAGACGAGTACGAACTTGTATTCCAGTCTCGTTTTGGTCCCGAGGCGTGGCTGCAACCCTACTGCGTGGAACGTCTGGAAAGCTTGGGTGAGCAAAAGCTTGAGTCGCTTGACATCATGTGCCCGGGATTTTCGGCTGACTGTCTCGAGACGCTGGAGGAGATCGACGTGGAAAACCGCGAAGTGTTTACCGAAGCAGGCGGCGGCACCTATCGGTATATACCCGCACTGAACGAATCCGATGGCCATATCGATCTCTACGCTGCGCTGGTCAAGCAGCACACGCAGGGATGGACTTAAGCAAACAACACGGCGTTATTGATTAACGCAAAGCACCGGCGCGCATTGCCGAGACACCTGGTCCTGCCCCGACAGGCGCTGAACCGTGTCGAATGTCTCGCGCACGTCACTGTTATCGGGCGCGAGCGCGATGGCGCATTGCGCCGCGACCACTGCTTGCTCCGCACAATCGCGCTGCACCAAAATGTTCGAGAGATTATTCCAACCCGCAACTGAACTCGGATTGATCGAGACCGCCGAGCGAAAGCGCGCTTCGGCTGTTGTTAAGTCGCCGCGCGCATACGCCGCATTGCCGGTGGTTAGCGCAACCAGTTCATTCTCAGGCCATACGGAAAATGCGGTCTCGTATGCTCGCGATGCGGCGTGTGCATGATCGCGATCTTCCAGCGCGTAAGCCGCGCGCAAAAAGCCAAGTGGCTCAGCGCTTACGGGCGCGGCATCTGGGCTTGCCACAACCGCCGCCCAATAGTCGGCGCGCTCCCAGGTGCGCTCGAAAGTCGCAAACGGAATCTCGTGATGCCTGATGGTGCCCGAACGCAGAGATATGTTTTTGCGCTCGCGCGAGTAACCGACTGCGACGGCAAAGTGCCAATACGGTGCCCAATCCAATCCCAAATTTTGCATCACGATAACGGGATTTCCGGCATCTAACTCGGCAAACAGCGACGGCAGTTTACCGGGAATCGGGTAGGCCATAAGGCCGCGGGATCGCGCCGCGGCAATGATCTCCAGTCGAAGCGTACCTTCGCGACCCGGGATAAAAATTTCATCGACAAGTTCGGCAGGTGTTATCGCAACGCCGCGATAATTCAACACCGTGGCAAGTGCGGCTGGCCCGCACTGGTAAAGTTCCTGCGCAAAAAACGGGACTGACTTGAGCTGTGTTGTTGCCGCGAGATCAAGCGGCCAGTGTTTTTCGAGCTCGCGCGTTTGTGGGGTCGAACAAGCGGCAAGCGCGAGTGTCAGAGCCGCGATTAGCGGCCCTGAAATGTTCATCGCACGCTAATCGACAGTGACCGGTCGGATAAACGGAAAGATATCGGTTGCGCCGATCACATCGGTGATAACAAACACGATGAACACGATCAGAATAGCGCTACCGAGATCCGCTCCTGCAGGGATTTCGCCGATACGGTTATGCAATTGCGCGACTTCAAGATTGGTCATCCGTTCAACCCGCGCCAATGCCTGCTCAGCGCTCACGCCGTGGGCTTCGAGCTGCGCGGCGACGTCGTCACGCATCAGCAGACTGCGCAGCGCATCCCGCTCATGCGCCTGCTCCGCGCCGATTAACACTGCGTCGGTTCCTATCATACCGGCGTGCGCGTGGTGGATCGGCGCGAGGGATGCAAGCGTGACAAACACTGCCATCAAAAAAGTGCGGAATTGCTGAACACGAGACATCGACAAACCTCCAAATTTCAACGGCTCAAGTGTAGCGTGAAATCGCGCGCTTGGGACTATCAAAGCAGCAATATCGTCAAATTGAATGCCATAGACGCTTGACGTAGAATCGCGCCCTTAGTCGGGGCGTAGCTCAGCCTGGTAGAGCGCTGCCTTCGGGAGGCAGAGGTCGTAGGTTCAAATCCTGTCGCCCCGACCAATCGAAAAAATAAAATAACGGCCTTTCACCTTCTGGTGAGGCCGTTTTTTATTTGGAGATTGGGCGTCTGGTTGGAACCGTCCAATAGGTTCACTAAGATCACGTTAAGTGATCTTGAACGAGCCGTGAGGCATCGAACGACGAGCCCGCAGGGTGAGGCGCACTTGCGCCGAATAAATCCTGTCGCCCCATCGCTTTTGCTCTGCGAGCAAAGCGATACCCCGTCAGATTATTCAGCGAAGCTGAATGATCGAGATGGTGTAAGCCGAATGCCCCCAAGTTCGATCATTTCTATTTCAAAAATCGCTTCGCGTATATTTAATTTATACAGCTCTGGAACCACCAAACAGATTCACTAAGATCACGTTAAGTGATCTTGAACGAGCCGTGAGGCATCGAACGGCGAGCCTGCAACGTAAGGCACACACGCACCGAATAAGTGCTGCATCCGCAACCAGTCCAAAGACTCTTTTCATCAGGCAAATAACCGGATGGTAAGCCTGCGCATTCCACTTGTGCTTTGATACTCGATTTTGCGGTGTTAGCCTTTACTGCGCGACATCCGACACAAGCATCATTCTTATTCAAATCTATACGGAGGTAGAACTGTGAAAAAACCAAACAAAGCGTCGGTTAAATTCACGCCCAGTAAAACCGTTCATTTCGAGGTGAGCGTCAAACCAGACGAAAACGGTAAATCAGTTTTTGACGATTCGGCGTTCCCGGCGATTGAGAATCTGGACGCTTTCAGGGCACCGCGTGACAAGTCAATCGAAACCGCTAGAAAACTTGAAAAGCACGGCATCTCGGTCAAGCATATTGGCGATTTCAGTATATCGGCCGAATGCAGCCCGAGTAAATTTGAACGGTTTTTCAAGACCAAAATCGTAGACAAAAAACCGCCCAGAGCGTCACTCGCGCCCAAGGGCTATGTCATGCGTTCACCCGACAAAAATTCCCCCTGGGCAATTCCTAAAGCGGATGGCTTCAGGGACCTTATCGATCGTGCGTACATCCAGCACCCGCCGTTGTTCTTTGCAGACGAGCGACCTCTTCCGCCATTTTGGAACGACAAATTCAGGCTGCGCGTGCCCGGCGACGTCGCCCAACTCATGCGCGCCAGCGCAGTGCACAAACGCGGCGTTACCGGGAGTACTGTTAAAGTCGCGATGACTGACTCCGGTTTTTATCACCACCCCTTCTTTAAAGAGCAAGGTTACAACTTTCTCGCGGTCACCGCGCCCGACGTAGTCGACTACACCAGCGACCCAAGCGGTCATGGGACCGGAGAGTCGGCGAACGTGTTTGCAACCGCGCCCAATATCAATTTCATCGGCGTCAAGATCGGTAACCCGGCGCTCGGAATCAAAACGGCTACCGAACTCAATCCGGATATCATCACAAACAGCTGGGGTTACGATCTGGATCGTCCGAACACATCGATGCCGAACTGGCTGAAACCTCTGCACCTCGCGGTATTGGACGCGGTTTCCAAAGGCATTACCGTGTGCTTCTCTGCGGGTAACGGTCATTACGCTTTCCCGGGCAGCATGCCCGAGGTCATTAGCGTAGGTGGCGTAGTCGTCGATGCAGACCTTAACTACTCTGCAACCGACTACACCAGCGGATTCGACTCGACCTGGTTTCCCGGGCGACAGACACCGGATGTTTGCGGTCTGTGCGGTACACGCCCCCGGGCGGACTACATAGTCTTACCGGTGCAACGCGGTTCTGATCTCGACTCGCAGGATGGCTGGGGCGCTTTCAGCGGCACCTCCGCTGCCTCGCCAATGGTTGCAGGCGTTTGCGCGCTGCTGAAAGAAATCGATCCCGACTTAACTCCGCAGGACATCAAAAACCTACTGAAGTACACCGCTCGCGACATCACTCAGGGAACCAATTCGCACGGCAACGTCGCGGCACAAGGGCCCGATCGCGCGACCGGGTACGGGCTGGTGAACGCCGAACGCGCGGTCGACGCCCTACTTTAGCGGCTCAAGTGCATGGCCACTGACACCGACCCAGTGATGTTCGACATTTTGTTGAAGTCCGCGGGCAGTGGCCGTGTTCCCAACCTGGGTAACCTGGACGATTTCAAACCGCCGCAGGAAGCGATCGACGCATGCAGTCGATGGTTCAGCGGCAGTCCGCTGGTTGTCAGCCGCACACCGTTTGGATTTTCAGGAAGCGCATCACAAGATCAGATCGAAGCACTGTTTTCAGCCCGCCTCGAGCGGGTTGAAACTCCAACTGGCCAAACCGCGTACCGGGTTATTGTCGCGCCGTCACCGCCACGCGAACTGGCGGAATTTATCGATCAAATTACGGTAATCGAGCCCCCTGTACACTTTGAGGCTTAAACCCAGCGCGCCGGTTTTTTGTTCAAAAACGAGTCAATTCCGTGCGCCGCTTCTTCACCTTCCCATGTATCCGCCAGACGACGAATCGTGTCGTCGATGATTTCAGGATCGATTCGCGGCCCCAGCGATCGCGCCAGCGCCTTGGCCTCAGCTACCGCACCCGGCGCGGTCGACAAGTAGGGCGCGACCTGTGCCTCAATCGCATCGTCCATTCGCGCGGCATCGACCGCCGCGGCAATAATTCCGAGTTGACAGGCTTCTGCCGCGTCGAACACGCGCGCGGACATAAACACGCGTCGCGCGAATCCCTCGCCCATGCGCGCGACAACATAGGGGCCAATCGTCGCCGGAATTAAACCCAATCGCGTTTCGGTAAGGCCAAATTTGGTCGCCGTATCCGCAATTGCCACGTCGCACACGCAGACCATGCCGACGCCGCCGCCAAACGCGCCGCCGTGGATTCGCCCTATCAGCGGTGTCGGCATTGTGTTTAAGGCGTGCAACATGGTGGCGAGTTTGCGCGCTTCGCGCATTCGCGTTTGCCTGTCGGCGTCAACCTGCGCCTTCATCCAGTTGAGATCTCCGCCCGCGCAAAACACCTTGCCGTTGCCGCACAGTACAACCGCGCGAGTTGAGATTTCGCTGCCGATTGAAGTGGCGAATTCGGTCAGATCGGCAATCATTTGCGCCGACAGAGCGTTGCGTATCTCGGGCTGATTGAGTGCGACGTAGGCGACACCGCGCGCATCGAGTTCAACACTCAAGGTTTCAAAGTCACTCAATATTCACTCCCCGAAATTGCTCTTGAGCGAATCGCGAACGCACGGATTACACGCCGCGGCGGCTTAACCATCTTCCGACTCGAGCGCGAGCAACAGCGTGCCTTCGGTGACCTGATCGTCAACCCTGGCCAGCACCTCGGCTACAACGCCGTCGCGCGGCGCGGTCAGCGTGTGTTCCATTTTCATCGCCTCGAGTACCAGCAGCGCCTCGCCCCTGGAAACGCTGGCTCCAACGTCCGTGGCAATAACCTTAACCTGGCCCGGCATTGGCGCAATGATGGCGTCACCGCCGGCTTGATCGCCATCGGCTTGTGCCAGACTGTCAGGCAGGCCAAAGCGATAGCTGCGACCGTCGATAAAGATGGCAATTGCAGTGTCATCCAACACGAAGTGGGCACTAAACCGATGCCCGTCGGCGTTAAGCGTAAACGCGGTCTCGGCCTGCGCGGTGACACCAAGTATTATGTCAACATTGTTGCCCTGAACCTGATAGTGGCTTTTGCCGTGCGAGGTTACGCACAGCTCCAGGTGTTCGTCGCCCGACGTCAGCGCTACGTATTGTCTGGCTGCGGTCCAATGGCGCCACCCGACAAGCTGATCCCAGGCATCCGTGCCCTGGGGTTCGGCCAACAGACCCAGCCCAGCAATTGCCGCGAAAGCCAGCACCGGCGCAGGGACAGCACCCTGCGCGGTCAGTGCGTCGAGGTCGCGCGCGATCAGACCGGTGTCGACCTCGCCTTGAGCAAATCCCTGGTGACGCGAAAGCGCACCCAGAAACTCGAGATTGGTGACTGATCCCACGACATGGCACTGTGCCAGTGCAGAGCCAAGAAGGTTCAGCGCGGCCTGTCTGGTCGGCCCGTGGACGATCAACTTGGCGATCATCGGGTCGTACCAGGGGCTGATCTGGTCACCCTGGCGAACACCGGAATCGATGCGGACGGAGCCTGGTTCAAACTCGGTGCCCTGCGGGAAGGCGAGATGATCGAGCGTGCCGGTGGCGGGTAAAAAACCCCTGGCCACATCTTCGGCGTAGACTCTTGCCTCAAACGACCAGCCGTTTATTGCGAGGTCATTCTGCGCAACCGGCAACGGCTCGCCAGCGGCGACGCGAAGCTGCATCTCCACAAAATCGAGACCGGTGACAGCTTCAGAAACGGGGTGTTCGACCTGCAGCCGGGTATTCATCTCCATAAACCAGAAGCCATCCTCGCGCAGTTCGCCCGAACCATCGACGATAAACTCCACCGTACCCGCGCCCTCGTAGCCTATCGCGTTGGCGGCTTCGACTGCGGCCTTGCCCATCGCGGCGCGGACGGTCTCGGGCATGCCGGGTGCCGGGGCCTCCTCGATCACTTTTTGGTGGCGGCGCTGCAGCGAGCAATCCCGCTCAAACAGGTAAATTGCGTTGCCGTGGCCATCGCCAAAAACCTGAATCTCGATATGGCGTGGGTGCTCGATATATTTTTCAATCAGGCACGCCGGATCGCCAAAGCTGGCCTGCCCTTCGCGCTGTGCGCCCTCAAGACCTGCTTTGAAGTCAGCAGGATTTTCAACCAGACGCATGCCTTTGCCGCCGCCGCCCGCGCGGGCCTTGATCAAAACCGGATAACCGATCTTGTCGGCCTCGGCAGCGAGCAGGTCCACGTTCTGGCTTTCACCGTGATAGCCCGGCACAACCGGTACACCCGCCTCGACCATCAACGCCTTGGCCGCGTCTTTCAGGCCCATCGCTCTGATAGCGCTCGCAGGCGGTCCTATGAAGACCAGTCCCGCAGCTTCAACCTGTTCGACAAATTCCGGGTTTTCAGACAAAAAACCGTAGCCCGGATGGATCGCCTGCGCGCCGGTTTTCTTGCACGCCTCGATTATGCGCGCGGCCTGAAGGTAGCTCTCGGCCGCCGCTGGCGGACCGATGCGAACCGCCTCGTCGGCCAACGCCACGTGCTTGGCATTTGCGTCCGCATTGGAGTAAACCGCGACCGTTTTCACACCCAATCGTCGTGCGGTGCTGATCACGCGACAGGCAATCTCGCCGCGGTTCGCAATCAAAACCTTGTTAAACACTGATCACCCCGCCGCTATCACGTCGATTTCGATCATCCAGGACTCGACAAACAAATCGCAAAACACGAGGGTCATGGCGACTTTTTGCTCACCCAGAAAAGCATCCCGAGCGGCCCGATTTTCGGCCGCGTCGCTTTGGCTTCTCAGATATGTCGTTGCCCGCACAATATTGCGCCGCGTCATCCCAGCGGCTCGCAGCTGTGCGTCGATATTTAACCAAACCAGGTCTGCCTGTTGGCGAAAGCTTGTTGGCACTGTTCCATCCAAACGCTCGGGACCCTGGCCGCTGACAAAGGCCAGCTCCGAGAATTCGCTGATCCGTAAGCATTGGGCGTAATTCCCGTAGGGCTGCACAGCATCCTGTGCACTGTGGTGCGATGTCTTCATTGCGCGCTCGCTACATCCGAAACACGCCAAAGCGTGTTTCTTCAATCGGTGCGTTCAAGGCCGCCGACAGCGACAAGGCAAGCACATCGCGTGTCTTGCGCGGGTCAATGATTCCATCGTCCCACAGCCTTGCCGACGCATAAAGCGGGTGCGACTGCTCCTCGAACATATCAATTGTGGGTTGCTTGAATGCAGCTTCGTCCTCTGCACTCCAAGTTTCGCCGTTGCGCTCAATTGCTTCGCGCTTTACCGTAGCCAGCACACCTGCGGCCTGCTCGCCACCCATGACCGAGATGCGGCTGTTCGGCCACGTCCAGAGAAATCGCGGACTGTAAGCGCGGCCACACATACCGTAGTTGCCGGCGCCAAACGAGCCACCGACCAGCATTGTGATCTTGGGGACACGGGTTGTGGCAACAGCGGTCACGAGCTTGGCTCCATCCTTGGCGATACCACCGTTTTCGTAGGTTCGCCCGACCATAAAGCCGGTAATGTTCTGCAAAAATACCAGCGGGATGCCGCGCTGCGAGCAGAGTTCAACAAAATGCGCGCCCTTGACCGCGGACTCAGAAAAGATCACACCGTTATTGCCGATGATGCCGACCGGTACCCCCATCAAGTGGGCAAAACCACACACCAGTGTGGTTCCGTAGCGCGTCTTGAATTCGTCGAAGCGCGAGCCGTCAACGACGCGGGCAATGACTTCGCGGATGTCGTAGGGAGTTTTCAGATCAGCCGGGACCACACCGAGAATTTCGTCCGGATCGTAAAGCGGCGCCTCAACCGTTTGCCGCTTGAGGTCGCTTGGTTTGGTGATATTCAGGTTGGCCACCGCGCGGCGCGCCAGCGCGAGCGCGTGGGCGTCATCATCGGCCAGGTAATCGGCGACGCCAGAGAGCCGCGTGTGCACGTCGCCACCGCCGAGATCTTCGGCACTCACAACCTCGCCCGTCGCGGCTTTCACCAGCGGGGGGCCGGCAAGAAAAATCGTGCCCTGGTCCTTGACGATAATCGTGACATCGGACATCGCCGGCACGTACGCCCCGCCCGCCGTGCACGAGCCCATCACCACGGCGATCTGCGCGATGCCTAGCGCAGACATATTTGCCTGATTGAAAAAAATCCGCCCGAAGTGATCGCGGTCCGGAAATACCTCATCCTGATTGGGCAGGTTCGCTCCGCCCGAGTCGACCAGATAGATGCACGGCAGCCGGTTCTGCTCGGCGATTTCCTGCGCGCGCAGGTGTTTTTTCACTGTCATCGGGAAATAGGTGCCGCCTTTGACCGTAGCATCGTTGCACACGACCATGCACTCGTGCCCCTCGATGCGCCCCACGCCGGCGACCACGCCGGCACACGGGCTGGCGCCGTCGTAAAGCCCATGCGCGGCAAACATGCCGACTTCCAGAAACGGCGAGCCGGGATCAAGCAGGCGCGAAACGCGTTCGCGCGGCAGAATCTTGCCCCGCCCAACATGGCGCTCGCGCGCCTTTTCGCCGCCACCTGCAAGCGCCGTGCTCGCGGCGTCCTGCACCTGCGTCAGCGCCGCCTGGTGCGCCGCCGTGTTTCTGCAAAAGCTCTCTGACTTTGCAGAGATCGAAGACGTGAGAATAGCCATCCGCGCATTGTTCCCATTAATTCCCGCATGATCAACACGCTTTGTGATTTATCAGAGCCTTTATTGCTCGTTAATGCGTTTAGAAAACTCGCTGAATCGCGTCATTTGGCAGTTGCTTTATACTGCGTTCTTTCTTGCTTGCAAACGCCAGTACGAAATGCGTATTCATTTCGAAGATTTTACAATCGACACTGAGCTATTCGAACTAAGGCGAGACGGTTCTCTGCGCGAAATCGAGCCTCTGGTTTTTGACCTTCTTGTTTTTCTTGCAACAAACGCGAATGAAGTGATCTCGCGCGACCGGCTGATGAAACATGTCTGGCCGGGAAAAATAGTCACAGACTCTACGATTTCCGGCGCTGTAAAAGACGCGCGCAAAGTTCTGGATGACGACGGCAAAAATCAGCGCATTATTCAAACCGTTCACGGGCGCGGATTTCGGTTTGTTGCAGCTCTGGAAATTTCACACTCCGACGATGAAGAAAACTCGCTTCCCGATCGCGCGAACGACGGCATTGATGCGCTGAAAGTTCTGGTGCGACCGTTCAACAATTTGAGTACCAACACGGAACAGGATTATTTTTCGTCCGGTATTACGCGCGATATCGTTATCGCATTGTCGTGCTTTGGAAACATCAAAGTTATCACGGGTGATTCACCCGATACCTTAACGCCGAATGCGCTACCCATCACCAACTATGTGCTCGATGGTGGTGTGCTGCGAGCGGGCGATACGATTCGAATTTCGGTTCAATTGCTCGATGCTAATAATGGAGAAACGGTTTGGGCGCAAAAGTACGATCGCAATGTTCACGACATTTTTAAAGTACAGGATGAAGTCAGCCGAGCCGTCGCCGCCACTGTGGGTGGGCGTCTGGACGATCATCGCACGCGAACCTTTCGCACGTTCAGTAACAACGAACTGACCGTTTACGATATGACTTTGCGCGCGCAGGAGCAGCATTACAGGATGCTAAAACCCGCGAATGACGAAGCGCTGGGCATTTTGCGCAAAGCGATCAAGCTGGAGCCGCAAAACGCACGAGCACACTCGCTGCTCGGCGTGGTGGAGCAAATTAACTACCAACTGTGGTGGAGTGCTGACCCCGAATTCTCGTTACAACGCGCCCTTGAGCACGGACAAAAAGCAGTCAGGCTTGAACCCGGCGACAGCCTCGCACACGCGCGTCTCGGCGATACGCTGACACTGTGCGAACGTTATGAGGAAGCACAACAACAGTTTGATCGTGCGCTTGATTTGAACCCAAGTGACAGTGAATCACTCGCCCTTTACGCAGAATTCTTGCGCGCCACGCGCGAGCCGACCCGGGCCCTGGCTGTGCTCGCAACCGTGCGTGAATTCGACCCGTACGACCGACTTTGGTTTCCCTGGTTACGCGGCGAATCCTTATTTCAACTGCAACGTTATAAAGAAGCGATACGCGCTTTTACCGAAGTCGCCGAGCCTATCAATGATATGCGTCTCACCCGAGCTGCGTGTCACGCAATGATTGATGAACACGATATTGCACGCGATTTAGTTCAACGTTTTTTGCGGATCGCACAACAGGAGATGCCTCTGTTCCCGGGCATATCTTTTCGCAGATGGGAAGTTTTCAGACGGCCGCTTTCGGATACTCCTGATCCGGTTTATTCAATGCGCATGCAAGCCCTGCAGTCCTGCTGGCCGGAAAGTATATAAATCGGGACGGATTCATCCGTCCCGATCAGCAGCAAAAGCTGTGTCGAATTGATGCAGAAATCGCTGTTGCTCCGCAGAGTTTTTGCGAATAAATTCGATATTCACGCGCAAACGATTTGTTGCACTGCCGTCGTAGCACGACACGATCGCAGAACCGTATTTACCCGTAACCGCAAACCTGCTCGGCGTGTTGTAATCACCAATCACACCCGATTTCATACGCGGTCCGAGTTGCTCGGCAAATTCGTCCAAGGAACACGTCAGAGTCCGGCTGACCCGACTCGGCGTGAAATTATTTGCAGCGGACTGTTCGACCCACTGCGCATCTTGTAATGCAATTGAAACCATAATCATTCTCCTGATATTGAATCGATACCCGCCGACCCTGGCCGGCGGGAAAACCGTATTAACGTTTGATAATCACTTCCAGATAATCTGATGGAACGACCATCGTGGCGTCGCCAGACACGTTGAATCGCACGATCAGCTCCATGATTTCAGCAGCGAGGGCGTCGCCTTTTTCAGCACCGACCGCTTCAAACGCTTTCAGAACCGGCCCGTAAAAGGTGCGGAAAATATCCAACCAGTGTTCTGCAGACTGATAGCGAAATGCGAACGACTTGCGCTCTGTCGAAATGCTTTTCACTTGATGCGCGAACGCGTCGTTCAAAAAGTCTTCACTGCCCCAACGCGCGGGAGACTGGACTCCAACGGGTGGTTGCACATATCCACCGATCGTTTTGAACAGCTGCCCGATAAAGCTGTCCGGCGTCCAATTCGCCATTCCGATTGTTCCGCCCGGTTTGCACACGCGCGCAAGCTCGGATGCAGCCGTGAATTGATCCGGCGCGAACATCACCCCAAACGTCGACACCACGTTGTCGAACATCGCGTCTGCAAACGGCAGCTTCTCTGCGTCGGCCTGCTGGTATTCAACCGGCAGCCCTTCTGCCTCTGCGCGGCGTTTGGAATCTTCCAAAAGCGCGGGCACGTAATCTGTCGATGTGACCCGGCAGAAACGGCGTGCGGCGGCGAGCGTGACATTGCCGTTACCCGCTGCCACATCGAGTACGCTCGCACCAGCGCGGAGATCCATGCTTTCGCACAGGACTTCGCCGGTTATTTGCAGGGTAACCCCCACTTTTGCGTAATCACCAGACGACCACGCGCCCTGCTGCTTGGTCTTGATTTGAACGTAATCCGGACCCGTGTCCGTCATGTGTGCTGCATTTGCTTGTGTCATTGTGTTTCTCCAATTGAGTTATCTGAAAGTGAGTCACAACCGGTGGCGGATGACCCGCTTAAACCGTGAACGCAATTGTGGAGAGTGACCTGGGCACAAGCTTGGCCGAAATGTGGGGATTACGTGGGGATGGTCGGTAAATAATTCACAACGCTGTGAATACGCGCGATTGTGTACTTTCCGGATTGATTCCTTTCAATCGATTTTTTGGAAGCGCCTGAATTAAGGTTTTCGATAAACGTAGACGGAATATAAAATTTTGGCGTCGAGTTCCGGGTGCGAGACGAACTCTTCGATGCAGTCTTCAAGCTGCCATCGACCTTCCGCCTCGAGTTGGGATCGACGCGCGTTAAAGCCGGTTTCGGGTTCTTTTCCCGCGCGTAAACTGAGCACCAGTAAACCGCCGGGTTGGGTGACTCTGATCAACTCGTCGAAGGCGTCGGCTTTGGCGAGATTCGGGGCAAACGCACCAAGCGATGCAACAACCGGAAATGTGCCGTTGTCGAAGTCCAAGCGGTCGCCCAGGCGCGCAACGTGTGTTTGCGAGTACATCGGTTTTTGTTCAGCGACCTCCAGCATTCCGGGTGATAAATCCAACCCGACGAAATTGTCATACCCGTGAAGTGATAAAACCTCGCCAAGGCGCCCAGTGCCGGCGCCGGCATCGAGAACAGGGTCAGCACCGCGCGGCACGTGACGGCAAAACAGGCCGACCAAATGCGCCAAAAGGAGCAGGCCAAAACTGGCGTGGTCGTCATCGTATTGCGTGGCCCATTGATCATAGCCGTCGCGGACTTCCTCTTCCGAGCTCGCTGACATAACGCGTGCAGCTCTTTGCTGCCACCCAGTATCGGAATCTTGCATCACTTAAACCTTCACAGTCGCACTGTGGTTGTCATCATTCGACCTCTTTCGCCCGCTCGGGATAAAGCGCTCGTTCAGCGACTTCGAACGCGTCAAACGCAGCAGGGAACCCAGCGTACGGAATAACGTGAACCAGCGTCTCACGAATTTCCTCTTCGCTTGCGCCGTTAGTTACCGCCGCGCGCACGTGGTGCGAAAGCGCGTGCGAGCGACCGGCAGCGGCGAGTAGCGCGATGTTGATCAGACTGCGGTCGCGTTTTGACAGCCCTTCGCGGCCCCAGACGGCTCCGAAACAAAATTCCGTCACCAGATCCTGCAACGGCTGCGAAAAATCGCTGGCGTTTTCAAAACTCGCGTCGACGTGTTCGTCTCCGAGTACGGCTTTGCGGATTTTTAGTCCGCGATTGAACGTATCAGTCGTCATTTTACGGTCTTCCTGTGTTTTGACTTGGCTTGCCCCCGCGCTGACGCGGTCGAACTGTGAAAGCCTGCGCTTAGCCCTGCGCGGCTTCGATTGCGTTGGCCACCAGCTTTTGAAAATGGTGTGTTGTGGTCTCGTGATACGGTGAAAACCGACCCCCGTCGTAGGCGGATGAATGACGTCCAGCCTGTAGTCTTTCCAGAATGGCAATGTCTTCCTGGGTGTAGGTGTCGATCCGGTTTGCAACACCCGTGCGCGCGCTCGAAAATCGATCGTCCTGACAGTCTTCACCAACAAAGAAAAACCGCCAGCGCTGGTGAGTGTGTCGCGGCGACGAGGGCAACACCAGCGTAACGCGGAAGTGATCCGGCGTTACCGACAGCATGAGATTGGGAAACAGCAGCAGGTATTCGGCACGTCGGCGCCGGTCGTCGGGTAGATCGGGGAAACACGGCAGGCCCTTGCCGCTGTCATCGGGCTGATAGTTGAGGCTGATCTGACCCATGATGCGATCCTGCACCAGGACTTCGTGATCGTGCAGCGGCGAATACGCGTTGAGCCCGGGGTGTACTGTTGGCAGGTGATAGCTCTCGAGAAAATTCTCCAGAGTGAGCTTCCAGTTGGCGTCGATGTCGTACGTCATGTCGTAGCCGGGAAACGTGTCGGCAAAATCGTAACCCGACCAGCGCTGATCGATCTCCTGCGTCCACTGCGACAAGGGCACAGCGCTGCCGGAGAGATTGACCATGATGATGTGGTTCCAGATCGCGGAACGCACTTCGACCAAGTCCTGACTGCCGCGCGGGAAGGCGACCCGCTCTCGGACCTCTGGCCCGCGAAAATTAGGCGTTGCATTGAGCTCGCCGTTCAGCGCGTAAGTCCAGGCGTGATAGGGGCACACAATCTGTTGGCGCTTTGAGCAGGGCTGATCGACCAGCGTGGTGCCGCGATGACGACAGACGTTGTGGAATACCCTGATTTTGTCGTCATTGTCGCGAACCACAACAAGTGGCTGCCCGGCGGCCTCGACTGGGAATAGATCACCCGGTGAAACGACGTCATTTTCAAACGCTATTCCGATCCAGCCCGCGCCCATCACGTGTTGGCATTCGATCGAGTAAAACTCATCGCCAACGTAGGCCCGATTTGGCAATCCTATCGCGCTGGCGATCGGTGCGTTGACCGCGCGAACTTCATCGAGTGATAGCACTGTGTCGTTCCTGTATTGGTCACTTCTGAAAATTCTGCATTGATTCTATAGAGATCATTTTTCGCTCGACAATAGTAAATTGCCGCTAAATCGCCTATTTTTGCCATTTAGCGCGGTTTTGGTTAACCCGAAGCGTGATCTGTGTGGTTAAAGATGAAACCCAAAGCAATAGCTGTAGAACGCGACGAAGCCGAAACATTCGGCCTCATCCTGATTCCGGGTTTTTCGATGATGAGCTTTGCCTCGTTTATCGAGCCGCTGCGGCAGGCGAATCGAGTAACCGGTCGTTCGGTTTATCGCTGGCGATTCGTTTCTGAAGACGGAAATCCAGTTCAGTCCAGCGCTGGCGCGCGAATTGAGGTCGATCAGGGATTAGCCGAACCCGCCAACTTTGACGCTGTTTTTGTCTGCGCAGGTGTCGGTATCCAACGTTTTGATGATCGTCGGATCGTCGCCTGGCTGCAACGCTTGTCAACAACCCGCACGCGGATCGGTGCGCTGAGCACCGCGACGTTCATTCTGGCGCGCGCCGGCCTTCTGGATGACTCGAAGTGCACGGTTCATTGGGAGAGTCTCAGCGCTTTGCGCGAACAGTTCCCCGCGCTTCGCGTCACCGCAAATCTGTTCGAAATCGATGGCGGCAGAATCACGTGTGCGGGAGCTACCGCGTGCATCGATCTCATGTTGCATCTGATTGAGGAGCGGCTCGGCGGCGATGTCGTTGCGTCGGTATCTGAGCAGTACAACCTTTCGCGCGTGCGTGCACGCATGGACGAACAGCGAATGCCTGAAGGATTCCTTCAGCAGTTCAGACATCCCAGGGTTGTGTCCGCCGTTACCCTGATGGAAAACACGATGGACGAGCCGCTTTCACTCGATCAACTCGCCAGCAGAATTGAAATATCAAAGCGCCAGCTCGCACGCTTGTTTGACATCCACATCGGGCGTTCGGTAATTCGGCACTACCGATTCCTGCGCCTGCGGCGCGCCCAACAACTGTTGATTCAAACCACACTCAGCGTCAGAGACGTGTCCACCGCCTGCGGTTTTCAATCGCTCTCGCACTTTGCGCGCGATTATCGCCGTCAGTTTGGGCATGCGCCCTTGCAAGAGCGGCGCAATCGACAACAGGCGATGCGCTAGTCCAGTAACGCCGCTTCGAGCGCGGAGGTTGACAGTAATTCGTAGCCGTCTTTGGTTACGCGCACTTGCTGTTCGAGTTTGACGCCGTCGCGTTCCCCGACGGCACCCACGTAGCTCTCCATGCAGATCACCATATTCTCGCGCAAAGTGTCCGGGTAGCCGCGCGCTTCGCGGTCGCGCGGGTAATACAATTTTGGCGCCTCATCGCACATACCCACCCCGTGAAATATGCAGGTGTACTGATTGGTGTGAAATTCTTCGGGCTGCACGAAGGCCTGCTCGCCAAACTCCTCAAGCGTGATGCCATCGCGCACGAGCGTGAGATTGTGTTCGATCTCCGCGTACGCCTGTCGGTACAGGTACTTTTGCCGCGCAGTTGGTGCGCCTGAACCACACAGAAATGTGCGCGAAATGTCCGCGCAGTAGCCGTACGGGCCAACCATGTCGGTATCGAATCCAACGAGATCCCCCGCTTCAATCTTGCGCGGCGAGGCCTCCTGGTACCACGGGTTGATCTTGTCACCCGACGACAGCATGCGCCCGTCATGCCAGTCGCCGTTGTTGGCGAGGTTGGTGTAGTTGAGCAAGGCCCACAGCTGCAATTCCGTAACCCCGGGCTTGGCCGCGACGCGCATTTTTTCAATGCCGAGTTCGGCGACCGCTATCGACCAGTGCATGCAACTCAGCTCGTCCTCGGATTTTATGATGCGCGCTTCTTCGATGAGGTCAGCCGAGTCGATAACATCCAGACCGAGGTCGAGCAGTGCGCGGGTCAAGCTGGGGTTCACGTACTCAAGCGCCACGCGTCGATTATCGGTTCCGATTTCTGACAAAAATCGTTTTATGTCCTCGGCCAGCAGCCTTGCGTGCGCACCCATCCTCGGACCCGCGTGAAAATACGCGATTGGCCGCGAAGGCCGGATTGCATCGACGTTAGCCGGCGGATCGCCAAAAATCCCGTGCATCACAACCGGGCCGTCGGCCGCGACAAACATGTATGAGCTGGGGATATGCGACTGGAACAGCGCGTATCCGCGATAGTCGGCGATGTAGCGCAAGCTAACCGGGCTGACAAACATACCCATGCTCGCCCCCGCGACGCGCAACTGCTCGCGAACACGCTGCAAGCGATAGCGCATCATGCGTGTGTAATCGATCTCGGGTAAGGCGCGATACAGGTGCAGCTGGCTCCAGTCGTCCTCGCCGATTTCGATACTAAATGCCGGTGGTCTGGTCAACGCTGTGATTCACCCTCGCACACTGGTGCGCCGAATTTAACGCCTTGTATACCGGATTCGAGGCAAAATCAAAATGCGTGACGACTCGTGCGTCTGGCGTGCCGATCACGAACGAAAACTCTCGTCACTCAAATTGTCAACTCAGACTGCCGCACTTCACTTAGAAGCCAGTCGTGAAACGCACGCAGCGCCGGGCTATCCAACGCGTCTTTTGGGTAGGCGAGAAAGTAGCCGTATTTTTCCAAAACGGAATCAGAAAGCCGAGTGAGCTGCGCCTGTCGAATCTCGGCATCGACTAAACCGTCGTTCAAGGCGATGCCCTGCCCGTCGATTACGGCCTGCACCCTCACATTGGGGTCCGGGATAACGAGCGCCTCCGCATCGGGTTTGTACGCAATACCTGCGGCATCGTGCCAATCGCGCCACGCATGACTGCCTTCGTAGTCGTGCAACAAAATGCTGTTCTTCAAAACGTGTTCGAGTCCTTCGTGATCAACGCGCTGAGCGATCGACTGTCCAGAGGTTGGCGCAACTGGGCTCATAAACAACGGCGCGATTTCCAGATCGCTCCATCGGCCATCGCCCCAGCGAATCAGCATATCGATACCTTCTTTGGCCGGGTCAACCAGACCCGTCGTGGGCTGCAAGCGCAAACCAATATCGGGATGGGTACTGGTGAAATTCATCAACCGCGGCGACAGCCAGCGCGAGGCAAAATAGGTGGTCATGCCGATTGTGATAACCGCATGACGTGACTCTTGCAGGGCCTCTATCCCGGCGTCCAATGCGTCAAAGGCCTGTGCAGATATTTTGTACAGCTCGCGCCCTTTCTCGGTGAGCTGTATCCCGGTTTTGCTGCGCCGGAATACGGCAAACCCTAAACGCTCCTCGAGTTTGCTGATTTGGTAACTCACAGCTCCTTTGGTTAGATGAAGTGCGTCAGCCGCATCGGTCAGACTCTTGTGTTGCGCAACCAGCGTAAAAACGCGCAGGTGATCGAAATATTGCGACGGCATGTTTATTGTTTAAACAATTTAAACAATATGTGCAAATCTTTTCGATTGTCTGCAGTTGCCATCTATTGCTTAAATCTGCAAAAACACAATGCCGATATCTCATGCCCGTAGCCGACATAATCCCATCCGATTCTCGACGCCCAAGACGCCGTTCGGTGCGTGCTAGTGCCGCGCAAGCAGCGCCAACCGCGCCCGCCTACATTACGCGCAAGATTCCCCCTTACGAGCTATTGAACCAGGAAGAGCTGGACAAACTGGAGCAGCAGGCGAACTGGATTTTGTCGGACATCGGCATGGAGATTCGCGATGATCCGGTCGCGCTCGACCTGTTTAAGCAGGCGGGTGCCGACGTCAAGGGCGAACGCATTCGCTTTGATCCCGGTCATGTGCAATCGCTGTGCGCGACCGCGCCGAAAACCTACACCATGTATGCGCGCAACCCACGCAACAATATTCAAATTGGCGGGGATAGCCTGATCCTTGCGCCGGCGTACGGATCGCCGTTTGTCACAGATCTGGAAAAAGGGCGGCGCTACGGCACGGTCGAGGATTTTCAAAACTTTATCAAGCTCACGTACCTGACGCCGTCGCTGCATCACCAGAGTGGAACGGTGTGCGAGCCGGTCGATGTCGCTGTCAATAAACGCCATCTGGATATGGTTTACGCGCACATACGCTACTCGGATAAACCGTTTATGGGATCGGTAACAGCACCGGAACGCGCCGAGGACTCGCTGGCGATGGCGCGGCTTGTTTTCGGCGAGAACTTTATGCGCGAGCACATGGTGATTCAGGGCAATATTAACGTGAACTCACCCCTGGTGTACGACGACACAATGACGGGTGCGCTGCGTGCGTATGCGGGGGCGAATCAAGGCACGGTCGTGTCACCTTTCATTCTCGGAGGTGCGATGGCGCCGGTGACGCAACCCGCGCTTATTGCCCAGGCGCACGCCGAGGCGATAGTCGGCATTGCACTCACGCAACTGGTTAAAAAAGGGGCACCGGTGGTGTACGGCAGTTTTCTTACGACGATGGATTTGAAATCCGGCGCGCCCACCTTCGGCACGCCCGAATCCACGCTGGCGACCCTCGCGATTTCGCAACTTTGCCGACGAATGGGCCTGCCGTTTCGTTGCGGCGGTCACCTGACCGCATCAAAAATCGCCGACGCGCAAGCCCTGCAGGAGTCGGTCAACACGATGTATCCAGCGGTTATGGCGGGCGCGAATTTCATCTTTCAGTCGGCGGGATGGCTGGAGGGTGGACTCACAATCGGCTACGAAAAATTCGTGATGGATGCCGATAACTGCGGCGCCGTGGCTCGCATGGCACAGGGTATGGTTCTGGACGACAATGCGCTTGGTGGCGACGCGCATCGCGAGGCCGGGATCGGCAACAACTTTCTCGGTGTTGCGCACACAATGAGTAATTTTAAAACTGCGAACTACCGCGCCGAACTTGCAGATAACAATTCTTTTGAGCAGTGGACCGACGATGGTGGCGAGGATATGCAGGCGCGGGCGCATACGCGATGGAAAAAAATGTTGCAGGCGTACGAAGCTCCACCTCTGGATGAGTCTATCGATGAAGCGCTATTGGATTTTATCGCGCGCAAGAAATCATCAATGAAAGATCAGTGGTATTAATTCAAATCTAACGATTGGGGGAACAAAAATGACCGAAGAACTATCACGCACTTCCGCACTGGCATCGCGTCATACCGAGCTTGGCTCCGGCCTTGAAGACTGGAACGGTATGGGTACGGCGTGGACTTACAATTCCGATCCAAACGACGAGCACGACGCGGTGCGTGAGAATGTCGGGCTTTTCGATATGTCGCCTTTGAAAAAAGTCTACGTTCGAGGGACGGATGCGCACAAAGTTGTCGATCACGTCATCACACGCGATATGACTAAAATCTACGCGGGTAAATCTGCCTACGGCGCCGTGCTGACCGAACTAGGCACGGTCAGCGACGATGCGATTATCGCTAATAACGGCGACAACGAATATCTGTTATGTCACGGCTCCGGCGGCAGCATGGAGCAATTGCAGGAATCGGCGCAAGGTCTGGATGTTGATTTGGAATTTGACGATGACCTGCACAATATCGCCGTGCAAGGACCCAAGTCGCTTGCCTTGCTCGATACGCATACGCCGATTGATTTGAGCGCAATGGAGTATTTTCACCATCAGGCAACCGAGGTTTTCGGTCACACCTGTCGGCTGTCGCGCACAGGCTATTCCGGCGAACGCGGTTACGAGATTCTGGCCAGCGCTGCGGTCATTTGCGATATCTGGGATCAACTCGTTGGCAACGGCGCCATGCCGTGCTCCTTTACCGCACTGGATAAGGTTCGTATTGAAGCCGCGTTGCTGTTTTACGGTTACGACATGACAGACGAACACTCGCCGTGGGAGGTGGGGCTCGGGTTTACCGTCGCGCAAAACAAAGGCGATTTTCGTGGCAAAGACGCAGTAATGGCATCAAAAGGAAAAGAACGCTTTTTGGGTGTCGGCATCGTCGCCAATCACAGCGACATGCTGAACGGCGGGGAGACTTTGCGGCTAAACGGTGAGGATGTCGGCGTTGTTAACAGCCCGGGCTATTCGCACCGACTGGGTAAATCGCTGGCGCTGTGCCACGTGGCGCCCGATGCTGCGGCCGCGGGAACCCAACTCGACGTTGTAAGCGATGACATCAATTGCGCAGCAACGGTCGAAGCTATTCCGTTTTTTGATCCACAAAAAACGCGCACCCACGCTTGAGCGTCTGATAGAGAGATTCGTTTTATAACGGGTCGCCAGTGGCCGCCGCGGTGTAATCACCCGACTTTCCGCCTGACTTTTGCAGCAGGCGGATCGCGCCCATTTGCATGCCGCGGTCGACCGCCTTGCACATGTCGTAAATGGTCAGCAACGCAACCTGCACGGCGGTCAGCGCTTCCATCTCGACACCGGTTTGGCCGTTGGTTTCGGTGCGCGCCGTGCAGATGATGGCGTTTCTGGTTTCTTCCACGTCGAAGTCGACCTCGGCGTGGGTCAAGCCGATTGGATGGCACAGCGGAACCAGCTCGGCGGTCTTTTTGGTCGCCATAATGCCGGCGACGCGCGCGATTCCAAGCACGTCGCCCTTTTTGTGATCGCCCGCGACGATCATCGCCAGCGTGCCCGCCTGCATGACTATTTCACCCGCGGCAACCGCGACGCGGCGCGTAACGGCTTTATCGCCCACATCGACCATGTGCGCCTCGCCTTTGGCATTAAAATGTGTCAACTCAGACATGATTTGCCCCGCTATAACTTGCCGCTAATTTAACGCATACTTATCTCTCAACGCTATCTCGTACACGTGAAACGCAATGACAATATCCGTCAAATTTTTTGCCGGTTTGCGCGAGACCTTAGACCTGTCGAACACGCATTTGGATGCAGACGGCATTCGCAACGCGCACGATGTCTGGGTGCAGGCGACCGACAATGCGCCAGTGCCCGAGAACACGCTGTGCGCGATCAACCTTGACCACATCGAGTGGGATCATCCGGTCACCGATGGAGACGAGGTGGCCTTTTTCCCGCCAGTGACAGGAGGTTAGCGTGACGGTAGAACTATTTGACACACCGTTCGAGCCTTACACGCTGCTGCAACAGCATCAATCCTCGCGCTTGAAATCGGGAAGCTATGGCGCCTGCGCGAGCTTTGTCGGCAGTATGCGCGATTTCAACGAAGGCGACCGCGTGCGCAGCATGGAACTCGAGCACTATCCCGGCATGACCGAAAAGCAGCTGGCTGAAATCGTCGAGGACGCCAAACAACAGTGGCCTTTGGACGATGCGCTGGTGGCGCACCGCGTTGGTCTGATTCAACCCGGTGAACCCATCGTGCTGACTGTGTGCTGGTCAACGCACCGCGCGGCTGCGTTCGAGGCCTGCCGATTTTTGATGGAGGCGCTTAAATCACGCGCACCCTTCTGGAAGAAAGAAACGCTCGGCGACGACGATATCAAGGGTGAAAAAAGCCGCTGGGTCGCTAACAACACAGCGGGTTATTCCGAAAAATAAATGGCGGCGCTAACGCGCTTCTCGCGCTATTTCAGCAACACAAAATAGGCGCGACTGCCGCGCTGGATGTTGAGCAGGATTTCATTATCCGGCCCGGCTAACACCGCGCGCTGTATGTCGCCGACGTCTTCCACGCGCGCTCGATTGACCGCCAGGACAATATCGCCGACGCGCATACCCACGCGCCACGCGGTGCTATGGCGCTCGACCTTGATCACCTCAACATAACGCAGCGTCTGGTAACGGTCTTTTTGCTCGACGTTGGAGAATTCGGCACCGGCCAATAGGGGTGAGTGATCCCCGCCGTTCCATACAACGGGATCCTGCGCGTCAATGACAGCGCTGATATTGCGCTCTACCCCATCGCGAATCACACGCATCGTCACCTGCTGGCCGACACGCAGCAGCCCGATAATATTGCGCACGTCGTTGGTGTGGCGAACCGGACGCCCGCCAACCACAACGATGACATCACCCACCTGCAGCCCCGCGCGCTGCGCCGCCGAACCCGGTTCGACCTCGGTAATGACGACGCCGCGTTTTTGTTCGGTGTTAAACGCGGTCGCGAGCTCAGGTGTTAGCGCCTGCGCGCCAACCCCAAGACGACCCCGCTTTACTTCGCCAAACTCAACCAGCTGCTGCATGATCGCACGCGCCATATTGGCTGGAATCGCGAAACCGATTCCGACACTGCCGCCGCCAGCGCCAAGAATTGCCGTGTTGATGCCGGCCAATTCGCCGCGCAGGTTGATCAAAGCGCCGCCGGAATTTCCGGGATTAATCGAGGCGTCGGTCTGAATAAAGTCTTCGTAGTCCTCGATGCCCAGACCGGACCGCGAGAGCGCGCTGACAATGCCGGAGGTGACCGTTTGCCCGAGCCCAAACGGGTTTCCGATCGCGACCACAAAATCTCCAACGCGCAGAGCATCTGAATCCATCCACGGCAACTCGGTCAGACCATCCGCCTGAATCTGGATAAGCGCTACATCGGCCAAGGGATCGGAACCAACTTTCTGCGCGACCAGTTCGCGGCCGTCGTGCAGGGTGACGCTGATTTCGGTCGCGTTTTCAATCACATGATGGTTGGTCAGGATCAGGCCATCTTTTGCGCCAACGATGACCCCCGAGCCAAGACTTTGGGTTGGGCGCTCACGCGTCTGGTTGGGCAAATCGAAAAATCGACGGAAGAACGGATCCTCAAACAGGGGATTGCTGCGTACGCGCACGCTTCCGCGCGTGGCGATATTCACGACCGCAGGGGTGGCTTTTTCAAGCACCGGAGCGAGACTGGGCAGCGGCTGGCCATCCACCGCTGCCGGAAGCGCGGCAAGCGAGAGTTGGCTCGCTGCGAGAAGAAAAAAGAGCAGGCAGAGCTTACCTGCGCGCTTGAGAAACTGCATTTAGACCTGTTTAATCAATCACTTGGGCGTGTAGTGTAGTTGGCGAATTGTAATTTCGCGAGCAATGCGACCGCTCGTTTCTCAGCGTATTCAGACCAACTGTTACGCGTCGCGTATGATCACACTTCCGACATTCAAGCCTGTTGTTTGATTTTCGTCAGAATCAGATTGCGTCAAATCAGAAGAATATTTTTCACTTATTTTTCATGAGCTTATAATTACTCCAGCGAGCCGCCGGGCCCGTTGTCATGTCGTCATTTTTGTTGGCAGTATGACACCGGAACGGTGTGACTGAAGTCGGATTTTACAAGCCACTTTCGAGCTACAGTCGCTCTTCAAAACAAACTCAACCGGGTGTTACTCAATGATTGATAAGACAGATTCCGCCGCGCGTTCCGACTCTCCGAATAGCCCGGCGACACCGATAAAATCAGCATCACCAGGCAATTCACCGACCGCGATTATTGGCCCTAAAATCCGTATTAAGGGCGACCTGTCTGGCGACGAAGATATTCTGATTCAGGGTCGCGTTGACGGCACCATTGAGCTGAAAGAAAACAGTCTGACCATTGGTGAAAACGGTTCGGTTAAAGCCAACGCCGTGGCCAAGACGATCACGATCGAAGGCGAAGTTGAAGGCGATTTGTACGGCGCTGAGAACATCGTAATCCGTCAGTCGAGCAACGTACGCGGCAATCTCGTTTCACCGCGCGTCAGCCTCGAAGACGGTGCCAAGTTCCGCGGCAGCATCGACATGGAAGCCGACCCGAAAGCGATCCCTAACCTGAGCGGCCGTTCTTCTGCGAGCACCACCAGCAGCGACTCAAGCGCCAGCAAACCGGCAGCATCTGCACCGGCGCCTGCTAACAACTCGCCCGCGAACAAAAGCAAGTAGATTTATCGCACAGGCAAACATTACGCGGGCGATGGATTTGCCCGCACGACTCGGTCAGGCAGTTAGAATGGACTACAATGACAACATAACTCGTCCAGCCCTATGCGCTCCGACATCTTGGCCGAACTTCAAGCAGATGTAATCCCGAAACGTTTCGTCTCTCCAGGCGTGCGCGCCGTTCTGTCGATTCTCGACAACTCCCGTAAAAACAACATCCTCGACCTCGGTCAGATGAACCAACACAACGCGAGCTTCTTTGCCGACTACAACTGCAAGCTGTTCGTGGAGAATATTGCTTCATCGCTGAACGAGATCAACGCCGGCGCTGATATCGACGAGTACCTGCTCAATTACGGCGACGAAACGCAGTTCGACGCAATTTTTGCGTGGGATATTTTTAACTACATAGACCTCAAGCAACTTTCGAGATTGATCTCTCGCTTAAAGAAAAACTGCCGTCCGGACACGCTCATGCACGTGGTGTCCTACACCAACGACAGGATTTCGGAAATCCCTCAGAAATTTGGGCTATTGGATTCCGACACTTTCGAAGTCGGTTTTGGCGTCCTTGTAGAGCGCCCGTATCCGCAGAACTCCGCATTCGACTTGCTATCACACCTGCCCGGCTTTATCGCGCAGGACACCTGGTTGCCAAAAGACGGCATGTTACCCGGGGCGATGGAGTATTCCTTTCGTTTTAATCCGCGCAACGTGCGACAAGTGGAAACGACCGGGGCGGCGGTAAAACACGTGAGTCGTGAATTTGTCGATTCGCACAAAACACTGCACCAATCCCCTGGGCTTGAGCGCATGCTCGGTGAGCTGGATAAGTGCGAGCGTGCGCCGAGTGTGCTCGACCTCGGACAGCGCATCGATTCCAATGTCAACGTGCTCAAGCAGCATAGAGCCAGCGTGTTCGTTGAAAACCTGATTAGTTCGATAGGCGGACTGAACAATCGCCCCAGTGGCGGACGCAGCGATGTGGGCGCTCACACCATAGGCTACGACACGAGCCAAACCTTCGACGTCGTGTTGCTGTGGGACATCCTGAACTATTTGCAACCAAGCCAGATCGAACAGCTGGCGAATAAATTGCGCCCTCACTGCGTACCAGGCACTAAGCTGTTTGCGGTTTCGTACACGCATAAAAATATGCCGGAGTCACCGCGCCGATTTACGATTGGTAACGATTGTGTGCTCAGTTACAACGACACACCGGATAACTACCGAGAAATTCCGTACTTCACGACTCTGGACATACTTCGGCGTATGCGCGGTTTTAAAATAGAAAAAACGTTTCTATTTCAGGAAGGCATGCAGAGTGGTATCACGGAGTTGATACTCACGTACGATCCCTGAGAATCCGATTTAAGTTTAACCCGCCTTTTTCCACACCAGCGTTCGGTTGTTCGCCGGCATTGCGCGATCTTCGAGCAACGTAAAACCCGCGGCGTTTGCCAGCTCGTCGATATCGTCAAAATTTCGAACACCGCTCAAAGGATCGCGACTCCGCAAATAGGCATCGAACTCGCGATTACTTTCGCTGGTGAATTCGTTGTTGTAGTTGAATGGCCCGTACACAATTAAGTGTGCGTTCGGTTCTGCCACGCGTGCCAGGCCACCGAAAAATGCAATGACGTGATTCCAGGACATAATGTGCAACGAGTTAGCGGAAAAAAAACACCCCGCTGAGATTTCCGGCCAATTTGTACTGGCAACATCCAGCGTAATCGGATGCGAAATATTGTCTAAACCGGAATATTCGATCCACGCGGAAATACCGGGCAGGTTTTCTGACAAGTCGCTTGGCTGCCAGTGTAAGAATGGCAGTTCCCGCGCAAAAAAAACAGCGTGTTGGCCGGTGCCACTACCGATTTCAAAAACCCACTGAGGCTCGACCAGGTAGTCTTTGAGAACGGCGAGTATGATGTGTTGGTTTTGCTCACACGCCTGAGAAAAAGGTCGATCATGGTTAACGTTCATCAGCAGCGACGCACCTGACAGATCACAAAGAAAATACCGATTCTCTGAATGTAGCATACGGTAAATTAAAAAACGCCAATGTGGCGATTGACGCACACTTACCGAAGATACAGGCTAAAGTGAGTTGGCTATTTTGTCACGCGTCAAAAAAAGAGGCGGCTCCAAGTACTTACGAGCCGCCTAACGCGAGTCACACATCGAGGTGAACGGGGATTAATGTCACGCCTTTGGAATCGTCATTGCTATAAATTGCGGCGCGCTGTTGCGTAAAACCAAGACCGGCAGCGATTGATCGCGCGGTAATTCCTGCACAATTGAATCGAGTTGTGTGGGGGAATCCGCGTCGATCTGGTTAATCGAAACAATAATGTCGCCGGCCTGAATTCCGGCTTTGGCTGCAGGGCCATCGCGCTCAACGTTGCGTGCGCGAACACCGTTGTCGATATTGAGTTGCGCGAGCTCATCCGCTGACAACTTTTCAGTTTGCAGGCCGAGCAACGACGGCGCTGTCGATTTCTTTGTATTTGTCTTCTGCAGTTGTCCCTGCGGGTCGAGTTCGCGAATTGTGACCGGCACAGTTAAACGTTCGCCCATACGCACGATTTCAATATTTGCAGTTTTACCCGGACGGGTGGCGCCGACCAACGATGGCAGGTCAGAAGACTTTTCTACCGTTTTCCCGGCGAACGTGAGAATAATATCGCCGCTTTGCAGCCCGGCATCCTGCGCGGGACTGTCGTCGGTCACCTGCGCAACCAGTGCGCCGCTGGGGCGATCCAATCCGAACGATTCGGCGAGCGCAGCATCGAGATCCTGAATCATCACTCCAAGCCATCCGTAGCTCGCGTACCCCTGCGATTTGAGTTGGTCGGTTATGTCTTTAACGACGTTGACTGGAATCGCAAACGACAAACCCATAAAGCCGCCGGACCGGGTATAAATCTGTGAGTTAACCCCGATCACACGGCCTTCGGCGTCGAATAATGGCCCACCAGAATTACCCGGATTAACCGCAGCATCGGTCTGGATAAACGGGACGTAACTATCGCCGCGCAGGTGACGCGAAACCGCACTGACAATGCCCTGCGTTGCGGTGTACTCAAAGCCGAAAGGCGAACCAATTGCGAGCACCCATTGACCGACACGAATCTCGTCGGAGTCACCCAGCTCCACCTGCGGCAAGTTTTCTGCATCAATTTTCAGCAGGGCAACATCGGTGCGCTCGTCAGCACCAATAAGGGTCGCATCGAATTCGCGTTTGTCGTGCAAACTCACACGAATGGTTTCGGCACCATCGACAACGTGGGCATTGGTCACCACATACCCATCGTCACTGACGATAAAGCCGGAACCGAAACCGTTACCGCGCCGCGGGGTGCCGGGTTGATTTGGCATTTGATCAAAGTAGCGCTTGAACAATTCCGGGATGTCATCACGTTGAGAAAATGAATCGGGCGCTTGCGCTGACGCGGGCGTCACCGGAGCAAGCGCGGTAATGCGCACAACCGCAGCACTTTGCTCCTCGACGAGATCGGCATAGTCCGGGAGTTGGTTTGCAAAAACTGGTGATGAAAAAAGTACGGCCAGCGTGATCACGCAAAACGCCAGCAGCATTAACTGCGCGTTCAGCCGTTGTTGCCAGCTTTGCGGTGCGCTGAACACGTGTTGTTGTACATTGGCACCACGGGTCGATTGTTGAATCGAGAATCGACGAGATAAATTCATAGAGACCTCCGGGACGTGTGCATGCAGTCTTACGCGTATGACCTTTCCTGGAGCTTTCTGTCTCATTACAAACCAGTCATCTCACAACGCAATATGCGCCGCTATCATTGCCGCAACCTAACGAGAATTGAACGATGCGATTACTCATAGTTGAAGATGACAAAGACGCCGCCAGCTACCTGGTCAAAGGGCTCACCGAATGCGGCCACGTGACAGATCACGCGGCCGACGGCGACGCCGGCCTTGATCTGGCACTGACCAACGCCTACGACGCACTGGTGATTGACCGAATGCTGCCTAAACGCGATGGTTTATCCATCATTGCTGAGCTGCGTAAAACCGGTAATACGACCCCGGTACTAATTTTGAGCGCGCTTGATGCGGTCGACGAGCGCGTTGAAGGGCTCGCTGCCGGGGGCGATGATTACCTGACCAAACCGTATGCATTGAATGAACTCATTGCTCGCCTTGAGGCACTCGTGCGTCGCGCTCACCCCGAGCACGCGGCGACCTTGTTGCACGTCGGTGATCTGAAACTCGACCTGCTCAAACGCAAGGTCACCCGCGACGGCACCCGCATTAATTTGCAACCGCGCGAGTTTCGACTGCTGGAATATTTAATGCGTCACGCCGGACAGGTTGTGACCCGCACCATGCTGCTCGAGAATGTGTGGGACTACCACTTCGACCCGCAAACCAACGTTATCGATGTTCAGATCAGCCGCCTGCGCAGCAAAATCGACAAGGACTTTGGCCAGTCGATGTTGCAAACCGTACGCGGCGCGGGGTACCGCCTCGTGACTGCGGAATAAAGCGCACTGTCAAAAACCGCCACAACCGGACTGCCTGCCAGCGACCGATTCAAGCGCCGGATTAGCCTCTTTCGAACGACGGCACTGCGCTTGACGCTGGTGCTGTCGACCTTGTTCAGCCTGCTGACTGCCGCGACGCTGGGCTACATTTACTGGTCGACGCGCGACCAGATCGAATCGCAGGTCGACGCGCGTTTGCGCCTCGAATCCGACGTACTCATCAACCTGTACAAATCCGGCGCACTGCCAGAACTACAAAACGCGCTCGCGCAGCGCAACAACATCGACCAATACGGCCGCTTCTACTATCTATCAAGCGCTGAACAGGGCGCTCTCGCTGGCCCGGCCGGGTGGCCGCTGCGCATTACCACGATTCGAACTCACTCGACCGTGCGGCTCGGTGATCTGATTCAAGTTCCGGAAGACAGCCCGGTGGCGAACCGGCCCGTGCGCGTAGCTGAAACGCAGCTGGCCGAAGGACTCAAGCTCTTTATTGGCCACGAGATCAGTGACGAGCAGGCGCTGCTGGATCACACCTTTGCGCTGGTTGTCACGGCGTCGATCGTCACGATTTTGTTCGCCATTGTCGGTGGCGGAGTAGTCGGCTACAACGTGGTGCGTCGCGTCGGATCGATAAGCCGCACAGCCAACGACATCATGGATGGCGATCTCAGCCACCGAATCCAGATCACTGGTCGCTACGACGAATTCGACATCCTCGCCGCGCGTATCAACGAAATGCTCGACCGTATCGAAGACCTCATGCACGGCATGCAGCAGGTAACGAGCAACGTCGCGCACGACCTGCGCAGCCCGCTCAATCGGCTGCGTAACCGCCTTGAAGTCACACTGCTGGAAAAGCGCGACAACGCCGAGTATCGCGGCATCATGCAGCAGGCAATTGAAGACGCCGACGGCCTGATCAATACGTTCAACGCGCTGCTGAGCATCGCGCGACTTGAGTCCGGGGTCGACAAAAGCCACTGGACCGAAGTGCACCTCGGCGATCTGGCGGAAGAACTCAGCGAGCTTTACGAGCCGGTCGCCGAAGAGAGCAATATCACGTTTCACAGCGAGATTTCGGCTAATCCAACCGTGACCGCTAACCGCCATTTGATCGCGCAAGCGCTGACCAATCTGCTCGACAACGCAATCAAATACGCCGGTTCCGGCAGCGATATCACACTACTCGTGAATCAAATCGACAACAAAGCTGTGCTGTCGGTGCGCGACAACGGGGGCGGTATCGACAAGATCGATCGCAACCGCGTACTGAAACAATTCGTGCGGCTGGAAACCGAACGCAACACCCCCGGCAACGGTCTGGGCTTGAGTCTGGTAAAAGCGATTTGCCAATTCCATAGCGCCACGCTGACCCTGGCCGACAACGAGCCGGGGCTCGCAGCAACAATCGAGTTTGATCTCAGAAAGGCGCGAATCAGCTAGCGGCTGTAGCGCATCAAAATCGCCGAATCCGGGCACAGATTGGCAAACTGGTTAGACCTGCGAATCACATCGGGTGCGGACTCCCTGCTTGCGACCACGAACCCATGACCCGCGAAGTAACCGTCGGCGTCGTTGGTCAGCAAAAACACGTCTCGCGATCCGCGGGTGTCGCTGCGCAACAGCGCCTTTGTTAACGCAGCCGCCAGACCGCGGCTTCGTAACCGCGGCGCAACCGCAATCGAGCGCAACAAACAGCACTCCCCGAGACGCTCCAGAGCGCCGCATGCGACCAACCCCAACGAATCGCGCATCACCAGAAATTCGAGAGCCGCGCCGCGAATGTCGTCCGTAGGCAAGGCATTACTCGCCAGCAAATCGTGAATGTCGTTAAAGTCTTCAGGGCACGCCGGTTGAATCGTCATGCAGGTTTTCCTTATTGACCGCATAGAATTGATTGACCTATATTTAGGCCGTGCGGTGAATGTTGTTATCGCCGCAAAGCCAACTCTAAAACCAAAATGAAGTGGATTAAAGAACCGGTCATCCTGACCAAGCGCTGAAACCCTCACCTCGCACGCCCGCGGTATCGGGCAACGCGCGCGGCTTTTACGCCGCAAATTCATCACTTTATTCTGGAAAACAAGCATGACTTCCGACCCGCAAGCCGAAACCGGCAGCGGCGATCAGCCTCGCAAACGGCGCGGTTCCGCGCGCAAGGCTCGCCACGAAAAACATCGAGACACCAGCCCACCTGCGGCCATTGAACCTGGAATGAGCGGCGGTGTTCTCAAACCGCTAACGCAGCGCGACCTCGAGCGCATACACGAGACCACTCTCGACGTGCTTGCAAATATCGGCATGGGCGAATGTGTACCCGAAATGATCGAGCTGGCCGAGGCGCGCGGTTGCAGGCTCAACGCCTCGGGTCGCCTGTGCTTTCCGCGCGGGTTTGTCGAAGAGATCATCGACGGCGCGGCGCAGGAAATGACGCTCCACGCGCGCGGCGATGCCGACGACCTTGTGCTCGCAGGCAACCGTGTGCACTACGGGACCGGCGGCGCAGCGGTCAAAGTACTCGACCTCGACGCCGACGAATACCGACCCGCAACCCTGCCCGATCTGTACAATTTTGCACGCATTGCGGACGCCTGTGACAACGTGCACTGGTTCACGCGCTGCGTGATCGCCACCGAGTACGAAGACATGCGCGCGCTGGACTTGAACACCGCGTATGCGATCGCGGCCGGTACCAATAAACATATTGCGACGGCAATCTCGCTGGCGGAAAACGTCGCGGCGGTGGTCGAACTGTTCGACATGATCGCAGGCGGCGAGGGAAAATTTCGCGAGCGTCCATTTTGCAAAGTACACACCAGCCCTGTCGTCTCGCCGCTGCGTTTTGGTGCCGACGGAGCCGAAGTCTGCATCGCCGCCACGCGCGCCGGATTTCCAATCAACGGCATTACCGCACCGCAGGCGGGTGCGACCGCTCCAGCCGCCATGGCTGGCACGCTGGTTCAGGCCAACGCGGAGTCATTGGCCACGCTGATTTTGGTTAATCTGGTTTCGCCCGGTCACCCGATGATTTTCGGCACCTGGCCGTTCGTTTCTGATTTGCGCACCGGCGCGTTTAGCGGCGGCGGCGGTGAGGAGGCGATTCTCAGCGCGGCCGCTGCGCAGGTATCAAATTTTTACAATTTGCCCAGCGGCGTCGCGGCGGGAATGAGTGATTCAAAAATTCCGGACGTGCAGGCCGGTTTCGAAAAAGGCATAAGCACCGTGCTCGCGGGTTTGTCCGGCGCAAACATGGTGCAAGAGTCAGCCGGCATGTTGGGCAGTTTGCTCGGCGCATCCTACGAGAGCTTTGTAATCGATAACGAATCGCTTGGCCTCGCACTGCGCACGGTTCGAGGCATCGAAGTGACCGACGAAACCTTATCGTATGAAGTAATCGCGCAGGCCGTCGACGGTCCGGGACACTTTCTCGGGTCTGACCAAACTATCGATCTGATGCAAAAAGAATATCTCTATCCGAAGCTGAGTGACCGCTCCACCCCGGACGAATGGGCGCTCAACGGAAAACCGACGATGCGTGAGAACGCCAAACAACGCGTGCGCGAAATTTTGAACAACCATTTTCCGGCAACGATCAATGCCGCGACCGATCAGAAAATTCGCGAGCGATTCAAGATTGATTTGCCTGTTGAACGGGTGCGACCAGACGAGATGCCGGTATGAAATGGGTATGCGCAGGAGTGATTTTAACCAAGCGCTGAAGTCAATCGGGTCGGACTATTACGCTCGCTAAAGCGAAGATTAATTTGATCAGACGATCGATTTCCGCCCACGCGGGAATAGAAAAACGAATTTGGATTTTGAACTATGAAAACACAAACACGCGCCGTTGTAATCGGCGGCGGCATCGCCGGATGCAGCACGCTCTACCACTTGACCACGATGGGCTGGACTGATGTCGTTATGGTCGAACGCGACGAACTGACCTCGGGCACCACCTGGCACTCCGCGGCTCAGGTAACCAACTTTGGCCCAAATCAGACCATGGTTGGGCTGAAGACGCACTCGATCAATCTTTACAAGGAACTCGCCGAGGATCCGGAATACCCCATCAACTACCACCACGCGTGCGGCGGGATCAGGCTCGCGGCAACGCAGGATCATCTCGACGGCTATCACCATTTTATGTCGATGGCCAAAGGCATGGGCGTCGACTTTGAAGTGATCGATGCAGCGGAGTGTAAAAAGCGCCACCCGCTGATCGAAACACATGAACTGCTCGGCG
Organism: Pseudomonadota bacterium; assembly: GCA_039029275.1. Taxonomy (GTDB): domain Bacteria; phylum Pseudomonadota; class Gammaproteobacteria; order JBCCGL01; family JBCCGL01; genus JBCCGL01. The sequence continues at coordinate 206,603 of JBCCGL010000009.1, read as the reverse complement.
CGTTGTGGGACCCGCTCGACGGCGATATCGACCCGGCGCAGTTGTGTCAGGCGCTGGCGAGGCGTGCGCGCAAAGCGGGCGCGGAGGTTTATCGACACACTCCGGTCGTCGCGCTGACGCAAAAACTGGACGACAGCTGGATCGTTCACGTGCACGACAAAGACGGCAACCCGCACGATATTCACTGCGAGGTGATCGTCAACGCGTGCGGATATCGCGTCAACGAAGTCGCTGCGATGTACGGCATGCAACATCCAGTCGCGTCGATGGAGCACCAGTATTTTCTCACCGACCCGATCGCCGAACTCGAAGCGATGGATCACAAGGTGCCATTGATTCGCGATCCGCTGGACGACTTTTATTCGCGGCAAGAGAAAAACGGACTGCTGGTTGGCATCTACGAGCAAGGCTGCAAAACCTGGGGTATGGACGGCATCGACCCGGGCTTTGCCAACGCCTTGTGCCCGAATGATCTGGACCGCTGCCTCGACAACATGGAGCGAGTGTTCAAGCGCCTGCCGTGTCTGGAGGAGACCGGCATCCACACTGTGATCAACGGCCCGATCACCTACACGGCAGACGGACTCCCGCTGGTTGGAAAAATTCCCGGCAAGCGCAACGCCTACTGCATTATCGGTTTGCGCGCCGGACTCGGTGAAGGCGGCGGGCACGGCTGGCTGCTCGCGCAAATTATTACCCAGGGTGAGGCGTGCTACGACACCTGGTGCCTCGACCCTCGCCGCATGCTTGGCCACGCGACGGTCGAGTACACTGCGCTAAAAGCGATCGAGGATTATCAAAACGAGTTTCGTTTTCATATGCCACACGAGCATCGCCCTGCCGGTCGCATGGCAAAAACGACGCCGCTTTACGCAACGCTTAAAAATCAAAATGTGGAATTCGGTGTCGTCGCTGGATGGGAACGCGCCTCTTTTTTCAAACCGGGTGCAGACTTTGTCGATGAACACAGCTTTCGGTTTACACCAACCAAAGAAGTCGTCGCTGCCGAGGTCAACAATATTCAAAACAACGTCGGGATTATGGAAGTCAGCGGTTTCAACCGCTTTGAGATTTCCGGCGAAGGCGCTGCCGACTGGTTGGATTCGCTCACGTGCAGTCGTACACCTGCTCGCGATGGCAAGGTCGGACTTTGCTATTCGGTTGGTGTGCAAGGCAACGTGTTGGGTGAGTTTACGCTGGCGCGATTTAACGAAAATCGACTCTGGTTTGGCTCCGCCGCGGCGGCTGAATTTCACGATTGGGATTGGCTGAACGAGCGCAAACCTGAAGGCATCACGCTGGAAAATCTAACGCACAGTCACACGATTTTAGTGGTGGCCGGGCCCAAATCGCGTGCACTGCTACAAAGCGTTGCAGCGCGCGACGATTTTTCTCAAAGTGATTTTCCGTGGCTCAGTGTAAAAAACGTGCACATCGATTATGTCGAGGTTACAGCCATGAGTGTGAGCTTTTCCGGTGAACTCGCGTGGGAGCTTCACATACCCAACGCAAGCCTGTTACACGTGTACCAAACCTTGACCGCTGCCGGTGAGAATTTCGGTTTAAAACCCTTTGGGCTTTACGCCACCGAATCAATGCGACTTGAAAAAGGTTACCTGCATTGGAAGTCCGATTTGATCAGTGAGTACACGCCTTTTGAAACCGGGCTCGACCGCTTCGTAAAACTCGACAAAACTGATTTTGAAGGCAAAGCACTGCTGGAAAAAATCAAAGACAAACCGAAACGCCGGCAGCTTATCACAATGATTTTGAATTGCGACTCGGCAACAGCGCATGCAGGTGATTCGATTTTAATCGGCGACAAAGTCGTTGGCACGGTCACATCCGCCGGATGGGGTTTTCGCGTCGAAAAAAACATCGTTTTTGGTTTCGTTGATTGCGAACACGTCGCGACTGGAACGCATTTGTCGGTTGAATTATTGGGACGACAATTTGACGCAGAAATTGTTGAAGGCCCGCTGTATGACTCCAAAAACGTGCGGCTTAAAGCATGACGTTTTTTTCATATAGACTCTGTATCGATCATCGCGAATACAGAAACGGGTACACTCAGGGAATTGCAGAAGTCTAATTGTCAGTAAGTAAACTACGCTGCGGTTGAGATCGCTCAACCGTTTTTGTTTCAAAGTTAGGGTAAAAACTCACGCACAGTTAATCAATTTCACGGCGTCAAGTGAAAATCAAATCTATTAAAAAATCATGTATTCAATACCAAACACTCACGGTAATCCGCACCTGAAGACTCTTTAAATCCTGCATTTTCAATCTTCCTATCTACACCAAACTCTTTACTTTTTCTTGTTGAATGTGGTAATTCCCACATCCGGAGGCAATTGTTTTTACAACAATTTCAGTTAAAACAAACTAAAGCATAAGGAGAGCACTATGAGTTCTGGGGTTGATAGCAACGATCAACAAGCTCTGGATACAGACGATTTTGGTGATCGTTTCACACGCGAAGCAGCCGATTCCGGCATGTCATACTTCGAACCTTACACTACCGCCGTACCGTTGGATGACACCGAAGAGGAAGAATCTGAAGACGATGTTTTTCCCAGAGGATTTCCCGCGTCGCGTTCTCGCTCCAGGTCCAGATCGCGCTCAAGGTCTCGGTCAAGATCAAGGTCTCGATCTCGTTCACGCTCCCGATCACGCTCGCGTAGTCGATCAAGAGGCATCGGCGTTGAAGCTTATGACGATGATTTTTTAGATGATGATTCGGACGATGGGTTTGGACCGATCAGAACGAATATTGAGTGGATTGATACGACGTATGTCAATCGTTTTATCAAGGAAGAGACGGGGCTGTTCAAATTTAAGAACGGCCATCCCGACATTGGCAGTGATGTAATGAAGCGACTCGGCACGACTATGACTGCTGTCGATACATCATCTAATAGTGAATTCGACACTTTCACTATAGCTCGCTTACTTCACTATGTAGAAAATGGCCCGACAAGTGAAAATGACTTTGATAAGTTAGTTATAAGCGATATATCTAAATATCTTGTGCTTGAAAGAGAAACACTTAAAAACCAGTTGAATGACGAACTTTCTCGGAGAAAAAAACGCAAGGAAAAAATTGATATACACTTAGAAACTTTAGATAATCATATTAATGATCTGAAAAAAAGAATTGATGAAGCAGAATCCACAGATAAAGCTGAAGTAGAATCAGAAATACGTGATGGTTATTCTGACAAGTCAAAATCGAATGCCCGCGATGTAATCAATTATTTGTCTCGACTAGAAACTCAGGAACTGGTTTGGAAGCAGGAGCATCCGCAACTGGACAAACGGCTGGATGATATTGACGATGAGGCAGATGACTTTCTTGTACGCATTATGGATGAGTGCGGTATTGACCCAGAAATTCATGTGAACACCGTGCGGCTTATGGAAACCGCCGTTCAAATAGCCTACTCAGTGGCCGTGCACTACAAACTGGCGTTTAAACGAGCACGACCATCACAAATTGACAACCGTATTTTTCCGTCAATCCGTGTGCCTGCTCACTACGCATTTCCGAGTGGACACTCGACGCAGGCACACTTGGTCAAGCATGTTCTTTCAGTCGTCTTCGAGAATACCAATGTGGAGAGGCTAAAAATTCACCTGAAGAGAATCGCGCGTGATGTTGCGGAAAACCGTGAGTGGGCCGGAGTTCACTATTCGACCGACTCCCAGTTCGGGGAATATTTGTCAGAAGAAATTTTCCGTAAAACTGTTGGGGGAACTATGACCGATATCAAAAATAAGAAGAAAGTACTTGATGGCCTGGTCATGGCAGCAAGAAACGAATGGATTTAGAGTAGATATACAGTTAGTTTGTATTAGAAGGCGGCATTGACATGAGTAAAAACAACAGCGATCAAAGCAATAAAGCTATCACTATTAGAATAGAAAAAATCGAGATCACGCAAGTTGTCCAAAGCACTTACAATGATATCCCCTTGATAAAGGGAAAGGATACGTACGTTCGTGCTTATATTAACTCAAGTTACAATGTGGGGAACAAAGACCAAATAATGGCGGAGTTGTTGGTTTCAGCCAACCCATTCAATGATAACGATAAAGACGCTGCTAATGAAAACAATCAGGGCACACCAATAAAATGCTTATCACCGCTGATCATTGAACACGATAGTATTTTGCGAGATCAACGAATAGACTGGTCAGGCTCACTAAATTTTTGTATTCCCCGTACCCGTTTGGAAACAATAGACTCCGGCGAATTGCATGTTAAATTGCAAAACGTGGAAAAGGTCGATGCAAGTCAAAAAGAGGATGATGTAAGTAAAGAAGGGGAGAGAAAAATTCAGTCCGTCAAAGTTAAATACGACCCTAGCTGTATTTCATATGTAGCGATTCATAAAGACCCTCAACCAAAATTACACTGCCGTATAGTTGTTTTCCGCCACAAAGATTTGGAAAATAGAAATTTTGTGCAAGCAACGAAAGGTGAAAGAGCAGCTATAGAACGCTATGTAGAGAGTTGTTTTCCGGTCTCCCATGTGCATTGGAGTACTGTAACGGTCGCAGCTCCTCGGCAATTTAGAGCATTGGAAAAAATAGCGCGAACTAGCGGTCGAACTAAAGAACAGGCCACACGGGGACTGATTCGCCTGTTCAAGCAACTGCTTGTATTTCGAGAGCAAGATATTATTCACGGCCAGAGCGAAAAAACTCTTTATCTAGGACTTCTTTATGACGAAAGCGGGAGATTTGGGGGAGCCGCGATGGATTCGCCTCAATTCGCGGCCCCACATGTAGTTTCTATCGCGAGTAGTGATATTGATGGCGCACTCGGTGCTCACGAACTTGCTCACGTGTTAGGCAGAAGACACCCAGGTATACCGAACAAACGGATTCACGGGCTGGATATTGGACAAGGTAAAGAGATAAATGGATCAGATGGAATTAGTAAGTCTGGATTCCTTTCAAATAATTTCGATACGGGAGAGGGCGAAGTTCATGTTGGGTTGGACTGTGGATCAAAAACCGGATTGCCGAAAATTCTTCCGTACGACGAGTTTTTCGATCTAATGACATATCGTTACCCTCAATGGGTCAGTAGTAAAACATATCTAGAACTTAAAGACCGTCTGCACGAAATCACAAACGGTGACTTTAATCCAAAACCTAATTGCTGGGCCGTGATAGGGGAATATGACTTAGAAAGCAAAAAAGGAAGGATACATTACTTGTCTAAGAGTTGTTATATGGCACCCGCCCCAGATTATAAAATTGTTGTGGATCAAAAAGAAGGCATAGATAGAATTCAAAATGACAATAAAGTGCGGCTTTCTTGGGAATACGTCAACAATGAAGGCAAGAGACACATTGTAGACGAATATATTTATATTAAAGATCTTAAAAAACTGGATGGCTCCCGAAACCTAGGCGTGTTCCAACACACGCTAACTGATCAAAAAGATATTTTCCGTCATAATATTGTGATTACGACATTTAACAAAGATGAGAAACCCAAAGTCTCGATTCTAGAAAATGATAGCGAGAATTTTCAAGTCTATAGAGAAGCGCTGGATAGCCTGACCAATACAGATTATGACAATACCTCGAGCCTACAGCTTTTTGTTGGAGATGTGGAAGTTGATTGCATCTATAGCAAAACGACAAACACAACACTTAAGGACATAAGTAAAGAAATCTTCAAAAATGTGGAAGATGATTATCAAAAGCGTCCTGATTTGTGGCAGTACGTTGGGCTTGAATACTCAATTGATGATGGCGGCTACTATTTGAATTACAAGTGGCCATATACCGATATTGATGATTCTACTTCACGTGAAATCAGAATACGCCCTCCAAAAATGAGGATGCTGACATCTATCTCATGCCGCAAAAACAAAAATTCGCAATGGGAAACTATTAGCAGTAGCGGACGTTTTAAAGAACGAATTTGGGTTAGCCCTGAATTTGTCAACATTTCTCATATTGGTGAACTTGACGGACCTCAAGAAGATGAAGAACACTACAAATATGGGTCGATTTTTCCAAGTAGCGACAAATTCTCGGAGCAATTCTTAGATATTAGAGTCAGAGTAATGATCGGTTTCGAACTGAGAGAAATCACTCTAGAAAATATCTGTGTGATGGAACTAACAAAATACGGACAATCAGGGCGAGTCGTAAAGTATCCGATCAACTGTCAGGATGGGCGAATACACGGGGAAGCTCACTTTCCATACCCTGGCGGTGAAAATGAAAGATTGGTACGTCTTCAGCAAGGTGTTTCAGGCCGGTCATGGGAAAATAAACGCTCAGAGAGTGAATTTTGGTACCGAGATAGCTCAACAAACTGTGAAGACTCGGATTGCTGCTAAACGCAGCGTCGATCGATCAAATGAACTTACAGTGTCGCTGATCTAAGAAGTTCCCGATACTAATTTTTGTAACAAGAATACATTCGCCATTAAACGATGGCTTGCGTTCTCAACAAGTATTCCGGCTTTTTTGAATCGCGAAATCTCTTTTGTAACCGCTTCGCGATGAGTGAAAATTTTGTTAGCGATCTCTTCGTGAGTCGGCAGATTGTCAATAGTTACATAAGGATATTCAGGAGTTGATTCAGTTGAAGATACATGCCTGAGTATTTCGGCTCCGGTTCGCTTTGATACATCCATGGCGCGTAATTCGTAGAGTTTGTCTGACAATCTAGATACCAGCGTTGCAAACTCAGCAGAAACAGATTGAGAAACGGATGGATGAGTTTTCATCAGGTTTAGAAAGTGACTGGACCCTAAGGAAAAAAGATGACAGTCGGACATTGCGATAAAATCTGAGCGTGAATTTTGCGGACCGTGCGGTGTTATCAGTCCAAAGCTATCACCCGAGGATAAAATTTCAAACACTACCTCTTTTCCTGCTGGTGTACAGATCGAATCTTTGACGCGCCCGCTAATTATAAAGTAGACAAAATTGATTCTGGATCCGCTGGAAATAATAATGTCACCGGATCTAAAGTTCATCTGCCTGGACAATTTGTCCAGATTTTGGCTTTCAACGCCTGGAAGATTACGGAAGATAGAAAAATCAGATATATTCACGCGAAACTCTCGTTGCTATAAAACTGTTTGCAATTTCAGGTACCAATCTTGAAACCTTTGAGAGCAGAATACGTACGCGACGTGAAAGTATCGTAAAAATAACGTAATTAGTTAAAGAAACATTTTTAACCATACGCTGGTATGGTACGCGTCAGTCGTAGAACATCGCCTTGGGGGAGGAATGGAGCGACACGTCCTGCAGATTGACCTGAGAGGATCAGGCGAAATATCTGTAAAAGGTGAGCGATTGCATTTGCCGAACAAGAAGGCACGCGCAATCCTCGCCATGCTCGCGCTCGCTCCCGAGAATCGTATATCCCGCAGCTTACTCAAAGATCGCTTATGGAGCGACCGGAGCGAAGAACAGGCTTCTGCAAGCTTACGGCAAACACTAAGCGTACTCAGGAAATCAGTATCAAGTGGCCTGCACGCTTTAGCAATTACCCAGGAGCATATAGGTTATGACCCTGATTTAGTTCAGGTGGTTTACCCACGACATGGTGAAACACTTTTGGCGGGTTTTGATATCCGAGATCAAGAGTTTGAAGAATGGTTGCGACAGGAACGGACCAACCATGAAGTTCAATCACCCGATCAAACCGATTCTGCGCCGGTACAACGCCTAGCTTCCAGTAAGGATGTGAATGTCGTTGCTATTGGGATTCTACCGAGCTTGTCTGACTACAGTAGTCACCAACTATCTACAGTCGGTGACTTGGTTTCTGATCTTATCGCACGAGAATTCAGGAACTTTGGGGTCGCAGATACCTACGACTATCGAAACAAAATCATTCCGGGTACTACAGGCGACGCGGCGGCTTCTGGAGTCGATTTCATGATGCAGATAACCGTTCAACTATTGGACGGATACTACTTCATCAACTGCAGGTTTTATGATCCGATTGATAATAAACAACTATGGGGTGGGTATTGCCGGGTGGCCGCTAACTCTGATTATCTGGAATCAGATGATCTGAGACAGTTTTCCAATGAAGTGCTCGACGTCGTTCTGTTTATTTTTAACAGCCCGAGCTTTACTACTCGCAATGAAGATAGAACTGGCGCGAAACTGGCACTATCTGCAGTCAACGAAATTCTAAAAGGTCGAAATGGCGATCTGAATCGAGCTAACGAGCAACTGGATCGTGCTTATAACTTGAACAATAAAAGTGTTTATCTAGGATGGAAAACTCACATTGTCGCGTATCTTCTGGGTGAGCGTCTTGTGGACAATCCAGCGGAACAACGACGAGAACTGCGTGAAATCATGCAGCTTGCGGAGGAACAAGGGCGGTTCAACCCAATTACGCTTGCACTCGTGGCGCATACGTACTCATTTGTTTTTCGTGACTATGGTAAAGCACAGGAAATTTACCGAAGGATGTTTCAACTCAATCCTATGCAAGCAATCTGTTTTGATTTAAGCGCTGTCACTAATGTTTATTTGGGTGCAAAGCAACTCGCTTATGACCAGTCTCAGCTAGCACTGAAGTTGGGTCGTTTTAGTCCGTATCGTTATTGTATCGAAACAACCTGCGCGATGGCTGCCGCGATCAACAAGCGTTATGACGAAGCCATTCTGCATGGGGATCGCGCAACCGAGCAGAAACCTACGTTTACGGCGGCTTTACGGTATCTGACCGCAGCGAAGAGTCTAGCCGGGGACAAAGAGGGAGCCATATCATCGTATCAACGATTGACGAACCTTGAGCCAGATTTCACTGTTGGTTCAATAACAGATAAAAACTACCCTATCGCAGGTACCGGAGAAACAGCTAGCTTAATCAAAGCAGGTATTTCCAGAATCAGCAGCAGCTAGGTCAAAGCCTCAAGCCTTGATGAGCTAAATCATCAAGACATTCTCCAAAACCAACCTTCCAGAGAATCGTAATTCTCAACTCACTCTATTCTCACGAGTTTATTGCGCCAATTCATCAAACTGTTCTCGAGTCGAGTAGCTGAAACGACTTAGGGAATGAGAAGGGATCGGATTTTGATGGAGGACTAGGGAGATTCAACCCACTTCATTATTGACAGAGAAGTCAAAAAAAGGAACTGACTTAATAAAGGACTGAATTTGTGAAGCGGTTTTAGCTATCTCGACTCTTTTTTTTGAGTCAAGTCGACAGTGGAGCGGGGGAATTGCGAATTGAATTTTAAGAAATAGAGATCCTTTTTGCTACTGACTCCAAAACAAATAGTGGTATTTAAATGTTGCCCGCGGTCGCATTGATTCATATCAAACAATTTTAAAGGAAATACTTTATGAAAATTTTGATAACAACTTTCTCGATATTGATTTTATCTATTTCATCAACGACCGCGATTTCAAATGACGTAAATAGTGATGATTGCTCGGTGACGGATTCGTCCCAATACGATCTCGGAATTTTTGCCGAAAATCAGCGCGTTCAAGATGAGATCGAAGAAGCTGGAAACAACGTCCAAAACGCTGAAAACTCGGGTAGCGGCAGTAAAAGTAGCAAAGATAAGGTTAAAGAAGCAGTAGAGCTTTATCTCAAAGAGAAAAGATCGGACGAGAGTATTTGTGGTTTGGCAGCAGCAAACTCCAAGAAAAATCTTGAACGGATGGTCAGTTTTCTGCAACAGGAAATCAAATCAATGCAGATTAAACTTCAGACCAGTTTTGCTACTGGTTTAGGCGAGGACGAAACGGAAGCATTAGTAGGGAAACTTGCGCTTTACCGAGAGAACCTAAATGTTATCGACGCTGTCCTACCTATTGAGCGTGAGCCTGATCAGCTACTGATCCCATATGATGCCTACGCAGACTATCACATCGGGTTTTACACGGGCGTAGACTTCTTAAGTGTTGATGACCTTTTTGAAGAGGGAAATCCCCGACTGGGTTTAATGATCTATCGAAAAAAAGAAGACTACTCCACCGCCGACCCTGGCTGGCTGGACGTAACACCGCATGTATATGCCAACTTTCAACTCTCTAATGCAGGTGAACAATCAGATGAAACCGAAGATGAGATTGAAAAAGCTTTAGAAGCAGATGTTGGCGTGTTTTGGCCGATTCGAAAGGGGAACTTCGATAACGTTTTCGAATTATCCGGTCCAATACTAACTTTAGGTGGCCGTAAAGTAGATAGTGAAGAGGAGTTTGCACGCCGCCGTTATTTGGGGTATCGCTGGGCTGCGAATCCTGAATTTTATTTTGAGATGTTGTTCGGGAAATCAGACGGATTCAAATCAAAACGAATGGAACTAAGAGGCCAGTTCCCGGTGCAGCGATTTGATAATCGAACAGCGATTCATTTAGGTTTCAGAGGAAATCTGGGTGTGCAGGATCGTGAAAAAGATAATCTCGATACTCTCAATGTTTATTTACAATGGAATGTACCATTCAGCTCAATTTGGAATTCAGATTAAATTTGCTCCTTTGAGCAATTGAAAGTAACCTCCGAGTCACTTCTCTCGGAGGTTATTACGCGATATGCGTTATCTTTGCGAGACGAGCTAACAGGTATCAAAGAGAACGGACAGTGTTTCGGATATTCTTTGCACTCATCATTATGCTTGCTTTGTCTGCCTGTGGCGGGGGTTCCGGCAGTGATGATTCGGGCAGCTCTTCTGGTGGCAGTTCCTCCGGCAGTAGTTCATCCGGCGGCGGCACGACCTCCCCAATCAGTGACATTCCCCTTGGTGATTTAAACGCGGCTTCGCGATTTCTCAGTCAGTCGGGGTTTGGCGGCTCTCTTGCGGAGATCGAAGAGGTCGCCACGCTTGGTCATGTTACCTGGCTCGATCAGCAACTCGATATGACACCGTCGCTACACACTGCGGAGGCGTTGCAAAATCATGCGGCCTACTGCGCCTCGATTAACGATGACGATTGCGCCGGCGAGGGCGTTATATGGCACACCGATTTTCGTCGATTTGTGCTGCTCAATCGGGTGATCAACGCGCCGGATGTGGTCGCGCAAAAAGTGGCGTACGCGCTTAGCCAGATCTTCGTCGTCTCTGACGTTCCCGATAATCTCAACACCCTTAATGCGATGGTTTATTGGTGGGATCTATTGCTCGAAAACGGCCTGGGAAATTTTCGTGACCTGCTCGAAGCGGTGACCTTGTCGCCCGCGATGGGCGTGTACCTCAGCCACTACACCAACGGCAAGGGTGACCCCGCCAACGGCGTCTTTCCGGATGAAAACTACGCGCGCGAGATCATGCAGCTTTTTTCAATTGGCTTGTACGAACTGAACCCGAACGGCACGCGCAAAAAAGACGCCAACGGTAACGACATCCCGACTTACACAAACGAAGACATACGCGAGTTTGCCAAGATATTTACAGGTCTCGCCAACGGCTGCGGCGATCAGCAGTTTTTCGAAGTCTGGGCGCAGCCCGCGTTTGAATGCCCGATGAAGATGTACGAGGAGCACCACGCGAGCGGGACCAAAAGTCTGCTCAACGGCATGGTAGTCCCGGACGGTCAAACCGGTATGCAGGACATCGCAGCGGCGATGGACAACCTCTACAACCACCCTAATGTCGGGCCGTTCATCGGCAGGCTGTTGATTCAACGACTGGTGAAATCGAATCCGTCACCGGCGTACATTGCGCGCGTAAGCGCTGCGTTTGCGGACAACGGCGCAGGCGTTCGCGGTGACATGAAAGCATTTGTGCGCGCAATTTTGCTCGATCCGGAAGCCACCGAACAAAACCAATCGTCCGGAAAACTGCGCGATCCGTTTCTGCGCTTTGCACACGTCTCGCGTGCCCTGGAAATGACAAGTTCCTCCGGCGTTTACTACGACAACGGCTGGTACCTTCACGAGCTCATGAAACAATATCCACTGCACTCGCCTTCTGTGTTTAATTTTTATTCCCCCGATCACGTGCCCTTTGGCGAGGCGGGCGACGCTGGGCTGGTGTCGCCAGAGCTGCAAATTGCCACGTCATTCAGCCTGCCCAATTACCACAACATGATCAGCGGCTTTGTGTTATGGGATTGGCAGGGCGAAATGACTTGGGTCGTAGATGAGGACTTCGAGCTGAATTTCGCACCGGTCTACCAGTACCAGGACAATCCAGAGACGGTGATTCACTACGTCGACGCGGTGTTCACTCACGGGGCAATGAGCGAGGCGACCAAACAAGGGATCCGTGAAGCGTTCACCGATATGCCGTGGGATTCTGAACTCGCAACACGCACGGCAATTGTGATGGCGATGATCTCACCCGAATATCTGGTGAGGCAGTAGAGAAACGGCATGGTGAAGCGACCCAACATGTCCCGTCGACGTTTCCTGCAAGCCTGTTGCGCGGGCGCGACAAGTACGACGTTGGTGTCAACGTTTGCCAGCCTCGCCTCAAGCACGGCGCTGGCGTCCAGCGCAAACGACTATCGAGCGCTTGTGTGCATTTTACTCGCCGGCGGCAACGACAGCTTTAACATGCTGGTACCAAACGAAGACGCGACCTACGCAGAGTATCAGACGGCGCGAACTGACCTCGCGCTGGAACGCAACGCGCTGCTTGGCATTAACCCAAGTGGAGTGGATACGCGCGCATATGGGTTGCACCCGCAAATGCCTCGCATCAAGGCACTTTTCGATTCACAGCGCGCAGCGTTTTTGGCCAACGTCGGCACAATGGTCGAGCAGTACAACGGTGTCGCCCCGGATTACAACGCCACCAACCTGCCGCTGGGCTTGTACTCGCACGCAGACCAGATCGGACAATGGCAAACCGGCTTGCCCGACGCGCGCAGTATCGAAGGCTGGGGAGGTCGCATGTCCGACCTGTTGCGCACGCTCAATAATTCGCCCCACGCATCAATGGGCTACAGCATCGATTCGAGCAGCGTGTACCTCGCGGGTACGCAAACCAGCGGTTATACGATTTCCAATCAGGCCGAAGCGCCGAATATCGACTTTTACCGCGACGATGGGTGGGAACTGCCGCGCGTGTTAACGCGCACGATGGACAACCAGCTCGCCCAGCTTTACGGCAACGCGATTACGCAAACGCTGGCGAGTCGCACGCGCGAGGTGATCGACAGCAACATTGCGTTTAGCGAGGCGATTGATCAGGCGCCGGAATTTACTACCGAATTCGCGGAGGATCAGTTCTCGCAATCGATGCGTGCGATTACGAAAACAATTGCCGCGCGCGAATTGCTCGGCATGAAGCGCCAGTCGTTTTTCGTCACGATTGGCGGGTGGGACAACCACGACGAATTGTTGCTCAATCACACGCGCCTACTCGGTTGGCTAGATTCGGGGATTGGCAGCTTTCAGGAGGCAATGGCGGAGATTGGCACCGAGCAAATGGTGACAACGTTTACCACGTCAGATTTCGCGCGCACTTTAACGTCTAACGGCCGCGGATCGGATCACGGCTGGGGCGGCAATCACATCGTGGTTGGTGGCGCGGTCAACGGTGGGCAAATATTTGGTGAATACCCAAGCCTTTCTCTAAACAACAACCCTTTGCATCACGATACGTTTCGCGGAAATTATTTGCCTACCACATCGACGGACGAGTACTTTGGCGAAATCGCAACCTGGTTTGGCGTGAGTGCGAGTGATCTGAGCTATGTGTTGCCGAATGTGGGAAGGTTTTATTCACCGGATAGTGGATTGCCGATTGGTTTCTTGAGTGCGTGACGCCGACCCCACTGACGTATCGCGAAGCAAGTCTTCCATTTAGATTTATGCTCTGCGTGCTTCAGCTATTGTAGTTTTTCTCCACCGGTGACTAAACGGGCAAGGTTGTGGCGTCAGTTTTTGTTGTCATACGCTTCTCGACAAAGTCTGATGTCGTCATGGTGTTCATCCGCCCAGGTCACCAATTGATACAGAGGCTTGACTAAACCGCGCCCCATTTCGGTGAGCGAATACTCCACTCTCACCGGCACCTCAGGAAAGACCTCTCTGTTTACATACCCTTCGCGCTCCAAATCGCGCAGCGTTTGGGTCAACATGCGTTGCGAGATACCAACCACTCTCGCTTTGAGCGAGTTAAACCGGTCAGCGCCATCCACGAGCGCAAAAAGTACCAGTACCGACCACTTGTCACCTATCTGCGCAACCACATTTCGAATAGGGCACTCATCATCGTTATGAAACACTCTTTTTTCTGATTGCGCTTTCGCCGCCATCTTTCGGCCCCTTTGGATTTGATTTCACAGGTTACCAAAATGTGCCCAGATCACATTTAAGTACCTTATTGTATTGCAGGTTACTATTATATACTATTGTGTGCAAGCAGTACTTATTGAAACCAATTTCCGGTTGAGGATTGACCCATGTTGAAAACTTTAACTTCTTTAATATTGATAATTGCCAGTGTCAGCGTGTCTGCGCAAAGTGAAAATAAACCCATCATCAATTTTCAATCGTTGCAAAAACCTAACTGGACGGAACAAGAACTTGAGAACGCGCGACTGATTACTGATTTTGTCCAGAACCTTATGAATAACCATAATTTCGATTACATACTGGAACGGTACAACGACAGCTCTTACGTACAGCATAACCGCAACCTGCCAGACAAGGTCACAGGACTGGTGGGCTTTTTAAAAGAATTTGTTCAGGATTATCCTGACTACGCCTATGAAGTAAAACACATCTACGCTGACGGAGATTTCGTTATCTTCCACTCACACGCGACGGTAGATCAGGCCGACAGGGGTAACGATAAAAAGGGCCTCAACATTATCGATACGTGGCGCTTAGAAAACGGCCGCATTGTCGAACACTGGGATTCAATTCAAGCCCTCGATGGATTTATGCGTCTCTACGCGCTCATCAGTGGCGGCAATATTGAAAATGCTAATGGTGTGTTTTGATTAAAACGTGGACACCATAAAAAGGATGACGGCATCGGGTTTATTAAAACCCGATGGCATCCTCGCGGGAATGACTTGCCGGCTACAGCGCCGGTCAAAAATCTTTGAAAAACTCGTTACGTGCTTTCGCGTAGCGCGACTGGTTTAGGTTTTGTGTTACAGGATTTCGATGGGTTACTTTTAAGTATGACTAACGAACCACCAGAACCGAACACGTCGCATGCCTTACAACCTTCGCCGCCGTTGATCCAAGAAAATAATTCTGATCTTTGGGATGATGGGAAGCCACAATAATCAGTTCCGCATTCTTTTCTTCAGCAATCTGAAGAATCGTTTTGTAGGGATGACCGACTCGTACTTCAATCTCCGTCTCGATATCGGTGGAAGCTGCGAGCGCGTTCAACTTCTCCGTCGATGACTCCACGGATTTTTCAACGATGCCGCGCGGCAGTTCGACTTGCGCCCAGCCGGGAATTTCTTCGACAACGTTAAGCAGAACAATTTTTGACGAGTCCGCAGCGTGTTTAGACGCGTGCTCAATCAAGGAATTGACTTTTGTGGTGTTGCCGAGATCGACGGGGATAAGAATAGAATTGTACAAGGTGAAATCTCCTGTAAATACGAACAACCATAACAAGACTTTGGTTGCTGATCAAAATTACCACTGGAAGATGTTCCTCTCACCGCTTTCTATGTGTCTATAGGAGATTTCTATACTGCGACTATGATTCCGAAGCTCGCTCATTGTTCTGCGGCAAATTGTCGCTAATTTCATACCAGGGTGCTTTTGACCCAACAAATATATGAGCGTTTGGTTTAATACCGGGATCCCCATCAACGGTGCCGAGGGTGATTGATGTAATTTCGCCGTTATCCGTACCTGCAAGCGAAGAACCGCACTCAGCACAAAAACACCAACCGCCGTCAGGAGACGGTTCAAATACCTTTACCAGACTTTCTCCAGAAACCCACTTGAAGCTACCGGCGGAAAAGTCAGCATAGGTTGCAAAAGCAACACCGTGTTGGCGGCGGCACATAGAGCAATGGCAATGATCCGCGTACTTGAGTGGACTACTGATTTCGTATCGCACGTTGCCGCAGAGACAACCACCGGTAATTGGCATATCAAACTCCAGAGATCGGCTTGAACAGACACTATCGCTAGATCAAGATTGTTTTAGATTTCGCTCGTTCAGCATATAACGAACGGCAAGCAACAAAGGTTAGTGAACGAAACCCATACTGTTTTTCGAAAAAAGCGACTAAAGAATCACCCCACTTTCTCGCAATTCTCCCAATTCCTCTTCATCAAATTGCAGCACATCGAGCAACACTTCTTCGTTGTGACTCCCCAACTCGCCACCGGGCCATTGCGTCTCACCCGGTGTGCGTTTCAGCCTTGGCATGATGGCGGGAATTTTTAGCGGCTCGCCGTTTATTTCAACCTGCTCAAATAATCCACGCGATTGAAAGTGCTCGTCGGCCATCATATCAGCCACGTTATAAATCGGCCCGGCAGGTACACGCGCGCGATCAAGTTTTTCCAGAAGCGAATTCGAGTTTTCTGATAAACACCAGTCCGCCAGAACCTTGTCAATTTCCGCTTCGTGTTCGACGCGACCGGGATTTGTCGCCAGGCGATCATCGTCTGCAAGATCATCTCGATCCACAGCCAGCATTAATCGTTTAAAAATCGAATCGCCGTTGCCGCCGATCACGATGTATTTTCCATCAGCACAGCGATAGGTGTTAGTCGGCACGATACCCGTCACCGTACTGCCCGACGGCTCACGAATTACGCCCGATCCATCGTACTCGGGAATCACCGCCTCCATTAAATTGAAAATGGATTCAGTCAGCGCAACGTCAACAACCTGCCCTTCGCCGCTGCGATTTTTCTCTAGCAAGGCCATCGCGATTCCCAACGCGGCGTGAATACCGGAAATCGTATCGCCGATGCTCAGGTTTGGTCGCACGGGCGCTTCTCCCGGATGACCGTTGACATAACGAAAACCACTCATCCCTTCGCACACCGACGCGAAGCCGGGTTTTTGCGCGTAGGGACCGTCCTGCCCATAACCGGAGATACGCGCATAAACTAGGCCGGGGTTGCTGTCTCTAAAGTCGCTCGGCCCGATGCCCCACTTTTCAACAACGCCGGGGCGAAAGTTCTCAATAACAACGTCGGCAGTCTCAATTAGACGTCGCGCAATGTCGACACCCACTGCCTGCTTTAAATCAAGCGTGACTGATTTTTTGTTTCGCGCGAGCGAGCGCCACCACAAAGACGTATCGCCGCGCATTTCGCGCCAGCGACGGATCGGGTCACCGCCGTCGGGCGGCTCGATTTTGATGACCTCGGCACCAAAGTAGCCGAGCAGGCAACCGGCGAAAGGCCCGGCCAGAAGTTGTCCAAGTTCGATAACGCGGTAACCCGCGAGCGGGCCGAAGTGATTCTGTTTGTTTTGCATATTCAGGCTGATTGCATACGCGAGTTTGAGGCAGTTCAGGATATCAATGCCGTGACGCCGCCAATACGGGCGACGCCGACACTACAAGTAAACATCATCATTTGCTTCGTTGGTCTCTAATTCCTTGTTGTCGCTATTCGACTGGAATTACTGCAGAAAAGATTTTAGCGCGGGTGTTCGATAGCCATCCTCTCGCCACAGAATCGGAAAATAATTTTCGTCGAGTTGATTATCGCCGAGTCGTTTGTAACGGCTGTAAATCGGTCCGATACCTTGGGAGAAGTTTTCCGGCACGTATTCGACATCGCATGAGATCGCGTGCAGAACCAGCGCGCGGCGCGGCACTGAACCGGAGTTTTTACCGGAGCCATGCCAGGTGTAGCCGTGATGAAACGAACCACCGCCGGCGGGCACTTCTATCGGTACGATGTCAGGCTCGACCCCGGCGCGCTCCGCAGCTTTTTTCATTGGGGCACGATAATCCTCGGGTGCGTGGAACTCGCCTTCCGGGTCTGACAAATGCCAGCGGTGTGAGCCGCGCACCAGTTCCATTGTGCCGCCTGCGGCGCTGGTGTTGTCGAGCGCGATCCAGCACGTCAGCATGAGCGAGGGTGTAAACCACGCGAGGTAGGAGCTGTCTTGATGAAAGCCGAGCGATTTTGCGCCGACCGGCTTCCACAAAACGTTGTCCTGCATAATGCGCGCACCGCGCCAACCGGCAAATTTCGCGACCGCTTCACCAAACTCTTCGCGCAGCACCACCCGCGCAATGCGGCGGTCGGCCTTCCATCCGTTGCAGATTTGCCGCGTGAGTGACGGGTCGCCCGACTTTGTTTGCCAATTGACCTCATCCGGGCGCACGCCAGTTTCGAAGCGACCGTTAAAAAGGTCGTCGAAGGCATCGTGCAGATCGGGAATTCGCGCAGGATCTACCAGGTTGTCGACGACCAGCAGGCCGTCGCGTTCGAAGTCATCCAAATGTTGTTGTGTTACTTTGAATGCCATAGCAGTCAGTCACTCTTCAGCGCATGCGCTACTTTACACAATCTCGAAACAGCCGTTGCCATAAATACAATTTTGTGGTCTTGGGCGAATAAAGGTTAAGTAACGCTAAACCTTAAGAGATCAAATTTTCGATTCCCAATCGGCGCCTTCCGTGCCATATTCACAGAATAAGAGTTGACGAGGCCATGACTATGAGCAACGTAGTGTCATTCACCCAGATGAAGTACGGGACGCGCGATGACTACGAGATGCTGCACTCGCTGGAAGGCAAGTATCTCGAAGGAACCCCGCGTCGCCTGTTGCGTGAGCTGGCCCAGCAAGGCGAGGAGACACTGGAGGGCTACCCAGTCACCCGCCTCGAACACGCGTTGCAGAGCGGCACCCGCGCCTACCGTGAGGGAGCTGAGGTCGACTGGGTTGTCGGCGCGCTCTTGCACGATATCGGCGACGGCCTGGCTCCGCAAAATCACGACCGTTTCGCCGCCGAGGTGCTGCGCCCTTATGTGCGCGAAGAAGTCACCTGGGTGGTCGAAAACCACGGCGTGTTCCAGATGATTTATTACGGTCACCACATTGGCTGGGATCAACACGCGCGCGAGCGGCACCTCGGTCATCCGTGTTATCAGTCCGCAGTCGATTTTTGCGAGCGCTGGGATCAGTGCTGTTTCGACCCGAACTACGACTACAAGCCGCTGGAGTTTTTCGCACCGATGGTTCAGGAAGTCTTCAGTCGCAAAGCCTACGCCGACGATGTGATTCAGGAAGGTGTTGTAAAGGGACTACCGCCCCTCAACTAGCACGCAGAATAACCTCCATCAACCATATACACCCCACCGCTGCAGTACGCGGCGGCATCGCTGGCGAGAAACACCGCCAACCCCGCGACATCATCCGGCTGACCGAATCGGCCCAGTGGGATTTGCGGAAGGTACTTGTCAGCGTTAGTCTCGTCCTTCCACAACGCCTCGCTGAACTTGGTTTTAATTACTCCGGGGCAAATTGAGTTGACCCGAATGTTGTCGGCGCCCCAGTCCTGTGCCATTGCCATCGTCATGCTGTTGATCGCCGCCTTGCTGACGCTGTAGACACCAATTCCCGATTCCGGGCGAATGCCGCCAATCGAGCCGAGGTGAATTATTGATCCACCGCCGCGCGCTTTCAGAATCGGGTGCGCGCGCTTGCAGAGCTCAAAAGGACCTTTGAGATTAACGTCGATCACCTTGTCGAAGGCGCATTCATCGGTATTTTCGATAGAGCCGTACACAGGATTGGTCGCCGCGTTGTTGACCACAATATCGATCCCGCCGCAGGTCGCAACAGTGCGCTCGATCAAAGCGTCGATATCTGCTGTGTGGCCGACATTCGCCGCGAACGCGTGCGCCCTGAGCCCATCCGCTCGCAGCGCGTCGGCGACCGCCTCGACCGCATCCTGCTTGCGGCTACTGACGACGACGGTAGCACCAAACTCGGCCATGCCGCGCGCGATTGCCTCGCCGATGCCTTTGCTGGCGCCGGTCACCAGCGCAACCTTGCCCTCGAGATCAAAGCGCGACTTGATACTAGTGTCAGTCATCTGAAACCCTGGTTTACGCACCGCCGAGATGACGGGTGTCGAAAGATTCGTGCCGCGATTCTAGCGTTTTTTCTCGTGCACACGCGGCATAATGTGCGCCATCAATTCAGGCGAAGAACAGCATGACCAAAGGTTTGTACCAGAACCCGTTTATCCAGACCTTGCACCAGGGCGTTGAAAACCTGCTGCCCGAGTGGGGACTGTCGGGCGACACGGATCTCTCGCTATTGTGCATTTCGGAAAACGCGACCTTTCTCGCGCGCGATCCGCAACGGGAAAACCCGCTGGTGATTCGCGTTCACCGACCGGGGTATCACACGCGCGCCGAAATCGAATCGGAGCTGGCGTGGATCGCTTCACTGCGTGAGAACGACACCGTGATTACGCCCGCTTTTGTGGCAACACAAAACGGTGACTCGATCACCGGCTTCGCGCTCGGCGATGAGCAACGACCGGTGGTCGCCTTCGAGCACATTCGTGGCGGGCAGCCGGATGAATCCGGTGACCTGTCCGACGGTTTTTTTCAACTCGGGCGAATCACCGCGCGGTTGCACCAGCACGCGCGCCAATGGCAGCGCCCTGACGGATTCGTTCGCAAAATCTGGAATTTTGAAACAACCGTTGGGGCTACGCCGCACTGGGGCGACTGGCGCGAGGCGATGGGCTTGCAGGAAGACGGCAAATTTCTGCTCGAACGCTGCACCGAGGTGTTGAAAACGCAGCTCGCAGACTACGGCAGTACACCGGATCGTTTCGGTTTGATGCACGCCGACTTGCGCCTGACGAATCTGCTCGCCGACGCTGATCAACTCGCTGTGATCGATTTCGACGACTGCGGATTCAGCTGGTTTATGTACGACTTTGCCGCCGCGATCAGCTTTATCGAAACCTCGCCGCAAATCCCTGCATTGCAAACCGCGTGGCTGGAGGGCTATCAGCAAGTCGCCACGCTTTCGCCCGCGGAAATCGCCTCCCTGCCGATGTTCATCACGCTACGACGCCTGTTACTGACCGCGTGGCTGGCCAGTCACTGCGAAACACCAACCGCGCAAGAGCTTGGCAGTGACTACACCGATGGCACGCTGGCAATCGCGGACAATTTTCTGAGCAACACCCAGGCGGCCTGATGATGAAAATGCGCGAATACGCTCAATTCGATGGGATCGGACTTGCGCAGTTAATTGCCAGGGGCGAGGTCAGCGCGAGCGAAGTGACAGAGGCCGCAATAAACGCAATCGAGTCGCTGAACCCGCAGCTCAACGCAGTCACGATCACCAATTTCGACAACGCCCGCAATGCGCTCGGACAAAACAACGAGAGCGCATTGGCCTATGTCCCGTTCCTGCTCAAAGACGTCAATGTGTTTTCGCACGATATGCCGACAACGTTCTCCAGCGCGTTTTTTGCCGATGCAAGGCCGCGTCCGGACAGCGAGATCGTCACGCGCTGGCGCAACGCAGGGCTCAGCATTCTCGGCAAAACCAACACACCCGAATTTGCCGAAGACTACGTGTGCGAGCCGACGTTCAGGGGGGCGACGCTGAATCCGTGGAACACCGGACTGACCACGGGCGGCAGCAGCGGTGGCGCCGGTGCGGCGGTCGCCTCGGGCATGGTGCCGATTGCGCACGGCACCGACCTCGGCGGTTCAATTCGCATTCCCGCCGCGTGTTGCGGTGTTTTTGGGTTTAAGCCCAGCGCCGGATTGTCCCCGGTCGACGCGTCGCTTCCGGAGATTTCCAACGGCTTTAACTCCGACCATGTGCTCACGCGAAGCGTCCGCGACAGCGCGGCGTCACTCGATATTACTGCCGGCCACGCGCATGGCTACCGCTATTGTTTGGAATCGCGTTCGGGGCAGTACCTCGCTTCGCTGGACGCGCCGACGGGCAAACTTAAAGTTGGCGTGTGTTGCCACACGCCCACGGGTGAACTGGCAGGCACGCGACAGCAGCAGGCAGTAGAGATGGCCGCTGCGCTGCTGGTGGACGCGGGCCATGAGCTGATCGAGTACCGCTACCCAACCGATCTCGATATCGGAGACTGGCTGGAAACCCTGTGGATGCCGGACGTAGTCAGTGAGATTAATCAACGCGTCGCTGAACTCGGGCGCGAGCCCCGCGATTATGAACTCGAATCGCTGACGCGCTTCCTGCGCGGGCTTGTTGCCAACATGGGCGCGATTGACCTGTACCACGCGCGGCGGCGCGCTCACTGCACCAGCGTGACCTTGATGCAGTCCATAGCCGATTACGATTTGCTGCTGACTCCCGCCTTGGCACGAGATCCGATCCCGCTTGGTGCGCTGGACAGCCGCACCGACGCGTTCGACTACGAGCAATGGTCAGCGGATGGATACGCCTTCGCGCCGTTTTCTTACGTGTGCAATATGACGGGCCAGCCGGCGGCGGCGATTCCGGTTTTTCTGCAGGATGGCGGAATGCCGTGCTCCGTACAACTCGCAGGTCACAGTTCGCAGGATCAGCTCGTGCTGCAAGTTTGCCGCGTTCTCGAACAGTCGCTCGACTGGCACGGGAAGCACCCGCCGATCTGGAGCGGCCACACCGATTCAGCTCGTTAGGGTATCTGGAAATGTAAACAATTATCATTTACGATTAAGTCTTCCTTGCTATCTTACTGTGATGGAAATCCGACTGAGAATCGCGTCCTGCTCGATTGATCGTTATGAGATATTTGGCCTCCAAATTACGCAGTGATGCAGCAGCGCCGGTTAATCTCGATGCGAATGAACTCGCGCAAGCATCGTTTGAAACACAAAAGTGGAAAACCCTGCCACTGCGCGAAGATCAGGGAAACGGACACTTTTTGATTGGCAAAATCTGCAGGGATATCAGCGTTACCCATAGCAAATGCCGTTTCGACAACAATTACGAAGCCTGCATTCAGTACACCGAACAAACAGCCCTTCTCGTATTTGGATTGTCAGGGCACAGCGTTTTTCAACTCGCTAGCTTGCCGCACCACACCCACACTATTCATTCCGGCGACGTGTGGTTTTTTCATGTTAATGAAGACTACTTGTTTCGGACCACGTCGGCGAATCAATTGAACGAAATGATCGTCATCAAATACTCCGGACAACGACTCAAAGATGTCATTCTTGATAGCGATGAAACCTCGCCATTATTCGGTGTGAGGATGGCACATCTCGGCCAGTTGGCCACGCTAGAATCGGGAGTTTCGGATATTCTCGATAACCCACTTGATTCAGCAACTCACAGGCTGTTGGCCGAAAGTCAGGCACTTCAGCTGCTTGCCCGCTGGATCACGTCGACGGAACCCGAATATAAGTCATCGCAAACGCCCAATATCGAGCATTTGTCCACGGCCGAACTCAATGGCTTGCGGCGAGTTGTCGATGTGATGACTGCAGATTTGATTCGCACCCCGCCGCTGCCTGTATTGGCAAAACACGCCAATATGAGCCACACCAAACTGAACCGGTGTTTCAAGAAGGCGTATGGCACCACTGTCTACGATTGGCTGCGGCAGTACAGACTCGAAAGAGCACGGGGTTATTTGACAACCACAAACAAAATAATCACTGAGATCGCGTGCCAATGCGGGTTCAGCAGCGCCAGTCATTTCGCGCAAGTGTTCAAACAACACTACCACTGCACACCTGTTGCCTACCGCGAGCGCCTCAATCACGCGTAGCGTGTTCGGCGATTGTGCTGATGTGGTTCTTTGTTTGATATCACAGCTACGGCGGGCGATCTCTAATTGCGTTATTTTCCCGGTGCTGCAGGACGATGTTCGCTAATTCTCTAATCCCACTGCTGTTCATACTCGTTAGCAACGGATTTGCGTATTCGTTTTTTGTCATCACCATGCCATCGGTTGGACGACAAATGGACTTCTCCGACACCGCAACCGGCGCAGTCGTCGGCCTCTCCGCGCTTGCCCTGACGCTGGTCGCGCCCATTTGGGGCAACCTGTGTGAGAAGTGGGGTCGGCGGCGTGTGATTTTGATTGGCATCGTTGCCACAACCGCATTTAACGTCGCCAGCGCGACGCTGATTCAACTGCGCCTTGAACTCTTACTGGGTACGCAGCTCGCATTCGTATTGCTGTTGTCGACGCGTTTGCTTAATTCCCTTTTCACCGGTGGACTCAAGCCAGCCGGCCAGGCATTTATCGCCGACGTGACAAGCGCGGATTCCCGGGCCAAAGGGATGGGTCTGATGGGTGCGGCATTCGGAGTCGGATCAATCCTTGGTGGTTTCAGCGCGAGCCTATCGGGTAGCCAGCATCTGCTCGCAGGCTATGTGGCAATCTCGATATTGCTGCTCGCCAGCTGTTTCGTCACGGCCGTCTACCTACCGGAACCGCGAAAGCAGCCGGACGACTCAGCCGCGATCACTCACGCACCTCTGCCGTACAAGCGAATAAGTGGCTTCCTGCTTATTACATTTCTGGGTCTCATGCTATTCAGCCTGCTTCAGCATGTTATTCCCTTAACGCTCGAAGACCGATTTTTGTTGTCAAACGACATGGCCATTCGTCGAAGCGGAATGACGATGATGCTGACCATGATCGTCATGATCCTGACCCAATCACTGCTCGTTGGCAGACTGCCGCTGGTGCCTCGAAACCTCATTGTTGTTGGCAGTGTTGTTTGCGGGTGCGCGATGATTGCGGCGACGTTCTCTCACACACCCGCAACATTAATGCTATCGATGTGTGTGTTCGGGTTCGGACTTGGTTTGCTGTTTCCCGGAAATCTCGCAAGCCTTAGCCTAAGCGTCGACAACGACTCGCAGGGGCGCGTCGCGGGTGTCAACGGTATCGGTCAGGGTTTGGGTTTGGCTTCGGGACCCATCGCCGGAAGCTTTCTGCACAACTATACCTATCACGCTCCCTACATCGTCTGTGTGATCATCATGGTGTCGATTTTCATGATGGCTTTTGTTTTGCGCCGCAAGGCGTAGAAAATCGTAGACCCGGCGAACGCAGCGTCTGCATGCACGCGCTATCAGTCGCCGACAAAATCCGGCTCACGCCGGTTTAATTTGTTCGTGAAATTATGGTGTGTTGTTCATTAAATGACGGCTACTTCGGCACGTGGTTTTTACGATTGGTCACACTGACTCTAACGAGAATCCCACCGTGAAATTTCAAACACGTTTTTCCCATACGCCAACATTTGCCGGCATATTACTGAGTGGTTTATTCGTGCAACCGCTCGCTGCCGAGACTGTGTCTCTGGAACCGATAACGGTCGAAGCGCGCTATTGGGAGGAAGACCCGAATCGCGTTCCGACAAGTGCATCGCTCATCGACAATCTGTCCGATGATCCGGGCGCAGACGTTGAGCTGATCCAGCAGGCAACGCCAAATGTGACCATTGAAAACTCATCGGTTCAAACGCGAATCAACATCCGCGGTGTTTCGGGACTCGATAGCGGCCTGCAGGACCCGGTCGGATTTTTCGTCAACGGTGTTGCACTGCCATTGGGTGGAAACCAATTGCCCGACATGTCGATTTTTAACTCAGTGGAAATTGTCAAAGGCCCACAAGGCGCTTTGTATGGTCGAAATACGGAAGCCGGTGCAATCAAATTCAATTCGATCGACCCCAGTTGGGAATTGACCGGTCACGCCAGCATTTCGACGATGACAATTGATAGCGGAGAGGGTAGTGCCGACGGGTATGTTTTTTCTGCCAGCGGTGCAAACGAGTTGGTAGACGATCGACTCGCAGGCGCTATCGAGATCCAGATCGATGACAACGACGGGCCTTTTTACAATGAATTAACAGACAGCCGTCAAGGTGGTGAAGTTGACCGCTCGTCATTGGCTGCAAGCGCGCTTTTCGTCGCCGGCGCGAATACCGATATCATCTTTAAAACGGTGATCGATGATCACGATTCTGGTCGCAACCGATTCCGCTTTGAATCTGGCGTGAACCAGACTGATCCATTCGTCACAAACGCTGATACCGAGGGTTTCGATAACGAAAAGACTGCGGTCCATGCTGTTGAGTTAACACACGGCTTTGACAAATTTGAACTGACTTCGATAACGGGGGTAACCGACTACGAAAGAGAGTTTGAGATTGACCTCGACGCGACACCCGCACCGTTACCGGCAACACTATACGACCTTCAAAACGATAGTTTTTCGCAAGAATTTCGTCTGTCTTCGGAAGATGCCAATCCCGATCTAAACTGGCTCGCAGGCGTGTATTTTTTCGATGAAGATTCAGACATCGATTTTACCATTTCGCCAATGTTCAACACGACCAATCGCGTTACCGAGATTGAACAAAACGGACAGGCGCTGTTCGGGCAGATCGAATACAGCTTTAATCCGCGATGGAGCGTGACGATTGGTGGTCGATATGAACAAGTCGATCAATCCGCCTCGCAATCATTCAGCAATGCAATGCTGAATACGCAATACGATGCGGACCTGGATAGCGATGAGTTCCTGCCAACCGCATCGCTTGGCTTTCTGGCTGACGAGCAGAATTTTGTTTATGTGTCGTATTCTGAGGGCTATCTACCCGGCGGCTATAACTACAACAGTGCAGGCGACGCAGACTCGTTCACGTTTGACGAAGAACACAGCGAACTGATTGAGCTGGGCTGGAAAAACACCGCGCTTCAAAACAAACTGAGCACTGCGATCAGCGTGTTTCAAATAACAACCACAGACAAACAAATCGTCGACCTGCTGCCCGGGTTTATTCAGAGTGTTTCAAACGCCGGCGAAACAGAAAGCACCGGCGCGGAATTTTCAATCGCATATTCAGTTAGCCCTCTGTTATCGACTTATTTTAATCTTGGAATTCTACAAACAGAAGCAACCTCGTTTGTCAGCAACACATTTGGAATGCCTCTCGACTTGTCTGGTAACGATTTACCCTATGCGCCCGAGCGTACGTATTCGGCCGGTGTTCGCTATGAATCAGACAACGGAATTTTCGGTCACCTTTCGGTTCGCGGCTCGGATGACTATTTCTTTGATAGCCAAAATTTACTCGAACAAAGCAGTTTTGATGTCGTCGATTTCGAATTGGGATATCAGTTCAAAAACGCGCGTCTGACACTCTGGGCTAAAAACGTGACCGAAGAGGAAATAGTCAGTCGAGCGGTCAGTACGCCAAATGGCGTCGTGGTTGAGGACACACTGCCACGCACGATTGGTCTAACGTTTTCGGCAGAACTCTAGTGAGAAATGCTCTTGAGCGTCGCTTTTCAAGCAGTCAACAAGTACCCGAAGAACTTTTCGACTTAGTGCTAAGCCCGATACGCTGGCAGCTGATCGACGTATCGCTGGAACTCGGCGTTTTTGACTCTCTGACTGACCGGCAAACGGATGACGAAGTCGCTGAAATGCTCTCCTTGCAGCACGACCAGTGTCGCCTGTTCCTGAACGCCCTTTGCAGTATTGACGTGCTTTCGAAAAACAAACGCGGGTACAAGATCAGATCTGAAGTTGCGCCTTACCTTACGTCCAATTCTGATCGGTCACTGTGCAATTTGCTCCGGTACCTCAGCTCGGTTCGTCACGCTGACAAAGCTGAATTAAAAGACATGCTGCGCAATGGACAATCCCGGCATTCTGCCGCCGGCTTGCGCGATCACTGTCATTGGGACAACAGCTACAAGCACCTGCGCGAGTTCCACGACACGATGAGTAATCCAGTGGCAATCGATGTGATAACGTCCCTGCCGGGTTGGCCCGAGGCGCGTTTTTTTCTCGATCTTGGCGCGGGCTCAGACTCGCTTGCCAACGCGTTGATATCGCTGAAGCGAGATCTGCGTGTCTCACTTTTTGATTTGCCCGGACCGGCCAAAGCGATTGAGCGTCGTCTCGATGCGAGCTTGCCAATCAACGTTATCGCGGGTGACTACAACACCGCGAATTTCGAAAACACCTACGACATTATTTGGGCGTCGATGTCACTGTATTTTGCACAAGACATTATCGAGTTGCTCAAGAAACTGCGCGCAGCTCTTACGGAAAAAGGTGTGTTTGTCAGTTTCCACGAAGCACTGCGCGATGACCGAACAAAACCGGAAGCGCATGTGGTCGGACGCCTGGTCCCCTCGCTGGTGAACAATGACCTTTCCCTGGATGATGAATTTATGGCAGACCGAATGCGCGCAGCGGGCTTTAAGAAGATTGTCAGCAAGACAATTCAAACAGCGTACGGCGAAATGCGAGTAGACATTGGAAGAAAAAATTAGAGAAAAAGCAATTCGCAACCGTGATCGCGAAATTAATTACGATTCCATTGTCGCTTTCAACGCTGCGATGTGATCAACGCCCATACCGCAGCAGGTGCCGATCAAGGCGAGGTCACGCTGTAGCCAACCCTTCGCGTATTCGCTTAGCCCCTCGGGGGTCATGACGTTAAAAAACATCATTCTGTTCGCTTCATCGTAAGTCCCGGAATCGGGATAGATGCCGACAAGTCCGTTCCAATGTTTTTCGAGCACATCCAGACTCGGGTCGATGTATTGCGACGGCGTGTGCATCACACTAATCAGATCAATGTCACGCGACGCGATTTCCGCGAGCGCATCGCTAATGCTGTCCCCGTCGCGCATGCAGATTTCACCCGCATCATTGCGACCGGTCGTGATGCCAACCCAAACCGGCAAACCCGCAGTGAGCGCGGAATCCAGCGTGGGCAGCATCTGCCTGATATCGACCATCATTTCCAGCATGATCAAATCAGCACCGGCATCGCGCATCACGCCGGCCTGTTGCTCAACGCTGGCGCGCAATTCGTCCAGCGCGGGGTGGTTCCCGGTCCACGACCAGTATGAAATTCCACCTGCGACCAGGATGTCATCGTCGCCCGACTGCACACGCGCTTCGCATGCGAGTTCCACCGCGCGGCGATTGTAGTTGTCAAAATCGCCCTCAACTCCAGCATCGCGCAGCGCGTGCAGCGATGTGCCAAATGTATTGGAAATAATAATCTGCGCGCCGAGCGCTATGTAGTCGGTGTGAATCTCGCGCACGATGTCGGGATGACTCAAGGCCGCACCGCCATTCCATGCACCTTCGAGCTGCGGCACGCCGCGACGCTCGGCTTCGGTGCCGGTCGCGCCATCGATCATGACGCACTCGCCGCCGCGCATTCGGGCAAGCAGCTTTTCGTATCGATTCATCGCAGAATCCCGCTTGTGTTTTTGCAACGCTAACAGCGCAAAACCGGCAGGGCAACTCGCAGTCGGTGGATTGCAGACACAAAAAAAGCCAACACATTGGTCGGCTTTTTCGGTCTTGACTGTCAGGTCGCGTTACAGCGCACGAACCTGCGCGTTGAGTCGGCTTTTGTGCCGTGCGGCCTTGTTCTTGTGGATCAGACCCTTGCGCGCCATGCCGTCGATCACCGGAACCGCGGCTTTGTACGCAGATTCCGCTTCTTCTTTATTTCCTGCATCAACCGCGTAACCGACCTTCTTGATCGAGGTACGCAGCATCGAACGCAGGCTCGCATTGTGCTGACGATGTTTTTCCGACTGTCGGGCGCGTTTTCTGGCTTGAGGGGAGTTGGCCACGCTCAAGACTCCTGTGGGTTTATTCGAGAAAGCCGCGCATTATCGTTAGAACGGCTGTGGCTGTCAACGCCTTGCGGCGCGGGTCGATCAATCACCGTCCAGACTGTTAAAACCGGCGGATCCACCCAGCGCGACCAACAGTTTCGCGATGCTCTCGATTGCGTCGTCGAGTTGCGATTGCGCGAGTTTGAGCGCCTCAATCGTCGGGGCCGATTCAAGCGATGTCGCTGAAATAGACTCAATGCCAGCCAGCGCTTTCAGCGCCGCGCCAAGATGCCAATCAGCTGAATCGATTCTTTCGTGTGCGCTCTCCGATTCAGAAAAAATCGACAACGGCCCTGTGTCGGCAAAGTAGTCAGCCACGACCTCAAGATTTTGCCTGACATTTTCCAACGACCGCTCGCTGCGCCACATTTCAGCGCGCCTTGGTTTGGGACGACTCCCCGCTTTTCCCAGGGGGCGTCCGATTTTTAAATCGTGCACTGCCTGCACGCTTTCGCGCAGCCGGCTAAGGATTTGATACGCCAGCTCGGTCGGATCCGCGAAAAAGTCACTTCCGCTTTCGTCATTCGCGGCAAGCACCTGCGTGCGAAACGCATTCTTGCCGGACTCCCAATCGCGCACGATCGCGTTCGTCATCCACGCAAGGTTGTGCGCTATGGCCACAAGCAGCGCGCAGCGATATGGCGCGTCGTCGGCACTGGCGAGTAATTTCTCTTCCGAATCAGACGAGAAAATCACCCGCTCCAGCGCGCTCAATCCCTGTAAACCTGCGCTGACGTCGCGAAAGTTTTCGGGTTCGAGTACCGTCGGATCCTGCTTGCTCAGCAGCTTTGCCAGCTGTTTGCTGACCACATTGTGCTTATCCGGCCAGTACTGGATATGGCTGGAGCGAAACGCAAACTCAACCGGACCAATCCTGAAATATTGAATCGCCATCCACGCATCGGTGAACTGATGGAATCGGCTTTTGACGGTCGATAGCTTCGCTTGCGATCGATCCGCGCACAGGGCTTCACTCGATTGCTGCAATTCTATGGCGGCATCGGCAAGCGTTCGGTAGGCCGGCAGTATACGCTTGTCCACAACCGCCATGTTGAAAGCGTGGAACTGATCGTTAGCGAATTCCTGTGCCTGCGCTGCGCCACTCACGCCCAACCACGTCAACATCAGTACCGCAAGGCAACGCATTATAGTGACTCCAGAAATTGTATGAGGTGTTTGCGGTCCTGCGGGCTCATGGCGACGACAGCATCGCGCGAGGCTTGCGCTTCACCACCGTGCCACAAAACGGCCTCAAGCAGACCGCGCGCGCGGCCATCGTGCAGGAGTTGTTCGTGCCCGCTGACCACTTTTGTCAGGCCGATACCCCAAAGCGGCGGTGTTCGCCACTCGCGTCCGCTGGCGTCGCCCTCGGGCCTGTTATCCGCCAAGCCTTCGCCCATATCGTGCAACAACAGATCAGTGTAGGGCCAAATTTTTTGCCCCGACAAGGCCGGCAAATCGGCGCGCACCTGCGTGGTAAAACTGGGAACATGGCACGCCGCACATCTGGCTTCGTGAAACAGTTTTTTTCCCGCCAGCACGTTGGCATCGTCGACGTCACGCCGCGCGGGTACGGCGAGATGGCGTGTGTAAAACAGCACCAGATCGGTTAATTCCTGATTGACTTCGAGTTCGCCCTCGGAGATTTTAGCGCCATGCGGCGCGTTCTGGCACAGCGCCTGCGCACGCGTGCAGTCCCCGGCAGGATACGGGCTCAGCGGCGTGGACAATCCTATATCGCCAGCGAATGCGCTCTGGTTTTGCTTGTCCATGGTTGGCATTCCGGCCTTCCAGCCAAAGCGCCCGAGCTGCAGCTCGTCAGTTCCGCTATCGCGTGACCAATTGGGTTTGCCCGAGATGCCGTCGTTGTTTGCGTCCTGCTCGTCGGCGTTGGCGAGAATGTCGTCTGCAGCGATAATTTCGAGCAAGCCGAGGCCGATCATTTGCGGAGCAACCCTTGGCGATAGCTGCACTTGCGGATGCAATGGCCCGTACCCCGGCGCGTCAACGCGATAGCTTGGTCTGCGCAGCGTCGCTTTCTCGCCCCCCGCAAGATCGACATCAAAATCGGCGTAGTCGATATGCATGCGCCCTTCGGCCTTGTGACCCTGAATGGCAAAGTCCTGCAGCTGAGTGCCGTACGTGGGTTCCGCGACGACGTTGATTTCACGCGCCGCCAAACGCGCACGATCCGCATCGGATTGCGGGGGAATCGACAGGCGCAAAAACATCGAGACCGCCGTGTCATCCGGCCAGTTACCGCTGGGCGGATGTCCGCGCCCGTCTTTGAGATGGCAGCGCTGACAGGATTTGGCGTTGAATATGGGACCAAGCCCGTCGGACGATTTTGTCGATGCAGGTGCCGACACCCAGATTTTGCGAAAAACACCGTTGCCAACTTTGAAGTTCAGCTCATCCTCGAAGCTGAGGTTGTTCGCAGCGTGCGAAAAGGCGTTGCGGTTGATGGTTTTCGTGTAGGTGGTTGCGCCGCCAGAAAGGTGCTCATCCGGTTCGGCACGCGAGAAATCAAGTGCCAGCGCACCCGGGCCTGCGAGCGAAATCGCCGCGAGAGTCGCGGCGATCAGAACGTAGTGAATCGATCGTGCACCCAACACGGGCGCTAACAGGAACCGCGTGAGTTTAACCCTCCACAGCGGACGGATTATCCAGGCTGTCTGACCCTTCAATTGCAAATTCTTCGACACCGAGTGCGGCCGCAGCTTGCTCGATAACACGGGTTTGTGCAACCAGCGCGTCGATGGCCGCTTGCACCTTCGCGTTGCCCGCGTCGTTGCCCGATCCAATTAGCTGGTCGTAGGATTCACCCTCAACCGCGCTGGCGACAATCACGCCCATTTTATCGACCGTATCTGCCAGTTTGTCCTGCAGCATCGAGTCGATTCCGGAATCTTTGTTGGCCACGAGATCGCTCAAAGACGGCCCGGTTAACACACGACCGTCGACCCGCTCGTACCTGCCGGTGTAAACGTTTTGCACGCCCAGCGCGTCGTAGAAGTGCGAATGGTGCGTGTTGTCGCTGAAGCAATCGTGCTCTTCTTCAGGGTCATGCAAAATCAGGCCGAGCTTCATGCGCTCGCCTGCCAGTTCGCCGTAAGACAGGCTGCCCATACCGGTGATGATCGCAGACAACCCCGCTTGTTCGCTGCCATCGAGCAGTGATTTGCGCGCGTCACCGTCGTCTTCCCACTGGGCGACGATCCACTCCAGATCACTGATCAACAGTTCACTCGCAGCCTTGAGGTAGGCAGCGCGTCGCTCGCAGTTGCCGCCGGTGCAGTTGGCGGTGTCGAAATCGCTGGCCGGACGCTCGCCCGCGCCGCTTTCGGTGCCGTTCAGGTCTTGCCCCCACAACAGAAATTCGATCGCGTGGTAGCCCGTCGCCACGTTGGCTTCAACACCGTCGACCTCGTGCAGACTATCGGCCAGCAGCGCAGGGCTAATGTTACTAACGTCGATCTCTTTGCCGCTCAGCATGAGCTTTGTATTGGCGACAACGTTTGCGGTGTAAAGCAGGTTTTCATCCGATTCGCTGCCGTAACTGGCGTCAACGTAGTCGATCAGTCCTTCGTCGAGTGGCCAGGCGTTTACCTTGCCCTCCCAGTCATCGACGATCACGTTGCCGAAGCGATAAACCTCGGTTTGCTGATAAGGCACGCGCGAGTCAAGCCAGCTCGCACGCGCTGCGTCGAGCGTGCTCGCCGAAGGATTTGCGATCAACGCGTCGATGGCGGCGTCCAGATCGCGTGCGGTGCTGAGCGAATCGGTGTAACCCGCGAGTGCGATGTCAGAGTAGTGATTCAGAACATCCGAAACCGACGGGGAGTTCCCCGCAAAAGCCATATTCGAAAACAGAACCGACACTGCAGCGAAAGCACTACAGTGCAACCTAGCGTGAGACATGAAGACTCCCCTTGGTGATATGAGTTGGGTGGTTAGATCCTAATGATACACACCTGCTGTCGCGGTGGAAGGATTAGGTTTATTAACAACGAGCCTGAGATGCGGTCGTTTGGATTCTTCTTCTAAAAATGACCAACGTCGCTGCGGAATAAAATGCTCAGCCCAGCTAAGGCTTGAGGCGATGGCATCCACACAGCACATAAAGCCCTGATCGTGCGGGCCGATTAACCACGCCCGCGCCATGCGCGTTTGCTGCGCGTCGTTATCAGATTGCGAAAACGCGATGGCCGCCAAAATGCGCGCTTCGTCATCCGAGATATTCGCGCAGCCGATGCATCGGACATCAAACGCGCGAAGCGTGTGTTCGGCCAATACCCGCATTGCCGAGTTGATCGGGTCAACCAGATCTGACAATCCCAACGGCGCGAGATAGGTGGCCATGGTCGACGTGGTTGGAAGCTGCTTCATCAAGGTGTGTGCGCACAGGCGCACAGCGACGACGAGCTGTTTTTCAATGCGATGCAGATCAGAGAGTTTTTCTGCCGCGGGCAGGTTGCGGGGTGCTCCCCAAAATCCCCGATTGGGTTTGCGTTTGACGACCGACGGCAAATACAACTGCGCTGTGATCAGATCCTCTGCGACCTGCAGCAGGGCAAACGCCAGTTCAGCGGTGAGCTCTGCGTCCAGCCACTTCATCTGTTGCAGCGCGGTTCCGACGCTAACACGACCTTGCACCAACGCGACGGCGCCGAGTAAGTCCACCTCTACCGCGCTCAATTTTCCCGATCCGGGGCTGTTGAGCAAAGGTTTGTCGCCCGACGCGAGCTGCAAAACGTTTACCACCGCAGAGAATGACTTGACCAGAGAGTCGAGCTGGCACGGCAGCAAACGACTGTGAAACACATGCGCGACAAGGTGCGGCCCCAGATAGGCGCAGTGACGCAAAGCAACGACAAATAACTTCTGCGCATCAGATATATCGGAAAGCAAACGCTCTTCAGTCGGACGAGTTTGAATCACGGAAACAGACCTCCCATTGCATTTCGCGTGTTTATGGGGGGCAAGCATAGTGCAGATATTGTATTGTGTAAATGAGAATTATTATTATTCGTGTTTATATTGCGTATAAACATGCGTTAAATCACATTAAGCTCGCGGTGATACACTCTCGCCGCAGAACTTGTGCTGCTCTGATTCGCCTGCTTTTGCCAAACGATCCCGACACATCCATCGACAAACCCAAGACGCTGGTGCGCTCCGGCCTGCTGTTCAGTGCGCTGACCTTTGTCTCGCGCATTCTTGGCTTTGTGCGCGATCAGGTGTTTGCGATTGTTTTCGGCGCGGGCGCGATGACAGAC
Organism: Pseudomonadota bacterium; assembly: GCA_039029275.1. Classification (GTDB taxonomy): domain Bacteria; phylum Pseudomonadota; class Gammaproteobacteria; order JBCCGL01; family JBCCGL01; genus JBCCGL01. Next base: position 171,769 of record JBCCGL010000009.1, on the reverse strand, counting down.
GCGTTTGTCGTCGCCTTCAAGATCCCGAACTTTTTCCGCCGCCTGTTTGGCGAAGGCGCCTTTGCGCAGGCTTTCGTGCCGGTGTTTACCGAGTACAAGGAGAAGCGCGACTTCGCCGCGCTGCGCGATCTTGCAGTTCACGTTTCCGGCACGCTCGGTGGCGTGTTGCTGCTGATTACGACGCTGGGCGTGGCGGGTGCGCCTCTGGTGGTGATGCTGTTCGCGCCCGGGTTTGTCGACGACGCCGAGCGCTTCGACATGGCCACCGATATGCTGCGCTGGACGTTTCCCTATCTGCTGTTTATCTCGCTGGTGGCCTACGCCGGCGGCATCTTGAACAGCCACGGCAAGTTCGGGATTCCTGCGTTTACGCCGGTGCTACTCAATATATGCCTGATTGCTGCGGCCCTGGGATTCGCCGATCAAGCTGATCCACCCATTATGGCGATGGCAATCGGCGTGTTTGTCGCGGGTGTGGTTCAGCTTGGGTTTCAGCTGCCGTTTCTCGCGCAGCTCAATCTTCTGCCGATGCCGCGCTGGGATTGGGCGCACGAAGGCGTGCGCAAAATTTTCAAGCTGATGTTACCCGCTTTGTTCGGCTCCTCGGTCGCGCAGATCAGCATCCTTCTGGATACCATTCTGGCCTCGTTTCTGATCACCGGCAGTATGACGTGGCTGTATTTATCGGATCGACTCGTCGAATTCCCGGTCGGGATATTTGGCGTTGCGCTTGGCACGGTGATCCTGCCGCGCCTGTCGCAGCTTCACGCGCAGGAAAACCCGCAGCAATTCAATCGCACGCTGGACATCGGTCTGCGCCTCGGTGTTTTGATCGGGCTGCCATCAACGCTTGGGCTGGTGCTGTTGGCTGAGCCGGTCATTCTGACGCTGTTCGGCTACGGAGCATTTACAGCCAACGATGCGAAAATGGCGTCGCTGAGCCTGAGCGCGTACGCCCTCGCGATCACGCCGTTTATTTTGATTAAAGTGCTGGCACCGGGTTTTTACTCGCGACAGGACACGACGACTCCGATGAAGATTGGCGTCACGGCGCTCTCGATCAAAATGGTGCTGAGTCTGGCGATCGTGATCCCGATGGTGCAGATGGAGTTTCACGCCCCACACGTCGGCCTCGCCGTGGCGACTGCAATCTTCGCGTGGGTTCATATGGCGATGCTGCTGCACGGATTGCGCAAGCGCTCGATCTACAACCCGCAGGCCGGCTGGTTGAAGTACATTGTTGTCGCACTGCTTGGTGTTGCCTGCCTTGGCGCTGCCGTGATTGCGATTAATCCTGCGATGGATTTCTGGATTTCGGCAAGCTTCTGGACGCGCGGACTGTGGACGCTGATGCTGGTCGCGCTCGCCTGCCTGGTATACGCCGCCGTATTGCTGATCTGTGGCTTGCGTCCGCGCCAGTTCCGACAATAATTCCGCTTATGGAACTGATTCGCGGCATTCACAATCTGCATTCGCGCCACCGTGGCTGCGTTGTAACCATTGGCAATTTTGACGGGGTGCATCGCGGCCACCGCGCCGTTCTCAGCGGGTTGCAAACCCACGCGAACACCTGTGGCGTTCCGGCCTGCGTGATGACCTTTGAACCGCAACCGCTCGAATATTTTGCGCCGGACAAAGCGCCCGCGCGATTGATGAGCTTTTGCGACAAATTCAGCACGCTGCGCGATCTCGGAATCGAACGCACATTCGTGGTGCCGTTCAATCGTAAGCTCGCGAACAGCGCCGCCGAGGATTTTATTCAGGATGTGTTGGTCGACGGTCTTGGCGTCAAACACATCGTGATCGGCGACGACTTTCGTTTCGGCCACCAACGCAGAGGCGACTTTGCAATGCTCGAAGCGTTCGGCAAACAACACGGCTTTAGCGTGGAGCCCACCGCAACGTACAGGCAGGACGCAGAACGCATCAGCAGTACACGAATTCGCACAGCCCTCTCCGAAGGCGATATGTCGGTGGCCGAAGACCTCCTCGGGCAACCCTACTTTATCGAAGGTCGGGTCATGCACGGCGACAAGCGCGGCCGCACGCTTGGCTACCCCACGGCGAACATTCACCTGCGCCGCCAGCACACGCCGGTCAAAGGTGTTTTTGTCGTCGAGTGTGTGACCACAGACGGCAAACGTTATCAAGGCATGGCGAGCATCGGCACCCGTCCCACGGTTGAAGACACTGACCGTGTCTCGCTCGAAGCCAACCTGTTCGATTTTTCTGGTGACTTGTACGGCAAAAAATTACGCGTTGTGTTTCGACACTATCTGCGACCGGAGTGGAAGTTCGACTCGCTCGAAGCAATGACGGATGCAATCAAGCAGGACGAAAAAAATTCTCGTGCGTTTTTTGGATAAATTTGAAATCTCGCAATCGCCTTTTGGGGCATTGATCTGATCCCTAAAAACACTATATAAACGAAAGACGCTCAAACGAATCTTCAACTCTATGTTCGGATTGAATCTCACGAAAACACTGTCGCGCATCTCGCGCCCAATATCATGACGCTACTGATTGTTTATCTCACCATCGCCATCGGTGTTTCTTTTCTCTGCTCGGTGCTCGAGGCGGTTCTGCTCTCGATAAGTTCGAGTTACGTCGCAAACGTATCCAAGGAAAAACCAAAGGCAGGCAAGCGGCTCGAGAAAGTTCGGGAAAAACTGGATGAGTCTTTGTCCAGCATTTTAATTTTAAACACCTTCGCGCACACGATGGGTGCGGCCGGGGTCGGCTCGCAAGCGCTGCAAATATTCGGTGCCGAATGGGAGACTTTAATCGCCATTACACTGACGCTGGTCATTTTGTACTTTTCGGAGATTATTCCTAAAACACTCGGAGCAACCTACTGGAAGCCGTTAGCCATTCCCGCATCAACGACGATTCTTTGGCTTATCAAACTTGTGTTCCCGCTGGTATGGTCTGCAACCTTGTTAACGAGTTTATTCAGCCGAAAAAAACGTCAGGAAATCACGCGCGAAGAAATCATCGCGATGGCGTCGCTCATGCACAAAGACGGCTCGTTAATCTCGCAGGAAAACCAGTACCTGTCTAACGTGCTTAGCCTGCACGACATCACTACCGAAGATGTCCTCACACCGCGCACCGTTGTGCATATGCTGCCGCAGGATACGAGTGTGACCGACGCACTGGAAATGCCGGACACCAAACGCTTTTCGCGTATACCGATTTTTTGGAATGACACCGATCATGTATCCGGGCATGTGTTTCGATCCGACCTTTACGAGGCTGAGCGCACAGGAAAAGGCAGCGCACCGGTCTCTGATTACTCCAGACCGATTGAACGCGTATCCGAAAAATTACCGGTCCAACAACTGCTCGATCGATTTATAAAAACGCGTGCGCATATGTTTTTAGTCGAAGACGAGTTTGGCCAAACCTCCGGCATCGTGACTCTGGAAGACGCGATTGAAACATTGCTTGGGCGCGAAATTGTTGATGAGAGTGATACGGTAGTGGACATGCAGGAACTGGCGCGGGGGAAATACCGAGATCGATTGCGGAGGGTTAAGCAGGAAAAAGATAGCGATCAATAATGCACGCCATTAAGCGATACTTTGATTGCATACTCCTTAGCAGTCTCTCAATTTCATCAATTGTCAACACCGACGGCAATTTGGCTTGTCGCGAAGCACGCCGAAATTCACCGAGATCGCCGATTGGATCATCAAGAAACTTATTGTACAGAAACGCTATAGCATTCAGCGCCAGTGATTGCGTACCTGCGGAAACATTACGTTCCGTTGCCAAATACGTCAAGTACTCAATAACTTCACGCGTACCCATATTCTTCGGATGGCGTTTGTTGTGAAAAATAATATAAGACTTAATCCAGCGAACATACGACCGAATGGTTCTGCGGCTGTAGCGACGAACCGTCATATAGTCAGCGATAAAATACAGAAAGGGGGAATTGCCCATAAAAATCCTTTTTGCGTAATTGCTTAGTCATTAAGCACGTGGTACAACAGACTAAAGAAAAAGGGAGTAACTCGCTACTGATTTTTGGAAGAGTATTACATGGAACTTTTTCCCTTTTTTTTCAACCACTTAGAGCACCCTCATTTTTGAGGGAAAAAACACTAGCCGCTCGATAATATTGTTAAACGCGCGACCCGCGTGTTTAACATACTGTTAGGCTGCACTTAATAGTTACCCTACCTGCACTAACTGTGGATATAAGATAAAATGCTCTGCCTCGCAATAAAGGAACTATGCCATGGCCTCACTCCCATATGTCACAGCACCAGGAAATATTGATAAAGCTCTTGTAGGAATCAAAACCGCTGCAACTCCAGCTTCAGTAAGCCAGGATTTTGTAAAAACTATACTAAAAATACCTGGCGGCTCAGGCGATCAGATCACTTCATTTTTAAAGAAAATCGGTTTTGCAGGTACCGATGGCACACCGACTAGTATTTATACTCAGTTCAGAAATGCAGCCACATCCGGAGCCGCAGCTGCAGCTGCAATTAAACATGGATTTGCCCCGTTATACGTACGGAACGAATATATGCACCAACTCTCAGATGAGGCATTGAAGGGTTTAATAATTGAAGAAACGGGCGCTGCGGAAAATTCCTCGATACCAGGATTAGTTTTATCTGCAATTAATTCTTTAAAATCTGTTGCTAGTTTTGAGGCCCCTGAGCCGGATGAAACTGAAGTAAATACTAATGATGCTTCGGTTGTTCAATTACCACCTGTTGATGGAAATACACCTCCAACGAACGACGACTCGGTAGGTTTAAATCTATCTTACACAATTAATTTAAATTTGCCTGCCACATCAGATATCGCGGTGTTTAATGCAATATTTAAAAGCTTGAAAGAAAACTTACTTAAAAAATAGTTATGGCTAATCGATTAAATGATCATATTAGATCTTTCGGGATGTCTGGTTATTTAGTTACGGAAGAACTTCATGGCGTTGAAAAAGACTATTCACTAAATTTAGGCCATTCAGGCACAGATGATGGGGAGCAACATTACTATCCGCAGTTCGAAGAGAGCATCAGGACAGAAGCTGCAGAAATGGCCATGCATTACGAAACGTTTTATTGCCTGGAACAATCAATAAGGAAGTTGATTGTAAACTCACTATTTGATGCAGAAGGCTCAGATTGGTGGGCAAGTGCAAGAATTCCTGAAGATATTTTTAAAAGAACTGAAAAATTAATACAAAAAGAACTGGATAGCGGTATCACTCGTAGATCAGAGCTGCCAATTGACTACACCACATTTGGAGAACTTTCAGTAATTATTACCTTCAACTGGGATGTATTTGGTGCAATATTTAGAAGCCCACGGGCAGTAGAAAATGTCATGTCAAGTTTGAATCTTCTTAGGGGACCAATTGCACATTGCAGTCCAATGATGGAAGACGAAATCGATCGATTAAGACTGGCGGTCAAAGATTGGTTTCGAATCATGGCATAACCATGCAGCCTAACAAGCGCATGCAGAGCGACCGGCCTACGGCCGGCGCCTGATGCGAGGCGTTATCCAATCATTCATTACTCTAAAATTTGACCTTTTTTGAATAAAAAGTGAGCGACTAAAAGATGTCATTAAAATCAGTTCTTACTTTTATATTTATAAACCCCTTTTTATGGTTAAGGAAAGGACACCCTAACGTCGTCCAGTTTTTAGCAACATTTGTCGGTGTTGGACTCGCAGCTGGAATTGCTATTTGGGAGCAAAAACACGATAGTTTTGTACAGACGAACAATGCATTATTTGCCACACATCGAGATTGCGAATACTCTTGGGGGCAGACAGTAGATATAAAAGATCGATTGAGAGAGCACTTTGGTATACCTATTAGTGATACCGATTTTCCTCTAGATGATCAGCTTCTTTCTGTTTTAGAAGTTCGTTCAGATTCAGAAGAACTTGTAAAAAAAGCAGTTAAGTCAAGGTCCAAACTTCCATCATTAACAACCTATTCACGTGAAGCATATAATGGAATAATTCTTCCAGAACTTTTCCTAAGCGTGTTGCGTAAAGATCCGCAAATATATAGCCAAATGGACGAGAGTAGTTCTGACTCCCTGCTTTCGACCTTGCCAGATATCTTTGGATACAGCGGAGCATATGAGTCTTTCCGGCTCAGAGCTGAATCTATTTGGACCATATATACAAGAGAATACTCGATTTTTGATTCTCTAAAAGGGAAAGAAAAATCACTAAATCCAGAGATGAAGACTTTGTTTGATGCGAATATAGATTCTACGGAAGAGCAACTTGCATCATTGAATATAAGAGCGATCATAGCTCTAGAAAACTATTCACAAGCCCTTTTTAATTCGTGCATGAGTGTTCAAAGCGAATGGAAGATGAGACGATGTGGCGATATGACAGCTGAAGAGATAGAAAGTGAATTTAATGCAGATACGCGTTCTTTGAATCTTGATTGTGGTGGGGAATAGTTTATTCCTTTACAGTCAATATAAACATAACAAACAACTGCATCGGAACAAATTTCGCTGCGCTCAATTTGCCCGCTGAGTTGGGCGTTAGAGTAAATTTATGGAGGTAGTTCTTTATTTGGCACTTTTAGTAGTCATTGTTTTCTTTCTAATTGAACTACGTACAATTATATGGAGTTTGCTATCTGCTAAATGGCCAACATGCATCGGAGTGCTGGATAAGTGGAATATTCAACGGGATGAAATGAAAGAGGGTGCAACTGTAATTGATTCTCTGAAGTATAAATATTCCGTCTCTGGAAAAGAATATACCTCAGAGTCAATAGGATTCGGTTTCCCAACAGTCAGCTTATATAGCCAAAGAGCGCTAGATAAAGCTTTTGAAAACGCACCTAATGTCACAGTTTACTACAGGCGAAGCAAGCCAAATGAATCTGTGATAGTTACAGGTATACGCGCTTATCATAGCTTCCGACTTTTTGTCATCACGATAGTAATTTGCTTTATCTATGTATCACTTATCAATCTCTAACAATGCAAATCAGTTTGGCCTGCAAAAGGCGTGGCCTCCGCGGGACAGCCTACACTGCGTTCCGGCTGCCCCTTAGCAAGGCGTTATGTTTACATTTTCGAGCAATAAAACAAGGCTCACTTTTCTAGTGGCCTACGTTGTAACGTGCTATAGCACCCTGTTTGCTGTTACGTTATTCAGGTTCGAGTCTATTCCAACGGGGGTGGACTTTTTTGTTTTGGTCGGTGTTTATGGCTTGGGAGTCCATTTAACATATGCTTGGTTAAGTAATGCCGGCATGCATATTTCTGCTCTGAGTGCAAAACCGATAAATGAAAATGGGCCAGTCGGAGATAACAAACCAGAACTGCGACTATTTATGTTCTTTTTAGGTATTTCAATACTACTCGTATGCTTGATATATCCGTTCCCGCCAAATTGAACATAACAAGTCAAATCAGCGCCAGATCAGCTGGCTAGGGACGTCGGCTACGCCGCCGCTGATGCGAAGCGTTAGCATGTAAAAGGAAATGTCCAAAGAAATTAAAATACGCGTGATCATAATTGCAATCGTAATTGTATCGTTTGGTTTTTTCTTTGGACTTTCTGGTGCTGATGAAAGAGCCATCGGTCCATTCAGTATCATTGGCGCAATTGTGGTGCTATTTTGCATCCCATGGGAGTTACTGCTGATTCTTTGGAATAGAAGCGACAAAAAGAAACGCAACAATTAGGGTCAGGTTAAAATTTTTTAGTGCGCTTTGACTTTTGGCTGTCAACTCACAAGATTTTTAGCCTGCGCCCAATAATCAGAGTAATCTTGTCGAGTGCGCCTTTAATTCGGGAGTTAAGTCATGACTGCGTCCTGGGATGAAATCGAAACTCGGCGTGCCGAAATGCGGCACTGGTACTGGTATGACGTACCAACCTTTTTCAAATGTCCCTGGAACGCTGATCCCAAAGCCTGTGATATCGGCCTGGTCGGGATTCCTCACTCAACAGGAAATGGCTCAACCGAAAGGGATCAGCATCTCGGGCCGCGTAGCGTTCGACACGTTTCCGGGCGCTTGCGCCGCGCCCATCAGGCATTCCAATTGATTCCCTGGGAATCTTGTCGGATTCACGACCTTGGCGACGTACCCTTACCCCAAGCCAACAACAACGAGATTTCTGTACAACACATTCAGGACTACTTCGAACATCTGGACGCTGCAGGTACGCGCCCGGTGTCCTATGGCGGGGATCACTCGGTTACAGGGCCGATCCTGAAGGCGCTTGGCGGTAAACATTCCAACCTGACTAAAGGGCGGAAACTGGCCCTGGTCCACTTTGATGCCCATCGAGATGACTACGACCACATGCCTCACTGGCTTGGCGCGGTTCGCTCAGCTGCCCATTGGGGGGCATATACCGTGAAAGAAGGTCACGTCGACGAATCCCGATCTATCCAACTCGGCATTCGGGGAAACCCGATGAAGCCCAGAAAAAACCCTGCTGAAAGCGATACCGGATACCGTGTCGTTCCAACCGATGAAATCGTCAAGATAGGGATACCTGAGACCATTCGGATCATGCGGGAGCGGGTGGCTGACAATCCTGTCTATATCACGTTCGATCTGGACTCGCTCGATCCGATAGATGCGCCAGGTGTTGCGAATTTGGAAGCGGGGTATCGCGGACTGCGCGCCTACGAAGCGATCGAAATACTGCAGGGATTGCGTGGCTGCGATATCGTCGGCGCTGATGTCGTCTGCCCGATGCCAACTGTCGACAATCCCAACCAGATCACCTCTTTAACGGGTACCGTTTTAATGTTCGAAATGCTGTCATTAATTGCTGACAATCTGCGCTCGAATAGTTCATGAGACAGCTTTAAATATTCAGAATCAGGTTAAAATATTTTTACTGCGAGTTATCTTTGGCCTAGCTAATCACAAGAATTTTAACCTGACCCCAATTATCCCCTTGACGTCGCTAACGCTCCGCCTTTTATGTGGTCGTTAGGCCTTTGTTTCTCATAATTATGCAAAAGCTAATTGATACAGCAAAAAAAGTTGCACGCGATAATGGAAGTTTGCCTTTTTCCGTTTATTGCTCATTAAAAGAGCAACGTATGTTGAATGTTCCCGTCATTAAGCCGTTATTAATAGCGGTCCTATCCGGGAATAAATCATTAGGTGCCGATGACGAACTACTCTGCCCTGCAGGTAGCTTTGTCTTTTTATCGAACACACCAACTATCGCGATGAGAAATATTCCAAGCGATTCGGAGTATTTCGCCTTACTCATCGAATTTGATTATTCCGATTTTGAGTGCCTTGAACACAGAAGCTATGAAACGACCACTTATTTTCAAGGCGCCATTAAGTCGAGGCTCATATTTACCTTACAGCAGTTTGTTGAGTGGTCTGCATTCTCATCTCCTGAACTATGGCATATCCGCCGTAAGGAAATTCTTCAGGTAATCGCCTCATTAGGCTTTGAGCAGGTTGGGTCAGTTATGAAACCGCCCACTTTAAGCCATAAAATTCACACGATTATCAGCTCAGATTTGGCCAGCGATTTAGATGCCGGGGTCATATCGTCAATGCTGGCAATGAGTGAATCGACATTACGCCGAAAGTTAAGTGCGGAAGGAGACAAGTTTCAGGACATTAAGGATAGAGTAAAGCTAGGGCATGGTTTACACCTGGTGCAAACAAGTGTGCACTCAATTGGCCATATTGCAGCGGTATGCGGCTACTCATCTCAGTCGCGCTTTACGGATAAATTCAAGCAACTTTTTAATATTACACCTACAGAGTTAAGAAAAACGAAGATGATCGGATCAAGCGAATAATTGATTGTTTTGGTGCTAATCATCGTTTCTGATGGAAATTACGATAAGCATTCTTATCAATCGGAGATTCAAATGAAAAAGTCGATCATCAAATTTGTGGTGTTATTTTCCTCGTTGCTTCTATCTGCGGCCTCAGCGGCTGATAATTTCTCGCTAAACAGTACCGATATAGCTCATGGCGAATTCATGAACAAAGCGCAGGAATTCGAGGGGTTTGGATGTAGTGGGGGCAATGAGTCTCCAGAGTTATCGTGGAGTAACGCGCCAAAAGGCACAGTGGCCTTTGCGATTACAGCATATGACCCCGACGCACCGACGGGAAGCGGCTGGTGGCATTGGCAAATTGTCAATATTCCAGCAAATGTGACTAGCTTACCTGCTGGTTCTGGTGACCAGAGTAAAAAACTAGCCCCGAAAGAAAGTCGTCAAATTGACAATGACTATGGTGTTGCTGGTTTTGGCGGTGCTTGTCCTCCTGAAGGGGATGGCGTGCATCGATATCAATTTACTGTACATGCCTTGTCCAAGAAATTAGAGTTACCTGAAAACGCTTCAGGTGCCTTAACTGGATACATGATCAATGCACACTCGCTGGGCTCAAGTACAATTGAAGCGCTATATAAACGTTGAAAACCTAACAAAAAGACTAAGCCGATGCGTTAAACGCTCGGCTTATCTTGGCGTTATACGTAAAGAGGTATGAACGAATCGTTTGGCACATATGGTGAATTAAAAGGAAAAGGAGAAATTTAGACTAAATCCCTCCTTTCCTTTTTGTACGTGCGTCGCTATTGATTGACGTGCCCCGGAAGACTCAAATCACCAGACGCAATATCCATCACATCAACAACACAGAGCAACGGTGCGTGAACGCTCTGATTCACTCGAAGCCCGGCTGTCACCCCATCAAAACGGGTGTCTTTTACGATGCCTATTTGATCAAACGGAATACGCACTTCGACCGACTCGGCGTTGAACGTTGGGTTCCAACCCGGGCTGTCTAACAGAATTGGCAAGCCCGGCCATGTTTTGGGTAGCCGAGGGTTCGTACCTTCCGGGATATCAACTACACCCAAAGCGCCCGCACCACATTCTTCGTTCGCGTGCAGCACGACCCAATGACTGTGCCAGACGTTGCCGTCATTCTCGGTATCGCCATCGCCGTTTTCATCGAACAACGGTGTGTCATCGAAATCTGGATGGGCGGTGACCGCAAGCGCCAGAATGCCTGCCTGTCGAATCCAACCTCGTAGCTATCGATGGAGGTTGGCCAGACGTAAGAGAATACCTGACTCGCAGCCAACTGCCCTGTCGGCGTCGGCTTGCTGGTGCCCGCCGTTCCGGAGACCGCCATATGAAAGATCGCGACATTGTCCTGCGTTGTGATTTTGGTGTGGACAATGTCAAACGGCGCCAGAGCATCCTTGCTTTTGTCGGCCTGAATGCCACCCGAATGACGATCATGGGCGCAGGCGGTGGATAACAGGCTGGCCGCGACTAAACCTGCAAAGATCGACAGCTTTGGCATCACCCACCCCCTTTCACGTCAGCCAGTGAAGCGCCAAAATTGATGTGAAAAGGCACGCCTGCCAACAGTATTGCTGGCACCGATGTGACACCCGCCGATTCGGCCTCTGCGATACGCGACTTTTCATTTCCGAGGTGCACTGATTCCACATCGTACTTAGACGTATCGATGGCATTGGCCAGATTTTCTTCGGCTGAAATACAGACAGGACAACCCGCGTGGTAAAAAACAGCTTTCGCTTTCATGACAATTCTCCAGGTGTTAAGTTATGTTGAAAGAGCGCGCACGCCGGGACAGTAGCGTTTTTGATACCTCTCAAAAAGCCGGCACAAATTGGTGCCATAGGCACTTTTTGGTAGATCTTGATGAATACTAAGGAGAAAATAATTAGCACTCGGGGCGCGAGCGTTTACCGCAAGCTTGAAGACGTAATCGGTTGCAAATGGTCGGTATCGGTTTTGCTCTCGATTGATTCCGGCGTTAATCGTCCCGGAGCCCTGGAACGCAGCATTGAAGGAATTTCAAAAAAGATTCTTTCCGAGCGGTTACGCAAATTGACGATCTACGGTTTGCTGGAAAAACAAAGCTTCCCAGAAGTCCCGCCCCGAACTGAATATTCACTGACTTCTTCCGGTGAGAAACTGATCAACATCATTCAACAAATTCGGTACCTGGATTCAGAGCTTCATCCAGAGAAGGATGACTAAGAAAAAAGGTGGAGGGAAATTCAGTTTACTCCGTGCGATAACACGTGCACTCGGGCGACATCACTCTGCGTGGGCTGCGCCTGATACGAGGCGTAAGACTTAGCCCGTGACGGAAAAATTTCCACAAGTGAATCCAGCAGGGCATCCCGGAATGGTGCTAGCGACTTGTTTTGACCATTCAGGCGAGCGACTGTATTCAGTGTCGATCGACGGCACCATCCATGCTTGGGATGTAGCCAACGGCGAGTGCGAAGACGTCTGGCGGTGTCACGATGGACCCATCAACGACCTGAAATACGTAAACGGGCACTTGTTTACCGCCGGCCATGATCGGAGCGTCGCAATCCTCGATGCTCACAATGTTCAGGAGATCATGCGTCTGACGGGGCATTCTATGGGTGTCCACAGCGTTGCGGTCTCAAACTCGCTGGTGGCGTCAGGCTCTGCGGACAACAGGATTGGAATTTGGAATCGAGCCAATGGTGAGCATCTGACCTGGCTGACGGGCCATGAAGACGCGGTCACTTGCCTGGCGTTTTTGAATGAGGACACGCTGATCTCCGGGTCCCGGGATCGTTCTTTGCGACTGTGGGACCTTGGCGCTCGACGCCCTATTGGCATCTTCAGAAGCCACCAAGCCTGGGTGGTCAAGGTCGCCGCGTTGGACGAGCATCGCGCGGTATCTCTGGACGAGGATGGCGTTTTGAAGCTGTGGGACTGGCAGTCAGACAAGGAACTCTGGAGCCTCAAGGTCGGTTCGGTCGCCTGGGGTCTTGGCGTTGACCCGGCTGGCCATTTCGCGATTACAAGCGGCTCGGCAACTTTGATCGTAGATATTCAGGAAGGATCATTTCGGCGAATTGATCAGCAACCAACTGCGCGTGGCATCGGCATACATCCGAAAGGCGAATTGGCGGCGTTTGGTGGAGGCTCAGGCGAGATCCGCTTGTACGACCTGCGCGAGCATAGCTACCAGGCCACGTTGGCAGGCGCTAGCGCAAATATCGTGTCGGCTTCCGTCGGTCCCGATGAACAGGTGCTCGGCCTGGCGAACGGAAATGTCGAGGTGATCGCTAAAAGTGCAAAGCGCACAATCGCGTCCGCACACAGTCATTTTGTCTATGCAACCCGACGCATTGATCAAGCACGCTTTGTCACCGGCGCGTTCGATGGCGCTGTTCGAATTTGGCGTTTCAATGATTTAGAACTGCTCGCAGAGCTGGATCACGGCGCGCTGGTATTCTCGCTGTCGATGCCATCCGATCTGTCTTGCTTGCTTAGTGGCGGCGACGAATATGTGAAGTTGTGGGATCTGGTCACAGGTCGATGCATTTGGCAGGCCGAGCAACTCGGCGATCACGTCATGGCCGCGATAGATCGTGAAGGACGTCAGGTTGTTGCGGCAGACACGGCCCTTTATGTTTGGCGCGTTTCGGATTGGGAGAAGAAGGTCTGGCCTCTGACTGGCGAGATGGTTTCGTCCATCGAGTTCCTGCCGGACTGCAAACATGTTGCAATCGGATACGCCAACGGACAGGTCGCGATCATGAATGTTGATAACGGTGCCTACAGATTGCTGCATAACGAACATGAAGACTGGCTTCGTACGCTGCGAGTCTCGTCTGACGGAGGCAAAATCTTGTCGGTCAGCCAAAACGGAATCGGACGCGTCTATCAATTGTCTGAGCAGCAAATTATTTCGAAGGTATCAGCGCAGCCCGTTGCTGTTGCTGACTTCGACAAAAACGGGCAGGTTCATTGGGTATCGTGTTTCGAATAGACTAAGGCAGCGACAAGCAACACAACGCGCTGCACCGGATGGCATTTCCGCTGCGCTCAAGCAGCACCGGTGAGCGTGTACGTTAGCAATTTAATCTAAAACGGAGAAAGTTTTGGAGCTTACTCAGATCATAAGTTTTGTAGTGGTAGCGTCATTGCTCGTTATGTCACCCGGACCAAATGGAATACTGATCGCGAAAACAGTTCCAATTTCCGGAAAAGGCGCAGGCTACGCAAACATCGCGGGATTCGTAGCAGCCTTTTATCTGCATGGCAGCCTGTCTATATTGGGTATTTCCGTACTCCTGACTCAATCTGCTCAGGCATTTTTTATTGTGAAAATGTTAGGGGCTGCTTACCTTTGTTGGATTGGCATCAAAGTATTGTGGTCTGCCTGGCGAGACGAAGATACTGAAACTCCTGCCACCCGACCCAAATCAAAACAAACACTGGTTAACGCTTTTTGTGAAGGTTTTCTAACAAATGCGCTTAATCCAAAAGTGTCGATGTTTTATCTTGCCGCCTTCCCTCAATTAATTCCGACTTCGGATGCAGCATCATCGGCATTCTTGCTGGTATTTATACATTCAATTATAAACCTGCTTTGGTTCTCCTTAATGGTGTTGATGTTCTCTTACTTTGTTGGCGCGGCGAAAAGCAGGCGCTTTCAAAGAATGTTTAAAACTGTCACAGGCGTAGTATTCATAGGATTTGGAGCAAAACTCGCAACGATCAAAGCATGACTACGTTGTGAACAAACCCGCGCAGAGAGACTTTCCTATCCCGATACGTGGCGTAATCCATTTAGGCACAAGTAGATGAAACACCTGGAACTAAAAGTTCCTCCACCAATCGTAGGGTTAATTTTCGCTTGTTTAATGTGGGCAGTTTCCAATGGAACAAACACCTTGGATTTTGAATTTCCGCTATCACTTGTTGTAATCCTTGTTTCGATAGGTGTTTGTTTCGATGTCAGTGCGCTTTTGAGTTTTAGAAAAGCTAGAACTACTATAAACCCACTTAAACCTGCTTCAACGTCGTTGCTGGTGACCACAGGTGTTTATAGAATTACCAGAAATCCAATGTATGTCGGCTTGGTATTTTTTCTGTTGGCTTGGGGAATGTATCTGGGTTCGATCTTATCCCTTGTTTGTGTTCCACCCTTTATTGCTTATCTATGTACTTTTCAGATTTTTCCCGAAGAAAGAATATTGGAAGAAAAATTTGGCAGTGACTACCTTAGTTACAAAAACAGTGTTAGGCGTTGGCTCTAAAAGTGTGAAGAGCTATCAAAAACGATCGCAGTGCGGAGTTTTGTATCGGCATTATTTGGATTCATTTCGATAAATAACCATTTATCAATTGAACTTACGGTACGGCCAGATGGGCAACGGAGCTGGGCCGCCGGTCGATTTGTGAACGCGATAACGGCATCTGTTATCGAGTAGGATGATTGCTACACGATACATGTTTCCAAGGCGCTACCGACCAACGGCTACGTTATGTCATGGAGGTTTATACTGAGTTTCAAAAATCAATTTCGACGAATACGTTATGAGCGACAAAGCAAAAATCTACTTCTGGAAATATACTGATCCAGAACTGGGTTACCATCTGGCGTGGAACGAACTCGGCTTGCGAAGCGTTACAGAAAGACTTGGTCAACTGGAAAATTAAGAAACAGGTTCAACCAAAACGTTTAACTTAACCGCGCCACCAGATGATATTCTGTTAAAGCCAAGCATTTCGTGTGATGAATTGATTACCGGTAAACAGTTGTCGATACAAACGACAGAACCTGGCATTTGGGAAATATCGGTCGAAAACGACGTCTTTAGCCTGAAGATTGGTTTGCCCTGGCTTGATTTAATCGCGGGGTTGATGCCTATACAAGGCACCTCATTTGGACCTAAGGGCAATGCAAACAAAATACATTTTTGGTTATAACAAGTTAAATCCCTTGCACATTTTGCGCATCAGGAAAGCGTTGACGATTCACCGCTTTTTGCGGTATCAGGTAATTCAAATCATCATCAATTAAAGATTGCACTATGGAATTCGCATCTATTCAAATCCTGGAAATCCTGGCAGGCACTTTTGTAGGCATGATCCTGGGTGCCTTCTGGTATAGCCCTGTTGCTTTTGGCCCGGCATGGATGGCATGTATTGGCAAGACCTCCGAGACGATTGGCAGTCAAACTCTACCGATGATAGGCAGCGTAGTTGCCAGTTTTCTCACAGCCATTGGGGTTTCAGTTTTATCTGCAAGCCTGGGTATTGCTAGCCTGCCTCAAGCTTTGACTCTCGGTTTTTCGCTGGGCTTTCTAATCGTTTTTCCTGCGCTGCTATCCGATAACTTGTTTTGTGGCTGGGGCAACAAGTTGCTGCTAATCCAGACCGGCTATAGGGTACTCGCGATCATTCTTATGTCAGTGGCAATTTTCTACGTATAAATATGCACAAATCAAGATCAACCAGCAACACCTCGACAAGACAGGTGCAGACCTGATTTCTATTGACCGCTGACGGAAGCGCGGGAAAATTAGTAAACCCGGATGTTGAGATTTTTTTAAACCGTTCAACCTGGGGATATGCCCGCTCCAACGTTTGAGAGAGAAATGATGAACAACTACGCCGAGTTGATGTTTACCGAAGCCGTCGCAGCGTTGCAGAAAGAAGCGGATACCGACTGGCGCTTCCGCGATAGCTACAAGCACCGCACCAAAGACAAGCTGGGTATCAGTGAAAGGAAGTTTATCGAATCACGACGGAGCTTTTATGTGGCCAGCCTTTCAGAGAATGGCTGGCCGTACGTACAGCACAGGGGCGGAGATGTCGGATTCGTCAAGGTCACGGGTCCAACACAAATCGCCTGCGCGGATTATCGCGGCAACCAGCAGTTCATCACCCAGGGCAATTTGCGCACGCAGAAACGCGTCTCGGTTTTTATGATCGACTACGTGCAGAAAACAAGACTTAAACTGCAGGGTCACGCTACTCTGACCGCTATCGCGGATGCGGAGAAAGATGTGGTCGATTTGCTCGACCTGTCACCGCCGGCGGAGCGCGTCTTGGTTATTGACGTTGTCGCGCTTGATTGGAACTGCCCGAAATACATTCCGGATTACTATCCGCCTGAAGTTGTGGTGAACGCTGTCAAGCAGGCCGTAGTGCCGTTACAGGAAGAGATTGCCTCACTCAAGGCGCGTCTCTCTGATCAGTCGGACTAGGCTCCAATTCGTAAGTGTTTGCGATCCGGCATTCCGACCGCAGTAGTCTGGATTGGTGCAGTTGTGCGGACTTTCTGATTATTTGTGTACCGGAAAGCCGGAAGTGTGATCCGGTTTAAACAATCGAGCGCTTGAAGAGTTATGCCTAACAATCGCACCAGGTACGTTGCGGTGGCAACGCCGCGTATACTTGGCGTTGTGAGATCGGTGTTCAATGAAATCTTTACGCGAGAAAATTAACTGGTACGAAGAGCCTGAAACCAGAAAATGGAAACGTATATGGCATTGTATCGAAGTGTTTTTATTCGTGCTGGCGATGATTGTTGTTTTAGCGATTATGCAAATTTACGGTGATGGCACAAAATTACAGGGTGTGGTCACGCTGTTCATCGTCATAATGGCATTATCGTGCTTGTTTTTGGTGCCCTATTTCTATAGTCCCTCGGTTTTAAAACGGTGGCAAATGCAGCTCATTACACTCGGTTTGGGTTGCGGCGCCGGTATCTCAGCTGTGGCTGCTTTTGTAGTTTTGGAACTTCAAAGTATTAGCTCATAATAAGCGAATCCAGTCGGTTTTCGGGCTGCGCAAAAAATTTGATAATACGTGGCGTTAGGCTTCTAAAGGAGCGTCTTATGTCGGATTGCACCATTGCATGCTCTCTCTCCAGCAGTGAGCTATTTGAACGCAAGCAGACAGTTCTAAAAAAACTCAATACATACGCCGTTGGACAAAAGAAACTTTCGAATGGATTTGCGTTTCGTTTTAATCCAAGCACGGACATACTGCAGTTTCTAATTGAATTTATTGATCTGGAACGCCAGTGCTGCTCATTTCTCACATTTCATCTTAGCGTTGAACCTGAAAATGGCCCATTTTGGCTTGAACTCACTGGCCCAGAGGGCACGCACGAAATGCTATCCTTGGAACTTGGCCTGGGAGAACTAGAACCCATCAGTAACAATCAATAGGACGCGCAATAAACGCGCTTACACGATTAAAGGAATAGCAGACAGAATTTACTCACTCAACTGGATACGACGAAGTGGAAAATCACAGTGAAGCAAATACCAGATTTCTACCGATTTGGGTTTGGATAATAGCGCTAGCGCAAATTTTCTTAGTCCTCTTTTTCTCGATCGGGACCGCATTAAATCCCAGCAACTTTATTCCAGAAGTTACCGATATCAACTACGTTACACTTCTTTACATTACAAGGAATGTAACCGCAGCGGTAGGAATTGTAATTGCGTTGCTTCTCAGATCTCACAGAGCCCTGTTGGTAATGTTTGCAGTTCGCCTGCTGACGGATGTATCCGATATTGTTACTGTCTATGCATTAAACGTTGAAGTTATAAAAGAAAGCGTTCCAATTGTTATTGTTTTGCTGGTAATTCCTGCGCTTGTAGCAATTGTTTATTTGCGATCGAGGGTAAAATCAATTTCTTAACTATGATCACTCCACTCGCTATCCAGCGCGGGCAGCCGTGGTGAGTTGCGGGTCAAACTGACTAAAAGTCATTAATTCGGTGTCATGATCAGTAATACCGCAAAGGTTGGTTTATAAAGAGCCTGATGCGGTTTGTAAAGAGTGCACTCGAGTACCGCCGAAAGTCAGATCAGGAAAAATTTGGGTGTATGAAACCCAATTACGAATATGAACTGTACATGTTTCCCACACCGAGCATCCCTCGGTTGATCATTGTTGCGAGTGCTGTGCGTGCCCAATAAAGCAGATTTATAAGCCATGAGTATTGAAACTTACCTCTCTTATTTGGTCGTTGTTTTTGTATTCTTTGCGACGCCCCCGGATACCAGCCAACTTCTCATGATCTCGAACAGCTTGAGGCATGGCGTCAAAAATAGCATGGCAACTGTTGCGGGTGATTTGACCGCAAACACCATTCAAATGGCGGCGGCAGCTTTTGGCCTCGCAGCTGTTGTCTCGGTATCTGCGGAATTTTTTCAGATCATAAAATGGCTTGGTGTTGCCTACCTGGTGTATCTTGGGTTCAGGCTAATAACTTCAAAGACCGAGAGCAATTTGCCAAAATACAGTGAAAAGGCGCAGCTCTTGTCGCTTTATCAACAAGGATTTGTGACGTCGTCTGCCAATCCATTTGCTATTGTGTTTTTCGCCGCATTATTCCCACAGTTTATCGACCAGTCCGGCAATATCGTATATCAGCTTATAATTCTTGGCGGCACATACCTGATAATTGACGGTGTTGTATTAGTACTTTGGGGCATTGCGGCTGCACGCACGTTATCAAGAATAAAGCAGCTCAAAGCATTTTGGATAAATCGCGTTTGCGGAGGGTTAATGATTTTGGCGGCATTGTATCTGGCGAACAATGATCTATCTGAAGGATATACAAGTGAGTAGCGGGCTTAAGTCATTTGCACCCAACAAGGCAATTCAATTACAGTAGAAAGAATTGCCGACCTGAGCCCAGCTTAAGTTAGCGCGCATCTGGTGGCGGCCCTATACGGTAACCAATTCGTGAATTGGCAAGACTTCCTACTTGTAATCGTAGATAAACTCCTTATCGGAATCTTGATTTTGATTGTTGGGCTGTGGATAAACAGAAAGTTACATGAATACAAAATAGGCCTGGAAGAAAACGTTGGCACGCGTGTCAGGATTGCGGAGAGGCGTTTACCCTCATACCGTAAACTGTGGGAGTTAACCGGGCCAACAACGCGTGCGCGGGACAAACAATTGTCAATGGTGGAGAGAAGGGAGCTTTATAAAGCTCTCTGCGGTTGGTATTACGAATCTGGTAATGGAATTTTTTTAAGTAACAACACCAGAGAACTGTACCTTGATTCTCGGGAGTCATTGATAAATGACAATGTTTCTGACGAGGAAATTACCAGAATTTTCTCCAGTCTTCGCACAGAAATTAAAAATGAAATAGGCATTTACGGTATGCGCGTATAACAACTGGCAACAACTTGCATCGGCAGCACCGCACATCCCAATGGTCTATCGTAGCGTCGAGAAATGCGTATTATCAACTCTATGAACATAACCGTAAAAAGAGTTTACCAAAAAGCCGATCAGGACGACGGGGTTAGAATCCTTGTAGACAGGCTTTGGCCGCGAGGCTTGTCGAAAGACAAGGCAGAGATTGATCAATGGAAAAAAGAGCTATCGCCTTCTTCCGAATTAAGAAAATGGTATAACCATGATCATAGTAAGTGGCCAGATTTTAAAGACAGGTATTTTGCTGAACTAAGTCGGAATAGCGTCGCTGTAAACGAGTTATTGTCACTGTGTGAGAGGTCGAAGGTTACATTTTTGTTTAGCTCAAAAGAGCTATTGCTAAATGCATACGCTCTTAAAGAATTTCTTGAGGAACGATGAATGAGTGAGAATATCTGTCGGCAAAACTGTCAAATCCGTCAAACTATGCGATATAACAAAAGTTCCCCCTCTTTGGTAAACAGAATTCTGTAAATGATTTCACTAGAGTTTCTGATCACATCGCTGGTGGTAGTGCTGATTCCCGGCACAGGCGTTTTGTATACCATTGCAACCGGTCTCTTCATCGGCAGAAGGGCAAGTTTTTTTGCAGCGCTTGGCTGTACGCTTGGTATCATTCCCGCACTTCTTGCAAGCACGTTTGGATTGGCAGCACTATTTCACACAAGCGCGCTAGCGTTTCAGATCGTAAAGTACTTTGGAGTTGCCTATTTACTGTATCTGGCGTGGCAATTGTGGAATGCGCCGGACCCTCTTTCGCTGTCTAATCAAAATAAGTGTTCAACATACACAAGCATTGCCTTGAAGGGCTTTTTAATAAACGTTTTGAACCCTAAGCTTTCTATCTTCTTTTTAGCATTCCTGCCACAGTTTATTCCAGCCACAGCGGACAAGGCGTTGCTCAGTATGCTGATTTTAGGCGGCACTTTTATGCTTATGACTTTTGCTGTATTTATTGTTTATGGTTTTTTGTCAGGCAGCTTTAGCCAACTTATTTCAAATTCGCAAATAGCTAGTTCGGCAATAAAGAAGTTATTCGGAGCCAGTTTCGCTCTGCTCGGGATTAAGCTGGCTTTTAGTGATCGGGTGTAACGAGTCCATCAACTCAACTACACGCGGTCGGTTCCGGAAACACTGAAGCGACACGACACACGGTCTCTAGAAAAATTAAGCGAAACAATTACTGAGGAACACCCTAGATGAAAAAATTATTCGTAAGTCTCTCTGTTTCTGAATCGGCAGAGCATCTCAAAAAGTCGTTGCTGGAAAAAGGATTTACCATTTTCTGCGATATTGATCATCAAGCCAACGCAAAAGGTGTTGATCTGGATATGCCAGAGTCGCGAGTCCTTATTTTCGGGAACCCGATGGCTGGAACGAAACTGATGCAAAACGATATTACAATGAGCTTGGATCTTCCTCTACGAATAGCCATTGTAGAGTTAAACGGGAAAACACTGATTATTCATCAGACGTCGGAAGACTATTGCAATAATTATCAAGTCAAAGATCATCCTGTTTTGGAAAAAATAGACTCTTTGTTTGATACGTTGGTATCAGAACTTTGAGCTGATGGACACTTAAGAAAGAGTCTAGCAAATTTGCCCCGCGCCATAGCTCATTTAAACAAACAAGCGATGCGTTTTCTCGATCATTTTGTGTTAGTCGCGCGTAGTATTGCCGATGCCCGTAAATGCTATACGCGAATGGGTTTCAACGTCGCCCCTGACGGGGTTCACCCGTTTGGAACACATAACGCAAATATGTATTTTCACGCTGGCGCAATGATTGAAACTTTGGCCGTCGAGAATCAAGCCAAGTACAAAATGGCGATCGAATCAGGGAATACGTTTGTCAAGAACGACGCTGCTTTTCGCAATGCTAATGGAGAACACGGATTCTCACATATCGTTTTCACGTCTATCAACGCTGACATAGATCACAAAAAATTCAGTGGACTTGGCTTCTCAGGGGGGGATATCGTCTCGTTTTCCAGACAATTCAGTCAGCCAGACGGCAAAGTAGAAACTGTTGCAGCCAAGCTTTGTTTCGCGACGCATCCAAAATCACACTGCGGATACTATTTCACGTGCGAGGACATTATCGTTCCGGAAATCGACCGATCTTCGTTACTTGAGCACGAAAATGGGGCATTGGGGCCGAATCACGCGATCTCCTGTTCAAATAAACCATCGGAGTACTTTAATTTTCTCAAAAGCGTGGTTGATCCAAACAAGGTTCAAAATCACGGTGAGTCGGTTGAATGCGAGTTCCCCAACGGTCGCGCTTTGATCGTGACGCCACAAGTGCTGGAACAGGAATTTGGAATGGCGCATACCAATTTTGGAACTGACCTGATTCACAGAGGCCTGGTATTTGGGGTTGATGACTTAAGGAAAACAGAGGCGCTATTCGCTCGAAATGAAATTCCTTTCATGCAGTGTAATGATCGTATCGTTGCCCAACCCGAACCCCAAAATGGGGTATTCTTCGCATTCGAGCAGTCCTAATCAATGGCGACAATTCTTTAGTGTTTTGTTTTCGCTTTAGACCACACGGATCTATCCATTACGACACGGAGTACTAGTTCGCGGGTAATCCGACAATCACGCATAGCAATGACTGAATAACTGTATCTCTAATCGGCGCTTTATACAGAGCGTCGGCAGAATAAAGAACAATCACCCTGATAAATGATTATGAAATACATGTCCATAATATTTTCGTATCTTATGTTGTTGGCATCCGCAGTCATGTTGACGTGGGGTGTACTTGGTTTTTTGGAGTACTACTTTGAAGTCATACTACTAATGCCGTTGCAAAACTCTGATTTTCCCGACGGGACGCAATTTCTTCACTGGCTCATCATTACATTATCCGGAGCTGCATTCTTATTTGGTTATTTTACTAAATGGCGATTTACGCCGATTGCGATGATGATGTTGTTTTCGATGTTGGCGACAATGTGTTTTATACAAACTTTTGATTTTATGACTAACGAAAGCAGGTTCTTTGATTTTGCCAGAGAATGTTTTTACTATTTGGTTATGTCGTTGTATTTAGTCCGGTCAAATCGTATGCGAAATCATTTTGGTCGGATTGAAATAAAACCAATATGAACACAAAAACGCCCGAAAATAGAAATGAACGTAGTTACTTATAAAGCATCGTCACACTTCTGGGTGCTAAGTAGTTGGGGCAATTAAGTGGACCATTCTATCGAGAGAATTCGCCCTCTAGAACTAGAAGAATTGGGCACGTTCTTCAAGTATTTGAGTGTGCAGCTTTCAGAAATCAATGAAGAAGGCTCTCTATTGTTCCAACCAGTATCCCGAGATAATTTACGGCTACCGGAAGAAAAAAAGGAGAGATTCAGCAAAGGCTTGTCGGTAAATGTTGGTCAGCAAGGCTGGCGGCGTGCATGGGTGGCAATTAGCCACAGGGCTGAATTTGTAGGCCATATCGATCTTAGAGGTCACACCGAGGATCACACGAAACACAGAGCGTTGCTAGGGATGGGTGTAAGTAAAAATTTTCGACGTCGCGGATTGGGCAAACGCCTGATTGAAACTGCGGTCTACTGGTCAACCGCTGAAACGGCAATCGAGTGGATTGACTTATGGGTTTTGTCAAACAACACACCTGCATTGGAATTGTATAGACACACTGGATTTGAACAGCTCGGACAGGTCGACGATATGTTTAGAATAGATGGTTCGTCAGAGGGATACATACTGATGACCAGAAAAATTCAGTGAAATTGCCTGACCAGAGGACCCAGTCATTCTACCGGCTACGCCGTAATAAATCGGCTGATACGTTACGTTAGTCCCCTTACTATGAGCACAGCGTTTTGTCGAGCCTGGATTATTTAGCAATTGCATGAGTTGTGCATGTAATTTGTGTCATCCTGTGGATTGGGGGCGTAGCCTTTGTCACGACCGTTTTGGTGCCTGCACTTATCAGGATTGAAGACGATGGACTCAGGATTGACCTTTTTGAAAAGCTTGAGAACAGATTCGCCTTTCAAGCGAGATTTGTTACGTTAATCACCGGGCTATCTGGCTTTTACTTAGTTTACAGCACGGGTATATGGGGCCGGTATAAGGACCTTTCTTTCTGTTGGATGCACTTGATGACAATCATCTGGTTAGTTTTTACACTGATCATGTTTGTTCTTGAGCCATTGTTTTTGCATCGCTTGTTTAAGGAAAAAGCTGAACAACACGGGGTAATTGCATTTATCTGGATGCACAGACTGCACGTCGTGCTATTGACTCTTAGCCTTCTGGCGGTTGGTGGTGCAGTTGCTGGTTCACGCGGGTTTCAGCTTTAGTGAGAGTGGTTATCGATGGGCAGCATAGCGCTTCCTGCGTCACCTCGGTCTGTCATACTGATTCGTGGCTCGCTCGCCATTGTGCGCTGAGTTATGCGTATCAACGCTTGTAAATGATTATCTTAATAGCGTTTGGAATAGGGATGTTTGCAATCGGAATATTTATGACAGCAAAGCCGATCGATCCAATGATATGTCCTGCGTACTCTTAAATGAGAGCTGATTCGAGCGAATTTATTCCCCAGTAATCGTGATCTGCGAACTCGTTGTAATCGTACATCGACGGCTATTGCAATCGAAAACGTCGGCATTCTGGAATAGAATATCGACGCCGGATTGATCACAAAATTCAATCCGCCTAGACCATTTCCGCTTGATTAGGTCAGGGTAAACACCGCAAGGCGGCGTCCATGTTTAAGGCGGAATACGGACGGTAAAGAACACCATTTTCTGAGGAATAATAGAACACCAATGAGTGAAAAAATTAATTGGCCAACTGATATAGATGGTGATGTTCTACGATTGCTTGAAGAAAGAGACTTCGATTTTAACGCGGTGCATGAAATTGAATTTATCATCGATTTCAGGTGCTGGCCACTGAGCAAAGATCAACAGGAAGATGTACTAGAAAGTTTGCCTGAAGCGCGTTTCGTAGAAGCAGACGAAGATTCATTAGACGAGGGCGACCCCGCGGGTTACGTATCGCTTACCGTAAAAAACATGGTGACCTACGAGTTCGTCACCGATGAATGCAAAAGACTAAGTGATCTTTTTGTACATATGGATGGTTTTTGTGACTCATGGAGCGTTCCCAGTGCATGTGGCACGTGAAACGTTAAACCAACAATTGCCTTCAGCCGGTAATCATTAGCACTTTCCCCAGTTTAGGGCGGTATGATTCTAGTATGATTTTTGGAGACTAAATTTGAATCCGTACGTAGCAAACTTAATCAATGGAATTTTACTCATTCTCTTATCCTTGTGGGGCTATCTTTCGTCGGATGCGCCGTCATTGACCTCGCTTATCCCCGCAGTTTTTGGTTTTCTGCTCCTGTTGTGCACACCGGGAGTAAAATCTGAGCACAAGATCGTCAGCCACATCGCTGTCTTATTGACGGTGTTAATACTGATCGCTTTGTTTATGCCGCTAAAAGGTGCGCTTGCAAGAGAGGACACTCTCGCTATCGTCAGAGTCTGCATCATGATGATCGGGTCGGGTGTGGCAATGCTGTTCTTCATAAAGAGCTTCATAGACGTAAGAAAGAATCGCAGGTTGAACAGCATCCGGGATAACGAACAGGATAGTGTCTGAATTGCAGAAGCGGGCACCCATTCTAATTGGGGCGTCCGTTAATTTTGGCGAGGTTCAAGCGAAGAGCCATACTCCAAAAACCACTCAATCCAGAGTATGGTTGGGTTGAGCATTGGGATCGCTGTCGATCGTTCTTGGTTCATGCTTTCGCTTTTCGTTCGCAACCGTGGCGGTGGATCTGCTCAGGAGACGCGCGCTTGAGAACCTCACACTGCGCTTTGCGTTCTTGTAGCGCGCAGCGTGTGAATTGAATGCAAGTAGTGGAATGAAAAAAGTAATCGTACTCGGAGCGAATGGCGCAACCGGCAGGCTTCTTGTCAAAGATTTACTCAACCGGGAAATTGAAGTAATCGCGCTTGTTCGATCGCCTGTTTCGGCAGTGACTGAGCATAACGACTCTCCCAATTATCGCGAAGTTGTGGCCAGTATTAGTGACATGCCCGACGGTGAACTAATCCCCCTGCTCAAAGAGTGCGACGCAGTATTTTCCTGCCTTGGACACAATCTGACATTTAAAGGGATATATGGCGAACCCCGACGACTTGTGAAAAATGCAATTGCGACCATATCCCGCTTGATCGAGGCAATAAAGCCGGAACGCAGGGTCAAGGTAATACTGATGAATACAACGGGGAACAGTAATCGAGATACGCAAGAGTCACCTCCTCTGTCTCAAAGGGTCGTTGTTTGGATATTGAGGTTTCTTCTTCCGCCGCACGTTGACAATGAAAAAGCGGCTGATTTTCTTTGGTCGGATATTGGTCATGATCATCCGGTTATTGAATGGTCGGTAGTAAGGCCAGATAGCCTTGTAGATGAACCCGAGGTAACCGATTATGAAACCCATCCGTCCCCTATCAGAAACGCCATTTTTGACGCAGGTTCTACCAGCCGGATTAATGTGGCAAATTTTATGGCAAGTTTAGCTGACGACTCCGGTCTCTGGGATCGATGGAAAGGCAAAATGCCTGTGATTTACAATGTTTCCTGACACCCGTATTCGACAGAGCCCTACGGTCGCTCGTTAAGTAAGTGGCATCGCAAGAATTGTCTCTGCTTTGTTTAAATCAAAATACATTCTCTATTTTTCCATTTTATTAGTAGTCGGATACGCAGGTTCATCTATCGGAATCAACTCGACACAGCTGGTAAAAGTCGTTTCATACGAAACAAAGTATCTAAAAACGATAGGACGGTTTGGAGGGGGAGCACCTACGCCCAAGCAAGTCGTCACCGTTCGTTTAGACGATAACAGTACCTTATCCGTTTATTCCGAAATTTCCCAAGACACTGCACCGCCGGGACACCAGGTTACGCTGGTGGAGACCTGGTATCCAATAACCATGCGGACAAAGCATTCAATTAGCGATCATTGATAACTCCCCGAAAGCCACTGACCGCACGAATTGATCTGTTTATAAATATGTAGCACGAGAATGATTCTGATTGATGGATGTGAGTTAAACATCAATCAATTACACCAAATACAATTCAGATACGAGAAGTTGGCACCGGATGCGACCGACGCCGAACGCTCAACTCATACGTGTCTGAATTAGACCTCTGCGCCTCTGTTGCAACGTCATACAACCAAAAGTCTGCGATAATGGTAGACGCCAGGAGCCAGCCGTGGCCTGATCGATACCTGAAAGAACACGCGAAAAAATGACGTAAATTTCTAATAACTACGGTGTATACAACTGAGAAATATCAGATGGCAATCGATAGCTATAACCCCGACAGTGTTTGGAAACCTTTTGGTGCCTTCTCAATGGCGGCAGTTCAAGGCTCTGGAAAAGTGGTTCACTTAAAAGGACAAGTCTCGCTGGACAAAGCCGGCAGTGTTGTTGGTGAAGGAGATATGGAGACCCAAGTGGAGCAGGTTCTTGAAAACATCCGGAGTGTGTTGAAGAGTTTCGGTGGGCGAATGGAAGACTTATATACGTTAACTCATCATGTGACAAACATTGAAGCGTTCATGAGTACAGGCCATATACGCAGCCGCTACTTCAGTCCTCCCTATCCTGTTACAACAACTGTCGAGGTCTCTCGCCTGTATCACCCAGCATTAATGGTAGAAATAACGGGGTCAGCAGAAATTCCATTGGAAAGGTTTGAAGAACCTGTATGTAGTGAATAACGAAAACATATTGAATTTAAACTGCGAACGCAGATTTCGTGCACAACAGGCCACGCCATGTGCCATTGCCGCACCCATTGCGATCGCTTAACTGAGGTACGTCGTCATGTCTGATAATGCAGAAGCCGGTATCGCACAAACGCAAACTGAAGCGTCCAAATCGTCAACTGAACACGGTAACAATCTCAATAATCACCACGCCCGAGGGATTGCCAATCTCGATGACCGAATTCTTGTTTCTATTTCCTCCATCGCATTTGTCGGGTTAGTCGTCGTTTGGCTTACCGCGACTTCTGCCTGGCTGATTTACGGTTCATTTGCGGCGCTGATTGTGCTCCTTGTCTTGTGGGGGGTGCTTAGAGTTAAACGCACTAAGCGGGTCAGACTCGAAAGAGAACAACAGGCAAAAAACTGGGAATCGAGCAACAGCAAATAGGCGCTTAAATTTTATCTCCGATCGTCATCGGAATAATCGGCGTGCGTCAAGGCAGGATGAGAATCAATCAATGACTCAGCGATACACTTTGTATGGCTCGCCTGACAGTGCGAATCTCGTGATTCGCATTTTGCTACACGAGTTGGGCGAAAGTTTTGAAACCATTTGGCTCAATCGCTCCAAACAGGAGCATAAGCAGGCGCCCTATCTCAAGTTGAATCCGCAAGGATTGATTCCGGTATTGATCGATAATGGCCAGGCAATTTTTGAAACGGCTGCGATTCTGCTGCATGTGTGTGACACTCACGGCAAGTTAGCACCGCAGTCTGGATCGCATCGCGCGCGATTTCTGCAATGGTTGTTCTATCTGTCTAACACGCCGCACGCAGATTTACGTGCTCGCTTCAACAGCAATGACTATGTGGAGGGACAAGCCGAACAAACGGCCCTCCGTGCTGGTATGGGCAAGCGATTCCAAAGTCACCTCACGTTAATTGAAACTGAACTCGCTGCAAACTCTGCCGGGCCGTGGTTTTTTGGTGAATCACTCTCGGCGCTGGATATTTATCTGGCGGCGCTTTGTCGCTGGTCGCAGCTATATCCCGTCGATGAACCTGCGGCGACTATCGACGCGAAAGCGATGCCGGCACTGCACCATTTGCTCAACGAAATGGCAGCACGCCCGTCAGTCGTTGCAGCGTGCGCTGAAGAGAGCATAATTGAACCGTTTTTTATTGGTCCAACGCTACCAGACCTGCCTGAGGATATGATCACAGGATAGCGTTGAAGCCGCTGATTAATCCCGAATTTAAATATTCAATACGGTTGGACTGTGAGGCGAATCGCGATGTCAAAATCACGCGTTATTTCTTTTGCAAAAGAATTTAATAAGCTTCGGTTTGTCGCGAACAGAACACCTGAATCGACAGACAAACAACTCGCAGGAGCATATGCAGAGTTGGCGCATTATGGCAACGGCGCAATTTTCATTGGTCACTACGCGGGAAATAGCGAATGGGAGCGCCATTCACACGGCGATGAGTTTGTATACGCATTGGAGGGCGAAACGACATTGACGCTCCTCACCGAAAAGGGTGAGAGTCAATACAAACTGACATCAGGCGAATTTCTGATTGTGCCTCAGGACACCTGGCATCGTTTTGAAACCCCCGAGGGTGTAAAAATCATGACGGCAACGCCGCAGCCAACCGATCACAGCATTCAATATCCGCTTGCGTAATATGTACATGCAATTCAATGCCACAAACGTAGATTGAAATGAAATTTCTTGTGCCGGAGCAACTTGAATCTGATCGTCTTGTACTGCGTCAATTCCAGGAATCGGACTGGAAAGGCTTGCACAAATATTATTCGGATGCCGTTGCTACAAAATTTACCTTTGGTCGCGTCCTGTCTCAAGGTGATTCGTGGCGCACAATGTGTGGAATGATCGGACATTGGCAACTGCGCGGGTACGGGCCTTACGCTGTCGAAGAAAAACAGAGCAAGTCCGTGATCGGAACCGTCGGATTTTGGTATCCCCTGGATTGGCCGGAGCTGGAAATCAAATGGGGATTAGCCCGCGCATACTGGAGAAAGGGATACGCGAAAGAAGCCGCGAGCTTGGTTCATCGCGCTGGGTGTGAATACCTGCCAGATACCGCGCTGATCAGCCTGATTCATCGGGACAACATCGCCTCTGCCGGTGTTGCTCGCGCGATAGGAGCGGAACCGGAAAGCGAAGTGGATTATGAGGGTGAGCCACACGTTATTTACCGACATAAAAGCGCACGATAGTTTCCCCAGACATTTGAATCAGCGGCACATCAGGAAAGAATGGCGATTGTCTGGAATCCATTCTTTCGACTTTATGGCATGAAAGAGTCTGACCTCTACCCACCTCTAAAACGATATCTGGAATCCCAGGGGTACGAAATAAAAGGCGAAATTGGACTCATCTCAATCGATACAGAAAAAAAGAATAATGCGGTAAAAATTATTCTCGATCTGACCTGCCCCAGTAACGGATCCACTTTGTTAGTTAGGGCGTAGTTGAACTGGTCTTCCCCAAAAAACTAGACCATGGCATGCGCGAAATTCTGACTTAAAGTAGTTATGTCTTTTGCTCTCAGTTTCTGCTTTTCAACGAACTCATTTGGCGTCAAGTAGCCAAGCATACTATGGGGCCGGTCTTCATTATATTCTTTGCGCCATTGATTAATTTTCAGCCTGGCATCTGACAAAGACAAGAACCAATGCTGGTTTAAACATTCTTTTTGAACTCGGGCATTGAATGACTCGATAAACGCATTGTCAGTGGGCTTTCCAGGCCTTGAGAAATCAAGCGTCACATCGTTGACATAAGCCCATAGATCGAGTTCTTTAGAAACAAATTCGGGCCCGTTATCGACTCGAATCGTTCGGGGTATTCCATAGCGTTTCGTGGCTCGATCCAGTGTCCTAACGACGTCGTATCCAGTGTATTGGCGACGTACGCCGATAGCCGGGCTCACACGACTAAAGTTATCGACTATCGTTAAGACCCTCAATTTTTTACCATCGAAGGCCTGATCGGCCATGAAGTCCATGCTCCAGCAATCATTCATTTGCTTGGCTGGCCGCCGGTCTTCCCTCAGCATGGCCTTAACACGTCGCCGAGGCGTCTTGTTGCGCATCTGCAAACCCATTTCGCGGTAGAGACGATATACCCGCTTGCGATTGATTGACCCGTCTTCTCGTTGCAGCAGGGCGTGGATCCGCTAATAGCCATAGCGGACTCGCGTTTCTGCAATATCGCGGATACGTTGTCGCAAAGCGGCTTGTTCATCTCGCCGACTCTTGTAGAGCCAGGTCGAACGGTTAATCATGAACAGTCGACAGGCTCGCCGATCACTGATCTGAAAACAAGCAATCAGCCAGCGCGCCAAGGACTTACGACGAGCCGGCTTCACAGCTTTTTTCGAATGACTTCTAGCAACATGTGTCGATCGAGGCTGAGATCGACCACCATTTGCTTTAGGCGCTTGTTCTCATCTTCGAGCTGGCGAAGTCGGCGCACTTCAGATAGCGCCAGTCCGCCAAATCGTTTCTTCAAGCGATAGAAGGTTGGAAAATGGCAAACGCCATCCGCGCAAAACTAAGTTCGATGGTAGAAAGAAAGCCTCGGAATCCCGAGAAGCAATTTCAGCCTAAAGTCGGTGGCGGTCTGGCTTTGGTCAGACCGTGACTATCTGGATTTCCAAGCTATTAAGTGTAAACGGGTTCGATCTTGTGGCGTTACAATAAAGACACGGAAATAGCGCCAATTTGAGTGTCCTCGCCAACGTTGGTTTTGCCCGACAACAAGACTCCAGTTTATAGAGATTGGTGATCTACTCAGACAATGATCCAGTGTTTTTTTAAATTAGGCTCGCTCGTGATCTCGTTAATCTTGGCCATCTCGCCAGCTTTAGGCAACCGGTAGCATGTAGTAACGACGCCAAAGTGGTCGCGGTTTTAGCATTGCTCCATGAGCGGCCAAATCGTTTTTGGCCAATCACCTTCAGTGTGAAGATTTAAATGGAGTTAAAGCAGCTCAATACTAGATCACCACTTACTCAAATTCTTGCCGGAATGCTGGAAAATCTGACCAAATCCATCCAACTGGTCCATAATATCAGCGCGACGCAGGCAGGCCCAAAACTGCGCCTGGTTCGACGTTATGACCAGCTTGCCAGCTTGCTGCTCAATCTCATCCACCACTTCGACTGCTTTAATACCACCACAGGACAAAAAAATCGCGTCCGCATCTGGCTGATCGATTTCAAGAGCAAACTCTTTCCAGTAGGAAGGCTCCACCTGGCCGAATTCAACACCGGTCTCGAGGCACAAGCCTTGAATATCCAAAACTTCAAATCCTGCAGCCAATAGGTATTCTGCCTCGGATGTATTGATATCGTCCAAATATGGTGTTCCGACAACAATTTTCTTTGCGCCAACTTCGCTTAACGCATCAACGACGCCGGTGATGATACACATCGGCTGAGCATATGGAGCACCGTTTCGAATTTCGCGGAACACAGCCTTTTCACTGCATACAATAGATCCCGACGTGCAGCTATAACTTATGACCGATGGTTTGGCATCTGGTTGCAAACGAGATGCCGCATCCGCCATATCGTCGATATGTCGCGCAAGCGTTTCGTTTGTTGTGTAGTCATCAGTCTTGAGGCGAGTGAAGTGTATTCCAACCCCATCGGGTACCATAGAAAGCAAATCCGCTTCACCAGCAAGGTCAGTGGACATCAAGATGAACCCAATGCTACCGCGGTGGGCGATGCCTTTGCCCATAACCGGGTTGCGCGGTGTCGATTTTACGGTTTGACCTGAACGAAACATAGTAGTATCGCCTTTTAATTTGTTTCGGGTAACTACTAACTTTTTCCTGACAGCCTAGCGTAACTGTGGCTGCACGCTTCGACTGTTGCAAGCGTTAGGTCGAAGTTCAAATGAATAATAGGCAGTTTACTCAAACATAGACTTAAGCTTCTAGTATTCTCTAGCAGCCCGTAATCGGACGGTAGAGCTGCGAAGCACTCTATGGCAGTCGATTGAGCAGTATCATGAATGTAACACTGGCTAAGACCTTCCTAACAGTACTGAGGACCAAAAATTTTCAACGTTCCGCAGAAATCCTAAATGTTACGCAGTCGACAGTTACATCGCGCATCAACTCTCTGGAAGAACGTGTTGAGCAAAAACTGTTCAACCGCAATCGTAATGGTGTTCAAGCGACAGAAGCAGGCTTTCGCTTACGGATCCATGCAGAAGCCATGATTCGCGTTTGGCACGAAGCAAAGCAGGAAATGGCACTGCCGGTCAGCACAATCGAGCGTTTAAAAATTGGGGCCGAACAGGGCTTGTGGCAGGGTGTGCTGGAAGAATGGATTTTTGAAATCTTTGAATCTGGTCGCGATGTCTCGGTTCAGATTGAATGCGATACTGTTGAAGGTTTGAACGCTGGTCTTTCAACAGGCCGTTACGATCTAGCGTTGCTTTATGAGGCTCGGAAAAAGCCCCATCTGGAACTCGAACTGTTGTTCGAAGACAGCCTTGTTTTGGTTTCGACTGAGCCTCGCGGCGCAACGGAATGGCATCCCGAATACACATTTGTAAATTGGGGCAAAGATTTCGACTTTGAACACTCAAAGATCACGCCTGAAGGATCGATTCCCCACGTTACAGTCAATCATGGTGCTTGGGCCTTAAACTGGCTTGTGAGAAAGGGGGGATCGGCATATCTGCCGATCCGAAGTATCCGTGACAGGGTGAAACGCGAAGAGTTGCATGTTGTGCGCGGCGCACCTGTGTTTTCCCGCTCGGTTTGGGTGTCCTACCAGCAAAAGCTTGCTGAAACAGAATGGCTCGCACCAGCTCTTGCATCATTGCGCGAGAACGCAAACCGTATTGTTCAGAGTGACCAGGCGTTTCGGATCTCTTACTCATTTGGCTGACAATTTGTCAAAGCGACACCTCTGGCCAAGGGTTAGTAACCTCAACTCCGGATTTGAAGACTGCTTGAATACCGCCTTCTCGCGTAAGAACTGAAATATCTTCCAGTGGGTTATCTCGGAACATAACGATATCTGCATCTTTTCCGATATCCAGCGTTCCAATCTGGTCCTGCATGCCAAGCGCCTCAGCCGCTGCAGAGGTGGCTGAAGCGAGAGCCGCCTCAGGAGACATGCCAAGCTCGACATAGAGCTCTAGTTCGCGGCCGTGGTTACCGAAGGGACAAAGCGTGCCTGAGGAATCTGTGCCCATCGCAATTTTTACCCCGGCATCAATGGCTTTCTTGATCGAAGAACGCTGCTTTTGCCGGGCCGCCTCCAGCTTTTCGAGGCCGTCTGCCCGTACCCCAGTCTTCGCGCCATTTCGGGCGATCCAATCCACAATGAGCAGTGTGGGAACCAAAATAGTACCCTGTCTTAGCATCATGTGAATGCATTCATCATCCAGAAAAGATCCATGCTCAAGCGTGTCAACACCAGCTTCAAGCGCGCGTTTGATGCCCTTGGTTGCGTGGGCATGGGCGGCCACTTTGAGATCATAATCATGCGCTTCTTGCACGATTGCTTTCATTTCTTCGACTGTGTAATTGGACCAGTGCACCTTGTCTCCTGCCGACAGCAATCCGGCACTGGCGGTGAACTTTATGAAATGTGCTCCTAGTTTACGTTGCAGCCGTACGACCTTGCGGCACTCCTCAACGCCATCAGCCGTGTCAAACTCCTGTCGTGGCAACTCTGCCGGGTAAAACAGGTCCCCACGTCCGCCGGTCATCGACATCACCCATGGTGCAACAAGCAGACGCGGCCCTGGCAGCAAACCTCTCTCGATAAATTCAGCGAGCTGCACGTCACCGCTTTCACGATGCCCCATTATCCTCAGAGTGGTTACCCCGGAGGTTAAAGCCCGAAGGCCATTCCGGATGCCATGTAGAAGCTTCTCGGAACCCGGAACCAGGCCGCGATATGTCGCGTTGTCTACGACGTTTTTGAAATCCGAGTTCGTCGTGAGGTGTACATGTATATCGCACAAGCCCGGCGTTGTGGTCATTCCTGAACCGTCAACGATCCGAGCATCCTCCGGTATTATTATCTCAGATGAAGGAGCGATTTCGGCTATTTTGCCGTTTGCCAGCCGGATAGACATGTCACGCTCTGTCGTGTCTTCGCGGCCGCGCCAAAGGGTCGTGTTATGGATAACCGTATGATGATTTTCGTCAGCCATGGCTTAGGCGAACGCCGGAGATATCTGTGTTGGCGCCGCTTCCAAATGCGGCATGACCTCCTTGGCAATCCGTTCGATGTTTTCCATCACGTCCTGGTGTTCTGCCCCGACGTTGACCATCAAACTGATACGATCAATTCCAAGTTCAGAGTAAACGCCCAGCCGATCAACCATCTCCTGTGGTCCGCAAATGAGCAGGCTATCAGCCATTTCCTCTTTTGTCTGTTTTCTGGGAAGCGATCGCACCATGCCGGTATCAACGATGCCAGGCCCGGTGTATACATTATCGAAGCGACTAAAGAAATCGTATGCTTCGTCTACTCGTTGCTGACGCTGAGCTGAATTGTCCACAATAAATGCAGTTCGCGAAAGCGTCAGCGTAAGATCTTTGCCTTTTTCATCCATCTCACCACGTGCGCGGGTGAATGCACTCACTTGGTCAACCAGCAACTGATGGTTTCCAGCCAGAGGTGTCGTCAGGATATGAAAGCCGCGCTTAGTGCAGTGATAGATGCCTTCTGGGTTCATGACAGCCATGAGCAATGCTGGACCTTCGGGCTTGATTGGCCGGGGCATCACGGTCAGAGCATCGAACTTGTAATAGTCGCCATCCCAAGACACTTCCTCCTGAGTCAATAGCGCTTGAAGCACATCCAGAGACTCATCGAAACGCGCGCGGGTCTCATCCATGGTAATCCCAAATCGTTCCATCTCGAATGCATACGCGCCGCGACCGACGCCTAAAATCAAACGGCCGTTTGCCATTATGTCAGTGACTATGACCTCTCCGGCGTATGATCGCATATCGTGAAGTGGCAGGATGACGACTGCAGTCAGAATTTTCACGTTCTTTGTGCGCTCGGCGATCTTTACAACAGCTTGTAACGGTGCGGGCTGCATCCCGATGTTCAACAAGTGATGCTCTGTGACAGAGACTGCATCATATCCCAGCTCATCCGCGAGTATGGCTTGCTTAACCATGTCATCGTAAATCCGGTCTCCGCCGTAGTCCTTTTTGTTGTAGTCCATTGATAGGTGAATATTGAACTTCATGACAGCGCGCCTCAGGCTAAGAATTAATACGAAAAGCATATGTAAAAGCTAAATTCTTTAAAAACGAATTTAATTGTTTTTCGTGATTGAAAAATTCAATAAAAACGCTATATATTTGATTTATATATATTTTCATGAACACTCTTCGTGAAAGAAGCCAATGAGAAGTTCATTTCAATTCGCGCAATAGCTTGAGTTGCAAAGTTCATTCAAAAGCATGAGTTCCCTCCCAGAAACCTCGATCAATTAGGCTTTTCAGCCAATGATGTCTGTCCTCGCACAGCGGATGCCAAATGGCATAGATTTCTCTTTTGAATTCAGGTGCACCTTCAACGATTGAAAGCTGACCAGTCTCAATGCACGGTTTAACCAACCGTAAAGGCAGATACGCAGACCCTCCGTTTTCAAGAATGAAGCAAAGCGCCCATTCTGGATTGTTGAAAGTTACATGTGCGGTTCGGTCTTCAGGCCAATGATGCAAGTGCTGCGTCTCAAATTTCTTGCCATAATTTACTCTCACATAACTAGTATCCCAATCAACTGAACTGCGGCTTTGAGTGGAGACCTGCACTAACTCATCATTGAAAACATGGCATATTCTATAACCAGAGAGCGTTGGAGCCGTAGATAACAGGATCGCGTCCAGTAGATTGCTTTCCAGAGATGCCAGCAATCCGTCACTATCTGAAGTGTTTACAAGAAATGCTGTCTCATCGATTTGGTGCCTCGCTTGAAACAAAAACGCGTCAACAAGACCCGTCCACAAGTCGGTTTCGCATCCCAAATTGAATGTGCGGACGCAATCATTTGGTAACTGAGCCTTGGCGCGCGCCGCGGCCCAACTTCGAGTTATCAGTTCGGCATGCTTTCGAAAGTCTTCACCGGCGGGGGTGAGCCGAGCTCCCTTTTTCGCTCGGTTCAGCAGTTTCTGATTCATGGCTTGGTCAAGTGTGTCCAAGCGTCCAGAAACCGTTGATTGAGTAACATTCAGGCGCTCAGCGGCCTTACTTAGGCTGCCAAGCTTTGCAACCACCAAAAAGGTATGGATGACGTCTAGCTTCATGCTCAATTTATCAGCTATTCCGATTAAAATGTCCAGAATATTTTGTTTTACGAATAATATTGAATCGATTATTGTTGCCTTTCTATCGTCGACGTCGAGAGCCATTATGACGGGCGGAGGCCAGTGATGTTTGTTTCGGACCGTGGGTTCATGCCGAGGAGCTTGCCTGATTGGATCGCCAAAAAAGATCCTCAACTTGCTTGTACTTTCCGAAGAACAAACGTGCTTGATTTATTTTCGAAAACCCCGACCTCAGAGTAGAAAAGGGGATTTAAATGCCAATGATCCGAGTCAAAAATGTCCGAGGGACGAAGCCGGGAACAGCAGCGAAAATTAATTCGTGAATCGACCGATGCATTTTTACGTAGATGTGACGTTAAGGCCAAAGGCCATAATGTCATTATCAAGGACGATCAGATAGAAAACTGGGGGTCGGGCGGCGAATTCTGCGCAGACAAATTCTCTGATTAAATGATTCTTGAAGGCATAAATATGAATTGTTCTTCGAACGACTTCGTAGCGGCTATGCGTCGCTATCCCGCCAGCGTGGCGTTAATTGCAACTGGCCGTGCACCGAACCGCACTGGAATGACAGCAACAGCGGTTTGTTCCCTGACGGCGTCTCCTCCGCAGATGTTGGTCTGCATGAATGCAGAATCCGGTACATTGCGCGCGCTTCAAAAGAGCGAAGTTTTTTCGATCAATGTACTACAAAAAGAGCAAGAAGACCTTGCCGGTCGGTTTTCTAGCTGTGATCCCAAGCTGTGTGGGGACGCAAGATTCGATCGATATCGTTGGCTCGAAGAGAACGCAGGAGCGCCCATTTTGAAAGGGGCGTCTCAGTCTTTTTTGTGCCGCTTAAACAATTGCTTCGAAGCGGGCACGCATATGATAGTTGTAGGTTTCGTTGTTGCCATCTTCAGCGAAACGCAAAAACCTGCGTTACTCTACGAAAACGGGCAGTTTGGAGCATTTCAAACAAAGCCTGTGGTTCCGCATAACAAGGCTTTACTGAAATCAATTTAATTGAGCCTCGATGTAACCACTCCTCTAAACTCCACATACACCTGTAAATTGTGAGCCCATTTGGCACACGGTTAGTTAACGATCAAGAGAAACATTCTGTTTCGTGTTTGTTAGTTTAACTGGCGAGTTTCATGTTGTGTATTTTTAGCTGCATTATCGTTCTAGATTTGATGATGGCGCGTTGATCCAGGAGATCGTTTTGCCGTCCGAAGTACACATCGGCCGGATTTACATTGTTCAATGACTCGTGATAATGATGGTGATTGTAGTGCTTGACCCTGTCAGCAACCAATAGGCTTTCCCGCAGTGGGTTTGATCCATCACAAAGTCATATGACCACACGTGGTTTCTCTGCAAAGCTCGCAAGCGTACGCAGGATCCATCATTCAGCCACAGTCGACTTCGTTTGGGCTGCTTGTGCGGCACTCTAAGACCTTCTCGCCGCCAGATACGTTCGACGCGTTTGTGATTCACTTGCCAACCCTGTCTCCGGAGAAGGACCGTGATGCGTCGATAGCCATACCGACCGTACGGCGAGATCGATGATTGCCTGTGTGAGCGGCCCTTCATCGTCTCTGACCACGATCGTTCGACGTTGTGTGGATCGAGGCTGTCGCAGTACGTTGCAGGCCCTTCGTTCTGATACCCCAAGCATTCGCTGAACATGATTCACACAGCGACGCTTACGCTTGGGGCTCAGTAGTTTCCCTTGAGCGCCTCATTGAGAATGTCTTTGTCGAGTGAGAGATCAGTGACCATCTTCTTAAGCGGGGCGTTCTCCTGCTCCAGTTTCTTCAGTCGCTGAGCCTGGCCAATCTCCAGGCCACCGTATTCCTTTCGCCAGCGGTAGTAACTTTGGATAGAGATGCTCTGCTCCTTGCAAGCCAACTCGGTGCTCGATCCCTGCTGGATAGCGATTTCAATCAGCCGAAGGAGCTTGATGATTTCTTCAGGTTTGTAGGTCTTTCTAGGCATGCGTGACCTCCTAGTGGTCCAGTTTAAGTTAATTCCTAACTCAAACAGCGGACTCGTATTAGGGGGGCAGGTCTTTTACCGTATTTATCGAGAGCTGGAGCTAAACCTGCGGATCAAGCCGCGAAGACGGATTAGGCGGAACTATCCCGGTGAGCTTGATGTACCCACTGCGCCGAACCAAGTTTGGTCGATGGACTTTATAAGTGATCAACTGACGAGTGGTAAGACCTTCCGTACATTCAACGTGATTGATGACTTCAACCAAGAGGGTCTTGGTATTGAAGTGGATGGGTCTTTGCCCTCAGCACGCGTCATACGCGCGCTGAAACAAATCATAGAATGGCGTGCGAAACCTGCCGCAATTCGTTGCGACAACGACCCCGAGAATATTTCTCAAGCACTGGTCACGTGGGCCAACAAACAACGGATCACGCTGATCTATATTCAACCAGGTAAACCCACACAGAACGCTTATACTGAACGGTTCAATCGAACCGTACGGCATGAATGGCTCGATCTACACACATTCAGCAGTATCGCTAATGCTCAGCTGTTGGCAACACGTTGGTTGTGGCAATACAATAACGAAAGGGCAAATTCGGCTATCGGAGGGATACCACCAACGTGACTGTTGCGGACAGCTTAGTCCTCTATTCAAACCGTCGGTTAAAAATGGGGGATTACACTGTTACTCAATTTCTGATCAAGACTTAACGCAAAAAAGCGGGGCACCATTAAAACAGTCCCCGCCAGGTTTAGGCTTTCATTTCTACGCGCGCCAGCTATCGATACTTAATTCGCAATACTCGATAGGGCGGCTTGCTATATTCCTGTTCTGCGAATGCAGGTGATTTATGGATTTGATTGCTAGCAACGTAAAGCCAATCACCGCTAATACGTACGCTGTCCGGCCAGTCAATGAACTCATGCTCCTTTAAAACGTAAAGCTCTTGCTGCGGAGTGAGAACGTCAATGCTACCGGCTAAGTTTGTGAAGTAGTGATATCCCTTCTCATCAGTGGCCACGCCATCGCTTACTGGTTTAGGACCCGCCAGGGAAATCGATTCAATGATATTTTCATCGCTCTCTCCCGATCGAATTTTATCGGTTGGTAGCTGATACCAATTCTCACCATTCATTGCGCCATAGAAAAGTGTGGACCGGTTTGCCGAGAGCGTTATTGGATTTATCCCAATTCGTGCTGGACTGCCCATCCATTTCTGAACTTGTCCATCAATCACAATGTCGACATCTTCCGATGCCATTGAAGCATCATGAACAATTCTGCGATACGACCCTTTTTTAACATCAATGACTATGATCGCGGGATCAGCAGCATCAGCTAGATAAATAAAGCCTCGATCCTCATCGATAGCCAGATCTTGCACGAAGCTTGAGTCGGTAATGAATTCGATAGGCACGTCAAATCGGTATAGCTCTTCACCGGTGTCTATATCATAAGCAAAGACCCTGGGATGCCCCAGCGATAGCCCAACATCGACAAACCAGAGTCGATTTTGGTTATCAAATACCAGCCCCAATGGGTCATCAAATTTCTCTGAAATAGCCGTATCTCCTGCAACCAGCTGCATCTCCAAATTTGGAAATGGAACCAAGGAGCTATCGTCCATTATTTCTACCAATTGCAAAGAAGACTCTCGAAGAGGATGGATAGTAGCAAAGACCCTTCCTTCCTCAGACGTTGCAACATTTCCAGGACTTAGCTCCATCTCGGCGACGACCTCCATAGTTCCAACGGGAACGGTTGCATCATCAGCGCTAGTATTCGCAGCTGGCGCGATCGCTGGACTCAGCAAAGTAGACAGGAACAGCGGACAAATCTTTTTCATAATAGCCTCGTTATTTGGGTTGAAAGTTCCAGGCAAAGCGTTGAAGAAAAACCGCCATTACAGTCGAGATCCTGACCAGCTCTCGCTTATTTACAGGGGAAGATCGACCGAATCACCACCACTCAAGTTGAAGATGGCCTCGCCACCCATGCGGGGATCCGCTTTGAATCTATTGATTACGTTTGGTTCCAAGCCGCTCCCAGTTTCGGTGTTTTTCATCGCTGGCGTTGACAAATTTTTTTATCGGAAATCGAACTTAGCATTGTGATTAAATTAGAAAAATATCTATATTTTGAAAACATATATCACTTTTTCTGATAACTTAAGGTTTCGACTAAGAAGGAACTACCGATGGACGTCATAAAATCTTTTATTTTTTTTCAGAAAGTTGCCGAGCTAAATAGCTTCACACGCGCATCAGAATATTTGGGCGTGGTGCCCTCAGCGGTGAGTCGTCAGATCAGCGAGCTTGAAACCTGGGCAGGATTTCGCCTAGTCAACAGAACCACCAGATCTCTCAGTCTGACGCCTGAGGGTCATATCTACTTGGAAAAGCTTAATCAGATTACTTCCGACGTTGAGAATCTAAAGTCCCTTGGCAATAGCAGCTCGGATCTCACTGGGCATATATCTCTAACTGCCCCAATGGTTCTGGGGCAATATTTTCTGCCCGGATCAATTTCTAGATTCATGAATCTTTACCCCAACATCGAAATATCTGTTGCCCTTATAAACCGGATAGTCGATATCATTGATGAAGGATTCGATTTGGCTATACGGATAGACGAATTATCCGATTCGAGCCTTATTAGCCGCACAGTTGGAACATTGAGCATGAGCACAATCGCTAGTCCACAATACCTGGAACTTCATGGTATTCCGAAACAGCCCCATGACCTGACCCAGCATAATTGCCTGATTGGCAGCCCATCTGCAAAATTTTCACGATGGCCTTTTGTGATCGACGGAAAGAAAATAAACTTAAAGGTAAGTGGGAATATAGGAGCGAACAATTCGATGTTCCTTAAATCTCTATCAATGGAGGGGCTTGGTGTCGCTCGTTTACCTCGCTACTATGTTTCAAAGGAGATAGAGAACCGCACGATTGTTGAGATTTTTCCGGAATTTGCCCCCCCTCCCACTCCGATCAGCATCGTGCATCACTTTAGAAGGCAAGTGCGGCCAGCGCTGAGAACTTTTATTGAATTTCTTGCGACTGATTTACCACAGTGACCTGATCCCCTAATACGAGTCCGCTGTTTGAGTTAGGAATTTACTTAAACTGGACCACTAGGAGGTCACCTATGCCCAGAAAGACCTACAAACCCGGAGAGATCATCAAGCTCCTTCGGCTGATTGAAATTGGTATGCAGCAGGGATCGAGCGCAGAGTTGGCTTGCAAGGAGCTGACCTGCCCTCAGTAACGGATCCACTTTGTTAGTTAGGGCGTGGTTGAATTTGCCATTCTAATTGATCAGGTATTTTCTGCATGTATTCTTGTAATTGCATTTTGGGTTTGATTGTTTGAGGTGCAGGTGAGCGGTAGTTTACGGAGCTGTGTGGTCGTATCGTATCGGATATGCGAATGCCAGGTATGGATGGAGTAGAGTTTCTGAGCGAAGCCGCTCGGCGCGTACCCGACTCCGTTCGAATTATGCTGACTGGCAATCTGGATCAACAGACAGCAATTGATGCTGTGAACAAAGGCGATGTTTTTCGGTTTCTCAATAAACCCTGCAATCCCGACAAAATGGCTTCGACAATCAATGCTGCTATCGAACAGCATCGGCTGATTACCGCTGAAAAAGAACTGCTTGAAAAAACGTTGACAGGAAGTATTGGCGTTTTGAGTGACGTACTCTCAATGGTCAACCCTGATGCATTTGGGAAGACCACTCGAGTCAAACGCCTGGTGCGAGCTGTCGCACGTCAGCTACAACTCAAGCAACTCTGGCAATACGAAACCATGGCCTCGCTATCTCAAATCGGCTGTGTAATTCTTCCACAGGAACTGTTGTCCAAATACGAAAATGGATTCGAATTGAACGAAGAGGAAAGTCAGTTATTCAACCAACAATCGAGCGTCGGCGCGCATTTGTTGTCTAAAATTCCACGACTTGAAACCATCGCTGACAGTGTGCTCTACCAGGGTAAAAACTTTGATGGTTCCGGTGTGCCACTCGACCATATCGCGGGCGAGCAGATTCCCCTCGGCGCGCGCATACTTAAAATCGTTATGGATTCCGATATTTACTGCTCGCGAGGATGCGATTCAGATGAAAGCCTGAAAAAAATCGATGCAA
The DNA here is from genome assembly GCA_039029275.1 of Pseudomonadota bacterium. Taxonomy (GTDB): domain Bacteria; phylum Pseudomonadota; class Gammaproteobacteria; order JBCCGL01; family JBCCGL01; genus JBCCGL01. The sequence continues at coordinate 128,465 of JBCCGL010000009.1, read as the reverse complement.
ACCGTCTTTGGTACGATCCTCGAATTCTCAAAGCGTTTCATAAGGTCATTGCAATCGAAACAGCGGCCAAAGGCGTGTGGGTAGAGATTGAAAAACTAACCAGCTCGATGGTCCTCGCTGCAGATGTCGTCACTGACAGTAATCTGCTGGTCGTTTGTAAAGGTCAGGAAATCACTTCATTCGTAATCGAAAGACTCCTGGCATTCAAATCGAATGGATTAACCTCCGACAAGGTGTTTGTGGTTGACAACTCCCTGATTGAACCCGCTGCATCAGGAACTATTTGATCAGGATTCTTAACTTGCAAATGTTGATTGACCCAGTTTGAGTGACGAGCGACGCGCTTGAGTCGTTGTTAGCGTCGCTGCGTATCGACCACCCAATCGCCCTATCAATTTAATTCCGGCATTTCTTCACCGCAATGCACGAGTTTATGTGTGCTATCGAATTCAGCGAAAATTCGGACAACCCCAAAATGCAGTGTTAAGGATCGCTTGATAGATTAATTAGCAGCGCGCGTTGATCGCGCGCAGTACTTATTCGACGCGAAAACAGTGTCAGGTCTTGTGGCCAAATTCGCTGTAGTTGAGCTCGTCGGCGCGATCAAAGCCAGTGGTACGCCCCTCCTGCTTTTCTATGCCCCGCCCCTCATAGATTCTCCAAGCGTCCGAAACCGGTCGCGGGTCGTGCGCCACCAGCCAGAGACGCAGAAAGTGTCGCTTCTCTTCCGGTATGTCGGAGTCTTCAAATCCGGTGCGATTGTGCAAAACGGTGAGATTATTGAAAAAAACCGCCTGCCCGGGTTGCGTGACAAACTTGAGTGCGAATGCATCATCGTGTGCAATTTCGTCGACCAGATCGAGTGCGGCGAGTTCGTCCTCAGTCAACGGCGTGTTCAGTTCCTCCGCTGCAAGCTCGATGTAAGCGCGCAGGAAGTTGACGCTTAGATAACCGTCCTTGAATGAAAAAATCGGAAGTTTCTCCTCGGTGACCGGAGATTCGCCCGGCGCCTCTTCGCCAAAGCGATGGTAGTAAAAGCCTTCCATCAGAATCGGCATCAAATCGGGGCGGCGATTCAGAATTTCGTTGTAAATCGTTATCGCACTGACATAACCGCTCACACCACCCTGCATGGCTTTTTGCAGGCACATCATCGCCACGACATCGCAGGAATCGGTGTGCATTCCCAGCTCCATACTGTTGCGGTAGGCGCGCTCTTTTGGGTCTTTACCGCCAACGTTGATCACGTGCCCGAGCTTGTCGCCCATCACGCTTTGCGACATCGCGGTGCCAAAGTGCGTGCCAATACCCCAATGAAGGATCGCCATGTCGTCTTTGCTGTAACGATCAACCGGGAAACCGCTGAGAATGATCAACCCCTCCTCGTGCATGACTTGATTGATCCAATGTGCAAGATCATCTGCAATGTCTGCGAATGGAAAAAACTCGCGGGAAAGTGATTCGAGTGGCTCGCGCTGCGCGTTTACCGACTCAATCGCCGCGTCGAATGCGGCGAGATGTCGCGACTGCAGCTCAAATGTGAAGGTGGACGGCGCGCGCGTACTGGAACGCCATGCGCTGGAGTGATCAACCGCTTGAAATTGCGACGCCATAACAGCTGTTTTACGCCAACCGCTATGGCGCGTCAATTCAGCGAATCAATGAAGGTCTTAACAGAACCGATGAACGTATCGGGTACTTCAAGATGCGGACTGTGAGCACAGTCTTCGAGTACGTGCTTTTCTGCTCGTCCAGCGCATTGTCGCACGATCAAATCGAGCTGATTCTCGGTACCGTACTGATCGTGTTCGCCTTGAACAGCGAACACTGGAGCAGTAATTTTTGGCAGTTGCTCTTCGATATTCCAACTGGCGAAGGCGTCGGACAACCACGTATCCGACCACGCTTTGAACACCGTGTCGGTTTTATCGCCGTGGTATTTGCGCAAGCCTTCGAGCCGACCTGCTTCGAAAGCCGCTTGCGCAATCTCAATCCCGGCAATGGCTTGCGGCTCAACGGAAACGTGTGCCGCGGCCGTCACAACTGCGCGCAACCGTCTGGGGTTTTGCGCTGCGTGCAACAACGCGATGCTGCCACCGTCCGAGTGGCCGACAACTACATACTCCCGATCAGGCAGGACTAAATCAATGATTTGAGGCAGCTCTTCGTATGCCGCCCGATGCAGGTAATCGACGCTGCGCGGTTCGCGCAACGGCGACGACAAGCCATAACCGATTCGATCATAGAGCACGCCTGAACAACCCATCGCGCTACACAGGTCGCGTGGAAATTGCTTCCACATCGCGCAGCATCCCAATCCCTCGTGCAGAAACACGATACACGGGCGGTCGTTCAGACCGCCGATGTTTTCGTAGTAAATGCTCGCGCCGGTGCTTATGCGAAGGTGCGGCACTAACCGGGGTTACAGGTCGAGAGAATCCATCGCCGCATCGACTGCCGCACGCGCCGCATCACTCAGAGGTACAACCGGCACGCGGCAGTCGGGCTCGCAAAAGCCCAGTCGCGACATCGCATATTTGGCACCCGCAGGACTCGGCTCAGCGAACAGCGCGCTGTGCAGCGGCATCAAGCGATCCTGGATCGCCATCGCCTTGACGTAGTCACCTCCTGCACATGCCGCTTGCATCTCAGCGCACAGGGCGGGCGCAACGTTGGCCGTCACAGAAATACACCCGTTTCCGCCGCCTGCGTTGTAGGCAACCGCTGTGGCGTCTTCGCCAGACAGCCATGAAAAATCTGACTTGATCAGCTGGCGCTCGCGCAGCGGTCGCGAGAGATCGCAGGTAGCATCCTTCACGCCGGCGATTCGCGGCAGCTCGGCCAATTGGGCCATGGTTTCAACTTCGACGTCTACAATCGCGCGCGGCGGAATGTTGTAGACAATAACCGGCAGATTGCAGGCGTCGTGCACCATCTTAAAGTGCGCGTACAAGCCCGGTTGCTTCGGGCGATTGTAGTACCCGGCGACGTGCAACACGCCGTCTGCGCCAACCGCCTCGGCGTGCTGACTGTATTCGATTGCTTCGGCAGGATTGTTTGAACCCGCGCCCGCCAGAACCGGCACGCGCCCCGCTGTTTCCTTGACCACGAGTTCGACCACACGTTTGTGCTCGGCGCTCGACAATGTCGGTGACTCGCCGGTGGTGCCGACAGGCACGAGCCCGTTGGTGCCTTGCTCAATGTGCCAGTGAGTCAGCTTGACCAGCGCATCTTCGTCTACCTTATCGCTCTTAAACGGCGTTACCATGGCGACCATTGATCCGCGAAATTGTGGCATTTCTGTCTCCTCGTGTGGGTGCGTTGATTTAACCGCACGTGCATAAAAAAACCCCTGATAGCGGCGCTAGCAGGGGTTTGTACTCTCTTGGACCCAGCTTAGGCGCGCGCGTTGACCTCTGCCCCCGGTTTTGTCGCCGGTTTCAGTTTGTTCACGAACAAGTTGCCCTGAGTCATCATGCGGGCATTGTGTTTCATCAACAGGCAAAGTGCAACAAGCGTCAACGTTGCGCTTAGAACATTAGCGTAGCAGGCGAAATCAAAACGTTAAATTGCTCGCACCAGATGACAACAGATCCAAACCCCTTCGGGTTAGCGTCTGCCGGAATAGCGTAATTCTGACTACCTGAAAAGGCCTTCAACCGCCCCAGATCAAGAAAATTCCGCGATTCAACATCGGTCTGCGGCGTGACATCTGTGTCCGGTACCAGAAACACATGATATTTTGGTCCCGGCGCAACGTTGAAGTCGTCACCGAGATGAACAAGGTCGTCGTAGACGGTGACCTTTCCCGAGCCGTAGTGGATTGGATCACTCGGGTCGGCGTGAATAAATTCGCCCGTCGCGACCACGTCGTTGATCGATTTTCCCGTCACCTTCTCATTGACCTCAGGGGGCGGGAACAAGAATGGAAACACGACAATGCCGGCTGCAAAACCGACGAGGCCACCGATAATCAAGCCAAAAAATATTCCGAGCAACAGTTTTTTCATTCACCTACCCTCTATCAGCCTGCGCGCGCAGCGGCGCCCGACCCGACGTTCACAGTAATTGGAATTCAAACTGCATTGGTTAGAACCCCGCATAACCGCTAAAATATATCGTTTGTTTCCGTATTCAGGCAAATGACATGAACTCATGGCTTCGATTTGCAAGCGTCTTCTTGATTGCGGCGCTCGCGGGTTGCGCAGCGATAAAGGGTGATATCGACGAAAGCCCGCGTGTTCAAGCGGTCGACGAGAACGTTTTTCTGCTCAACGTAAACGCTTACGATCTCGGTTCTGCGTTCAAAACCATCAACGACACGGCGCAACAGGTATGCGACGGACGCGAAAGCCGACTCGCGGATTCGCGCGCAGAACCGCTGGGTGACACACGCTCCTGGTATGTGGTTAAAACCACGATCTTGTGTGAACCGGCGACACCCGTCGTCGTTGAACCCGAGCCGGAGTCCGGACCTGAATTGCCATGGGATGCCAACGATGCACCTATCCTGCAGGGGCAAAAGGCGTTGAATGCACTCGGCTACAGCGTGGGGACAATGGATGGGACAATGTCGGAGACGACAACTGAAGCGGTCAATGCGTATCAGGCCGCAGCCGGTCTGCCAGTGAGTGGCGTGTTCGACGTCGTCACCAGCGGCAACCTCGGCACTGCACCCGCGTCCAATGAGATGAGCGTCGCGGTCATCATCGCGGTGCAAGAAGCGCTCGAAGAAAGCGGGTTCGAAGTGGGTCGCATCGACGGCATCATCGGTAAGAAAACGATCAATGCGCTACGCGACTTTCAAACCGAAAAAAATCTCGACGCGAGCGGCGAGCTTGATTCAGCTACGGCGCGGGCACTGGGTCTGATTAAGGGGCAATAAGCCACCATGTTCAGTCAACGTTACGATGTCATTGTGATCGGTGGCGGCCACGCCGGCACCGAGGCGGCGCTCGCCAGCGCGCGTGTCGGCGCGCACACGCTGTTGCTCACGCACAACATCGAAACGCTCGGTCAAATGAGTTGCAATCCCGCGATTGGCGGTATCGGCAAGAGCCATTTGGTTAAAGAGATCGACGCGCTCGGTGGCATTATGGCCAAAGCCGCAGACGCCGCGGGCATCCACATTCGTCGACTCAACGCGAGTAAGGGGCCAGCGGTGCGCGCGACGCGAGCACAGGCGGACCGCACGCTTTACAAAAACTTTATCCGTGAGGTTTTGGAGAACCAGTCAAACCTGACGCTGTTTCAGGCCGGAGTTGACGATCTGATTATCGAAGGCGATCGCGTCACCGGCGCGATCACCAGCACCGGTCTGCGCTTCGACGCACCAGCGGTTGTGCTCACCGTTGGAACCTTCCTGGGTGGCAAAATCCACATCGGCGACGTAAATACATCGGGCGGCCGCGCGGGCGACCCGCCCGCGATCGCGCTTGCGCAAAAACTGCGCGCGCTGCCTTTTCGCGTCGAGCGGCTTAAAACCGGCACGCCCCCGCGAATCGACGGTCGCACGATTGATTACACTGACTTGGATGAGCAGCCCGGCGATGAGCCTCGCCCGGTGTTTTCGTTTCTTGGCTCGCGTGAGGATCACCCCGCGCAAACAATCTGTCATATCACCAAAACAAACGAAAAGACCCACGCGATTATTCGAGACAATCTTGATCGCTCCGCGATGTACGCCGGTCATATCGAAGGTACCGGCCCGCGCTACTGCCCTTCGATCGAAGATAAGGTGGTGCGCTTTGCCGAAAAAACTTCGCACCAGATTTTCATTGAGCCAGAAGGATTAAACACACACGAGGTTTATCCAAACGGGATTTCGACCAGCCTGCCGTTTGAAGTGCAATTCGATTACGTGCGTTCGATTGCAGGGTTCGAAAACGCGCATATCACCCGTCCGGGGTACGCAATCGAGTACGATTTTTTCGACCCGCGCGACTTGCGCAGCTCGCTGGAAACAAAACATATCGATGGTTTGTACTTCGCCGGTCAAATCAACGGCACGACAGGTTACGAGGAGGCAGGTGCGCAGGGTTTGATCGCCGGCTTAAATGCGGCGAGAGCGGTGGCACAAAAACATTCGTGGTGCCCGCGCCGCGATGAAGCCTACATCGGTGTGCTGATCGACGATCTAATTACGCGCGGCACGAAGGAGCCGTATCGCATGTTTACCAGTCGGGCTGAATACCGTTTGCAACTGCGCGAAGACAACGCCGACCTGCGCCTTACCGAAATCGGGCGCCACATGAATCTCGTCGATGACACGCGTTGGCGGGTATTTAATCAAAAATGCGAGGCGGTAGAGAAAACCAAAGCCTACCTTGCCCGCGTTCATATTAAACCTGGCACCGAAGTGGCTGATTCTGTCGAACGTCACTGCGGTGAAGCGGTAAACAAAGACCAGCACGCGAGCGACCTGCTTAAACGCCCGGCAATATCGATTAACGGATTGATGGCAGCGCTCAAACACGATACCAGCGACTTGCCCGACGATGTGCTTGAACAAGTAGAGGTGCAGGCAAAATATTCCGGCTACGTGGATCGTCAGCGCGATGAAATCGAACGGCTGCGCAAGCAGGAGGAAACTGTTTTACCCAACGACATCAGCTACGCACAAGTCGGCGGCTTATCGAGCGAAGTGCGACAAAAACTAAGCGAGCAACGGCCGGAGACCATCGGGCAGGCCGCGCGTATTCCCGGCATCACGCCTGCGGCAATTTCACTGCTATTGGTGCATCTCAAAAAAATGCGTGGTGCGGAGAAGCTTCGCGCCTGACTGCAAAATTAACAGCGTAGTGATCAGGTCACGGCCTCGACTTCGGTGGCCAATTCGATTTGCAGCTTGTTCATGATCGCCGTAATTGATACCGCTGCGGCACAGTTGGTCCGCATCGTTCCATTGACCTCACCGGACATATCGCCTTTGGAATGCAGGCCAATCATGCGCCCGCTGTTTTGCGAGTACCACATGGCACCGGAATCACCGGACGCGCAAAATCCGGTCGATGCGTCTACGCCCTCAGCCGCTTTTAACAGAAACGCATTTTCGATTGAGCCAAACGCCTGGAATTTCTGATCGAGCCGGCAGTTACTGAGCTTTGTGGTTGCTCCATACATTTGAAATTTTGTACGACTTGTCGGGCTGGCAGTTTTATTCAACAACTTGTTCGAACCGCGCACTTTGTTAGTCCACTCCAGATCTTCAATATCTTTGTCCAGTTCTGCGATGGCCACATCGAGTTTTTCGTCGCGCGTTGCGTTGCCGGGTTTGTAGGTTGCAATCACCTTTCCTCGTGCACTGCCAAGCCGCACTTCGGTTGCACCACTGGCGCGATCGTTGTCGAGCACATGCCACGCAGTGAGCAAATATAACTTGCGGCTACGTGCGGATTTTCGGACCAGCGCACCGACGGTACCTTTACCTCCGTGCGCGCAATAGATCGATGTACCGGGTTGAATAATCATCAGCGTCTCCGATGGCCTGGCCAACAATCAGTCGGCGAAATTCCAAGACATGTATAACCCGCCCCACCAGTGTGAACGGCGTTCCTCGCCGAAAAATTCCGGCGATTTATAGTTCAACGCATAGGTTAACTGATATCCCGGGGTAAAGTGGTAGGTGTAACCAATTCCGGCCTCGTGCAATAAGCGATCGAGGTCGCCTGCTTCAAACTCGATCGGGTTGTCACGAAACTGACCTTGTAAAAGCGCGTTATACAAGACGATTCGGGCACGGTAACTCGCAAAAAAATAGCTGTCGTTGGCGGCGCAAGGTATGCAGTTACCGTGGTTGTACACTGAAAGGGGGTTGGCGCTGTGCGCATAATACGGTGAGGTAATCCGCCCCAGCCGAAAATCTCCGCCAAAAGCGACATCGGTGTAATAACCGACACTACCCGAGGCCGTAAAAGACACATCGTAATCGAGCCATCCTCCTCGCTTCTCGCGCATCAGCTTAGTACCTTCGATCGCGTAAAGCGCTGTCAGCTCACCGCCGTCAGAAATTTGGTTGGCCCATCCGCGCGGGTCTTTTTTCGAGAGGCCGACATCATTGTGCAGGTAGCGTTGCAAGTCCTTGGCAACGTCAAGCCCGAGCACCCCGAGCACAAGCCGCGACTTGACCGCATGACCATCGTTATAAGCTGTTTGTTTGGACGCTGAAATAAAGATAAGCGCGGCATGCGGCCGGTCGCCGGGTATCGGATCTTCGTCTTCAAGGTCGCCCGGGGTGAACGCGGTCATGCCGAAATCAAAGGAGTGTACAGTCTCCAGCGGATTGGAATCAGAAAGCTTGTAGATGCCGATTCTTTTGTCGATGCTGCGCAACCACCCGGCGGGAAACCAATTCTTGGTAGCACCACCCGTAATGCTGAGCCCCAGACCCAGCGTGTAATTGCGATCTTCATTTAGATCGGTGAATTCATCGAGGACGATCGCGTCCTGATCCATAAAAAATGACACGCCCTCGATTGCGTCTTTTTCAGGAAATGCCGAGACGGCAACGTCACAACTCAAACCGCTGTCGCCGGACAATCGTAGTTGCGCCAACTCGCGCAGCAACAGGCCTCGATCCTCAGGCTTGGCAAATTTCGCGATATGCGCGCTGCAGGCTTCGCACTCCGATTCGAACAGAGTAGTGAGGTTTGGGTCGAAAACAGGCGGGCACGGATTTTCTTCGTCGTCGGGTCCTGCCTCGGCGAATCGGATATCGTCTGCACTGTGAAAATTTTCTGCGTGCGCGATAGAGGCAATGCCCCAAACAACAACCAGACAGCTAACGAGTACTCGTTTATTCATTTGGCGGTTCCTGCTCCGTCACGAGTTCGCCAGCTAGCGACTCGCTTTTAGTGTGTGATTGCGTTTGCCGCAAACTTAACGTCGCATTTTAGCCAAAAATCACTGCCTATCTGTCAAAAATTCACCACTTTATTACTCTCGACACCACAAAGAATTGACAGATTGCCGCTAAGAATTTGGCCAGGGCCTCTTTCCTTCGGCGTCAATCCATGCCTGCACCCATTGTGGAATCTCCGGGTTCCAGCCTTCAAACCCCATCTCAATCGCGACTTCGGTTGCGGGAACTAAACCGCCTTTTCCCGTCACGCCCGCTTTCATCAGTGCAGATGTACAGATTTCACCGTTGCGATAAATTTCCTGAATAAAATAAAACCATCGTCCATCGTGGCAAAGTATCTTGGAGGTCACCGAAAAGCGCGACAAAAACGGCACTCGACGCCGATAGCGAACGCTCGCTCCGCCGACAACAAAGCCCCACTTCTTTTTTCGCATCAATGGCATAAATCCAACTTGCTGCGATAAAGCCCAGCGACCTAACTCAAAAAACACGAGTTGACGTGCATTATTGAGCTCACCAAACACGTCAATATCTGTAACGCCTGCGCGACATTCAATCACGCATTCACGATCAAGCTCTAGACGCGGTTGGCGCCGCGACTTTAACAGCGTAGAAATCAATCGAAGGTATGGATACATAACGCGCTGGCCCTTAAGAATTAATGGGTATTAGAAAACCTCTCACACAGTCGCGCCATTACTGCAATGCCATGCTCGTGTGTGGTAGGACTTGAAGAGCGGTTTCAAACTAACATTGCATTTTGACTTCTTGAGGAATTTCCAGATGCTCGGCGTTGGGATAGTTCCAGACTTCGATTGCGCAAGTTAAATCAATTGTTCCCAGCGATACTTCGTCCGATGATTTGTACAAGTAGAGACCGATCCCGGCAGGATCTGACCATCTGATCTGAACTTTCTGTCCGTCCAAAGCGAACGGCTCGGCCAGGGGCAACTCAAAATCGAGCTTTAGCCGTTTGTTTTTCGTAAATTCAACGGTGTAATCTTCGATCGCGTCGAACGCCTGATTGACCCCACCGACTTCAAGACTGGCGAAGTAATTCTTCTTGTGCAGATCGGCGATCATTCGCTCAGACAGACGTTTAAGCTCAAACTTAAACCTGGCCGGGGTCATATTGTCTGCCTCGGTCAGCAGCGCTGAAACAGTCTCATCGTAAAGCCAGCTTACTTTCAGACCCTGCAGATACCCTGAGGAATCCGCGACAAATTCGCTGGCGACTTCAACCGCGTAATGATAGTTCGCTGCAGACACTGGTAATGCCGACACCGCCCACAGCGCAAAACCGACCATCAGATTTCGATATTGGCGCACCGACACTCCTGACCCGAAAATCAACGACACTAGCTTGGCGCAAACATCAGCGCCAACACCATCAATGAGCTCGCCGTCACCCACGACCCCAATACTCTGAGAATCATCCCATTCAGCGTTGTGCGCACCAGGTAGGACACCAGCGCCACTGAGGAAACTGCCAGAGAGGTACTCAATGCGGTACCCGTCAAACCTGCATACAACATCGATTTTTTCATACCCGGGATAAGCGCCGGTGCAGAGTCAATACCAATTAGGAACCCCGACAAGGCGGCAGCTATCGCGATAAGCAAAACGGGCAAATCAAGCCGAATGGCAAGCAAGCCACCGACGACCATCGCTAATCCCAATAGGACGACGTCGTGTTTCCATCCGATAACCACAAGTTGCACCAGCAAAAGCGCGCTGATGATCGAGATGACAAAACAAATTAAACCAACACGAACGCGAGGCATTCCCTGCTGCCCAAGCAGCAGTCCCATTCCAAACAGCACAATAATGTGCGAAGGCGCTTGCAGAAAATGCCAAAAGCCTTGCTGAAAAAACGGGTTCATCGAGCGCGGATTACGGAAAGCCGATCAAAAAACTCGCGCCTGCTAACGCAATCATCGCCCCGCCCGCGCGTACCACGTAATTCCCCCAGGCCCAGCGATTAAATTCGCCAATCGCGATGCCGATCAAATGCAATAAACCCGTAGCGATAACAAATCCAACGCTGTACGCCAATGGATTACTCGCCTCAGGTAATTCGGTACCGTGCGCGTGACCGTGAAATATCGCAAACACACCCACCAGCATCGCAGCTAGCCACAGCGGCGCGCGAACCGCCATCGCGACCATCAAGCCCAACACCAACCCCGAAAGCGCGATCCCTGTTTCAACCGCCGGCACCGGTACACCCGCCACACCCAAAGCACCGCCAACAGCCATAACCAACGGAAAGACAACCGGCAAAAGCCAGATAGCGGGTTTACCGAGAAAAACTCCCCAGAGTCCAACCGCGATCATCGCTACAACGTGATCCGGTCCCAGCAAGGGGTGAATAAATCCATTGATAAAACCACCACCAATGTTTGCGGCGTCAGAATGTGCCATAGCCACTGATGTCATGCTGAACAAGGTTAAGGTTTGGCAAAACCTGCGTATGGGAACCACTTGGTATCTCCGGCCAACAAGCATTGTTTGGTGGATTCTAACTAATAAAGTGAGGCATTTTTGTTTCTGATGCGAATTTCAGTCTAAACGAGATGTCGCTAAAAACGAGTCCGTGAAATTGCTTTTGATCTGTCAAATTTTTCAGGCTAGTGACCAGTTTAGAGCATCAATCTCTCAATCACGCTACTCAGATCATTCAACGCATCGAAAAATCCAACTGCGAATACGCTAGCCAAAATAAAGAAGGAAGCGTTATCCGCTTCCTCTACCAGAAAGTTGATGATGCTATCGTCGGTAGTAGCCTGACTTTTGATTGTCAACGCGCAACGTACTGGCGGATCATGTGCCCGCCATCCACGTCGATAATTTGCCCTGTTAAATACCCGTTGGTCAGCGACGCGATAACGGCGTGGGCGATTTCTTTCGCGAAGCCCACTCGACCAACTGGAAGACTCTCACCCGTACTCTTGTACATTGCTTCGCGGGTGTTATCGTCGAGTTCACTGTAGGCCTCTGATCGCACCATCCCTGGTGACATGCAGTTCACGCGCACATCCGGGCCTAGCTCAAGCGCCATTCCGCGCGTCATTGCTTCAACCGCACCATTGACCGCGCCGAGGCCAGAGCAGTTCTGGCCCGGTCGGCGGCTAAGAACGCCGGAAAAAAGCATGATCGCCCCGCCTGATCGCATCTTCGGTATCACTTCCCGTGCGGTTACGTATGGTCCAAAGAACTTGGCGTCGAACATGTGTCGCAGCGGTGCTGTTTCCGATGAGGCAAACGGCGCATGCACAGCGCTCGAGGCGGAAATGACCAGATAATCAATTGTGGGCAGCGCGGCCGCCCAGACTTTGACATCGTCCTCGTCAGTCATATCCATGGGACTAGTTTGAACGTTGGAACCAATTTCTGCGGCTACCGTTCTCAGTTTATCTTTTGATCGACTGGCAATAATCACATCAGCACCCAAGGCTGATGACTCTTCGGCGATTGCGCGACCAATTCCACTGCCGCCGCCAACAATCAAAATCGTTTTGTCATTGAGCGAGATCATCGGATTCCTTACTTCTCGGGGGTGAAAATTTGTTCAACGAAAAGAAACTCCTGCTCGCCGGGATAGCGCACATAGATTCGTTCAACGGACCGTCCATCCTCTATGTCGATCGAAAATCTCAGGTCACGATGTCGACCGCTGGGAGTAGGACCAAAGCCGGCCTCGATGCTCACACCTTCGACAGATATCGACCCGTCGGATGCACGCCCTTCGTAAACCATAAAACCAGGCTCAAAGGTGTCAAAACTGGCGAGTTCAAATCGCTCTTCTAGGTTGTTGTACCCGATGATCGCCAAACGCGCTGATGGATTGTTGGCGAATGTGCCGGTGAGCTCCTCCTTCACATAGCGGCCTCCTAATATCCACTCTCTGGTCGCGGACATATCGTTGGAGAGAATTGGGTCCGCTCCGGGACCGGGATAGACGCGCATTTCAACCTGCCACGCTCCGATAAGGGGTTGAAGCAGTTGGTGATTTTCGCCCGGCATGGCAAGGCGGGTGGCGGCAGGCAAAAAGTCCTGTGCCAGCAATGGAGATGCGACTGTTAACGCAAGCGCCAAAATCAGCTTGTTCATAGAAATTACCCTCACTGGTTTAGATCGGTGTCGATTGACACGGGCTAATCTATATTGTTGATCAAATACGAAAAACAGTTAAAAATATAAAATACATTTCTAACTATTAGAAAAATGGATTTATTCAAAGCAATAAACACGACTCTCCGCGTCGTTGATACGGGGAGCCTCAGCGCAGCGTCACGCGAACTGAACATTGCTGTATCGGCCATTAGCCGGCAGGTATCAGAGTTAGAGAAGCACTTTGACTGCACTTTGCTGTATCGCACCACCCGCACGATGAAACTGACACCAGAAGGCGAGTTCTTCGTCGCCAAGTTCCGCCAAATACTCGGACATGTGGATGAGCTGCAAGATTCGCTCGCAGAGCGTCGACAACGCGTTGAGGGCAAACTTCGAATCACATCACCACAGAATATCGGGCAAATGGGCATCAACCCACATGTCGCGAGTTTTATGCAAAAACACCCAAAAGTAGAACTTTCATGGATGATGGTGAACCGATATGTAAACCTTATCGAAGAAGGATTCGATTTGGCGATCAGGGCTGGTGAGTTAGACGACTCTACGTTTGTTTCGCGGCGATACGGAAGGTTCCAAATGGAATTTGCTGCAAGCCCAGAGTATCTTGAGAAAGCCGGTCTCCCAACACACCCCAGAGAACTAGTGACTCACCAGTGTTTGCTGGACAGCTCACTAGCGCAGCCAGGCCGTATTCGATATCAGGAAAACACAGAGCAAAAACAGGTAAACGTTTCGGGTAGTTTCACGCTCAATCAGGGACATCTGTTGGCGGACTTTGCCAGACTGGGTTTAGGTGTTTGTCACCTGCCAGACTTTCTACTAGAAGGTGCTAAAACGCGTGGCGAGTTGGTTCCGATTCTAGAAGAATACTGGCAAGCTCCAATCGATATCTTTTTTGTTTATCCCGCGAGTAAGCTAACCAATACAGTGGTGCGAGCATTCATTGACCATTTGTTAGTTCATCAACCATTTATAAAAAACGACGTCAAATGAATCGAGCCACAATCTAAAGACTCGCATGTTCACGTGGATCTGGATTCAGAACAGTGAATAACTGGCTTCTAGGTTAATAGCGCTCGATCAATCAATCATTGGCGGTCGCGCGGGTCACTCCGAAAAACGTCTTGCTGTTATTAAAACCACGTCCTGCATTGGTTAACAGCCATAAATCATTTGTTGCAGTGCTCAAATTTACCATGTAACGTCTAATTTATTTGTTAGTTGTCCAACATAATTATTTCCGGTCAATGAGCGCAACTGAACAGAAAACCAAGCGCACGCACGCCGAGACGCGCGAGTTCCGCCGCACCAGTCTGTTGCACGCAACTCTGATTACGGTTGGCGAGCGCGACATTGAAGGTGCCACAGTCGCGCGAATCTGCGCGCGCGCAGGTGCATCTCGCGGGCTGATTTCGCACTACTTCAGCAGCAAACAGGATTTGCTTCTGGCGGCCTTGCAAAAACTGTTTGACGAGGCACAGGCGCTGAAGGAAGAGATTGCAGCCGACCAGACGTTATCGTCACTCGAACGCATACGCCGTATCGCGCAAAGCAGTTTCAAGAACCCGGTTTATTCCTGGGAAGTGGCCGCCGCCTGGCAGGCCTTTACCAACGCGAGCCGCTACAGCCCCGCGTTTCAATCCGCTATTCGTCAATCAACCCAGCAAGCCGTTGCGACCGTGAGACCTCTGTTTGAACAACTTTGGTCCGCGTCGGCACTGCGCGGCGACCCTGACGAAAGCGCCATGGGTCTGTTCATTTTGATTGACGGCCTTTGGAACAGTCTTGCCACCGGAAAAGATACATTGCGACCGGAGCAAGCAATCACACTTTGTGACACCTATCTGGACGGCTGCCTTAAGCCTGTCCAGACCACTTGAGATTTTCGCCATGCCGGCAGCCATTAGCTGTACAGACGTTATCAATCACCACCACTACCCAATCGATCGACTGGACGACCCGAAACGCCAGGCTGCGGTGGATCAGGTTCGGGCTGAGCTCGCGTCCGACGGGTGCGCCGTAATTCGCAATTTCTTTAGCGAGGCAGGCCTCGTCGCGCTGGTCGATGAGGCCGAGGCACGCAAATCCGAGGCGTATTATTCACCCCTGAAAAACAACAATGTTTATCTAAACGACGGCAATTCCGAGTTTCCGGCGGATCACCCGCTGAATATTCTGATGCCGCGAACCAATGGCTTTGTCACCGCCGATTTATTTGGTGAAGAAACGGTCGCGCGACGATTGTATTACTGGGAGCCGCTTAAGCGGTTTCTTGCCGATTGCCTTGGTAAAGAAGAACTGCATATTTACAAAGATCCGGTATCAAACATGATTGTGAATCTGGGTAAACCCGGGCAGGAGTTCAACTGGCACTTCGACACCAATGAGTTCACGATAACCATGCTTCTTCGACCCGCCAGCTCTGGCGGAATATTCGAATACGTTCCCGGATTGCGGACAGCAGAGGACGAGTGTTACGACGCAGTCGGACGCGTTTTGCACGGTGACCGCAGCAACGTGCGCCAGCTTGAACTCAATGCGGGCGACCTTCAGTTTTTTCTCGGCCGGTTTTCCCTGCATCAAGTGACGGAAAATTCGGGCGACAGCGATCGACTGGTTTTAATCATGTCGTTTGCCGATGCGCCGGGAATGATCGGCAGCAAAGAGCGCGTGATGAATCTGTATGGCAAAACGACCGCAGCGCACGATGCGCGAAAGTTGTTTGCAGACGGACTTTCGGATTGATTACGCGCTAAAATTTTTGCTTGAGTATTTTTTTAAATATTTTGTCAGGCCATGAATCGAACGCGTTAGCCTAGCAGTCCACATCAACCAACGTCACAGTACAATCAGGCGCTCCGAAAGAATCGTAAATAACGTAGCAACCCTGATTCGTCGGCACTGAAAATCCGGGAATCTCGTAACCAACCAAGGTGTACTGGTTGTTCATTTGTGATGTGAGCCCTCCCGAACCTTGCAGATTGATAAAATCAATCATGGTTAGTTGGTCTCCGAGTTCGGCGATACTCTCCGGGCACAAATTGCGCCAATCAACCTCTGAGCTTTCACCGTCAAAGTCAACAAGATATGCCGATTGGTCGCCTGGGTTGCTGGCAGCGACAGTGAGCCCTTGCGTGATTGCTTGCGCCTTAACCAATCGAATCGTCGAGTTCATTGTTCCAGCAATACCCTGCAAGGCTGAAACTTTTGCAGCGTCAGTAACGCTGACTAACCTGGGTATTGTTGTCGCGGCTAGAATACCAAGCAGTATCAATACAACTATCAGTTCAACAAGAGTGAATCCATAAACCCTCGGCTGCATGTTCATCGCATTGTGACCCAAACCAGGCAGATGTGCTCGACACCACGTTATCGGATGATCTCCTGGAATCTTTGACTCTGTGCTTTTAGATCATTAAACGGTGTCTGGCCCTCTTTCTTGAACTCATGAAAGTCGGTTTCAACCTCATGTTTCGGAATCGATGCTGGTCGCGTATTTGTATGAACGACGCACAATCTTTTTTACTACATCCAGCTCTGCATCATCGCGCGGGGAAAACACCATGACCAGACCCATCGGGTAGTAACCTTGTGTGACCAGGTAGTGGCTCTCACCAAATCCTGATTCGATCACGGCTTGTGCATCTTCAGCAGTCAGCTTTACGTGCATGCTTCCATTGTCGGGGTGCGGGTGAATATGAGCGAATTCACGCCCGATCATGAACGCATCGTGGTTGCATTGGGTGGCCTCGTGCATAACCAACGCACGCGCGCCGGGTACGGAAATGCCACTGGGTTCGTTGTTGACATTCGGTAGCGAAAAGCACCATTCGTGGAGCTTCTCGATAACGTGATCCGGTCCGTGTTGGGTGACCTGTGAGTGCGGCAACTGACTGGTTGTCTCAGGTTTTGCGCCTGAGCGCTTTGGCAAGGAGAGTGATTCGCTCACTGCTGAGCTCCTTTGGTATTGAAAGTCACCGAATATACTGGTTTTATAATGCAAATAAATTGGGTAATGCTGCATTTGAACTTTGCATGAAAGCACAGACACTTGAATGGAATGACGTCCCTTTCGTATTGGCGGTATGCAGGAAAGGTAGTTTGTCAGCCGCCGCACGCGCGCTCAGCGTTAATCACTCGACTGTATTTAGACGAATCGAAGGCGTTGAGTCGAAATTAGGCGTTCGCTTATTTGAACGCCACACCCACGGTTACGTTATGACAGCAGAGGGGCAATGGTTTTACACACAAGCGTTGACACTTGAAGCCGGCATGAACGCGATCGAGCTGGAATTGGGTGGCAAAGATCTGCGCCTTGAAGGTCCGCTGACCATCACCACAACCGATTCGTTGTTGCATTGCTTAACACCGGTGTTTTCGGAATTCCAAAAGTCTTATCCAGACATTGACCTTCGGCTGTTATCCGACTCTCACTCACTCGATCTTCTGCAGCGACAGGCCGATATCGCGATCCGCCCAACACGGGAACCACCTGAGCACTGGGTCGGCCGAAAAATCGCACCAATACATTGTGCGGCTTACGCGCGTGACAATTACTGGCGGGATATGAAGAAACGAGCAGCTGCGCAGCAGCGATGGCTCGCGCTGGATGATGACCTTAACCAGTCGCCAATGAGCAGATTATCGCAGCGACTCAAGCCAACGGAATCAAAAGTCACCATCGTTAACACCGTAACCGGGCTTTATGACTTTGTTCGGCTTGGGTTTGGTATCGCCGTTCTGCCCTGTTATCTTGCAGAACGGTGTTCTGATCTCACACGGATCTCAGAACCGGATGCGGGCAACAAATGGCATATCTGGTTACTTGCGCATCCAGACATACGACGAAGTGCGCGCGTTCATGCTTTTTTCGAGTTTTCAAAAACCAACATGACTGACGCAATACTCAGTTTGAGTTTGTCAAAAGCTGGCTGATGCACCACAGCGATTTCCGATTAAAGCGCCGCTGATCACACGTCGATTTCGCTTCGTTACGACGAGCTGGCAAAAAAAATCAAACGATCTGCACAATCTAACGCAAAAATTCGCCGCGCCCGAATTCCGCGTTTGCTGTGTTACCGAAGCGTACTGTGTTAGCAAACACACTGATCGCAGACCCGGTTTATCGTTCACCCCAATCCGAACGCAAGCCTTGTTATAAACCTGTTACAAATCGTTATAGAAACGTGAAGTTTTAGCCGGAACCGCTTCCATCTTTCGATTTCCAAGTCTGTGCCCGTCGTTGCGTGGCCACGCGTTCACGATGGACCATCATTAACTTGGAGATTAAGAATGACATTCAAAAAACTACTGGGCGCTGCGGCCGTTTCGATGGCAGTAAGCGGCGCTGCACAGGCGGTGGAAATTAGCGTCACCCTCACCAACCTCACTGGCGGTATGTACTTCACACCGCGTCTACTCGTCGCGCACACGAGCGCGGTCGATATGTTTGAGGTTGGCACTGCGGCCTCAACCGGCTTGGCAACAATCGCCGAGGGCGGCGACACCAGCGTGCTGGGTGCGGCGCTGGATGCAACGCCTGACAACAATCGCCACCAATCCTTTGGTGGACTGCTGGCGCCTGCAACGGTGAGCGCGGTCTATTCGTTTGAAACCGACGATCACCCCTATCTTTCAATGGCTGCGATGCTGTTGCCAACCAACGATGCCTTCGTCGGTTTGGACAGCTGGGTGATCCCAACCGAGCCAGGCACCTACACAATCAACCTGAACGCCTACGATGCGGGCACCGAAGCCAACGATGAGATTGTCAACGGCGGTGGCGCGCTTGGCGTTCCGGGCATTCCGGTTGACCCGGGTGGTAATGCTGGCACAGGCGGTACCGGCGTGACCGCGACCGAAGCCAACAACACCGTACACATCCATCGCGGCAATATCGGCGACGACAATCCAACAGGCGGCGCAAGTGACGTTAGCAACAGTGTTCACCGCTGGCTAAACCCGGTTGCCCGATTGACTGTCACCATCAACTAAACGGAGGGTGGCGATGAAAAATCAATACACACTGGCCGTGGTTCTCCTCGGCAGCATGTTGCTGGTCGCCTGCGGCGGTAGCAGCAGCGACGACAATGCAGAGAGTTCGACGAGCTACGAGATTACGGTGGTGAATCTGACCAACAATCAACCACTCTCCCCGGTTGCGGTGATTGCGCACGCCAGCGACTTTTCGGCATGGGCAGTGGGTTCTGCTGCCAGCACGGGCCTGGAAGAGATGGCTGAAGGTGGCGATAACAGCACGCTAATCGGAGCCGGTATCGATGGTGTCGACGCCGTGGGTGAATCCGGTGCGGGTCCTATTCCTCCCGGTGGTAGCGAGACGTTTACGATCGAGACCGGTGCCGATACGCAAAACCGAATCACCGTTGCGTCCATGTTCGTCAATACAAATGATGCGTTTGTGGGCCTTGGTTCGGTTGATGTCTCGGGCCTCTCGTCGGGCGATTCAATCACGCATACGGCGCCCATCTATGACGCGGGTACCGAGGCGAATTCCGAAGCGGCGGGCACGATTCCCGGCCCTGCCGATGGGGGCGAAGGCTACAACCCGGCCCGGGATGATGTCGACCGCGTATTTCGTCACGCCGGCGTCGTCAGCGCGGACGACGGTCTGAGCACCTCAGTCCTGAACGAGTCGCACCGCTTCGACGCACCGGGCGCGCGCATCACGATAACACGGCAGTAGGCGCGCGAATCGTCACAATAAGACGCTCCGAAGTCTGGTCTCTCGCACCGGTGAGGGAACTTTTCGGCGGCGGGCTATCCAAACATAGTCCGCCGCCGATTCTCATCGATACTATGAGCCATCAAATTCTGATCGTCGAAGACGACACCGATATCGCCCATCTGGTGCAACTGCAGCTGCGCGACATCGACTGCGAGGGAACGGTAATTTCTGACGGCGAAGCCGCAATCGAGCACCTGAAAAACGGTGCGCATTACGACGCTGTGATTCTGGACGTCATGCTGCCGGGCAGCGACGGCCTCAGCGTGGTGAGGACTCTGCGCTCAACCGATAGTCAGACACCGGTTCTCATGTTGACCGCCAAGTCGAGCGAGCTGGACCGCGTGCTCGGTCTCGAACTCGGCGCCGATGACTACATGACCAAACCGTTCAGCAGTTTGGAACTGTCTGCACGCGTTAAAGCGCTTCTGCGACGCAGTACAGTCGCCCAGTCATCTGGGGTGGCATCGATTCCGCAGTTAGTGCGTGGAGGCATCCGCATCGACGCGCGCACGCGCGAGGTCACCGCAAACGGTATTCATGTTGACCTCACCACGCGAGAGTTCGCATTGCTCGAGTACTTTATGCAGAACCCCGACGTGGTTTTCACGCGTTCCAAGCTGCTTAAGGCCGTGTGGGGTTACAGCCATGACGGCTACGAACACACCGTGAACACGCACATCAACCGACTGCGCGCAAAAATCGAAGTCACCCCGGACGATCCCAAATACATCGTGACCGTTTGGGGGGTGGGATACCGCTTTTGCGCACTCGAGACTGACGACGACGCCACCCGGCGCAGCGCCGATGCTGTTTAAAAAACTCGCACTGGCGCTGGTGCTGCTGCTGTTTGTCGTCGGGCTGGCGAATATTTTGCTCACGCAGGCGCTCACCGACCAAAGCTATCAGTCCGGCACCCAGCAACTGCACAGAAATCTCGCCGCCGACCTTGCGCAACAGTTGCCCCTTGCGTCTATCAACGGCGGGCTTGATCTCGCATCAATCGGGCAGGCGTTCGAAATCGCCAAATCGATTAATCCCGGCATCGAGCTTTACGTGGTCGACAGCGACGGAAGAGTTGCGTCGATCAGTCCGGACGGCCAGCAGATCGCGCGCGATTCTATCGCCATGGAACCGCTGTTGCAGTTTTTAGCCGGGGATTCCATGTACCCGCTGGTGGGCGGCGACCCGCTTGGCAGCGGCGAGGAGATGCCGTTTTCAGTCGCACCGTTGAGCGCGTCTGAGCCTTATCAGCATTATCTCTACGCTGTGTTGCAGAGCGACGCGTCGGATCAAATGGTGCGCCAGCAGCGCTTTGAGACCTGGCAAACGCTCAGCGTGATGGCATTAATCGGCAGTCTCGCGCTCGGCCTGCCGCTGGGACTGTGGTTGTTGTATCCGTTTTCGCGGCGTGTGTTACGCCTGACCGAGGCAGTCGAATCGTTCCGCAGCACCGACCTGGCCGAGCTTGACCGGGCTCCGGTGGTGGATCCCAAATCAATCAAGCATCGCGACGAGATCGCACGACTGGAAACCAGCTTCAACGCCATGTCGCAGGACATTCTCAATCAATACCAGTCGCTGCAGCGACAGGACAATCTGCGCCGCGAAATGGTCGCGAATGTCTCGCACGATTTGCGCACACCGCTGACCGCGCTGCACGGGTACGTTGAACGATTATCCGAACACTACGAAACACTCGACGACGACGAACGCAAACACTTTTTGTCGATCTCGCTGCGCCACAGCGCGCGGCTTGGAAACCTGATCACCGATTTGTTTGAGTTGTCGCGTCTCGATGCAAGCGAAGTCACGATAAGCAAAGAGCCGTTCGCATTGGCCGAGCTGGTGCAGGACGTGCTCCATCGCTTTGCCCTGCGCGCGAGCAAGGCGGGGGTCGATTTACGGCTGGAGAACACCTGCTCCAGCACGCAGGTTAACGGCGATATCGGGCTTATTGAGCGCGCTATCAGCAATTTGATCGACAACGCGATCGATTACTCGTCGAGCGGACAAAGCGTGGTGATTCAAATCGGCGCGGAGAATGAGCACATTCTGATTCGGGTTATCGATCACGGCAAAGGGATTGCAGCCGAGCATCTGCCGCTGCTGTTTGAACGTTACTACCGGGCCGAACCCAAACTGGGCGGTGACAAACACGCAGGGCTGGGGCTCGCGATTACCAAACGAATTCTGGCTTTGCACGACCAGGCCATACACGTGCGCAGCGTGCTGGGTAGAGGGACTACCTTTGAATTCGCCCTGCCGCTTCAGTCCGGCGCCGCGGCGACACCTACGCAGTGATCTGATCAGGAAAACCGGGGTAATACTTCACACGCGTGCTTGTGGGTTTATTACATCGGCAGGACGACGCACTGCGCCATGATGATTGCCAACACATCGTCAGGATCAACGCCATGAGCACGAACGTTTTTACTGATAAAAAAATCATTATCGGCGCGATCGCTGCCGTAAGTTTTTTCGCCATCGCTACACTTGGAGCGAAAACACTTGGTTCGAATGGTGCCGCTGATGCGCGAACGTATACGACCGACCCTAATACTTCAATCGAGCAGATTGAGGACGGCGGCTTTGAGTCCACCTTGAAGAACCTGTCCAACACACTGTACGCCCTCACCGCACGCAAGCCCGAGGACAATCAATACTGATCGCCACACATATTTTTCAAGTTCTGTCGAAGCAGACGGCAGGGTTTCCTCCTCCAACCGGGTGAGCTCGCGTAAAGCGACAACCCGGTTTTTTTATGCGGTAAAACAAACACTAACGAAGCATCGATCGCTGACAGGGGTTGTCAAATACCGATTTTCCAGATTGCTGTGTATCCCTGATATCGGTGTATTGGGTTTGACCCCCAACAATGAGATCGCGCATAGTGACAGCATGAAACCTGGCCACACAATTCTCAACCCGCTGATCGTGACAGTGTTTGCTGGCCTCGTCCTGTTCGGCTTGGTCGGTTGCGGCGGGGGTGCAGGCTCGGACGACTCGAACGCTAGCACCGTCGAGCTTAATTTTCACCGCAACGGCTGTATTGGCGAAAGCACCTCGCTTTGTCTACAGGTCGCCGATGGCGACGATAGCTACCTCAATTTTTACGACGCCATCGACGGCTTTACCTTTGAGTGGGGGTACCGCTATACACTGCGAATCGCAGCCACTGAAATCGAAGACCCGCCTGCTGACGCATCGTCAATTCAATACTCGCTGCTCGAACAGATCGCGCGTACAGCGGCTACCGATGCGGGCGAGTTTGACGTCATGGTGCTCGCAACCGACCTCAACATCGAGCGACGCGAGTCCGATCTTTACTTGCTTAACGGCGAAAAGCTGTTTGATTGTGACGCGGTCACCTGCGCATCGCTCGATGCGTTGATGTCCCAAGAGTTCGCCGCGACGATGGTATTTTCACTCGATACAAATATCGACGCACCGATGCGGCTTGAACGTATTATCTGCAGCGATTCTCTACCCGGATTTTTCTCGAGCTGCAACTGACGCCGACACGGCAAGCGCGGCGACTCGCTGATATAATCCGCGCTTTTGCGGGCAACCGCTATGCTTGGCAGCGTTCGTCAAACCATTCAACTCGTACCCCTTTTGTTCGCACTGGCGCTGCTCGGTGCGTGCGGCAACAAGGGTGATTTGTACCTGCCAACAACACCCAGTACAGAACAACCAGAGGACGAGGACGAGTGACGCCGTTTGCCCACCGCAACAACGAGCTTTATGCCGAGGAGGTCCGCTGCACAGAGCTTGCGAGCGAGTTTGGCACGCCTTTGTTTGTCTACTCACGCGCGTCGATTGAAGCGGCCTGGCGCGCCTTTGATCAGGCACTGAGTGCACGCGATCATCTGATTTGTTACGCGGTCAAAGCCAATTCGAATATCGCTATTTTGAATCTGCTCGCGCGTTTGGGATCGGGTTTCGACATCGTATCCAAAGGCGAGTTGGAGCGCGTTCTTGCGGCGGGTGGTGACCCGCAAAAAACCGTGTTCTCCGGTGTCGGAAAAACGCGCGGAGAAATGGTGCACGCGCTCGATGTCGGGATCGCGGGTTTTAACGTTGAATCCGTTTCCGAACTCGAACGCCTCAACGACACTGCCGCTGCACACGGCGCGGTCGCCGATGTATCACTGCGGATCAATCCTGACGTGGATGCGAAAACCCACCCGTATATTTCAACCGGGCTTAAAGAAAACAAGTTCGGCGTTCCCATGGATGCCGCCGAAGCGGCCTACCTGCGCGCAGCAGAGCTGGATAATTTGCGCGTGCGCGGGGTCGACTGCCATATCGGGTCACAGCTCACCGACATCGCGCCCTATCTCGCGGCGCTTGAGCGTTTACTTGCGCTAACCGACGCGCTCGCCGGTCACGGCATCGCGATCGACCACCTCGATCTTGGCGGCGGACAAGGCATTCGCTACCACGACGAAACTCCAATTGATCTGCAGGACTGGGCCAACCAAATCTCTGAAATTCTTGGCGAGCGAGAGTTCAAAATTTTAGTCGAACCGGGCCGCTCGATAGTCGGCAACGCCGGGGTGTTACTCACGCGCATTGAATATCTAAAATATGCCGAGGCGAAAAACTTTGCCGTGATTGACGCCGCAATGAATGATCTGCTGCGACCCTCGCTTTACAGCGCCTGGCACGAGATTGCGCCTGTACGCAATAACTCACCGACTCCGCCCGCGGATTTCGACGTCGTTGGGCCGGTGTGCGAAAGCAGTGACTTTCTCGGTAAATCGCGCACGCTGTCGGTTGATGAAGGCGACCTGCTGGCAGTTCACTCGGTTGGGGCCTATGGTTTCACCATGAGCTCCAATTACAATACGCGCACGCGTGCCGCCGAGGTTCTGGTCGACGGCGATCAGGCCTGGTTGGTGCGCGAACGCGAGTCGCTGGCCGACCTTTTTGCCGGCGAGCGGTGCTTACCGGAGTAGTCGATGGAACTCCCCTTCACCAAAATGCACGGCCTCGGCAACGACTTTGTTGTCATCGACGGCACGTCAGCCCGAGTCGACATAAACGCCGCGCAAGCGCGTGCGATCGCCGATCGGCGCACGGGCGTGGGTTGTGATCAATTACTCTTTTTGGAATCACCGAGTATTGAAGGCGCCGACTTTGACTATCGCATCCTGAACGCCGACGGCGGTGAAGTGGAGCATTGCGGAAATGGTGCCCGCTGCATCGCCGTGTTTGCGCGCGATCAAGGCCACACGGACAAACCTGCGATCACGGTCAATTCGCTCGCCGGATTGCTTGATCTGACAATTGATGTTGACGACTTGGTTACCGTTGCGATGGGAATTCCGACGTTTTTACCTGCGGAAATCCCTTTTATCGCCGAGTCGCAAGACATACGTTACGAGGTTGCGATCGATGATGAATCGTATGAGTTTGGCACTGTCGCAATTGGCAACCCGCACGCGGTCACCGATGTTGATGACGTCGATACCGCGCCGGTTGAGCGCATCGGTGCTGCGCTGCAATCACACGCGCGGTTTCCGAACCGGGTCAACGTCGGGTTTCGACAAATTCTGAATCGCGACCACATTCGCCTGCGCGTTTTTGAACGCGGAGTCGGCGAGACCCTGGCCTGCGGCACCGGCGCGTGTGCAGCGGCTATCACGGGGATGATCCAAGACGTGCTGAATTACCGCGTCACGGTATCGTTGCCGGGTGGTGACTTGGTGGTACACTGGCGCGGAGAAAATCAGGCGGTAATGATGACCGGCCCGGCACAAACCGTGTATCGTGGTAGCGTGAATCTGGACGACCTCGCCTGACACAATAATCAGGGGCAACACAGCTATGGGTAAACGACAATCGCTAGTGCACGACGACATTAACGACGAAGCACTTGTTATCGATTACTTACTCAGTAATCCCGATTTCTTTGAAAACCACCCCGACCTGCTGACCAGGTTATCCATTCCCCACGACGTTGGCGGTGCGGTATCGCTGGTCGAACGTCAGTTGACCGTCTATCGCGAAAAATGTTTGCGCCTCGAAAAACAACTCAAGGAGCTGCTCGACGTCGCACGCAACAACGAGCGCATTGGGCAGTTGTTGCACCAGTTTGCGGTGGACTTGCTCGGCGCTCAAAGCACAGCCGCTGCCGTGCATGCCACGCGCGAATCCGCGCAGCGCGATTTTGGCGCGGATGAGGTCAGCCTGCAGCTGTTCGACAACGACGCGACCGTGGATGCGATGTTCGCGGACATGTCAGCGTCGCGCAGCGTGATTTGCGGCAGGCTCAGCGCGGCACAACGCGCGAAATTGTTCGACGAGGCAGACGACATCGCCTCGGTGGCCTTGATCCTGCTGCACGCCGAGGGCGAGAACCTCGGCATTCTCGCGCTTGGCAGCAAAGAGCGCAGTCACTTTCACAGGTCCAAGGGGGTCGTGTTTTTGACCCAGCTTGGCAACCTTGTCAGCCACCGGCTGCTGGCGCTCAAATAAAGGTATTCCGATGTCGCAACGCGAGTCGAAAACATTCGATTCGAACCCGGACATCGATGCGTTTTTACGCCGACTCACCGTCGAGCGACGCTACTCCCCACACACGATCAGCAATTATCAACGCGATCTGCGCGCATTTAGTGATTATCTGGGCAAGCAAGGCCTGGATAACTGGGGATGCGTGCGCGACGGTGATATTCGCGCGTTTGCTGCCGCCGAACGCGGTCGCGGCTTAAGCCCACGCAGTCTCGCGCGCAGGCTCTCGGCGGTGCGCTCATTTTTTAACGAGTTGCTGCGCAACGGTGCGGTCGAGGTGAACCCGGCCAAAGGCGTGCGCGCGCCCAAGGCGTCCAAAACGCTTCCCAAGACACTCGACGTGGACGAGGTCAGCCGATTGCTTGCGCGAACCCCCGCCACCACGCCCGATGCGAAAGACGTAGCGCTACTGGCGCGTGATCTTGCCATCGTCGAGCTGCTGTACGGTTGCGGTCTTCGCCTGTCTGAGCTGGTGAGTTTGAACACCGGCGATATAGACCGTGCAGAGGCGAGCGTTGTGGTTACCGGGAAAGGCGGCAAATCCCGGCTGGTTCCTGTCGGGCGCAAGGCGGTTGAAGCCGTGAATGAATGGCTGAAGCATCGGGGACTGATGGCGAATCTCGACGAACGAGCGCTGTTTGTTTCGAGTCGCGGGGCACGACTTGGCAGTCGCTCAATCCAGGCTCGGCTAGATCGCCTGGCGAAGCAATGCGGTGTAAATCGTAAAATCCACCCCCATATGCTGCGTCACGCATTCGCGAGTCATCTGCTGCAATCCAGCGGTGACCTGCGCGCCGTACAAGAGTTGCTTGGGCATGCCGACATCGCCACCACACAGGTGTACACGCACCTTGATTATCAGCATCTGGCCAAGCTGTACGATGACGCGCACCCACGCGCAAAACGCCGGCGCAAGCCAGCGGACGTGTGGGAAACTAAAAACTAACAGGCCGAGATAATGCGTTTCGAGCGGATGGCTTACAGAGTGTCCCAGAGGCCGTCGAATTCGTCATCGGCGTCAACTTTGTTATCGGTCGTCATTTTGTTCGGCATTACCGGTTCAACTTTACGACTCGCGCCGACACTGGCGGGCTGGATGATAAACTGACTGAACGAACCGGTTTGCTCTTCCAGATCGATCAGTTTGTATTTCAATTCGCGCCCGCCGACCCGCAGTGTGACGATCTCACCCAGGCGGAACATGTGCGCCGGCGATATCAATGACGACGCCTGACCGATTGGTTTGATTTCTGGCAACATTAAACACTCCTGCGAGGTAATGTCGACTTTCGACGCGCTGCGTTTACGTTCAACCATTACGGGTACGATTCGCGGTGATATCGTTTGCACGCCGGCAACAAAACTGCTTTCGCTGGAAAATTGCATCCAGCGCAGCACGCCAATACGCCACTGCATCGAGAGATTGTCGGTGGTTGCCTCCTGCAACGCGATCAATTCGCCGACGTGCGCACGCGAGGTGGACTCACCCTCCCAGCGGATGCCGAATCCACCGGAGCTGATGTTCGTAACAACCCAGTTCTGGCGACCTCTGGAATCTTCCGCTTTGAGTTGCCCGACCGAATCGCGCTGATCCTTTTGCGCCTGCACTGACGCTTCGGTCAAACTGCTTCGATTGACAACGGAGTCCCAGACATTGGGCTCTTCGCTCTGGTTCATGTCCGGATGAGTAATAAAGCCGCTCGAAAGTTTTTCGTTGCGGTCTTCCTCCGGCAGGGCCATAAGCTGTAAATCGCTCAGGCTACTATCGTGATATATCGGACTCGAGTCCGCTTTTCGTTCAGGTTTTGGTGGCGTCTGGATATACACCATGTGCGCGTGAATATCTTTAAGCCCTACTTCAACGGTCACGCGTTCATTGCGGGTGGCGCGCGCTGACTTGCGTTCAGTCTGCATGCCCCAGTTAGCCTTGAGGCACAACAGTGCATTGCGCGGCAGACTGCGATTTTTGACGATGGGTGATTCCATATCCGGCAGCGACTCGATCTCGCGCGTTACGGTCGCCATCAAATCGCTCAAATCAAGCGTGCGCACCACCGCCCCCTGATTCGCGTGCAGGAAGCGCAAGGGAGTGGGCGGCGCGTCGGTATTCAGGTTGATGCCAAAGAGGTTGGAATTTTCGGGCTTTCCCTGCAACGGGGCGATGGTTGCCTGCTCCGACCATTTCTCGAGTGCGTTATACACGTGCACAACCTCGCCTTTGCGCAGACTTTCGGGGCGGCTCAGAGACAACAGAAGCGCGCGAATATAAGCCTGCTGCACAGTCGACTTTCCGGCGACTTCAAGCTCGTTGTCGAGGACCACTTTGGTGTGAAAGTCGATCGATTCCGCCACCAGATAGAGCTGGTGCAGATCTTTCCAAATGCTGGCCGGAACCGATGAATAAATTTGTGTGCAACGGAGCAATATCTCTGTCAGGTAACTGATCGATCGATGCGCCGCCAGACCCTGCGTTTTCGCCGGCAACGATGAATTGCCGATTTGAGCATCGACCAGCGCGATCTTGTAACCAAACGCCATCTCTTTGAGGATCGCGAGATTCAAATCGAAGATACGGCGCGCTTTTTCGGGCAGGGGCAGACCGAGCATCGAATAGCGTTTGAGGAGGTTTTTGAAGACCAGGCGTGCGGTCGGACGAAACAGCTCCATGATTTCGACACGCGCGCGCGCATCGTTCACAAGTCGGTTGCTGTGTTTCAGACCGTTGTAGAACTGCCGCGTCGTTTCGCCGATGTCACTGGTCTGCAGATCGGCGAGCCATTTTTTAACCTTTCGCGGCGAACCTGGAAAACTATCCTGAGTCGGCTCGGTTTGCGTGGGAATCGTGAAGTCCATGCCTCGGTCTTTTACCTTTGGTGACGCCTTAAAAGCGCATCACAAATTACTTTTTCTATACTAAATTCCGTCATATAGCAACACTTTCTTGAAGAACTGTTAAGTTTGCATTAACAAGCGCACAGGCGCCTGTTGAGCACTACTGGTATAAAATAGAACGTTTTATGGGAGATTGCTTTGGAACAATACCACGGTACGACGATTGTGGTGGTACGACGCGACAACTGCGTGGTGATTGGCGGCGATGGTCAGGTCAGTCTCGGCAACACGATAATGAAGGGAAACGCACGCAAAGTGCGGCGCCTATATAAAGACCGTGTGCTGGCAGGATTCGCTGGCGGTACGGCCGATGCCTTTACGCTTTTTGAGCGTTTCGAATCCAAGCTGGAGGCGCACAGCGGCAACCTCACCCGCGCGGCCGTGGAGCTGGCAAAAGACTGGCGCACCGATCGCGCTCTGCGTCGTCTGGAAGCACTGTTGGCAGTCGCTGACAAAACCGCATCACTGATGATCTCGGGCAACGGCGATGTGATCGAACCCGAACACGGGCTCATTGCCATGGGCTCAGGAGGAGCATTTGCGCAGGCCGCCGCAAGCGCGCTGATCGATAATACCGAACTATCTGCGGAGGAAATAACGCGCAAG
The DNA here is from genome assembly GCA_039029275.1 of Pseudomonadota bacterium. Lineage (GTDB taxonomy): Bacteria > Pseudomonadota > Gammaproteobacteria > JBCCGL01 > JBCCGL01 > JBCCGL01. Next base: position 98,706 of record JBCCGL010000009.1, on the reverse strand, counting down.
AGCTTGAAAATTGCGGGTGACATCTGCATTTACACCAATCACAACCAGACTATCGAAGTGCTCGACTACAGCGACGACGCGCAGTAGTCGCCCGAAGAAGATAAAAACATGCCCCACATGACGCCGCGCGAGATCGTGCAGGAACTCGACAAACACATTGTCGGCCAGAACAGTGCCAAACGCGCCGTAGCCATTGCCTTGCGCAATCGTTGGCGCAGGCAGCAGATCGACGAACCGCTGCGAAGCGAGATTACCCCCAAGAACATTCTAATGATTGGTCCCACAGGCGTCGGTAAAACCGAAATTGCCCGACGCCTGGCGCGACTTGCCAACGCGCCTTTTATCAAGATCGAGGCGACCAAATTCACCGAAGTGGGCTACGTCGGTCGCGACGTTGAGTCGATCGTGCGCGATCTGGTTGATACGGCGATAAAAGATGCCCGCGAGGCGGAAAAGCACAAGGTGCGTCATCGCGCTGAAGACGCCGCCGAGGAGCGCGTACTCGATGCGCTATTGCCACCCCCTCGCACCACGTCGTGGGAAGAAAACGCCGCGCCCGCCGAGCCTTCGTCGACGCGGCAAAAATTTCGCAAAAAGCTGCGCGAAGGCGAACTCGACGACAAGGAAATCGAGATCGAAGTGAATTCGCCGTCGGTGGGTGTAGAGATCATGGCACCACCCGGAATGGAAGAGATGACCCAGCAGCTTCAGGGCATGTTTCAGAACTTTGGCAACCAGCGCAGCAGTAAAAAGAAAATGAAGATTAGCGACGCCTTCAAACTGCTCACCGAAGAAGAGGCCGGAAACCTGATCAACGAAGACGAGCTGAAACTGCTGGCCGTCGAACAGGTCGAGCAAAACGGCATTGTGTTCCTCGACGAAATCGACAAGGTCACGCGGCGCAGCGACAGCCACGGAGGCAGCGGGGGCGACGTCTCGCGAGAGGGTGTGCAACGCGATCTGCTGCCGCTGGTGGAAGGCTGCACGGTGTCAACCAAGTACGGCATGATCAAGACCGATCATATCCTGTTCATCGCCTCTGGCGCGTTTCACCTGAGCAAGCCGTCTGATCTGATCCCGGAACTGCAGGGCCGTTTGCCGATTCGCGTCGAACTCAAGGCCCTGACAACCGACGACTTTGTGCGAATCCTGCGCGAACCCGATGCGTCGCTGACGCAACAGTATCAGGCACTGCTGGATACCGAAAACGTCGGGCTGGAATTCACCGACGAGGGCCTGCGCCGAATTGCCGAAGTCGCGTGGGAAGTCAATGAGCGCACCGAAAACATCGGCGCGCGGCGTTTGCATACCCTAATGGAACGCTTGTTGGAGTCCGCGTCTTTTGAGGCGTCCGACCGTGGCGGTCAATCGCTCAGCGTTGACGTGGACTACGTCAACGAGCACCTGGCTGATCTGGCGCAGGACGAAGATCTGAGCCGCTACATACTGTAACGAAACTAAATTTCAGGTAGTCGAAAAACGTTTTCGAGACAGCAGATGCAACGGAGATCGTTTTTCAACCTATCAGCGTTCGACAAACGCACGCTCAATAACGTAATCCCCCGGCACGCCGGTTTTGGGGCTGACTTCAAACCCTTTTGAGTCCAGCAGCGCGCCAAGATCGGCCAACATTGACGGGCTGCCGCATAGCATCGCGCGATCCGTTTCTGGATTTAGCGGCGGCAGTCCGATTTCGACAGACAACTGGTCGGTTTCGATCAGCGTGGTGATGCGACCCTGGTTGTCGAACTCCTCGCGCGTAACGGTCGGGTAGTAGATCAATTTCTCGCGCACCATTTCGCCCAAAAACTCGTGTTGCGGAAGTTCCTGGGTTAACCACTCGTGGTACGCCAACTCGCTTTTCCAGCGCACGCCGTGCACCAGAATCACTTTCTCAAAGCGTTCGTAGACGTCCGGATCCTGCACAATGCTGAGAAACGGCGCGAGACCTGTTCCGGTGCCCAGTAGATACAGGTTCTTGCCCGGTTTGAGGTCATCCACCACCAGAGTGCCCGTGGGTTTGCTCCCGACCAGAACCGTGTCGTCGACTTGCAGGTGTTGCAAACGACTCGTCAGCGCCCCGTCGGGGACCTTGATACTGAAAAATTCGAGGTAGTCGTCGTGATTGGCACTCGCGATGCTGTACGCGCGCATGATGGGTTTTGATCCCTCCGGCTGTAAACCGATCATCACGAATTCGCCGTTGCGAAACCTCAGACCGGGATCACGCGTGGTCTTGAAACTGAACAGTGTGTCATTCCAGTGGTGAACGTCGAGTACGTTTTCTGTTGCGTGTTTAGCCATTTCAAAATCTGTGGTTAATCTGGGTTAAAGCGGAGATCGGGGCGCGAAGTATCTCGGAATATGAACAGGAAATAAACTAACGTATTGGAATAAGTGAATTCTAAGAGCCTTTCATCCAGCTATGTGAATAGCGCTGAGGCAATGCTACCGATGCGACAAAGCCTGCGGGCGCCTTAACCTCCCAACAAGTTCGTTTTCAGTTTCCGGGTGATCGGATCATTTCCAATCCAGATCGACAGCAGCGCCGAGTTAAAATCCGCACCTTCGACCGTGCCTTTGTCGACGCCATTGATGGTGACCTTTGTGCCACTGGCTGGATCGTAGTCCAGGTTGACCACGTCATTCTCAACCGCATCGCCGAACATATCTGAAAAGGCGCTTAAGCGTGATTCGAGCGCTTTGAGTTGATCACTGCTGAGGTTGTCTTCAAACCCTTCTGCCCAGGCTTCATCCAGCTTATCTTTTTCAACCTTGTCGTAGACAAAGTGCATCGATACGCGGTTTTGCGGCGGTGACGCGAGCAATGCTTGAGCATCGTCGCTCGCCTGCGGAAGATACAGCGATATCACGTAGATATCGAACACAAACTTGCTTCGAATACCCGCCCCATTGAGCACCAGCCGGGTGTCGCCGATCTGCACCGAATCCGCTACCTCGACGCCAGCGAGTTTTTCTGCGCTTGCGTGTGACGACAGAACCAGCGCGCCTGCGAGCGTAATGACTTTAAGCATTTTCATTGGACAATCTCCAAACAAATCCGACGAATCGTAACCGCGATAATCGAACGTCAGTCATCGACTTTGATGTATTTGCCGCGATTTAAAATGTTGTTCGGGTCAAACACTCTTTTAACCGACTGCATCAAAGCGTAGTGGATCGGGCAACAGTGCTGCGGCAGTGTATCGATCTTTTCCTGACCGATACCATGCTCGGCGGCAATTGCTCCGCCCAGTGCTTTTACATCGCGAAACACGGCCAATGATATCGCTGCCCGTGTTTCTTTGGACTGAGGTTTCCCGGTTGTAATTGAAAGGTGTAGATTGCCGTCACCGAGGTGGCCGAACGCAAAAATGTGAAAGTCCGGATCGATCGCGTAAAGCGCAGAATGGAGCTCGGCGACATAACGATCGAGCGCGGATAAGGGCACAGACACATCAAACCACGCACCGTGTGGGTATTTGCGTTCCGCCGCCCAGTCCTCGCGAATTCGCCACATGTCGGCACGCTCACTGTCGTTCTTGGCAATCAGGGCGTCGCACAGTTCGCCCTTTTCTGCCGCATCTGCCAACGCCATCTCGAATTGATCGTCCGCGTTGACACTCGACTCGACCAGCTCCAGCAGCACGTAAACCTGCGCGTCGGCAAACTCAACCAGACCCTGCAAATCGAGTTCGTGCGCTACGGTTACGGCGTGTTCGCGCCACATGCATTCGGCGCTCAATAGCGCGCCGTGGTCGCCGCGTGCAAATCGGTTGAACAAGCCAACCGCCTGAGTGGCGCTTTCGCAGGCGCACATTGCGGTTTTCGGTGGGCGCGTGAGTGGTTCTAACTTGAGCACCACCTTTGTCACAACGCCAAGCGTGCCCTCGGATCCAATCAACAGTTGCTTGATATCGTAACCATCGTTGTTTTTGGTGACCTTGCCCAGGTCGCGAAAAACCGCACCATCCGCCATGACAGCCTCGATCCCAAGAACGCGCTGACGCATTACGCCATTGCGAAACGCCTCGTTGCCGCCTGCGTTGGTCGAAACCATTCCGCCGATTGTCGCACTGTCGCGCGCTGCGAGATCAATGCCTACGGTCCAACCGTGTTCGCGAAGCGCCGCATTCAGCGCACTCAACACCACGCCCGCCCCGACTACAATGACACCGCTCTCGCCGTCGATGGATTCAATCGCGTTCATGCGGTGCGTAAGAACGACGAGTTCGCCGGGGCAGGTAACAGCGCCACCGCACAAGCCGGTTCTGCCACCGTGGGTGACAGCGGGAACGCCGCAGGTGTTGCACAAGCCGAGAATCTCGCTGAGTTCGTCGGCACTTTGCGGCGCGACTGCCAGAGTCGCGTTCAGGTTGTCCGAATGCTCGCCCGGATCGAGCGCGCTGATTTTGTCTGCATCGTAAATACACGACGCATCGCAAAGCGCGCGCAGGGCTTTTTCAAACTCGGGGGCCATCAACGCGAATTGACGTCCGGCTTAGATGCCGGTCAGGGTTTCGCGAGCCAGCATATCGACAACGGATTTGAGCGCGTCATCAGGCGACTTGCCTTGCGTGATGGCAGCCTGATAGCACGCCTCTTGCCAGTGCGCGCTGGTGCCGCGTTTGAGGATGTCTCGGGCGTGCTCAATTTCGTGTACACAGTCGAAGTACTCGGCGTCCTCTCGCACTAATTCAATGACCTCCTCGACCAGATCGTTAAAACTCACGATTTCACCGCGCCCAAAGTCGACCAGGCCTTTGTCGATACCGTAGCGCTGGGCGCGCCACCGGTTTTCGCTCACGAGCATCGCCGAGTAGGTTCGCCAGCGTTGATTTTGCCCTCGCAATCGATACAGCATGCGCATCCAGCAACGGAACAGTGCCGCGATGCAAATGCCGTCATCGAGTCGCGTGCAGACGTCGCTGATTCGCATCTCGATGGTCGGATAGTGGTGACTCGGTCGCACGTCCCACCACAATTTGGTGCTGTCTTCGATCAGGCCGGCGTCGACCATCACTCTGACGTGGCGTTCGTACTCGCCGTAACTGTCGAACTGCTCCGGCAAGCCGGTGCGCGGGAGTTCGTTCCAGACCGCGACGCGGTACGACTTGAGACCAGTCATCTCACCCTGCCAAAACGGCGACGACGTGCTCAAGGCCAACATGTGCGGCAATATATAGGTGGCCTGATTGAGCAAATCGACGCGCAGGTCTTCGTCATCGATTTCGACGTGCACGTGCATGCCGCAAATCATTAAACGCCGCACCACAGCCTGCAGGTCGCGCTCAAGATCGGCGTAGCGTTCCTTGGGCGTGCGCTGCTGCGTATCCCAGATCGCGAATGGGTGAGTCGATGCAGCCATCAGCGCGACGCCGTTTTCCCGCGCAACATCGGAAACGGTTTTGCGCAGGTGAGCGAGTTCTTCGCGCGCATCGCGCAGCGACGCGTGCGGGTGCGTGCCAACTTCGATTTGTGATTGCAGAAATTCCGGCGTGACCTGTTTTTGCAAACGGCGCTCGCACTCCGGCAGCATGCCAGGTGGCGCCTCGCTGATCAGGTTTCCGCTTTGCGAATCGATGAGCAGATACTCCTCTTCGATCCCTACGGTAAAACGCGGTTCGCGCAAATGTATAACCCCGTTTGTTAACTAGAGTTCAGGTTCTCTAAAGCGCGCTCAAGTGCGTCGCCAAATTCCTGAGCGCGCTGTTCAACACCCTCGTCACTATCGATCAAATCCTGCCGTATTTCAACGAGTGCGTTCAGGTGACCGCGATCTTCAGCGTGCGTTTTTGCGGTGTAGCCCATTGGATTGTTCGCGTGATACGGCTGGTTATCACCCACACAAATATCGGGAATTTCTTCTAGCGAATCGATCAATAAATCCGCCAGGCGGCGATCGTCTGCCGACAGTATCCCGTAGTGCCACGGTCGATGCGCGCCATCGCTCAAAGCGGGCGTAAAGCTGTGCACGCTGACCACAATTGGGGATTGCCCGCGCTGCTCAAGCTTTGCGATGTGTCCCGCCACGGCATTTTGATACGGCCAGAAAAAATGCTCGGCTCGGAAACGACGCTCGTTTTCGTCAAGGTGTTGATTGCCTGGAATATTGATCCCGTCACTTTGCGCGGGAATCCACGAGGCGTGATCGGGAAAGCGATTTAAATCGACCAACAAGCGTGAATAGCAGGAATAAATTAATGCGCTGTCGAATCGCTGCGCAAGTTGTGCGCCCACGGCGTATGCGCCAATATCAATCGCGACGTGTTGGTTAAAAACGTCATTGCTCAACCCGAGCAAACCATATTGATCTGGCAATGCGTTCGATGCGTGATCACAGACGAACACTAACGCGGAATTGGACTGTTCGTTTATAAATTTGAAAGATTCGTTCATTCTGTTATTTGGTTTTTCTCGTATAACCAACCTGCGTTGACCGCATCATCAATTTTTGTCTGCATCCATACGTGAATCTCCGGACTGGTTTTTGCAATAAATGCCATCACATCACGTACCTGCTCTGCGCTGACATCCATATCTTTCCAGGTTGCGCCCTCGGTGCGCAGGTTGGAAAAAAACGGCAGCAGACGATCGAGCACTTTCACCCAACGGCTTTCAATCGTCATTTGATCCTCGTATTCATTCCAAAGCGGAATCAACTCTTTCGCAAAAGACTCCGGCAATGCTGCCAGTCGCTCGATGCATTTTTTTTCATCGGCGTATTTGTTCTGCCGATTGGTATCAAACACCGATAAATCTCCCGCGTCGATTTCGCAGATATCGTGTACCAAGGCCAATTTCATCGCATGCAGTGTGTCTATTTTAAGCGCAAACTTTTGTTGCACAGAGAGCACGGCGATTGCGAGGTGCCAGCTGTGTTCGGCCGAATTTTCGTGCCGACTTTTATCGAATAAGTACGTGCGCCGATAAACAGCTTTGAGTTTATCCAGCTCGATCAAAAATTCGTACAGATCGTCCATTCTAATGTCAGGTTATTCCGTTGTGGCTCGGGTTGATTGCCCAAATACCAGTGTACTGATGGGTTCTGACAAACCCGCTAAAGTGATCAATGTCACGCCAATAATTTCACGCGCGCCGAAAGGTTCACCTGCCAGCCACGCGGCGCTTGCCACGGCCACGCTGATTTCGGTCATAAAGAGTAAGCCGGCGATACCCGGATTTAAATGCGATGGCCCAAAAACCGTCGCGAACGCTGCGGGTATTAAAACAAAAATAGCGAGCAACGCAATCCACCACGCGATATCAGGGAACGCCTGCCATTGCGCGGTCTGCAGGCTGCCAAGTTGGGTAAATAACAGCGCGAGCACGCCGGAAAATACCGTACCCCAAAAGATAAACGCGCACATATAGTCTCGCGTCGGAGTCGATTTGTCAGTCAGCAGCATTAGTGATGCCACCGCCCACATGATGCCGGCGGTGAGCGCCATCCAGTCACCAATATTCTTGGGCGCCGGAAACCCACTGTCGATTCCAAATATAACCAGCATGCCAATCATTCCAAGCGCCATCGACAGCCAACGAACCGGCGTTATCGGGTCGCCGGTTACCACTCGTGCAAGCAAAAAGCCCCAGATCGGCATCAGATAAAACAGCAAAATGACGCGGATAACTTCCGTGTACAAAAACGCGCTCGCGTACAACATATACCCGCCGCCGACCATGATTCCACAAATATGAAAGTGCGGCTTTGCCCTCGCCATCGCGGGTAGCCGCGAAAAAAGAAGCGGCGTCAGAAAAATCAGCGGCACAACGCTAAAAATGAATGTCGCCCATAATCCGGCAAAGCCGTTATCCTCCAGCGCGCGCAGGGGAATCCAATAAATCCCGAACACCAGTCCAGAGTAGACAGCGGCGAACTTCGCCAGAGTGGTTGTCGAAAAATTGATGTTGAAGAAGCGCATTAAGCGTTTCCCACTCAGATCAAAAACGTGCGGTTAGTCGCCGTCAATAATGATCAGCTCGCGCTCGCACGCACTACGCGCAAACGCCATCGCTTCGGCGTATTCGGCATCGTGATAGCATGCTGTTGCAGCTTCGAGATCCGGAAACTCAACAATCAGAGCGCGCGGAAATTCCGGACCTTCAGGAGTCGAGTCAGGCCCGCGCGCGATGACCTTGGCGCCGAACCGCTCGGCGATCTGAGGCCAACGTTTGCCGTATTCTTTCATCGCTGCTTCATCAGTAATCGCGCTGCTGCGAACCATCCAGTAAGCGGCCATAGAAAAATCTCCTCTATTTGTTGAGATGTGCGTTGCACGCGGCGATGCGCGAGTCATCGGCAAGACCGGCGTGCAGTGGAGTGACGGTAATGTGCCCTCGGTAGGCAAGGTCAACGTCACCATCGGGTGAAAGCTGCGTCTTGTTACGCAAGGACCGATAATCGAATTCGCAGACACCGTCGGCAACTTTTTCGCTTTTGACCTGAATTGGTAAAAGGCGTCTTCCGACCGGCGCAATCCTGTATCCGCGTACGTCTTTAATGTCATCGACTGGCGGAAAATTGATATTCAGTGCACCACCTTCTTCGCGAACAAACGGAACCCACTTTTGCAGGCAATCAGAGAGATAGGCTTCGCTGCTTTTCCAATTTGTTTCGCGCGCACTAAAGTTGGCCAGAACCTGGCTAAACGCGATCGCAGGAACGTTCTGCTCGGCTGCTTGCAAACACGCGCCAACCGTACCAGACAAGCCGATGTCCTCGCCCAAATTGGACCCTCTGTTGACGCCGCTCAGAATCACATCCGGAATTGGATCAAGCAAACCGTTTAACGCAATAATGACGCAGTCACCCGGCGTGCCTTCAATCGCGTGTTTTTTTTCTGCGCGCGTTTCGCATCGAACTTTTCGCGTTTGTGTAATCGCGCGACTGCACGAACTTTGATTACCAGCAGGTGCAACGATCCATACATCATCGCTGATCGCGCGCGCCGCTCGCTCCAGCAAAGCAATGCCAGGCGCGTCGATACCGTCGTCATTGGTCAAAAGAACACGCATAAGGTTCCGATGCGGGAATTTGTTGCGGCGAACTTGGTGCTGCGCAAAGGCGTCAGCTTAAGTGGTCGATCAAATGAATCTCGTCACCGTGTGATCGCAACACGTCAAACCAATGTTTGATGATTGTTGTATCGCTTGGCGCGGCTGAAACACCGGCTGAGATTTTACCCGCAGCAATGGCTTCGATAGCAAGACTAACAGGGAGCGACACCAGCCGGCCCATTGCGCTTCCGCTTTCGTTACCACTGGCATCGATCACGTGACTATGATGCCACACAGCTTTGTCGTCGCTGCGCGCTTCAAGTTCAACACACAGGACTACCCTGTCGGGTTCGCCCTCGTCATAACTTTGCGTGCGCCAGAGGTCGTCGCTCATTTCTTGCAAGCGTGCATCGCCCGCCTCGCCCTCGAGTGTTTCGATTTCGGAAAAAATTTCTGCCCAGGCATCCGACCAACCGTTCAGGCGCAGCGTGCCACGAACAAATTCGTCGACTTGCCAATCGGGATCAAAGTGATACGCCGACATAAACGGCAGCGAGTCGCGATTGGGGTATGCCTGAAAGGTCTCACTGCCTCCCGGTAAGCGTGCTTCGTAGTCGCTTAATGCGTGCCACGGGCGCGCGGTGTCGACGACATCGCCATCGCGAATGCTGCGTGCGGGTGATCGCAGTGCCTTCAGCACACCGAGCGGTGACCAGCTGAACTTGTAGCGAAAGTCGTTGGGAATTTTGGGAAAACCACCGCAGAAAGAGCGAAATCGGATCGTGTTTGCCGGATCAAATTGCGCGCTGTCGCGGTAGCGATCAACCAGTCCGTGCGCCATCAGATGGTCAATACCAGGGTCCAGTCCAACCTCGTTGACGAGCGACAGTTTGTAGTAACTCGCCTCTTTATCCAAAGCAGCCATTTCTTTAGAAATGTAGGAGCTGGAAACAAAATGCGCCTCCTTTTCGATGGCCAGCTGCGCAACTGGCACATGCCACGTTCCCGGCAACATTGAGACAACAATATCACCCGGCTCGATCGCCGCACCGACTGTTTCCAGATCAAATTCGCGAACCTGCGCGTTTGTGTCTAACCCTTCGATCGCCGCGTGTGCTTTTTCGACCGTGCGATTCCACAACACCAAAGGCAGATCGCCAACGGCAAGACGTCGAATTCCGGGAACGGTCGAAAGTCCCGTTCCCAGCCAGTGAATAGTCGGCATGTGTTCTCCTGATAATCAGCCGCCGCGCGCGGCAGCCAATTTGGTTTTGAAAATATCTCGCGCACCATCCCACACTGGATTGGTGGATTCCTCCAGATGCAGCAGGTGAGGCAGTAGTTGACGGCTGAAATCTTCGCTCGATTCAACAGGTAACAGCGAAGGCAAGTGATCAATCGCGACCAGATCGAGCGGGTTATCGGATTCGATCAGACGTTCCGCCGGCTGCTCGAAGTTGGTGCATTCGGTGTAAATCGGAATCGGATTGTAATCGCCGTAAGGGTCGCAGCTCACATCCGAAACCACACTGAGTTGTCGGTTTTGAGCGGTCAGCATCTCGCGCGTAACAAACGGCGGAATCGGCGAATTGACGAGCACACAATTGATAAAAATATCGTGCGCCAAAATTTGCTCAAACGGACCACCCACAACTGTCTCTTCAATGTCCCAGCGCGTGATGGGTAAACCCATCGCCGCGGCCAGCGCTGAAGCGCCGGTACCAACACGACCTTTGGCGCCGATGACCATAATCGTTGGTCGCTCATACAAACCGGCTGCGGCAATTTGCAATTCGTTTTGTAGATGGTTAATCAATGCATCGCGATTGGGAAAGGACTGTAAGGGCGGCACCACCGGATATACACCGAGTTGCTGACCGCACCACGTCATGATGGCGACGGCGGCTCCGGCGAATCCGGCCCAGTAACCAAACGCAGCAACCCGACGGCCAGCGTCGTCGACTAAATACTCGATATCCAGCAGGGTGCCACCACCGCGGTCAAAGCGGTCGAGCGTCTCCTGCCAGCCCTGTTGCTCTTTATACGTATGCGCAAAGTAAATGTGGCGATGGCGTAGCGGTGAACCATCGTCCGGGAGCTCTTTCAATCCGAGAATATAAGCGTCATCGGGTGCTTGCTCCCACGATCCGGGCGTAACGATCTTGCAACCAGCCTGGGAGTAGGCATCGGTTGGGATTGCCGCCTGAAAGCTGCGCTCCACGTACACCTCAAACCCTGATTCGAGCAATAGTCTTGCAGAAGACGGTGTCAGCGCGGAGCGCTCTTCCTGCGGTTTGGTTTCGGCCCTGAGCCAAATCTTGGTAGCCATGCGCCGTATAGCAACGTTTGCGTAATATGACGGCGCAAATTTACTACAAATCCTTAAAAAAAACCGCTTTCGCTCGACCTGTTAACAGAACGCGATAGCTCCGTTAACCATTGAAATAGTTTGACCATATGCGATTCACACTGAACAAATTGTGTTACCGATGATGTAAAAATATAAATCATGGAGATAAATTTCATGTGCTGATTAAATGAGCAGGGCCGGTTACGCGTTCGACCGTTTTTCTCGTATCTTGAGATTTCCACAATCTCGAGATGAATATCGATCGTGTCCCGGACCCCAAGACGTCCTGACCCTCAATTAGTCAGCGAGATGTTGCCACGACAACCTTAAACGGAGGCCCATCCAGAATAAATTCGAATTTTCGGGTTATTTTGAGAATAACTCCGGCACACACCCGCCCTTCTTTTTAATACACTCCAGATGGTGTGGCACACTGTTTGCCACAGTATTCACAGGACCCATAAACAACCGAAGAGGTGTATCTATGCAACACAAACTGGTATTGGCGCGTCGAACGGACGAATTTGTTGAGTGGGAATGCCCGGAATGTCAGCGATATATTCGTTTGGGTATCAATGGCAGCGGGTTTAAGGTTCTCAATCCAGGTGACCAGATGGCCAACCATGGCGCGGCGTCGATTACCCCCGGATTGAACTTGACGACGGCATCAGTTGCGCCGATGCCTGATCTGCACTGATATTTTTGACGAATAGAAATGGAATTCTCGCATGGGTTGCCACAGCGGGCGGACCGGCAATCATAGCGTAGCATTCCACGGCATGCTCGCCCTGCAGTAGCATCGCCTCGGTGCAAGTAATAACGTAAGAATAAGTATCTTCTGTTGTCGTTACTGTGTTGAATGATTTCAAGCGTATACGCGTGGATTTGGTTCGGTTGTATGCATGTATCTCGACCGTCACCGGCAACTGCTTCTCTGTCAGTGCTTTTGCACCCTTCCCACTCAGATGAACCTCTACTTCAACGCTTAACGGTTCCCTCTCGACCGCTATTCCGGTAAATCGTCCGCCGGGTTTTCCTTTAGCGCAAAATGTTGGCGTTTCTGACGATTGAAGCAGACGCACTTCCTCAATTGTTATATTGACATCTTCAACTATCGCTGCGTCTATGCTGCCTGGATTTCCGTCATCTGCGTCCGTTGCGGTTTGCTCATTCTGACTTTTGCTGGTTATTGTCGCTTCATTACTTTCGTCGGCATGTTGTTCAGGTTCATATTTTAACGCGTTATCGATTCTGATATTTTGTTCTTCAAGCTGGCTTGAAATCCAGCGGCAGACAGATTGAGTATCAAGATTTGACCAGCTTTGTTCTCTTGCCGTTTCATTTTGCTGGCAAACAGTTCGCAGATTCGCATTTTCATTTTTTGAATCTGATTGAAACTCAATAATAAACGTCGCCAATGGATACCAGTTTGCCGATTCTTCTTTACCGGACTTAGCCGATTTTTTCGAGTAGGTTTTTTCTTCAGCGCCGGGGCTTTTCTCGGCTAATTTCCCCGCTTCTGCTATCCAGCTTTTGATATGCGTTGCGGATATCGGTTTATTGTGCTTTTTGGATTCAGCTTCAATGCGATCGGATGAGAGGTTCGCGAGTTGCTCGTAAGTAAAAACACCTAGTGAATCATTTAGCCAGCGTTCGGTTGACTCACCAATGCCTTTTATCAGTCTCAAATTACTACCGCTTTTCCTGTGCATACCTTTGCTCCTTGGTTCGCAGCCCAGCCCCTCCCCCGCAGGGAGGAGAGACCGGGAAACTCTCGTATGTGCAACGTGCAAATTTTAGTCTCGATTTTCCATGCGGATAAGCGGGCCTTCTACAAACCCAATGATGTCGAGGCCAGGAAAGCCAGAAGGTGGCGTAGGTCCATCGAGAAAACACGAGCAGGCAATCTTGTACAATCCAGAGTTGTTACTATCTCCGGGATTGCTTTCTACCAGTGTGCCCGCAGGTACAACAAGGATCGCATTGTACGTAAAGGTAGTCGGAGAAACTGAGACCAAGACTTGACCCAAATCTTTGTCGGTTCCAGGGCCAATGGACTCAGCAAAAGCTCTAACAAACCAGTTCCCGGGAGATAACGCAAGCAACCGGGCGTGTGCATCAGATCCAGAGATTGTCCATTGAACTTGGATTTCGAATGCTTTAGAGGGGTCAATTACATGGTTGCCCTGATCAAGAGGGTCCTCTTTGTCTTCAAAGCTGGCCGGGTCAATACACTTGATATAGTTAAAATTACCCGCCAAACGCACGTTGCCTAACGAGTCCACTATATGAGGGTCAAAATCAGACATAATAAATCTCCTTGTTAATTAATAAATGTCCTGGCTTTTTCCGTTAAGAAAGCAAACGTTAAGGTTTACGCTGCCTTCAATATGAATGTCGCCGCGGTCAATTCTGGTATACCCCGATGAATCGCCGGTGAATTACCGCTTAATTCGCAATTAATTCAGCGAATAATCGGTTAACTTCGCCAGTTTTTGAGTTCATACCAGCTGAAACTGCCGAATGCGTCGATACATCTCGAGTGTTGCAGTACTCGGAACAAGATCCAGCTCGTGCTTCAGTGCACGCACGCAACAATGAAACTGGCGAACGGCCAGATTTACACGTTTTTGCCGACTGTAGCAGCGCATAATTTGCTGGTGGACTTCTTCCTGACAGACGTCAACAGCGAGTAATTTGTTACAACAGGCAATACAGCGGTCATAGTCCTCACTCTCGATGTGGTAAGCGATCAACGTTTCCAGCATCTGGACATACTGGATTTCCAGGTCTTGTCGTTGCAGCTCGGTCCAGGGTTCGTAGCGCTCCTCGTCTAAAAATGGGCCCTGATAAAGCGTGTCGGCGGCCTGATATTCACGGATTGCGGCGGGCTGATCGCCCTGTCTCTCGAAGCGTTGCGCATTTTTAATACATTCGCTGAACACCTCCGCATCAACCCACACGTCAATATCCGGATTTATCAGGTAGCAATTATCCTGATACAAAATGTGGGAATGCGGTTGACTGGCCGTCAGGGTCTGGCGAATCCGGTATATCGCGACATTGAGACTGTTGCGCGCGTGTCCGGGATCGGTGTTTGGCCAGAAGGCATCCATCAGCGAATCCTTTGTTACCGGGTGCGTGCGGTGCGCAATCAAATATTTGAACACCAGTTTGCTTTTGCGGTTTGGCCAGTCGTCTATCGGGATGCCGGTATCAAGCACCTGAAATTTTCCCAAACAGTGAACCGTCAACCCCCAGGGTTCATTGTTGACTGAAGGCGTGCTTTGGGTTTGAGCCAATACCTCGCGGTCTTCCTGGTTGTCGCCCGCTGACGGTGAAGTTATGCAGATGCTGGTTCCCTGTTTCTCCGTATGGCGCGGATTTTCGGGGGGGGACAAAGAACTCCGCAGGCGTTCCCACAACCCTGGGCTGCGAGATACTTTTTCATCACATCCAATCGGATCGGGTAGATCAGATTGGAATGCTTTTGGCTTGAATTCCAAACATCCCCGCAGTGCATCGCGCAATTGTTGCTCCTGCCTTTCAGCTTCCAGAATTCCCCAGCGATAGCGCTCTTTCACTTCATAGATTTCTATGCACTGACGGCAGATATTGCGCGCTGTTTCCAGTTCGGTATTTGCAACCGAGTTTTTGGAAAATTTTTGAGCATCAAGGATCGCCAACAAGCAGTTGTAATCACTACGATCAAACACGCCCTGAATATTCTCAAAATCGTCGTTTTGTTGATGTAACAAAGACTCACTGTGTTCAATCATCTCCCTGCTCCCCGGTGGCGTAGGTCAATGTTTCAGCATGGTGCGCGCTTGTTTACGCCTACTCCTGTACGAAAGACATTCAAGATGTACAGACTTTTGGGTTTTGTGGTTAAGAAGCTGTCTGTTTAACTCTGCCTGAACTTTTATTCTCTTCGAATTAAATAGCTTTAGCGGCTGTCCTTCTTAGTTTACTAATGTGCTCTGTTTGGGTGACTCGCTATACAAGCGGAGCCCCCCGTTTTGCCTTTCAAATACGAACCCTTCTCATCACTACGGCCGACCGATTCTGATTACGTCACCGTCGAATGTCGGCAATGACATCACAAAATGGTCGGTCGGATAACACAAGGCCTGCTCTTCCAGAATGCCGATCGCAATTTCTTCACCCATGCGCAAACTGTCGTAGTAGTCTGAGTAGTAGTGAACACCTGCCATATTTCGACCAATGGAAATATTGGCAGCGAGTTTGTTGAGTTCGCCTTCCAACGTTAGTGGAGCCGCATCATTCAAAACATCAACCAACGCATCGTTTTGGTCGGGCGCATAAGCAACTGGTACATCGCCACCTTCATATCGCTTAAATGAAATGCCGCTCGCGTTCTGGACTAAAACCGCACTCGTATCGAAGAACGCCTTTAGAATGGTGATACACGCGCCCGCCACTGTTGCATGCCCGGCACCGTATGACGGGTGCATCGGAGAACCTTCTTGAAACGCCATTGGTAACAAAGCGGTGTCGGTTCCACCGTTTTGAGCATTAAACATGCGCACCTCCGCAGTAGTCTGGTGAATATCTTGCTCCATCTGCAAGAACTCGCTCCCTGCTATGGGGAAAACACCATTAATTGCGTTTGCGTATTCAATCCGCCCTGCCAAAGCTTCCGGGCGCAATCGAATATGGTTATTAAACTTTTGAAACCGAACTGCCTTAAGTGCACGCGTGGCAACTTCAGTGACCAGTGTCAAAATATGTGGATCACCCCATAATGCAAACCCCCCTGCTTGGCGATCGACATCAGCACCGCTCGTGTGCATTGTACCCCTGCCTGACAGTGCATCGAATCCCGGATCAAACGGCGCTTTCATACCAATAAGAATGAGGCACGCATTCAAATACGCTTGGTAAAGCGCGTCGTAGTGAACGTATGTCGCCAAATCACGCGGTGTACTGATAAACCGCCGTGTCACCTGATTTGCAGGCCCGAACAGACCGTCCGCATTTCCAGTCTGAGGGTCTGCACCGTTTTGCACACTCAACCACTGCGCCCGATCGGTCATGAAGTCCGCTCCTTCCAAGGCAACGGGCACTCGTTGATTGACCTGTAGCGGCCCATAGCGCACGACGCCATCGGTCACACTCCCATCACCTGCAACACTCGGGTTACCGATTAACAAGAACTGCGACACGTAAGGGCCAACTCCAACGCCTGGTGATGAACCTCGAAAAACAAGTGCAGGCGTCACTTCTCTATTACTATTGTGCAAACGTGAACGCCCTTCTGACCCATCAAGTGCATAGGCAACTTCATTAAGCCGTTCACAGCTCTCTTCTACTGCTGAGTTATCGCCGTCTTCCGAAAACAAACTAAAGTTCACATCACGCAACAACGCGAGTTCGTACACTTCGGCCATTTCGTAAGCAAGCTCACTTGAACCGAGCGCTGGCGCAGGAGGCATTGTGACCGCTTGAGAATCAGGCCCCTGTAGGTCGTAAGCCAAGCCCGCAGTCGGTGCCTCCCAAGGACGTGCTTTATCATTCGACGCTGCAACATTCTCGGTAAATGCGTCTACCATTCCGTTGTCAATTGCAGACCGAAAGTTTCTGTAGTGTTCCGGATCCTGAATTAAACCTGTTGCGGGATCATGTTCCAGACCCTTGGTAAAACTCATCGCGTAATTAGCTGATGCGTAACGCTCTTCATCGCCGTTTGCCTGATGTCGTATATGAACGCGATCTGCCGCTTTTTTCGCAGCCAGATTTCGTACTTCTTGTGCTTTGTTGATTCGATAATCTGTCATTTTAATCTCCTTGATTCAAGACAGGTTTAAGTCAATTGCTCGGACAACTGGACGTGTTTTCTAGAGTCCTGAATCCGATGTTGTTTCTAAAAAATGCTAATCACCTGCTGTGATCCTGTGCATCGCAATTTGTAATCTCACCGCGTCACTGTTTTCGTTCGCCAAGCGTGACGAACTTTTGTACGCTTCCACTCTTTGCATCATCAATGTATCGATACATGTGTCTGGAACGCTTGTAACCACCGTGATGGGAAACGACGTTTTTGCAGTTTGCTACGTGTACCTGATCAGTCTCATCGTCGACAAATTTTCTGTCCTCTGGGCCGGTATGACCAAGCGCTCGATCCCATTGAGCAGCTCGATATGTAACTGACAAAACACCATCTTTATTGGAATGGAAGACAAATGTCTTGTTGCAGGCTTTAAGCGCCTGATGAAACTCTTCATCAGGCTCAAGAACTTCGTTGTCAACGGCACCCGCCGTGCAAAAGTGAAAGTTGCATATCCGAGAATTTGATTCTTTAAGCGCTTTTAATACGACTCTTGCACCCAGACTATGCGACATTACGTCCAACGTGTCGCATACCGAATTGATCATTTTCAGAAGATGCCTAAGACGTCGTGCAACAGCGTTCGCTCGTCGATTAGCACTCCACCATTCAAGCGCGTGATCACCACCTGGCCACGAGTAACCTACAACCAAATCGTAGTGTGCACTTAAAAATTGATCTACATTCTGCTGAATGATCTCGTAGGCATCGCTTACTTCATCGTGCTCATTGTTATAACCGTGAACTAAAAGCAAAACACGTTTGTTTTTGAGTTCAGATTGAAGCGACTCTTTCGATAAATGCTCAACAACATCATCCGTCTCGAAGTCGACTCGACCAAACGAGTGACCGTCGGATAACATAACGTCAGGGTTTGTAAAACTATGTCTTGCGCTTGCGATTAGCATAGAAATTTCCTTTGATTTCTGATTCCAGTTAACGTTTAGGTGCCCAACGAATTCGCTCCATGATTCGTCGGGCGAGGACTGTAGCCAACCAGTCGTGCATCCTGTTGCACATGACACTTGCGTCCTAACAGTCCATCCATCTATATTGGCTCGCGTCCTCCATCCACTGCGGGTTTCCCTCCGCCTAATCCAATTCCTTTTGTTGTCGTCCTCCCTGGACTGATGGCGATCTTTTCACATCACCGTTATTTTTTTGTTTACGCTACAAAAGAAAAACGTCATTTATGCGTAAAATTTTTCACACCACAATCAACGCTCCTGTCAGGTGTTTTTGAATGGGTTCATCATCCTCTAGCGCAAGTGATATTGTTCAGACGTTAAGAGATAGGGAGTGCAACGAGATGCACCAAACGACAAAAGATTTGATGTTGGAGCGCTCAGTCAGGAGTTGTGATTAACAACAATGCAGATCAAATTACGGTTCGCGCATTGATTGAACTTTCAATTTGCGCCACAAAAATTTTACAACCTGGGAAAGTCGCCGGTAGAACTGTATTTCCTTAGCTTTGTTTGTTGGATGACGTACTTTGGAACTCCGGGGTTGATTGGCAGAACCCGTTACTCAGAAGGAAGCGAGAACTATGAGATGCATCAAGGCCAGAGCGCAACTTTGTGCGCGCGTTTGAGTTCACTAGCACTAGGCCTACAGTGGAATTTCTTAAGATAGGGTTGCAGACAAAAAGCTGAATTTCGTATGCATGCGCTGGTAAATCACCCAGAGACATCCCTCTGATCAAATCATTGCGCAACGCCACACTTCTCCCATCAAAACGACGCTGAATCGCATTGTGTGCGAAAGCTCACGAACTGGACGTCTGATGCACCGTAGTATCGACGTCAACAAAATGCCGTCGTTTCAATGACGCTTGATCAAAAACTACAAAGCAGCGTGACAAGCATATGTCGCTAAGGAAAAACAGCAATCTCTCAGTGCCGCTCTCATTAAGCGGTGTCACTCTGTTGTGCCTGACCTTGATTGCATGCGGTGGGAGCAGTTCGTCGAGTAGCTCGAGTTCAAGCACCGGCGGTGGGGATTCGTCCTCAAGTTCGTCTTCGAGCTCATCCAGCAGCAGCTCTTCCAGCTCCGGTGGTGGGTCTGACGATACCCAGGCGATCGACGGCGGAGGCGTCAAAGGCCCTCTGGCGAACGCCGACGTTACCGTTTACAACTTCAACCCTCTGGATGCCGAGGGCAAAGGAACCACCGCCGCGACCGCAACAACCGACGCGAGTGCCGCGATTTCGGGGTTGGCACTGCCGTTTCCGCTCGACCCGCCCTACATTTTGGAAATCACCAGTAACGGCAGCACGATCGATATTACGACCGGTCAGTTTCCGGTCATAACCGAAATGCGTACGGTGATTACGCAGGAAACGCTGGACGCCGGCACACAAATTTACGCAACGCCGCTCACCACGATGGCGCTGGGGTTGGCGATGGCCAATGCCGATAGCACCGACGCACCCTACTGGGGCGACGGCGACGACCTGATCAGCGAGACCGAATTCCTGCTCGCACTGGTTGGCGCTTCCGATCAAGTCAGCTCTACGGTCGGTTTTGGCATTGGCGGCGACGTTGACCTGTTCTCAACTCCGCCTCTGATTAACGACACCACAACGGGCGCCGACCAACAGGCTGCAGTGGCTGAGTATCGCAGCGCGGTTGAGGCAATTACCGCCGTTGTATTCCAGATGAATGAAACCAGCACCGCCACCAGCGTTGATGCGGTGCTCGATGAACTGACCGCCGATTTGGCGGACGGCGAAATCGACGGTCAGGTTGACGGCGCGCCAAGCGACATCCTCGACGACAACACCATCGACGTACTCGCGCAGGATCCATCAACCCTGCCAATCCCGAATAGCGACGACGGCACGGGGCAGCCGCTGACAGTGGCCGATGTAGCCGACGTGCTCAGCGATGAGACCGGCACGACTGGCTCGGGTACAGATACCTCCGCGCTCGACGATGTCGATGTCGCACTCGATATCGCCGAAACAAATCCCGACATCGACGGCGACGGCGTGCCCAACGCAGTAGACAGATTTCCGACTGATCCGACCGAACAGATCGACAACGACAACGACAACATCGGCGATAACGCCGACAACGATGACGATAACGACGGCGTCGCTGATGCGGATGATGCATTCCCGAACAATCCTGCCGAATTTCTCGACACCGACGCTGACGGCATCGGAAACAACGCGGACACGGACGATGACGGCGACGGCGTAGACGATACCACCGACGATTTTCCGCTCGATCCCACGCGCAGCTCGATCAACGACGTCGATGGCGACGGTTGGGATTCGCTCTACGATCCCGACGATAATGACGCCAACAACCCCGGCGTGTCCTTCGCCTCGCAGGACCCCGACGGTGACGGTGTGCCAAACAGTATCGACACCGACGACGACGGTGACGGCGTACCGGATGCCAACGACGCGTTCCCGTTTGACTCCAGCGAGCAGAGTGACCTGGACGGCGACGGCACTGGCGATAACACCGACGACGATATCGACAACGACAGTGTCCAGAACACCGACGACGCCTTCCCACAGGATCCGACGGAAACCGTCGACACTGACGCCGACGGCATTGGCAACAATGCCGACACCGATGACGATAACGACGGGGTCGCCGATGCTGACGAGGCCGTCGACTGCTCGTTACTGCGCGACTGCGACGGCGATGGTTATCTCGACTCCGCAGACGATTTTCCTACCGATGCGAGCGAAACCACCGATACCGACGCAGACGGGACCGGCAACAATACAGATACCGATGACGATAACGATGGTGTCTCCGATACCGACGAAGTCGCAGCGGGCACCAAGCCACTGGTCGCCGATACCGATGGCGACGGCGTGAATGATGGCACCGACGCTTTGCCGCTCGACCCGACAGAAACCCTGGATACCGACGCTGACGGCATCGGTAACAACACCGATACCGACGACGACAACGACGGAGTTGACGATGCCGCCGACGCCTTCCCGCTCGATCCGACCGAAGCGGTGGATACGGACGCCGACGGTATCGGTAACAACGCTGATGAGGACGACGACAACGACTCGGTAATCGATGTTGACGACGCCTTTCCACTCGACCCAAACGAGAGCCTTGACACCGACCTCGACGGCACTGGCAACAACGCGGATACCGACGATGACAATGATTCCGTCGCCGATGTTGACGATGCTTTTCCGCTCGACCCGAACGAGAGCCTCGATACCGACCTCGACGGCATCGGCAACAACGCTGACACCGACGATGACAACGATGCCGTCGCCGATGTCGACGACGCTTTTCCGCTCGACCCGAACGAAAGTCTCGACACCGACCTCGATGGCATTGGCAACAACGCTGACACCGACGACGACAACGACTCGGTCGCCGACGGCTCAGACAACTGTCCTTTGATTGTTAACGCTGACCAAACCGACACCGACAGCGACGCGCTCGGTAACGCCTGCGATGCCGATGACGATAACGACAGCGTCGATGACACGGTCGACAACTGCCCGCTGATCGCCAATAGCGATCAACAGGATTCAGACAACGATGGAATAGGTGATGCCTGCGAAGGCGGCCTGCCGCAATCTCAATGGGGCACTACCCAATGGGGAGCGGGAACCTGGTGATCACAAGAGGTTAAGACGATGAGCCCACAAACAAAACAATCTAACGTTTCACCGCAAGTGTTGCGCGCAGCCGTCAGTGGAACTGCGGCCTTGGTGCTCACGATTGCCACCGCACACGCCGGCGATCTGACCATCCCCAACACCTTCGTGAATGGTGAAGCAACAGACGCAACCACTATGAATAGCAACTTCACGGCGGTCGAGACGGCGGTCGACGACAATGATGCGCGGATAACCACGAACTCAACGTCCATCTCAACAAACACAACCGCTATCCAAAGCAACGATACGGATATCGCCAACAACGCAACAGGTGTTGCGGCAAACGCGACAGATATCGGCACCAATGCAACGGATATCGGAACCAACGCCACCGGCGTCTCTACCAACGCATCTGGCATTGCGGCCAACTCAACCGCAATCGGCAGCAACGACACCGAGCTGGCAGACCATGAAACACGCATTACCGCCCTGGAAGCCGGCAGCGGCGGCGGTGGCAGCGAAGTCGCAACGCCCGTCACTATCGATTGCTTGAATGACGGAGCAAATGCGATTCAAAACGCAATCGATGCTGCGCCCGCAAAAGGCACATTGGTGATCACCATTGACGGCACCTGCAACGAGAACGTCAATATCACCCGCGACCACGTCTCTTTGATTAATGGCACCGACGGCGTCATCAACGGTGCCGATTCAAGCGCATCGGTGCGCACGTCGGCACGTCATACGGTGATTGAAGACCTCGATATCACTGGCGGACAAGTGGGTATTCTGGCCGAAAATAATGCGACCTTATCCGTATCTGGCACGACTGTGACCGGCAATAACAGCGCGGCAGCCGCATTGTTTTCCGGCAGCGCGTTGTTCGCGAACGCGGGCTCGGTGGTTGAAATTCTGGCAGGGAATAGCTTTACCAGCGGTGGCGTCGGCGAGCCGGCTGGTGCAATCGCGCTTGGTGGATCTAACCTTCGCCTTCTTGGAGGCAACAACACTTTTGCCGCAGGTTCACCTGTGAATGCGAACGACGACGAACCCGTCGCCTTAATCGTGGCCGAAGGCAGTACCCTACTGCAGGAAGCCCCGGCAAGCGGCGTTTCAATCTCGGGCAGTTTTGAAATTGATTCAGCCAGCGCTGTGCTGTTTCAGGTATCGATAACAGCAGATTCGTTAAGCCTGTATCGTGCCGCGCTGCTGCTGGAACCTGAGACCGCAGGCGATGTTACCGTATCGGTGAGTGATGAAATTGATCTTGCGCACAGTAGCTCGCTCGATCTCGGCGACGGTGACGCGGCCGTGACGATTACCGGTGTTGGCGGCTCAGTGGCAACACGACTCACCGGCGGTTCGCAACTGGCGTTGTACCAAGGCACAAACATGGACGGTTTTAACGTCGAGGTTTTCAGCGGCAGTCTGATCGATTCCAGTGATGGGTCTCGAATAACCGGCAACCTCGACGTTCACGGGTTTAGCAATGTGGTGTTCAACGAAATTGATACCGGCCAGGGAGACGCCGCCGTATCGGGTACCGTTCAGTGTTTTGGCACCGTTTCGGCGTTGTATTCAGAAGCCTCCAATCCCGGTGTTTACTTCGACCTTTGCGCCGCACCAATTTAGTAGAACCTGATCGCGAGCGCGCCGCACAGGCGCGCTTGCGGGCCCTCGGCAACCTGACCTCAAACGCTATCGCACCAGTGCTCAATGTGTGCCTTCCACGGCCAATCGCTGAGCGAATCTTCGTTCATTATCAAAAACACCTTGCGACTGAACACCGGGGCGTCTTTGGTTCGAAACAGGCGCCCTTCAGTGCAAGATTGTTCAACCAAATGCTCGGGTAGATACGCCGAACCGCCTCGCTGCAGCAGAAAATCCAGCGCCCAGACTGCGCTGCCAAAGCTCACTCTCGCGATACCGGCATCGGAGTATTCCGCGCTATGGCGGCGGGCAAAATCGTCGCTGGCATCGACGAAAATATAGCCGGGGTCGTTGCGCATCGGGGCATCAGCGCGATCCGCTACCAGTACGAGTGATTCCGTCTTAAGTTCGATCATGCTGTAGTCGTGATGCACAACCGGTTGATAGCAGAGCGCCACGTCAATCAGCCCGGTCGCCAGCCATTCCTCCAACTCGTCACGCTTACCCTGTGTAGTCGACATTGCAACGTCGGGGAATTGCTCGTGCAGATGACCAATAAGTTTGCTTCCATGCGACGGCCATAGATCCGGCTCGCAACCGAGATTACACACCGAACTAATGCCATCAGGCAGCGAGGTTTCCTGGCGCGCCTGTTGCCACAGATCGCTCATCGCTTCAGCGTAGCGACGAAACTTGAGGCCTGTCGCGGTCAGCGAAACGCCGGACTTATCTCGAATAAACAGGCTTTGTCCGAGTTCCTCCTCCAGCTTGTGCAGTCTCGCGGTAACCGTGGACTGGGCAACGTGCAACCGCATCGATGCGTTAGCAAGACTGCCTGTCTCAAGAATCGCCAGAAAAGTCTGGAGTTGAGGAAGATTCATCGCACAGCTCAATTCGGAAAAAGTGAATTTATACTGCAAAAAATTTCGCTTTTCAGAAATAAATAACTTTTCTATCGTTTTGTCTCGAAACTAAACAGCAGACAGAGTGCAACAGGCGAATGCTGATACCCGGCTCACTACAGGCGACCCGCGGCAACGTGGATCCGCAAGCGTTCATCCAGGCGATGCGCAATGTCGCCAGTAGCGTCTCGGTGGTCACGACTGACGGTCCCTGCGGACTGCACGGTGCAACGGTGAGCGCGTTCTGTTCGGTCTCTGCGACTCCCCCCAGCGTGTTGGTGTGTTTGCGCGATGACAGTCGCATTGCGCAAATGGTACGCGGCAACGGAAGTTTCTGTGTGAACGTGGTTTCGTCATCGAGCAAGCACGTAGCTGATCGATTTGCCGGACTGCACGACGCCGAGATTGCCGATCGCTTCGACGGTATCGACAGCGAAGTCGACGATGAACTGGGAGCATTAATCTCAGGAAGCACAGCGTTTCTCTGTGATTTGGCGACAAGTCACAAATCAGGCAGCCATCGCATTTTTATCGGCAATGTCGTGCGCGTTGTCGACGGGTTTGGCGCACCGCTGGCCTGGCTGAACGGCGCGTATCACGAAGTTAAACCATTGAGCGAAAAAGGGCGCAAACACGCGTGAGTCAACTGCAACACTATCAGATGTTGATCGACGGCCAGTGGGTCGATTCGGAAAGCGGAATCACCTTTGCCAGCACCAATCCGACGACTGGCGAAGCGTGGGCATCTATTCCCGAAGCCAGCGAGGCGGACGTCGACCGCGCCGTTTTAGCCGCCCACCGTGCACTCGATGGTCCTTGGGGCCTGATGACACCAACCGAGCGCGGGCACTGTCTTCGACGACTGGCGGATTTGCTGGATGAAGAGTCAGAAGCACTTGGTCGCGTCGAAACCACCGATACCGGAAAACTGTTTAAAGAAACCCGCTGGCAAGCCAAATACATCGCTGAGTTCTATCACTTCTTTGCGGGATGCGCGGACAAGATTCACGGCGAAACGCTACCGATCGACAAGCCGGATATGTTTGTTTACACGCAGCGCGAACCTCTCGGCGTTGTCGCAGCTGTGGTGCCGTGGAATTCCCAACTGTTTTTAAGTGCGGTCAAGATCGGGCCTGCACTGGCAGCAGGCAATACGATTGTGCTCAAGGCGTCGGAATTCGCGTCAGCGGCGATGCTCGAATTCGGCGAACTGATCGAGCGGGCAGACATTCCGCCTGGAGTGGTGAATATTGTGTGCGGGCATGGCGACCCATGCGGGCGGGCGCTGACATCACACCCTCTGGTCGCACGCGTGTCGTTTACCGGAGGGCCGACTGCCGCTCGTCACGTCATTTCGAACACTGCCAATAATTTTGCAGAGCTTTCACTTGAACTCGGCGGCAAGTCACCGATTGTTGTCTTCGACGACGCGGATATCGAATCCGCGGTCAACGGTGTTGTTGGTGGCATCTTTGCGGCCTCAGGACAAAGCTGCGTCGCGGGGTCGCGCCTGTATTTGCAAGAAGGCATTGCCGAGGAATTTCTGCGACGTCTGATCGAGGTCGCCGAGTCGGTCGATATCGGTGACCCTATGCTTGAAAGCACTCAAGTGGGCCCCCTGTGCACACCCGCGCAGCTGTTGAATGTAGAGCGCGAGGTCGCGATGGCGCTTGAGCAGGGCGGGCAATTGTTGTGCGGTGGAAAGCAGCCAGAGCAGGCTGGATTGTTTTACCAACCGACCGTGATCGAGTGCCCGAATCAATCGCTCAATATTGTTGATACAGAACTGTTCGGACCCGTACTCAGCGCGTTGCGTTTCACAGATGAGGAAGAGGTCATAGCGATGGCCAATGACACCCGTCACGGCTTGGCAGCCGGAATTTTCACGCGCGACTCGGCGCGCTCACTGCGGATGTCTAAGCGGATCAAAGCCGGAATTGTTTGGGTGAACACGTATCGCGCGATCTCTCCTATCGCGGAATTCGGCGGTATGAAGTTGTCGGGCTACGGGCGCGAAAGCGGGTATCAGGCGGTACTCGACTACACCCGCCCAAAAACCGTGTGGATGAACATGTCTGACGCGCCGCTGGCGAGTCAGTTTCACAATCGTTAATGGCAACTCAGAAAATAGCGAAGGCAAATTAACCATGAAGTTTCAATTAGCAATCAACCTCGAGCGCATCGATGACAGTGTTGCGATGAGCGATGTCGCCAACCACACTCTGGAAATGGTGCAAATGGCCGACCGCGGCGGTTTTGATATCGTATGGGCGGCCGAGCACCATGCGATGGAAATGACCATTGCCCCAAATCCTTTTCAAATACTGACATGGTGGGCTGATCACACCGAAAACATTCGCCTTGGAACCGCGGTCGCCGTAGCACCTTATTGGCACCCGATTCGGCTTGCCGGCGAAGCTGCGTTTTTCGACCTGATTAGCGGAGGGCGTCTGGAGTTCGGCATTGGCTCCGGTGCGTATCAGCGCGAGTTTGATCGCATGGCGCCAGGGTTGAAACAAAGCGACGCGTGGAAGTACATGCACGAAATGTTGCCCGCCGTGAAAGCACTGTGGCAGGGCGACTACGAGCACAACGGCGAATACTGGCAGTTTCCGACCTCAACTTCTGTACCCAAACCAATTCAAACGCCCCACCCGCCCATCTGGGTCGCCGCGCGTGCGCCGATTACCTACGACTACGCGGTCAAAAACGGCTGCAACGTTATGTCGTGGCCGCTCACACGTCCCTTCTCTGAAGCGGAGATATACATGGAGCGTCTGGATGAGGCGATGGCGGCAAACCCCGGCGCAGCGCGCCCACAAATGGCGATGATGAGACACACCGCGCTATACGACAGCAAAGATGACTGGATGGTGCCGGTCAAAGCCGCGCAACGTCAGCTCGGCCAATTCGAGAACCTGTTTAAGAACCTCGGCGATGTTGAAAACGGTTTCGCGAAACAGATTCCGTTTGAGGAGCTGGAAAACCGCAACGAGTACGACCCGCAAATGCTGACGGAAAACTTGATGTTCGGCACCCCCGACGATGTCATCGCCAAGCTCAAACGCTACGAAGCTTTGGGCGTCAACTCGTTTATTTACTATGCGAGTCTTGGGCTCGGGCAAGCGGAACAGAAACGGTCGATGCAACTGTTCGTCGACGAAGTTATTCCGGCATTTTCCTGATAGAACAAAAAAGAGTAAACGATGGCAATAGAAATCAGACGCACCTTATTGCAGGTGCAAAACACACACGTGGAAGGTGGGCGCGAAGTGCCCGAATCAACAACGCTCGTCGCCGCGGCAGCGATTATTCAAAACCCATGGTTTGGACGAGGTTTTGTCGAGGATCTTTCACCGGAGGTTCGCGAGGTAGGTCCGGTTGTCGGTAAAGTGCTCGTCGATATGATTCTTGGTGTGACCGGTGATGATCTGGAAGGTTACGGCAAGGCGTCGGTCGTGGGCAGTGGTGGAGAGCTCGAACACGCGCAAGCACTCACCCACACCCTATGGTTTGGTAACCAGTACCGCGACGCAGTCAATGCCAAAACGTATCTTGCGTTCTCCAACCTGCGCGGGGCGATGGGCACCTCGGTAGTGATTCCACTGATGGATAAGCACGACGCCGGTCGTCGCTCGCATTATCAAACCATCCACATGTGTATTCCGGATGCGCCAGCAGACGATGAAATCATCGTCGCATTGGGTGCGTCGGTCGGCGGCCACCCGCATCACCGTATTGGTGACCGTTATCAGGATTTGAAAGAAATGGGCCACGATGTCGACAACCCCGCCGGCGTCTAAGCGTGACTAAGCGTAGCGCCAACGGGACTGCCTTTGAGTGGCACGGACAGCGCGGCGCGCCCGTGCTCGTGCTTATCCACGGCCTTGGCCTGACGCGGGACACCTGGCACGGGTACATTGAAGAACTCAGCCAGAATTATCGGCTGTTGACCTACGACCTGTTTGGGCACGGTGAATCGACTCAGCCACCCCGTAAACCCGATTTATCCTTGTACGCGCAACAGCTTTGCGAGCTGCTGGATGAGGTTGGCGTCGTGACTGCGGTGCTGGTCGGTTTTTCTCTGGGCGGGATGATCAACCGTCGCTTCGCAATGGACCATCCTGACCGATGCGACGCCTTGGTCATTTTGAACTCTCCGCACGAGCGCTCAGCGCAAGCGCAACAGTTGGTCGAGCAGCGCGCGGCAGACACCTCGGCTGGCGGCCCGGCGGCAACCCTCGACGCCACAATCGATCGCTGGTTTACTGCGGATTTCATTCGTGAGCGTCAAGATGTAATTCAAAATATTCGAGGATGGGTGTTGGCAAACAATCCCCAAACCTACGCCGAATGCAGGCAGGTGCTGGCGCACGGGGTTATTGAACTGATTCGCCCCCAACCGCCAGTTACGGTTCCCACTCTGGTGATGACGTGCGAGCATGACAGCGGCAGCACTCCGGCGATGACGCAGGCAATTGCGCGCGAGATTTCAGGCGCGCAATCCGTGATTGTTCCGCACTTGCAGCATATGGGACTGGTTGAACAACCGCAGCAGTTTATTCAGCATCTGTTGCCATTTCTGGCAACCCTCTGCGAACACTGAGACAAACAGGTAATCGAGAAATGAAGAAAATGACCGGCGGTCAAGCCGCGATTGAAGCGCTAAAAGCAGAAGACACCCGCTACGTTTTCGGTTTGATCGGCTCGGCGACTATGGAAATGTTCGACGCCCTCTACGATGCGCAGGACATCAATTTTGTTGGCGTCCACGACGAACGCACCGGTACACATATGGCCGATGGCTTCGCACGCGCCAGCGGTAATGCGGGTGTGATTCTCGCGGGTCAAAACGGACCCGGAACGACCAACCTGGCAACCGGACTGGCGCAAGCCAAAGCCGCCTACTCACCGGTTGTGTCCTTGGGTGGCGCGCTGTCGAGCGAACATATCTACCGCGATGCGTTTCAGGAAGTTGATCAACAGTCATTGTTTGCGCCAATTACAAAAAAAACCTGGACGGCGACCTCTGCCGAGCGCGTGCCGGAGATGATGCGAGAGGCGTTTCGCGTGGCGATGACGCCGCGACGCGGCCCAGTGCAGCTTAACCTGCCACGTGATGTGTTATCCGCATCGGCGGAGTTTGCCGATCTCCAGTCCCCACAGCAGTATCGAGTGCAAACCACACCGGCAGGCAACGAAGACATTATCGAACAAGCTGCGCAACGTTTAGCGAACGCCAAACAGCCGGTGATTCTCGCCGGTGGCGGCATCAAAAACACCGGCGGGGATGCGCAGGCAATTGCATTGGCCGAAACGTTGAATTGCCCGATTGTCACCTCACCCGGTCACGGCGATGCAATTCCCTGCGGTCATCCGCTTAACGCAGGGCAAATGGGGCCGCGCGGCAACCCGGTTGCATCGCGACTGGTCAAGGAGGCCGACGTAATCCTCGCTCTGGGCACCCGCCTCGGATTCAACTCAACCTTCTACAGCTATGACAACATTAATCGCGACGCCGCGATTATTCAGATCGAACTCGAACCCACCGCGATTGGGCGCTACTTCCCGGTCGAGATTGGTATCTGGGCGGACGCGCCGACCGCCGCGATGCAGTTGGCGGCAGCGCTGGAAAAAATTGAGAAACGCGCGCTCGCCGATCAGTGGGTGACACACTTTCAGCAAGAGCGTCAGGTGTTTTTGCAGCAGCGCGACGACAACGCCGATATGGCCGCTGACCCAATTCAACCGTTCGGTCTGTTCAAGACGCTGCGTACCGTTCTGCCCAGAGACGCGGCAGTCACCATGGACGCGGGGACCTTGTGCCTGCAAGCAACCGATTCGTTGAATTACTGGCAGCCGAAAAGCCTTTTTACGCCTCTCGATTTCGGTTTGGTCGGCTTTTCCTTCGCCTGCGGTTTGGGCGTCAAACTGGCGATGCCGGAGCGCCCGGTTGTCTCGCTGATGGGTGACGGTGGCTTCGGAATGACGGTATCCGAACTTTCCACCGCAGTTGACCACGGCATAAACACGGTAACAGTCGTGATGAACAACCAGTGCTGGGGTGCGGAGAAAGCCTACCAACGCGACTTTTTTGATGGCCGCTATATAGGAGCTGATGTTTCCAGCCCGCGTTTCGATCAGTTAGCCGAATTGTATGGTGCCACTGGCTATCGTGCGGAAACCTGTGCTCAGGCCGCTGAAGCGATTGAAGCCGCTTTGCAATGCGGAAAACCTGCGGTGGTCGACGTCGCCGTCGATCCAGCGGCGCTCTACTCGTTTCGCCGCGACAGCTTCAAACATCGGGGCGGATAGTGATTACGCGCTACGCGATTTTCTCCGGGACGGTGAAGCAAGGTATGCAAGCCGAGATGCGCGCCTATGTGCATACCGAGCTCACTCCGCTTTGGCGGCAGTTTTCCGGTGCCGAAGAAGTGCGCGTTTTGTTTGGTGTAGAACAGGATGCTAACGGTCCAGCTATCCCTCTCGTTCTTGCGATCACCTACGCGGATACCGCAGCAATGGAACGCGGGCTAGCGTCGCCTGCGCGTTACCAGTCGCGTGATTTACTTCCGGCGTTCTACGAACGGTTTTTTGAAAAAGTCGAGCTGTGGCACTACGTGATGAGCGTTGACTAGCACTCGTTAACCCTGCTAATCCTGAAAACAGTTCAGCAGTTTTCCGTGATTAACCTGATTCGGCTCCCGCCTGCTCAAACCATTCGATCACTCGCTTGAGATGAAGATCTCCATAAAGTTCGGTAAACCGTTTGGTTCCATGTTCTTTCGGATCGCGAAGCGCGACCAGTCGTTTTTTTATGTAGTCGCTCGTTAGCGGAATACCGCAATGTACGGTGATGCAGTCTTTCCACTCTTCGTAATTTTCCGGCATACCACCGTACATCGTTAATCTCCTGACTGTTCGTTTTCGACAGTACGCGTGCTCGAATTTGTGCTACTCATAATTGCCAAGGTAAAAATTCTGCCACGCATTGATCGCACCAATGTGGGTCGACTTACTAATGAGTCTGGCGCAAGCATTCACACACAATTCGATGATTGACGTTAAGCAAAATCTCAACGACTGAAATGTCGCTCAGACTTTTCGTGTCGTTCCTGCGCTTCAACGCTCAAGGTGGTGATTGGTCGCGCCTCGAGTCGCTTCAAGCCGATTTCATCTCCGGTTTCTTCACAGTAGCCGTAGTCACCGGACGAAATTCGCTCAAGCGCGGAATCGATTTTGCGAATGAGTTTACGCTCACGATCTCGAGTACGCAGTTCAAGTGCAAACTCAGTTTCTTGAGATGCACGATCGTTTTCATCCGGATGATTGCCCGCGTCATCTTTGAGGCGCTGCATAGTGCGATCCGTCTCCTCGTTAAGCTCACGTTTCCAGTTTTCGAGAATTGTTCGGAAATGCTCGAGCTGACCCTCACTCATATACTCTTCGTTTTTTTTGGGCTTGTAAGGTTTTACGCCATGGATGCTCAATTCGGCCACTCCAGTTTTGCCTGCGGATAATTTTATTTTGGATGAAGCGGTTTTCATACTGGAACTTTATCCAGGCTTAATTTTGGGAAAGGGTTTTTAAGTGTAGCCCATGCCTTGCTGTCCGAGTTGGCAAGTTCGTCACCCAACAAGCACTGATCAAGTCGGCGACGGACTTCTGCCTCATCGAGGCTTTGCCCAATGAACACTATTTTTTGGATTCGATCACCGAACCGAGTATCCCAATCCGGATGCTGATCTGGCCACTCGCCTTGTGTTTGATTCCAGTGCTTACGCGGCACCGCTGCCCACCAGATTCCAATCGGGTTTGCATTGACGATTCCCCCCGCCTGTGCCAACTCGTACGCAACATGATGATCGGCTGCCAACCAAAAAAATCCTTTGCTGCGTAAAACGCCTTTCCAAGTTTCATCATTGTAAATAAAGTCCCACAGTTTTTGTGCGTCAAAAGGTCGAGCCGTTTTGTAAGTGAAGCTTGAAATGCCGTATTCGTCGGTTTCGGGGGTGTGTTCGTTTTGCAGTTCACGAATCCAGCCTGCGGAACTGGCGGCCTTGTCGTAATTAAAGAGGCCGGTATCGAGAACCCGATCCAGCGGCACATTGCCATGCGACGATGGGACTACCTGCGCGCCGGGGTTGAGCGCATTGATAATTGCGCCGACCTCGCACGCCTGCTGCTCCGTAACGAGATCAAGCTTGTTGAGTACAATCACGTCAGCAAACTCGATTTGATCGATCAACAGATGTGTCACCGTTCTGTGATCCTCTGCTCCCAGAGATTCTCCGCGATCCTGAAGGGCTTCGGCAGCATTGTAGTCACGCAGAAAACTTGCAGCATCAACCACGGTAACCATGGTATCGAGGCGCGAAATATCGCTAAGGCTCACACCATTTTCATCTTCAAAAGTAAAGGTTTGCGCGACCGGAATGGGTTCCGAGATACCGGTTGACTCGATCAGCAGATAATCGAATCGCCGCTCTTGAGCCAGGCGAGAAACCTCGGCAAGTAAATCATCGCGCAGCGTACAGCAAATGCAGCCGTTCGACATTTCGACCATCTTTTCCTCTGTTCTTGAAAGCTCGGCACCACCACGTTCAATGAGAGCGGCGTCAATATTCACCTCACTCATATCATTCACGATCACCGCAACCCGGCGATCCTCTCGATTGTTGAGAACCTGATTGAGAAGCGTTGTTTTACCCGCACCCAAAAATCCGGAAAGCACGGTAACCGGCAGGCGCGATTGGCTGGATAGACTGATCTGGCTGTTCATAGTTGATGCCGCAAATTTACAAAATGATATGTTATATCATTTTGTAAATTTTGGAAGGCGGCATCTGGCAATTGATTCGTCCGATTTGGTTACAAAATCTTCAACTTGCTCAAGTCGTTGTGACTATTTATTCCCACTAACAATATTCGCTCAGGCGAAAAAAATACTCGCACGCGGGCGATCAGCGTCTCAACCGACTTGATCGCGGCAGGTGACTCCGACGCTTTGGGAATCTGGGTGCTATTGCGCGAGCGAAGCATCGACCGTCTTCAGGTCACTCATATCGCGCCCACAAAACACTTGACAGTTAACCGAGTAAAAACCAGACTCCACGTCGTCTGGTGCCCTGCTCGAACGAGTCGGGCTTAAAAGGGAATTCGGTAAGTACCCCATGTTCGGGGAACAAATCCGGAGCTGTACCCGCATCTGTATGTGGTTGGGCGCTCATCGTTGCCACTGGAATTAATCCGGGAAGGCGAGCAATCACCCGATAACCACAAGCCAGAAGACCTGCCAAGCGATTCATACAACCGTTTTGGGGCGGGTGTCCCCGAGGAAATATCAATGTTCGCCAACCGAGCACAAATCGGCCGTAGAGCCGAACTCAATCTAACCGCTACCAGTACGCTAAAACACTTGATCGGCGTGAGCATTACCTGTGTTGCACTGTGGGTAATCATCGCCGCCACAATAAATAGTTAACGCCCGCCCGGCGGGACCACCGTGAAACAGCCCCTGCTTTCGGCGAGCGGACTGGCGCTAGGCTATCGCGACGCCACGATCCTGGAAAACGTGTCGTTTGCGCTCGATAGTGGCGATATATTTGCCGTGGTCGGTCACAACGGATCGGGAAAGTCCACGCTTATCAAAACCCTGTTGAATAATCTCGCGCCGCTGGCGGGTACGCTGCGCTGGGAACGCGGCAAGCCTGACACAATTGCCTATTTGGGACAGCGAACCGAATTCGACAGCCACTTTCCGATCCGCGTCAAGGATCTTGCCGCGATGGGTGTCTGGTCAAGCCTCGGTTTATTGGGCCAGGTCGACAGCGATTGCCAGCGTCGTATCGACGCTGCCCTCGAGCGAACCGGCATTGCCAACATCGCCAACATGCCGTTACACCAGCTTTCGGCAGGGCAACTGCAACGCGCGCTGTTCGCGCGCACGATGGTTCAGGACGCCCCGCTCATATTATTGGACGAACCCTTCACTGCGGTTGATCAAAACACCGAGGCCGAGCTGCTCACCCTGATTGACGACTGGGCCGCTGAGGGCCGAACTGTCGTTCTGGTTTTGCATGATCTTTCGGCGGTGCTGCAGCATTGCAACGCAGCACTGTTGCTGGGGCGCGGCCGCTCAATTTTTGGCGAACCGAAAAGCACGCTTGCTCCGAGCAACCTGATCGATTTCGGATACCTCTCCGCGGGTCAGGCCGCGTGGATTGAGACCATGTACGGGTCGTCGGAAAACAACAGTGTTTGACTGGCTGGAGTACTCATTCATGGTGCGCGCATTATCGGCGACATTCGTGCTGAGCTTTTCAGTCGCGCCGGTCGGTGCGTTTTTGGTGTTACGACGCCTGTCTCTGGCGGGTGAAGCGATGGCGCACGCGATTGTGCCGGGCATCGTGATTGCGTTCGTGATCGCAGGTTTGTCGGTCGGGTCGATGATAATCGGCGGACTGACTGCGGGAATTGCTGTCGCTGCGCTGACCAGTGCGCTCGCGCGCAGAACCATCATCCGCGAAGACGCGAGCCTGGCATCGCTGTATTTGATTGCGCTCGCTCTGGGAATTTTCATCCTCTCTGCGGCGGGCTCTGCGGTACCGCTGAAGAGTTTTCTGTTCGGATCGATCCTCGGGATCGACGATGAAACGCTCCTGCTGATTGGTGCGACAGCAACCATTACGCTCATAAGCTTCGCCCTTATTCTCAGGCCGCTGATCACCAGCACGATCGATCCGGTTTTTTACGAGAGTCAGGCACAACGCCCGGGGCTGGTCACCCAGTGGTGTATGTTTCTGGTTGTGCTCAATTTACTCGGCGCATTCAAAGCGCTGGGGACACTAATGGCGGTGGGTCTTATGATTCTGCCCGCAACAGCGGCGCGCTACTGGGTTTCGACGATCACACATTACCTGCTTCTGACATTTGTGTTCGCCCTCGCGAGCTGCTGGCTTGGGCTGATTATTTCGTTCTATCTGCCGAACGTGCCGTCAGGCCCTGCCATCGTTATCGTCGCGGGTGTTCTTTTCTTTTTGAGCCTAATTTTCGGACCGCTGGGTTTTCATTCCCTGCGTCGTCTGACTTCAAGCCGGAATCTCGATTCCGATTCAAACCATCCATCTACATGAGGAAAAAAGAGTGAAACAGCAATTTAGCGCTGTATTGATTGCAAGCAGTTTAATGGTGGCAACGCTGCCTGCATTTGCGCAGGACAAGATAAAAGTCGTTGCCAGTTTTTCAATTCTTGGCGACATGGTCAGCGAGGTGACCGGTGAACTCGCCGAAGTGACGACGATTGTTGGCCCCGATGCGGACGCGCATGTGTACTCACCGTCGGCGAGCGATGCCATCGCTGTCTCCAATGCTGATGTCGTATTCGTAAACGGCTTGGGATTTGAAACCTGGTCGCAAACGCTGATCGAAAATGCCGAAACCAAGGCAACCGTCTTCACTGCAACCGACGGCATCGCGCCGCTTGAAGTTGACGGTGAGACAGATCCGCACGCCTGGAATTCCATCCCGAACGGCCTGGTTTACGTCACCAACATTGCAAAGGGCATGTCGCAAGCCGATCCGGCCAACGCAGCGGTGTACGAGTCCAACGCCGCCGCCTACACGGCCCGCTTGCAGGCGCTGCATGCTGACGCACTCGAAAAGCTTAAGGTGCTGCCGGCGGACCAGCGCACGGTCGTCACAGCGCACGACGCGTTCGGCTATCTCGAGAACGCCTACGGCATGACGTTTCTGGCACCTGTTGGCATAGACACGGACGCCGAGCCCTCGGCCAAGGAACTGGCAGATTTAATCGATCACTTGAAGAAGGTTGGCGCTGGCGCTCTATTTGTCGAGAACATCACCAGCCCGACGCTGGTCGAGCAAATCTCACGCGAGACGGGAATCAAAGTGGGGGGTCGAATCTATTCAGATGCACTTTCTGAGCGCGGTGGCCCGGCGACCAGCTACGAGAAAATGTTTGAACACAATCTCAACACGCTGATTACGGCACTCAGCAAGTAAGGCATCAACGAATACGAAATAGCTTTAACGCTCACCTCAAAGGCCCGGAAACTCCGGGCCTTTTTTTGCAAAGGCGCTTTGGTTATTGTCGCTATTGTGCCCAGCCTCAAAAAAGATCGGTTGAAAGATACTTTAAGCCGGAGTCACAAATGATTACTGCGACGGTTTGGCCCCTATGATCTCCGTTAAGAAGCGCGATTGCCCCCGCCACATTCGCACCCGCTGAAAAGCCAGCGAATATACCTTCAAACCGTGCCAGATCGCGCGCGGTCTGACGCGCCGTCTCGCCATCTACCTGAAGAAAGCCGTCCCAATGCATTTCGCGCAGGAATTCCAGATCAGCCATTGCATAGCCACCGCCTTGAATCGGGTGTTCCTGCTTGGTTAACTCTTGACCCGCGATAACCGCCGCGCCTTCTGGCTCAATCGGATAGCATTTAATGTTCGGATTTTGCGCGCGCAAAAACTTGGACGTACCCGCGAGGGTGCCACCAGAGCCAACAAAATCGCAGAACGCATCGATGGCTCCACCGGACTGTTGCCACAGTTCAGGGCCGGTTGTGCTTTCGTGCGATCCGGGATTGCCGACACGACGGAATTGGTCGGCTCGAAACGCGCCGCGCGCTTCGCTTAGCTCGGTTGCCGCGCGATCCACTTCGGCCAGGTCCGCACCCGACACTTCCCCTGGTTGGCTTTCTGGCAGTTGGTCAACCAGCACCACTTCTGCTCCCAGCGCCGTCATCATGCGCGCGCGCTCGGCTGAATTGCCCTTCGACATCACGGCGACAAAGGGGTATCCCTTGATCCCGCATACGATGGCGAGGCCAGTCCCCATATTGCCGCTGGTCAGCTCGACCACCGTTTGGCCGGGTTTCAGGCTGCGGTCGCGCTCGGCGGCTTCAATCACGCCAAGGGCTGCGCGATCTTTTTTCGAAAATCCCGGATTGAGGTGATCGAGTTTGGCGAGGATCGTACCCTTGCAGCCATAGTGTTCAACCAGCCGGTCAAGTCGCACCAGCGGCGTGTTGCCGATCGCGTCGAGGATTGAATGCATTGCGACGTGTTCGTTTTCGCAACTGTGTTTTCGGTCAATCATTGGTGGCCATCCTCTCGCATATCCAGGCAAAAATGCCTGCTTCGATCGAACGCATGTTGCGCTTGTGCTCAACGACATAAGGGCGCTCGCTACTGCCTACAAAAGGAAAGGCTGAAACCAGATCACCATTGTTCAGGTAATCGACGACAAACTCCTTTTGCGAAAGAAACAGCCCGTGCCCGGCAAGTGCAGCCTGACAGCCCAGCATAAAATTTCCGGCGGTAAACCCAACGCTTATGTTCTGGGACGAACTGCCCAACAGCGCATACCAGCGATGCCAATCGTAAAACTGCGGACAGGCACCGAGCTCCATCGTAATGTGCGGCACGCTTTGCAGAGCGTCGACGGTTTTAAATGGTCCGAGCCGCTCAAAAAATCCGGAACTGCACACCGCCACGACGTTTTCGCTAAAAAGTGTTTTGCAGTTGTCTGCCGTCGAGGCGTCTTCGCGGTACTCGACCAGCAGATCCCAATCAGCGCGGTCGATGGTTGATGGCACGAGCGCTGTAATAATCTGCAAATCAAGTTTTGCAAACGAACGCTGCATCTCGGTGAGCCTGGGCAGCAGCCAGTAGGTTGAAAAGGCAAAGTCTGTTGCCAGACGTACGCGATTTTTCTGACCCGGAGAGTAAAGCGCCTGAAAGGCCGTTTCTATCTCGTCGAAGTGCTGTGCACAGGTGTTATAAAATTTTCGACCAGACTCTGTCAGCGCCACACCGCGGTGCTCCCGGTTGAACAGTTTATCGCCTGCAGTCTCCTCCAGATCGGCGATCTGCTGACTGACAGTGGGTTGGGTCAAGCGCAAGGTACGCGCAGCTGCGGTGAAACTTCCGCTGCGGGCGGCCGCGATAAACGTATGGACGTTGGCAATCTGCGAGTGAAATTTGGCATAGAAAAATCCACTGTCTGCCATCGAAAAATCCCCGATTTACAACACAATCTGCGAATATATCATTGATCAATTTGCCAGCAAGCAAGAGGTTAGATCAATGACAACAAAGGCACCCAACATCGTATTGGTCATGGCAGACCAACTTGCGCCGCACTTTACCGGCACCTACGGGCACCCGCTGGTCAAAACCCCGCACATGGATAAGCTCGCCGCTCGCGGGACGTTGTTCAATTCCGCGTATTGCAATTCGCCGCTTTGCGCTCCCTCGCGATTCAGCTTTATGTCCGGGCAGCTGGTTACGCGCATCGCGGCCTACGATAACGCCAGCGAATTTTCGGCCACCGTCCCGACTTTTGCGCACTATCTGCGCTCAATGGGATACCGAACCTGCCTTGCGGGGAAAATGCACTTTGTCGGCCCGGACCAATTGCACGGATTTGAGGACCGCCCGGTAACCGATATTTACCCAGCCGATTTTGCCTGGACGCCGGACTGGGAACTGGCTGACGAGCGCATCGACAAATGGTACGCCAACATGGATGTGGTGCGCGAAGCGGGTATCGCCGCGACAACGTTTCAATTGGACTACGATGACGAAGTCGGCTTTTACGCCAGACGCCAGATATTTGATTATGTACGCGCGAGCGATGATCCTTTTTGCCTGGTGGCCAGTTTTATCCATCCGCATGACCCTTACGTAGCCCGGCAGGTGTGGTGGGATCTCTACGACCACGATGCGGTGGATATGCCGATTAACCCTATGACGCGCGAACAACAGGACCCTTTTTCGCAGCGCATTATGGATGGCATCGAATCCAGCGTGGTGCATGTCACCGACGAAGAGATTCGCAACACCCGGCACGCCTACTACGCCAATGTGTCCTACTTCGACAGTAAAATTGGCGAGCTGGTAACAACACTCGAAGAGGCTGGGATACTCGACGAGACCGTGATCATCGTAACCGCTGATCATGGAGAGATGTTGGGCGAGCGCAGCCTCTGGACCAAAATGAACTGGTTCGAGCGCTCGGCGCGCGTGCCATTGATTATGGCGGGCCCGGGTATCGTCAAAAATCGCGCCCCCAACAACTGTTCACTGGTCGATATCCTGCCAACTATGCTGGATATCGCCACCAGCAATGGAGCGGAGCGCCCGGTTCTCGGACAACCGATTGACGGTCGTTCACTCCTGCCGCTGGCGCAGGGTAAAGCGGACGACACAGACGAAGCCATCGGCGAATACTGCGCTGAACTGACATCACACCCGGTTTTTATGATCCGCCGGGATCAATTCAAATTTATGTATTGCGAGATCGACCCGCCAATTCTGTACGATATTTCAGCCGATCCTGAGGAGACCAACAACCTTGCCGGCGATCCCGAATTTGCCGAACTGGTTGCAACGTTTACCGCCGAGGCCAAATCGCGCTGGAACAGTGAGGCAATTCGCCAGGATGTCATCCGCACACAAAAGCAGCGCCGTGCCGTTTACGACGCAATGAACAAGGGGCAACTCACGTCGTGGGACTTCAATCCTCCACGCGATGCCAGCCAGGAATACGTTCGCAACCACAAGGATTGGACGGAAGTCGCGGAGGAAAAACGCCTGCCGCGTTGGACCGAATAAGACGGTAACGCGTTGTATCGAACTTGCTGTGAGAGATCAGGTCAACAAGCGCTGCGCAGAATAGTGTGCAGCTGACTGGATGGATAGCGTCATTCGATGGTCGCCCTCAATCACAAAGCGCTTGAGTTGGATCACCAGATTGCGGACAGGCATCAAGAGTTAATCGCTTCGTAAACCAGCGTATGGAAGTAGTGAACGGCGTGTTCGCTCTCGCAGCTGCGCTCTGGGTCAATCATGTAGCGACCCTGATCAAATCCAAACGACTTTAATCCCTGTTGTACCGCCAGGTTCAAATCCAGATCTTCGGGCCCCAGCTGCTCATTCATCCACTCGCGACCTACCCGCGTAATTTCAGTTTCTTCCCTGTCGGGCACGTAGTAGCTAAATCGCACCAGAGTTTTCTCCTCCTCCAGCGGAATCATCAGGAAAGTCCCGACATAGTCAGCGTAGGGAACACAAAAAACAGTGACGTTGGGAAAAAGGCTGGTATTGATATACGCGTCAGTTTGATAGGTCTGCTCGCCGATTTCGATGCCGTAAAACGTATCTTTCTCGCGCTTTGATGGACCCAGCAAAACCCACCAATTGTCATACGTGCGGGGAAGGTAATTCTCAAAATCCACCATACTCGTCAGCTCCCTGTGCGCGGGCCCCGAGAGCATCAGATGATAGGATTCGATGTTATTGTCCATCACGACTTTCCAGTTAACTG
This sequence comes from Pseudomonadota bacterium, assembly GCA_039029275.1. Classification (GTDB taxonomy): domain Bacteria; phylum Pseudomonadota; class Gammaproteobacteria; order JBCCGL01; family JBCCGL01; genus JBCCGL01. The sequence goes on along the minus strand of JBCCGL010000009.1, from coordinate 58,007 downwards.
GCGCGACAAAGTCATGCTCAGACTCAAATTTCAGATCCATCATGTCGGGGGCGTGTTCAAGAATCAGCTCTGCAGCACCGGGATATATTTCTTCCATCGGCTTGGCGTTTGCATCCAGATTAATAAACACAAAGCCCGCGAATTCCTGAACCAGTACGCGCGGGAGGCAGATATCAGCCTTGTTGAAATTGCTGAGTTTTTCTGTTCTTGGGGCGGCTACCAGCGAACCATCAGTGCCGTACCCCCACGAGTGGTATTTGCAAACAAAAGCGCGTTTACCTTCACCCCTTCGTTCGTCTACAAGCCGTGTGCCACGGTGCTGGCAGACATTGTGAAATGCCCTTAGGACTTCATCCTCTCCGCGGATGACCAGCACACTCTGATCGAAGATTTCGCAGGTGACGAACTGGCGAGGCCTCGCGACCTCGCTGATGTGCGCGACCAGTCTCCAGGTCTTGTAGAAGATCGAATGCTTTTCCGCTTCCAACACCTCCGAGTCGTAGTAATAGCGCGAGGGCAGCGTGTGCGCCTCGTCCAGTTCTCTGCTGGGCCACTCAAATTTGGCTTCTTTCATCGGATTCTCTGGCTCGCGTAAACGAAAACGTCTTGTGCTTGGCTACTGAACGAGGATTGAGATATTATTTTTTATTGAATGATGAGTCAATAATAAAAATGTAGTAGCATTGAAAACCCGAAAAACCTGAAAGATAAGGGTTAAACAACGTGCCAAAACTCGGAATGGAGCCAGTACGAAGGCGTCAGGTAATCGATGCGACCATCCAATGTATTTATCTTGACGGCATGGCCAGGGCCAGTCTGCAACGTATCGCTCGGCGCGCGGGCGTCACCTCTGGGCTGATCCTGCATTACTTCGGTGACAAGGAAGGCTTGTTTGTCGACGTGTACCGCGACCTTTATCAACGCCTTGGCAAACAGACCGCCTTGCGATCGAGTCAATCCGTGACACCCCTGATGAAACTGTTTGCGATCCTGGAAGCTCAGGTGTGCGATGAAATGGTGGAACCCGCGACCGTTGCAACCTGGTTTGCGATCTGCGCGAAGTCGTCGGAAATTCCGGCGCTCGCCCGCCTTGAGCGAATTAACTCGAAACGTTTGACGAGTAATCTGATTCACATCCTCAAACTCAGCGGAGTCCCGCACCCCGAAGCCAAAGAGATAGCGCAGGAGTTGCTGGCAATGATTTATGGCTTATGGTCTAACCTCGCCAATCGTGCGATTGCGAACCCGGAACAGGCCCGCGCAATTCTTTTTCGTTACATCAAGGCTCGAATCCCGCAACTGGACAAAATCCGATTGCAAGAAGTTTGATGGCGGCTTGCGCAAAAAATCCGGTTGAAAGCGATTGCTTCTATCGCACTTCTTTGGCCCATTCCGCAATACCTGAAATTACCGCACCCGCGCAATGGCGAAAGGACAGTGATTAAAGGGGTGCTTTCACTGAACACGGATTGCGAACGCGCTCAGTTCTTCGGCCATAGCTCCGTCCCCGGATAAAACTGCGACCACGCAAACCAGAAAGCCTGATGGCTGCCGACATCTGATCCATCGTGATTAACCGCTTTGACGCCACCGGCTTCCAGTTCGAGCCGAATATTTTCAAACGCAATTTTTTCACCGGCTTGCAAGGCCGCCATCGCTTTGCTGCGCTGAAACGCGACCGGTTTACCTGACGCGGTGACCACGCCAATCACATCTTCGTGCACGGTGAGTCGCGGGTCGAGATCACCAATCGGAAAGATTGGACCCTCGGCATCGCGGCCATTGCGAAAATCAAAATCCCGCCCCAACGCCAAGTCCTCGACTAGCACGGTTGTTTTCGGATGGGCTTTTTTCCAGCTCGCCCAGTCGGTTGTCACCACGCTCGCTTGTTTCAGTTTTATGCCTTTTTCAGCCAGCGGGCCGGTGACCGCATTGCCCAGAAACGTATCAAAAACAGAGTAGGTATTGACGTCATACATGACCTTGTTTGACCGAATGAGCAATCCCGAAGTCCTCAGGACGGGCCGTTCAACTCCCTCCGGCATCTGATCGGTGAAGTACGCCTGGGCGGCGCCGCACAGCGTGCAGTATGGGATGCCGAGGTCGCGCCCGCCGAGCGTGTCGTTGACCATCTCGCGCACTTCCATAATGCGCCGGGGATACGCGCGCGCTTCACCGTTGATTTCAATGCCAAAGACAATGTCATCGTCTTTGAGCCACGTTGCCTGCGCGGCGCTAGTCACTTCGGGATTATCCGCAGCGGGAATGCAGTTGCAGAGTTCGTCCGGGTCAAAAGCGCGATCATCAATCAGCACTCCACCCCACGACACCAGTCGCCAGTCAATATCGCCTTCGACAAAGATGCGCTCCCATCCCGGCACAAACTTGGTGAAGATCGCGCGTTTGGCTTCCAGATATCCAGGAAACAAGGGGATATTCCAGGCGATAAGATGGTCGGTAATCTCGCCCCAGTGTTCGATGGTTTCGAATTCGATCTGCAGCAGCTGGCCCGCCGCTGTCGCCAATGACGCGTGCAATTCAGGCTGCCAGGTAAAGCGCATCATGTCCGCAATCAACCACACGACTCTCGGATCGCTGGACTCGGCGATGTCGCCCAGCGCGATGGTTTGATCGCGGCCCCAGGTGGAGTGCTCGACGCTTTCGATAAACGTGATACGAACTGCGGTTTGCAGGTCTTTTGGCAACGGGCCCGAAGGCACCGGCGGGGGCTTACCAAACTGCTCGATTGCGTAATCCGTGACCGACAATTCCTGCGCCAGCGCTGGACTCGACCCGAAGACGCCCAACAACACCAGCCCCGCAAAAACGAGGGGCATTTTTGTAAATTTATTTTCGCGAGCCATGGTGTCACCTTTGGGTTTGTACCCGATGGACACTGCGGGTAGCCTAATGTTCCCCTCACAGGAGGAGCTATGAGATGTCACAAGCATCGACTTTCGCCTTGATGGCCGGGTACAACCAGTGGATGAATGAAAATGTCTACGCGGCTGCCGCGAAGCTGAGTGCAAATGAACTCGCGCAGGACCGCGGCGCATTTTTCGGGTCTGTACTGGGCACGCTGAACCATATTTACGTGGGTGACACGCTGTGGTTGAAGCGTTTCTGCGGCCATCCCGATGCGCCCAAAGCACTTGACCCGATTCGCGTCGAGGCACTGCCCGCCTCTCTAGATGCGATCCCGTTCACCGAATTTGCGCAGTTAAAAGCCGCGCGAGAGGCGCGCGATGACCTAATTATCGACTTTGTTCGAACACTTCCAACCCGCAGTTACGAGATACCGCTGGAGTACTCCGACACCAAAGGGATTCCGATGAAGAAACCGTTGGGCTTTTTGCTGCAGCACTTCTTCAACCACCAGACGCACCACCGCGGGCAGGTAACGACGCTGTTGAGCCAACAGGGAATAGACCCCGGAGTAACGGACCTGCTGGCACAGATCGATAACGTCTAGCAGGCACAATCAAGCCTGACATAGCGTTCGCGCGGTCGATTACAAAGCGGTTCTCATCCGATTTAATCGATTGATATTATCGATATAATCCATTTTTATTTTAGATAAGTAATATTTATATTTAGTCCTGCTTATGGCAAATCAAATTTTTTTATCTTTACATCCCAGGACTAAGAACAATGGCATTGATCAACACGCAAATTAAACCTTTTAAAGCGCAGGCATTTCGAAACGGTGATTTCGTTGAAGTCAGCGATCAAGACATCCAGGACAAGTGGGCAATCTTCTTCTTTTACCCCGCCGATTTTACGTTTGTTTGCCCAACCGAACTGGGTGATCTGGCCGATCATCACGAAGAGCTCAGCGCGCGTGGCGTCGAAGTGTTCTCGGTATCAACCGATACACACTTCACCCACAAAGCATGGCACGATTCCTCCGAGACCATAGGCAAGATCCAATACACGATGATCGGCGATCCGACCGGTGAGATCACGCGCAACTTTGACTGCATGCGCGAAGACATGGGCCTGGCCGATCGCGCCACGTTTGTTGTCGATCCCGACGGCATTATCCAGACCATGGAAATCACCGCGGAAGGCATCGGGCGCGATGCGCAGGATCTGGTTCGCAAGGTTAAAGCCGCGCAGTACGTGGCTGCGCACCCAGGCGAAGTTTGCCCAGCCGCGTGGAAAGAGGGCGAGGAAACTCTCGCGCCTTCGCTGAGCCTGGTCGGCAAAATCTGATTTCTGCGTCACCTGATTCGCGCACCCGCGCGGGTGTGCGGCGCTTCAATTCTGGAACACCCTCATGATCAGCAACGATATATTGCAAGCCCTCAAGGGCTATATGGAAAAACTGCAAGCGCCAGTGACGTTTGTTGTGCAATCCGGCGAGCACAGCAAAAAAGCGGAGTTAATGGCGTTTCTCACGCAAGTCGCCTCAAGTTCGGACAAACTCGGTGTGCAAGAGCGCGACACCGCTGGCGCACTGCGCAGCGCAATGAGCTTTGCATTGGAAATCGATGGTGAGTTAAGCGGCGTCGAATTTTCCGGTATTCCCAGCGGCCACGAATTTAATTCGCTGGTGCTCGCTATTTTGCGCGGCGCCGGCGGCGCTGAGATCAAACTCGATGACAGCATTCAAGCCTTGATCAAAGCCGTCGATGAGCCGCTGCACTTTGAGGTCTTTATCAGCCTGAACTGCCACAACTGCCCCGACGTGGTGCAGGCGCTGGATCAGTTCGCGCTGATCAATCCGCACATTCGCTGCGAGATGATCGACGGCGCCTTGTACCCCGCGCTGATTAGCGAACACGATATTCAAGGCGTGCCGAGTGTCTATCTCAACGGCGAACTGTTCGCCAACGGTAAAATTGACGCCGCGCAGTTGCTGGATAAATTAATGCAGCGCCCCGGCGTCGCCAAACAGGTGACTACCGAATCGCTGCCGGTGCAGGATATTGCCATCATCGGCGGTGGCCCGGCCGGTGTCAGCGCTGCGATATACAGCGCCCGGAAAGGACTTGCGGTGACGATTATCGCCGATCGACTTGGCGGCCAAGTCAAAGACACGATGGGCATCGAAAATCTGATTTCGGTCCCGCAAACAACCGGCCCGGAGCTGGTGGGCGCGCTGCAGCAGCACATGCACGACTACGACATCACCTTGAAAGAGCACGTGCGCGTGGCAGAAATCGAAAATACGCCCAGCCAGAAAGTGTTGACCCTCAGCACGGGCGAGGTGATCCGCAGTAAAACACTTATTTTTGCGACCGGCGCGCGCTGGCGCGAACTGGGTGTGCCCGGAGAAAAAGAAAACATCGGCAACGGCGTTGCATACTGCCCGCACTGCGATGGCCCGTTCTTCAAAGGCAAGGACGTCGCGGTTGTTGGCGGCGGCAACTCGGGCATTGAAGCGGCACTGGATCTGGCCGGTATCGTTAAATCGGTTCAGGTATATGAATTCATGCCTACTCTTAAAGCGGACAGCGTTCTGGTCAGCAAGGCGCGCGCGGCTGACAACATCACCATTAATACCAACGTCGCGGTACAGTCTATCGACGCCATCGACGGAAAAGTCACCGCAATCAAATACCAGGACCGCGAATCAAGCGAAGAACGCAGCGATGAGCTTGCCGGGGTATTCGTTCAAATCGGATTGCTACCGAACAGCCAGCTGGCTGAAGGCTTGCTCGATATCACCCCGTACGGCGAAATCCAGGTCGATGACAAATGCCGCACATCACAGCCCGGTATTTTTGCCTGCGGCGACGTCACCACCACGCCTTACAAGCAAATCGTTGTCGCGCTTGGCGAGGGATCAAAAGCGTCATTGGCAGCGTTCGAGTATTTGCTGACCGAATATCAGGAAGACGACGTCACCGCAGAAATTGCGGCTTAAGCATTAGCGCTTAAAAAATCGTGCCGGGTTAAAAAATCGACCCGGCCATGCTTCAATGACGATACGAATGATCAGCGTTAGCCTGCTATAATTCGCACGCTTGGCGCGGCGAATGTTGTTCGTTTGCCGACCTCACAGATTCATGCTTGGACAGGACTTTCGAAAATTCATTCGCGACGCGCACTCTAAGATTCTGTTGCGCCAATAAACCGCGACTGCCCGCGCGACCGAGCACAGTTTTCAATCAAATTCGTAAAGAGTAATACGTATGACCGATTTCCGTATCGAGAAAGACAGCATGGGCGAGCTGCAGGTGCCTGCCGATGCGCTCTACGCTGCGCAAACCCAGCGCGCTGTCGACAACTTTCCCATCAGCGGCGCGCGCATGCCCGAGTCATTTATTCGCGCGCTGATCAAGGCCAAACGGGCAGCAGCGCTGGCCAATGGAGGTTTGCAGCAACTCAACGACGCAATGGCCAATGCGATTAGCGAAGCCTGCGACAAGCTCCTCGCGGACGATGATTTGATGCAGCACTTTCCGGTCGACGTTTTCCAAACCGGCTCCGGCACAAGCTCGAATATGAACGCCAACGAAGTGCTGGCCAACCTCGCCAGCGAGATTCTGGGCGAGCCTGTCGGTGCTAACGATCACATCAATTACGGTCAGAGCAGTAACGACATCATCCCTTCGACAATTCATATTAGCGCGGCAATCGAGGTCAGCAACGAACTGCTGCCAGCGCTTAAGCATCTGCTGCACGCAAGCAGAGAAAAAGCTAAATCGGTGGATCACCATATCAAAACAGGCCGCACGCATTTGATGGACGCAATGCCTGTCAGGCTAAGTCAAAGCCTCGAAAGCTGGGCAGCTCAAATCGAGCTCAATATTGAGCGTATCGAACAATCGTTGCCGCAGCTGCAAACGCTGGCACAGGGTGGCACGGCGGTTGGCACCGGTATCAACGCGCATCCTGATTTTGCGCAGAAGTTTTGCGATGAATTAAACCTGCAGACCGGTTTGAGCTTCGCTCCGGCGACTAACTTTTTTAGCCACATTGGCTCGCAGGATGCCGCAGTCGCGTTTTCCGGTCAGCTCAAAGCGACTGCGGTTTCGCTTATGAAAATTGCGAACGACCTGCGCTGGATGAATTCAGGCCCGCTCGCGGGTCTGGGTGAAATCGAACTCGAAGCCTTGCAACCCGGATCGTCAATCATGCCGGGCAAAGTCAACCCGGTTATTCCCGAGGCAACTGCAATGGTGGCAGCGCAGGTGATCGGCAACGATGCGGCGATTGCGATCGGCGGTCAATCCGGAAATTTTGAGCTCAACGTGATGCTGCCGGTTATCGCGCACAACCTGCTGGAGAGCATCAAGCTGCTCAGCGCAGTTTCGCGTTTGTTGGCCGACAAAGCCATCGCCACTTTTAGCGTAAACGAAGACAAATTGCAGGAAGCGCTGGCGCGCAACCCGATTCTGGTGACCGCGCTGAACCCGGTGATTGGCTATCTCAAAGCTGCCGAAATTGCCAAGCAGGCGTACAAGGAAGGCCGCCCGGTGATTGACGTGGCGGCGGAGAACACCGACCTGAGCGTCGATGAACTCAAGGAGTTGCTGGACCCGGCCAAGCTGACCCACGGGGGTCTTTGAGGCGTATTAATACCGGGCTAGCGAGTATTTTTGTGAAAAAGCACGAGTTAATCTTAAAATAAAATAAATTGTGCAATTTGTTATGAACCATTTACTTGTTTTTATGGCCTATAATGCCCACATCATAAGTGGCGCGATGAGATCAAACAGCGTGGGAGCGCTTTTGCATCGCGCGACATAGCCAACGGTTTCCGACTCTCGGGAACCTCGCTTCTAAACAAAAAATCCAATTTTGAGGAGGTAAAGTTCGTGCCTGTTGGGGCACGAGCCGGAGCTGCCGCGAGCGTGTCACACGATTCGCTTGCGTTCTGCTGTCGGCATTGAATGTACGCAGTTGAGTAGAGTGAATTGAACAGTGCAGTACGTGCGCTAAAACGCGCAGTTTATATGGGGATTCTCGCAGTCAGCTTAAGTGGCTGTGAGTTCGTGCTTTTTGACCCCAAAGGCCCGATTGCCGACACGCAAATGGATTTGATAGTGATCACCACGCTGATCATGTTGGTCGTGGTAGTGCCGGTGACGATCATGGGTGTGTGGTTTCCAATTCGCTATCGCAGCAATAACACCCGGCAGGAATACAAACCGGACTGGGAGCATTCGAATTTAATCGAGGCAGTGGTCTGGAGCATCCCGATCCTGATCATTATCGTGCTCGGCACAATCACCTATTTCACCAGCTATTCGCTTGACCCGCGCAAGCCGCTCGAATCCGACAAGCCAACCATGGTCGTACAAGTGGTAGCGATGGATTGGAAATGGCTGTTTATTTATCCCGAATACGAGATCGCTACGGTTAACGAAATGGCGATTCCGGTGGACGTGCCGGTCGAGTACCTCGTGACCTCTGACACAGTGATGAATTCCTTTTTTGTGCCGCATCTTGGCTCACAGATATACGCCATGTCGGGTATGGAAAACCGCGTGCATCTGGTCGCCGACGAAGAGGGCGTGTACCCGGGCTTTTCCGCCAACTACAGCGGGTTCGGATTTTCCGGTATGAAGTTCTCCGCAATCGCCAAGTCGGAAGTCGAATTCGATCAGTGGGTTGCCAGGGTCAAGCGCTCGGCTAACCCGCTCGATGACGCGGCATTGGCCAAACTGCGGATCAAGTCCAAAGACGTTGAGCCGGTTTACTTTTCTTCGGTAAACCCGCTGCTGTTCAGCAACATTATTGAAAAATTCACCGGAGCATTTAATGGCCAGTAATCACACGGTCGTTACTGACCCGCACATTATCTTCGGCAAGCTGACCTTTGATTCGGTCCCGTATCAGGACCCGGTCCTCGTCACCACATTCAGCGTGGTTGTGATCGGCACAATTGGTTTGCTCAGTGGCATCACCTACTTTGGTAAATGGAAATACCTGTGGGACGAATGGTTCACCTCGGTCGATCACAAAAAGATTGGCATCATGTACATCATCGCCTCGCTGATCATGCTGATTCGCGGATTTTCAGACGCGCTGTTGATGCGCTCGCAACAGGCGATGGCCGTGGCCGGCGAATCCGGCGCGGGCTATTTGCCGCCCGAACATTACGACCAGATTTTTACCGCGCACGGCGTGATCATGATTTTCTTCGTCGCCATGCCGTTTATCGTCGGGCTCATGAACATTGTCGTGCCACTGCAAATCGGTGCGCGCGACGTCGCCTTTCCTTTTCTGAACTCGCTCAGCTTCTGGCTGTTTGTGGTCGGCGCCTTGCTCATCAATATCTCCCTGTTTCTTGGAGAATTCGCCGCCACTGGCTGGCTCGCCTATCCGCCGCTTTCCGGACTTGAATACAGCCCGTGGGTTGGGGTCGATTACTGGCTCTGGAGTTTGCAGATTTCCGGTATCGGCACGCTGCTTACGGGGGTCAACTTTGTGGTCACGATCCTGCGCATGCGTGCGCCCGGCATGAGCCTGATGAAAATGCCGGTGTTCACGTGGACCTCGCTTTGCGCCAATGCGCTGATCGTCGTTTCGTTTCCGATTCTCACAGTGACGATCACGCTGCTGACACTCGACCGCTACATCGACACGCACTTTTTTACCGGCGATATGGGTGGCAACCAGATGATGTACGTCAACCTGATCTGGGCGTGGGGTCATCCCGAGGTATACATATTAATTCTCCCAGCTTTTGGGATTTTCTCCGAAGTCACCGCGACGTTTTCACGCAAACGCCTGTTTGGTTATACCTCACTGGTATGGGCGACCGCGGTCATCATGCTCTTGTCTTTCGTCGTCTGGCTGCACCACTTTTTCACCATGGGTGCCGGTGCAAGCGTCAACGCGTTTTTTGGCATCGCGACAATGATCATTTCGATCCCGACAGGAGTGAAACTGTTTAACTGGTTGTTCACGATGTACAAAGGTCGGGTCGAGTACAGCTCGCCGATGTGGTGGACGGTCGCGTTTTTTATGACCTTCGCCATCGGCGGTATGACCGGTGTAATGCTCGCGATTCCAGCGGCTAACTACGTACTGCACAACAGCCTGTTTCTGGTCGCGCATTTTCACAATGTAATCATCGGCGGCGCGCTGTTTGGCTACTTTGCCGGGCTGACTTACTGGTTCCCGAAAGCAACCGGTTTTCAGCTTGACGAAACTCTGGGCAAGTGGGCCTGCGGTCTCTGGACAGTCGGATTTTTTATGGCGTTTATGCCGCTGTACGTGCTCGGTTTTATGGGCATGACGCGTCGCCTTAACTACTACGACAATCCGGTGTGGAATAACTGGCTGCTGGTGGCGGGCGTGGGCGCGTTGATTGTGCTGGGCGGCATTCTGATCCAGTTCTACCAGATTTTCGCGAGTATTCGCGACCACAGCAAAAACCGCGACGTGACCGGCGACCCGTGGAACGGCCGCACACTGGAGTGGACAACATCATCACCGCCGCCGTTTTACAACTTCGCCAAGCTGCCGGCAGTGCGCGATCGCGATCACTTTCACGATCTCAAAAAGTACGGCCTCGCGCACAAGCGCCCGCAAAAATACGAGCGGATCCACATGCCAAAAAACACCTGGGCCGGTGTGGTCATCAGCGGCTTCTCGCTGATCTTTGGCTTTGCGATGGTGTGGCATATCTGGTGGATGGCAGCGTTCGGCTTCCTCGGTATGGTGGTGTCTTTTGTCGTGTACGCGTTTGAGAAGAACAAGGACTACTACGTCGAGGTGGACCAGATCGAGGCAATCGAAAACCGTCGCTATGAGGACCTCGATCACGCCAACGACAAACGCAAGGTGGGCGCCGACGACGCGCTCGCGATTAGCCTGTAGGACCAAAGCATGAGCGCAGAACTCGCAGCCCCGCCGCCGGATTACACCGGCTACATCGAAGAGGAACACCACCACGACATGGGTGGCGACACCGTGTTTGGCTTTTGGGTGTACATCCTCAGCGATTGCATTTTGTTTGCCACGCTGTTTGCCGTTTTCGCGGTGCTCGGCACTAACTACGCGGGCTCACCCGAGGCTGTCGAACTGTTCGAGATGGATTACGTGCTCGGCGAGACCGCCCTGCTGTTACTCAGCAGTTTTACCTTCGGTATGGCGATGCTCGAAGCCAACAAGGCCAGCATGAAAGGGTTGATCAGCTGGTTGGGCGTCACCTTCGCGCTCGGCCTCGGCTTCCTGATTATGGAAGTGAACGAATTTATCCACTTCACGCACGAGGGCGCGGCAGCCTGGAGCAGCGGCGCCTGGTCCGCGTTTTACGCGCTGATCGGTACGCACGGATTGCATGTGTTCGCCGGGATGATGTGGATGGTCGTGTTGGTCGTGCTGATGCTCAAGGAGGGTCTGACTGAAGGCAACAAGGTACGCCTGATGTGTCTGAGCCTGTTCTGGCACTTTCTCGACATTATCTGGATTTGCGTGTTCAGCGTCGTTTATTTGATGGGGGTGCTCTGATGTCTGCGCACGAAACACACCACGGCGGCGCCGCGCACGGCAGCGTCAAGGAATACGTCGGCGGCCTGCTCCTGTCGATTGTACTTACCGCGATTCCCTTTGGTTTGGTAATGCTCGATTTGCTCAGCGGCACTCCTGCGGTGGTGATTATTCTGTTATGCGCGGTCGGGCAGGTGCTGGTGCAACTGGTGTTTTTTCTGCACATGAACACATCCTCCGAGCAGCTCTGGAACACAACCTCGGCGGTGTTTGTGGTGGTACTGGTGGCGATCCTGATCGTCGGCTCGATCTGGATCATGGCGCACCTCAATCACAATATGATGATGGGCCACTGAAATGTCAGCAGCGCCCGACATGTCGCGAAAAATTGTGCTCGGTAGCGTGTGCGCGGGCGCGCTTTTTGTGCTCGGATTGTCGGCATTTTTGCTGTCGTCCAGCGATCTACCATCGGATCAGATCGGCGGCGAAGACGGCAAGCTCGGCGGTGATTTTACGCTGCGCAGCTACCGCGGCGACGTTTCGCTCAGCGACTACGAAGGCGATGTCGTCATGCTGTACTTCGGTTTTACCAGCTGCACCGAGGTGTGTTCGCTGTCGATGAATGTGATTCGCCGATCGCTCGAAAAGCTCGCGCCCGCAGAGCTCGAAAAAGTGCGCGTACTGCTGGTCAGTTTTGACCCGGCGCGCGACACATTGAAAGAGCTGGATGAATACAGCAAGCAGTTCCATTCGCGCATTGTTGGCGTGACGGGAACCGAGCAGGAAATCGACGCGGTGATCAATGACTACGGCGCGTTTTATCAACTCGCCGGTGTTGAGCTAAACGACTTTGAAAAGCTCAACAACGACTACGCGTTTCGCCACAGTTCTCGCTATTACATCATCGATCAGCGCGGCGAGTTGGTCGATGCGATGCGCCACAGTTCGACCGCCAATGAAATCGTCGCGCGCATTCGAACCCTGATCTAACTCGGAGAAGCATTTTGTTCTTTAAAGCAAGCCGATCGTCTGTCCTGATATCGGGCATTTGCGCGCTGATTCTCAGCATGGGCATCGCCCGCTACAGCCTCACGCCGATGCTGCCGCATATGCAGGAACAGTTGAATCTTACCGAGAGCGGCGCTGGCTGGATCGCCGGATTAAACTACTGGGGCTATCTCACCGGCCTGTTTATTGTTTGGCTGGTCAGCGATTTACGCGCAAAGGATTTTTTTTACCGCTACGGGCTTTTTGTCGCCGCCCTTGCCACTGCGATTATGGCGGCACACGACAATCCCGTGGTGTGGTATGCGAGCCGTTTTTTCACCGGTGTCGCCAGCGCCACCGGATTTATGCTGGGCGCCGGACTCATTCTCAACTGGCTGCACCATAACGGTTACAAACAGGAACTCGGTATTCACTTCTCCGGCATCGGGCTTGGAATTGTGCTCAGTGCATTTATTGTCGACCTGACGTCACTCGACTCGCTTTTTGGCGTGAACTGGCGACTGCAATGGGTCATTCTTTCAGCGGTCGGATTTATCCTGTTTGTGCCCGCCGCTTTCCTGTTACCCGTGCCGAAAAAAGACGAGATCGAAATGTCGCGTCTCGACGATCTGCAAAGTCGCGACACCCTGCCCTCGCGTCGCTGGCTGTGGATTATGCAGGCAGCCTATTTTTGCGCGGGCTTTAGCAACACCTTGAATGTGACCTTCACTTCATTGATCACCGAGCTGCAGCCGCTCGACGGCTTCGGGGAGACCATGTGGCTGCTGGTCGGAAGTTCGGCTACGATCGCCGCGTTTATCTGGTACCGGCTGGCGAATCGCTTCGGACGTCTTAACATGCTCACCGCCGCGTTTGCGCTTAGCATCGTCGGTAACCTGACCCTTGCGACCAGTCATAGCCTGGCCACCACCTCGATTGCAGCCGTACTGTTTGGTTTCGCGTTTATGGGAATCGTCTCGTTAACGCTGACGACGATTGCGCGGCTTTACGGCTTCAAGTCGTCGCAGATTATGGCGCAGTTGACCCTCGGTTACTGCATCGCGCAGATCCTGTCACCCATCATCTCGGGCGTCGTCGCCGAGTTGACCGGCAACTTTCGCCTACCGCTGTACATCGTCAGCGGCATCATGATTGTGGGTATCGCGTGCCTGTTTGTACTGCGCAAGGAACACCGGCAACTGCGTGCCACGCACGCGGACTGAACGCAAAACGGCCACGGCATGCTTAAGTGCGCATTGCTCAGCCGTGGCGTTTACGCAATCGCGTTTGTTGCGCTCTCGGTTTGCGCCAACGCTAATGCAAGCGGGGGCACTTACGAGGTCACCGACTCCTTCGGCAAGCACTATATCGAACAACCACCGCAACGCGTCGTGGTCACAGACTGGGCGCTGCTTGAGCAAATGCTGGAACTGGGCGTCGAGCCCATCGGCGCACCCGAGCTCAAGCTGTACCGCCGCTACGTGCGCCAGCCCGCGCTGCCCGAATCTATCGTCGACATCGGCCTGCGGCGCTCACCCGATCTGCAAACGCTGCGCGAATTGAAACCCGACGTGATCATCGTCGGCACCGATCAAAAAGGCTTGGCGCGACCGTTCTCGTACATCGCGCCGGTGATGTACTACAAAAGCTTCAGCGACAAATACCGCACCAACGGCACAAAATCTCGCGAACGCTTTCTCCAAATTGCCGACCTTTTTCGCAAACGCGATTATGCCGAATCAAAACTGGCGCAGATGGACGCGGAAATGAGCGAGATACGCAAGCGCATTCAAGCACGCTTCAAGGGTCAGCCCCCCGATGTCACTATCGTGCGCTTCAGCAGCGAAGAAAAGATTCTGGTCTACGGCGCAAACAGCCTGCCTGTGCATGTATTGGAGCAGCTCGGGCTGCGCAGCGGCATGTCTGTATCGCGCTCAAAATGGGGCTATCGGGAACTGCCGGTATCGCGATTGGGCGATATCGACAAGGGCCTGGTGTTTTATGTCGAACCGCTCGATGTTAACGACAACTTTTTCGATTCGAATGACTGGAAAAACATTCCAGCGGTTTCCGAAAACCGCGTTCTCCCGATGCGCGCAGTCTGGTCTTACGGCGGGGCGATGTCGCTGTTGTATAACGCGCGGGCGATTGAGGCAGCACTGACGCTTAGCACCCGCTGAGCGACCTTTGGGCATCGGCATTTAACGCCGGTGCCCAGACGCCATAAAGCTTTTCGGTATATGTGATTAGCTATTTCGAATTTCCCATTTTTCCTATCGCCATTATCATGCGCGCCGTGTTTGCCGAGTTGGCGAACACACCCGATGCCCCAACGCTCGAGACGCAGATAACTTCTAACAATGCAGCAATTCCTCGCCTCTTTGCCGATACCCGCAGAGCTGACCCAGCAGCTTGCGCAACTGTCGTCTGAACAGCAGGCGTTTCTGTCGGGCTATCTGTGGGCGACCAGTCAGGGTGTCAACGGTGTGGTGGTCGAACCCAGCGCCGTCGTCGCGCCCGCTCGCAAAATTACGGTGATATCGGCGTCACAGACGGGCAACGCGGCCAGCATAGCGAAGCAGCTTACCGACGGCTTGAGCTCGGCAAGTCTGGACGTCAGTCTGGTCAGCGCTGGCAGTTACAAGGCGCGGCAGTTGGCAAAAGAGGACATCGTCGTGATCGTCACATCCACTCAAGGGGAGGGCGAGCCCCCGGAAGAGGCCGTGCCACTGCACCACTTTCTTTTCGGAAAAAAGGCGCCCAATCTGAGTGACGTAAGCTTTGCAGTATTCGGTCTCGGCGACAGCTCCTACCCGGATTTTTGCAAGGCCGCAGTCGATTTTGACAGCAAGATGGCAGAGCTGGGGGCGAAACGCCTGCTGGACCCGATCAGTGCTGATCTCGATTTTCAAGCGACCGCAGATGCATGGGTCGAGCAGGCGGTTGAACACCTTGAGGGCGTGGCAGGATCGGGTGCGGTGGTGGACTCACAAGTCAGCGCCAATGACGCCTTGCACATCGGCTCACAGTACAACAAAGACAACCCTTACGCGGCGAGTTTGATACAGCGTCACTCACTGGCAACCGAAGACGCCGACAAAGCGGTCGCGCACATAGAGATCGACCTCGGTGACTCCGGCATTACGTATCAGGCCGGCGATGCGCTGGGAGTATTGACCAATAACGATCCCGAGGCGGTCGCCGACGTACTCGAGCTCACGGGTTTAACCGGAAATGAAGAAATCAACACCCGCCTCGGCAAGCGGTCCCTGCGCCAGGCTTTAATCGAGCAGTCCGATCTCAATCAACTGACGCCCCAGTATATTGCCGGCTACGCTGAAACCGCGGGGCACGAGCGACTGAACAGTCTGGTATCCGACAAAGCGGAACTGCGTGCCTATCAGGCCTGGACGCCGCTAATTGGCCTGTTGCACGAATACCCGCAACAGCTTGACGCGCAGCGCTTGTACGATGGCTTGAAGCCGCTCACGCCGCGACTGTATTCGATTGCCTCCGCGCAGGCAGAGGTTGGCGATGAAGTGCATCTGTGCGTGGGTTTGGTGGATATCCCGCTCAAGGACAAAACCTATCGCGGCAGTGCTTCAGGCCTGCTCAGCGGGCGACTTGATGACGGCGACGAAATTCGCGTATTTGTCGAGCCGAACCCGAATTATCGTCTGCCAACAAACCCGGACACTCCGATCATCATGATCGGCGCGGGCACCGGAATCGCACCCTATCGCGGCTTTTTGCAGCAGCGCAGCGCCGACGGCGCCGGCGGCAAAAACTGGTTGATCTTCGGCAATCGCCACTATCGACGAGACTTTCTGTATCAGGCGGAGTGGATCGACTATCGCGAGCAGGGGTTTCTGCATGAGACATCGCTGGCGTGGTCGCGCGACGCTGACGAAAAAGTCTACGTGCAGGAAAAAATCCGCACAGAGGCCGAAAAATTCTGGAGCTGGCTGCAAGACGGCGCGCACATCTACGTGTGCGGGGATGCCACTCGCATGGCCAGGGATGTGGAAAAAGCGATATTGGCTGTTATTTCCGAGCGAGGGCAAATGAGCGACGAAGACGCCGCGGAGTATTTGAACGAGCTTCGCGAAGCGGGTCGCTATCAACGCGATGTCTATTAACACCGGCAAACCGACGGCGATGGATGTGAATCAACAATGAAAGCGCTACGACTGGTCGAAGATGCGCCTGCAGCCGCCGCGAATTTAGTCGTCGAAGGCCCGCTGGCCGATAACGAGCGTCTGAAAGACAAGAGCAATTATTTGCGTGGCAGTATTGTCGCCGATCTGAATGACCCGTTGAGCGGTGGGTTTCGCGGTGACAATTTTCAGCTCATTCGTTTTCACGGCATGTACGAGCAGGACGATCGCGACATTCGCCCGAGCCGGGTTGAACGCAAACTCGAGCCGCTCAAAAATGTGATGCTGCGCTGCCGCCTGCCTGGCGGAATAATCAGTCCGCAGCAATGGCTGGGTATCGATCGATTCGCCACTGAAAGCACCGAGTACGGCAGTATCCGACTCACCAACCGCCAGACTTTTCAGTTCCACGGTGTACTGAAAGAGAACGTCAAGCCGATGCATCAGTGGCTCAATCAGCTCGGTCTGGATTCCATCGCCACCGCCGGTGACGTCAATCGCAACGTCTTGTGCACCTCTAATCCGGTTGAATCGCAGCTGCACCAGGAGGCCTACGAATGGGCGAAAAAACTCTCAGAACACCTGCTGCCGAAAACGCGCGCCTACGCGGAGATCTGGCTCGACGGCAAAAAACAGTACTCGACCGAGGATGAGTTTAAAGACGATGAACCCATACTCGGCAAAACCTACCTGCCGCGCAAATACAAGACGACGGTTGTTATTCCGCCGCACAACGACGTGGACCTGCACGCCAACGATATGAATTTCGTTGCGGTCGCCGACGACAAGGGTGAGAAACTGATTGGTTTTAATGTGTTGGTTGGCGGCGGCCTGTCGATGACACACGGTAACACCCAGACCTATCCCAACACCGCCTACGAGTTTGGCTATGTCCCGGTCGAAAAATTACTCGACTGCGCGGTCGGCATTATTACCGTGCAGCGTGACTTGGGAAACCGCACCGATCGCAAGAACGCCAAGACTCGCTACACCCTGCAACGCGTCGGTGTGGAAACGTTCAAAGCGGAAGTCGAGAGCCGCATGAATTATCGGTTCGAAGAATCGCGGCCGTACGAGCTGACCGAGCGCGGCGACCGGATTGGCTGGATCAAAGGCAAAGACGGGCTCTGGCACCTCACGCTTTTTGTCGAAAACGGCCGATTGCTGGGCAAGCGCAAACAGGGCGTTGCGGAAATCGCCGCCATCCACCGGGGCGATTTTCGCCTGACCGCGAATCAGAACCTGATCGTGGCCGGTGTACCGGCGGGCGAAAAGGACGCGATCGAGAACATTGCCCGCGAATTTCAATTGATGGAAGACAGCACGCAGCAGCGCCAGCGCGCGATGGCCTGTGTCGCCCTGCCGACCTGCCCACTGGCCATGGCCGAGGCGGAACGCTACCTGCCCGAGTTTATCGGCCACTTCGAGACGATGCTCGAAAAACACGGTGTCGGTGATGACTACATCATCACCCGCATTGCGGGTTGCCCAAACGGTTGCGGGCGCGCGCTGCTGGCCGAGATCGGTTTGGTAGGCAAAGCACCGGGACGCTACAACGTCTACATTGGCGGCAACCGCGCCGGCACCCGCATCCCCAAACCGTACATGGAGAATTCGACCACCGAAGACATTCTTGCGGCTGTCGATCAGCTTATTGCGCGCTGGGCAAACGAAAAAAACCACGAGGAAGAGTTTGGTGATTTTGTTATTCGCGCCGGGATCGTCAAGGCAGTAACGAACGGCGCGGCAGATTTTTGGAATTAGCAGCGGCCTGTTAGTCGAACCTTACTGGCAGAACTGATTGGGCTGCATGACCCGCCAAGCACACTTACGCTAGGCACCCTATAACGCTTACCTTTTGGAGGCACTATGACACTGAGAATTAATGACCAGGCTCCTGACTTTAACGCGGTGACGACGCAGGGAGAAATCAACTTTCACGATTGGATCGGCGACAGTTGGTGCGTACTTTTTTCGCACCCTAAAGACTACACGCCGGTTTGCACCACCGAGTTGGGTTTCGCTGCGGGTTTGAAAGATGAAATGACCAAGCGCAACGTCAAGATGATCGGTCTGTCGGTTGACGCGATTGACGATCACGAGGGTTGGGCAAAGGATATCGAGGAAACGCAGGGCAACAGGGTCGAGTTCCCCATCATCGGCGATGTGGATCTTTCGGTCTCCAAAGCCTACAACATGTTTCCCGCTGACGAGACCGGAACAGCAGGCGAGCGTACCGCCGCAACCAATGCCACTGTTCGCTCGGTCTTTATCATCGGCCCGGATAAAAACATCAAACTGATGATGACGTATCCGATGACCACGGGGCGAAACTTTCACGAAATCCTGCGCGTGATCGACTCCATGCAGTTGACCGCTGCGCACAAGGTCGCGACTCCGGCCAACTGGAATAACGGTGAAGATGTCATTATCGTGCCCGCAGTGAGCAACGCACAGGCTGAAGAACTCTTTCCCGAGGGTTGGAAAGAAATCAAACCTTACCTGCGAACCGTCAAGCAGCCGGCCTGATCGGTTTGTTCTAGCGCCGCCCGGCCCGTCGTTGCACCCCGGGCGGTGTTAATCCTGCCACAGTGCTGATCAATTCTATGTATGCAAATTCATACTTTTGATAGCGACTATCTATTAATCTATCAGAAATGCCGATTGGCATTTCTGCGCGTAGATCACTACTTTTCACGCTTAGTATTCAGGCGAGTGATCGCGCGATGGCCAAAGCAAAAATCGAACTGTACACAGGCTCAGCGGGTGGCTGGGGGGCGCTGGTTAGCACCTCTAAGCATCTGCTCAAAAGCGAAAAGCCGATAAAGAATATTCAGACGCTGCTCAAAACCAACAAACACAAGGGGTTTGATTGCCCCGGCTGCGCATGGGGTGATGAAAAGAAAACCGGCAAGGTCAATTTTTGTGAGAACGGCGCCAAGGCGGTCAACTGGGAAGCGACAAGCCGAACAGTAGGCCCCGAGTTCTTCGCTCAGAACAGCGTGAGCGCGCTGGATCAACAAAGCGATTATTTTCTTGAGTCGCAAGGCAGGTTGACAGAGCCGTTGCGTTACAACGCCTTGCGCGATCGGTATGAAGCAATCGGCTGGGACGATGCTTTCGCCATCATTGCCGACCACCTGAACCGACTCGATCATCCCGATCAGGCCGAGTTCTACACATCGGGGCGTGCAAGTAACGAAGCGGCGTTTTTGTACCAGCTGTTCGTTCGCAGTTTTGGCACCAACAATTTTCCGGATTGTTCGAATATGTGCCACGAGGCGAGCGGTGTCGCCTTAACCGAGAGCATTGGCGTCGGCAAGGGAACAGTGACACTCAAGGATTTTGAAGACGCCGACGCTATTTTTGTCTTCGGTCAAAACCCGGGCACCAACCACCCACGTATGTTGGATACGCTGCGCCACGCGGCCAAAAACGGGGCCGCGGTTGTGAGCTTCAACAATTTGCGCGAACGCGGGCTGGAACGCTTTACTCATCCGCAGCAGCCGCTTGAGATGCTCACCAACGGCCACACGCAAATCAGCTCGCATTATTTCACTCCGCGCCTTGGTGGAGACATGGCATTGGTGCGCGGCATCGTGAAATGCCTGTTAGACCTCGACGCCAAAGCCCTCGCCGCCGGAGACGAGGGTGTACTCGATCGCGCGTTCATCCAACAACACACATCAGGCATGGATGCCTATCTCGATCTGGTTCGTCAAACTGAGTGGGACACGATTGAACACCAGTCAGGTTTGACTCGAAATGAGATACGCAAGATTGCCGACATCTACGCGCGCTCAGAGCGCGTTATCTGCAGCTGGGCTATGGGCATCACCCAGCACCTCCATTCGGTCGCGACAATTCAGGAGATTGTCAATCTGCTACTGCTGCGGGGCAATATTGGCCGCCCCGGCACCGGCGCCTGCCCGGTTCGCGGACACAGCAATGTGCAGGGCGACCGCACGATGGGCATCAATGAAAAACCGCCGGCCGCATTGATCGACAACCTCGACGCCGTTTTTGCGCGCAAATTTCCGCGTCGACACGGGCACAATGCGGTACAGGCGGTCGAGGCGATGCGCGATGGCAGCGCCAAAGTGTTTATCGCACTGGGCGGTAACTTCGCCGCCGCAATGTCAGACACCGATGTCACCCGACAAGCGCTGCGCAACTGCGATCTGGTGGTCAACATCGCCACCAAACTGAATCGCAGCCACTTGACGCCGGGCAAGCAGGCGCTGATTCTCCCGTGTCTGGGGCGCACGGAGCTCGATATTACCCCTGCCGGTGAGCAGCAAATTACGGTCGAGGACTCCATGAGTATGGTGCATGCCTCAGGCGGGCTGCTCGATCCGGTTGGCACGGCGCTTAAATCCGAAGTCGCCATTATCGCTGGAATCGCGCAGGCGACGGTTGGCTGTGACCCCGTCGACTGGATAGAACTGGGCAAGGACAACGACGCGATTCGCGATCTGATCGCACGCTGTATCCCCGGTTTTGAAAATTTTAATCAACGCCTGGGCGAGCCGGGTGGGTTTTATCTCGGCAACGCGGCGGCGCGGCGCGTCTGGAAAACGCACAACCAAAAAGCCAACGCGATAGCCAACCCTTTGCCGCACGCGCTGATCGTCGATCGGCTGCGCGGTACAGTCCCCGACGCGATGTTCAGCCTGCAGACGCTACGGTCGCACGACCAGTACAACACCACAATCTATGGCCTGAATGACCGCTATCGCGGGGTCAAGGGGCTGCGCAACGTGGTGTTTATGAACGAGGAGGATATGCGAAAACTGGATTTACAATGTGAGCAGGAGGTGAGTATCACATCGCACTGGATCGATGGCAGCACGCGCAAAATTACAGGATTCAAGGCGATCCCCTACGACATTCCGCAGGGCAACATGGCGGCCTATTACCCGGAGACGAATCCCTTGGTGCCACTGCAGAGCTACGGCGAACGCAGCTTTACGCCAACGTCCAAATCAATCGCGATCACGGTGTCGTCAATCGCTTAGAGCCCAACCAGACGCTGCGGGTGGCTGTAAACCACGCAGTTGTCGCGGCGCACAAAGCCCGCCAGCGTCTGCCCTGCGCGCGTCGCCAGATCCACCGCGTAGGCAGTAGGCGCAGAGATCGCGGCGAGCAATGAGATGCCCATTGCGCAGGATTTAACGACCAGCTCGTAGCTGATCCTGCTGGTCATCACCGCAAAGCCTTTGTGCGGGTCAAAACCCTCTGCGGCAAACGCTCCGGCGAGCTTGTCCAGAGCGTTGTGGCGGCCGATATCCTCACGCACGCAGATGACATTACCCTGCAGGTCACACCAGGCGGCGGCGTGCACCGCGCCAGTGCTGTGATTAAGCGTTTGCGCCCCACCCAGACCGCGCATTGCGCGGTGTAACGCTGATGTGTTTATTGCAAAATCGCCGTCTACCCGAGCTGCGGCCGGTGCCAGCTGCTTGAGGCTTTCTTTGCCGCAGAGTCCGCAGCCGCTGCGTCCGTGCATCGCGCGGCGCGTGTATTTCAAACCGGCGAACGCGCGACTTGAAATCTCGAGTGCCACTTCGATGCCCTCGGGTCGCTGCCATGTTTCGACGTCGTAGATTTCGCTCGCTCCGTCGACAATGCCCTCGGTGATGCTGAAGCCGACGGCGAAGTCACGCAGCTTGTCCGGCGTTGCCAGCATCACAGCATGCGAGATTCCGTTGTAGCTCAGGCACACCGGCACTTCGCTGGCGACGTCGTCCTCTTGCAATGCAAAGTGCGTGTCACGATAGCGTGCAATGGTCAGGCGCTGGACGCCGGTTTCGGACTCTGTGGGTACTGAATAAGCTGGAATCACGCGCCTGCTACACAACTGTGGATAAAGCTGAAAAATAGTGCGTGGGCGCAAAAATTTCCAATCGAGTCTTATGATTATTCGATAATAATCATCTATGAAAATCGATATTTTTAATTTCTATTTCTGATAAATTAAACACCTATGGATTTTAAACAACTGCAGTTTTTGTGCATGCTCGAACAGGTACGCCATTTCGGCGACGCCGCCAAGCGCTGTCACGTCACCCAGCCGACCCTGTCAATGCGCGTTCGCGCGCTGGAAGACGAACTCGACTTACCGCTGGTGCGGCGCGGGCACCGCTTCGAGGGTTTCACCCCCGAAGGCGAACGCATCCTGCACTGGGCGCGGCAGATTACGACAGCGCAGACTGCACTCAAAGCCGAGGCGGCCGCATTCAAAGGCGAGTTATACGGGCAGGTCCGCCTCGGGCAGGTGCCGTTCAGCACAATCGACCTGATGCCGATCATCGCCGATACGCACAAACGCTATCCGCATCTGACTTTCAGCCTGACAACTGACCGCAACCGCGCCCTGCTTGACGGCTTGAGCGACAACACGCTCGATGCGGTGATCGTTTACGATGAGGGTATCGTCCCGCAGCGGCACCGATTCCAGCGGATTCATGGGTCCGACTTCGACATTCTGTTCGACGCCGATCATTTTCCTGCGCTGGCGACGCTCGGCACTCTGCCCTGGACTGCAATTAACGACTGGCCGGTAGGATTGCTGACATCCTCATATCGTTTTCGTAAAAGTCTGGATCAGATGCTCGATGGCCTGGGCGTCGTGCTCGAGCCGCTGCTGGAAGTCGACTCACTCATGGCCATTGTCTCCGCGGTGCGCCAGGGATTGTGCTGTGCAGTGATCCCGTCCAAATTTCTTGAACAACGCGATCTGTCCGGCTTGATGCGCATTCCGATGATGCGCGATGAGTCTAACGCCAATACCCTGCCCGATCTGGGCATCGCGATCAAAAATCAGTCACCCCTGTCCCCGATCAGTAAATTGATGTTCGAGTTACTCGGTAAGAAGGTCTAAGCCTGGACTGAATTTTCGTACATTGGCGCTCTGCGATTGCCGGCGTATTGCGTGTGTTCCAACTCCTCGTTTTTGGGTAAGCTCCAGCGCTATCAATCGAGAGTGATAACGCCTGATGGAAAACAACTACGAAACCGGCCGACTGAATCTCCCGTTTGTCGGGCACAGCACATTTGCCAAAGCCCCGATTTGCACCGATTGGGACAATATCGACGCGGACGTCGCGATCCTGGGTGTGCCGAACGATATGGGCACGCAGTGGCGATCGGGCGCGCGTTTCGGGCCGCGCGGCGTGCGCGAGGCATCCACATTGTTTTCATTCGGCCACGGCGGCGCCTACGATTTTGAAGACGACAAGCTTTATTTGTCGCCAGAGCAGTGCCGTATTGTGGATGTAGGTGACGCCGACATCGTCCACACTGACATGACCAAGAGTCACCGCAACACCCGCGCGGCGGTGGCAAAAATTCTGGACTCGGGTGCGATGCCGGTGTGCATCGGCGGTGATCATTCCGTCCACGCACCGATTATCGACGCCTTTAAAGACAAAGGTCCGATCCACATTCTGCATTTCGATGCGCACCTCGACTTTGTTGATGAGCGCCACGGGGTGCGTTACGGCCACGGCAACCCCTTGCGACGCGCATCTGAAATGGACCATATCGTCGGTATGACGCAGATGGGCATCCGCAATGTGTCCTCCTCCAACCGCACGGATTACGACGCGGCGCGTGCAGCGGGTTCAGACATTCTCTCGGTGCGTGACGTGCGCCGCCTCGGCGTGCAAGGAGTACTCGACCGCATCCCCGAACGCGAGTCCTACTACATTACGATCGATATCGATGGTTTTGATCCGTCAATTGCACCGGGTACCGGCACGCCCAGCTGCGGCGGTTTCCAATACTACGAGGTGCTGGAGATTATTCAGGCCGTGGCGTTACGCAACAACGGCAATATCATTGGAATCGACCTGGTCGAAGTGGCCCCACCCTATGATCCGACGGGAATAACCTCCATCCTTGGTGCGCAACTCTTGATGAACGTTATCGGGTTTATCTTTCACGCCCGCGCCAACCCACAGTAGAAAATCCGAAACACGGAACAGGATTGGATTTAATGTTGACGAAATCGCACTTGCCAATTGCGAAACATTGGCTAATGTATTGAGCTAATTGACAAAATTCGTCAGTATTACGCGCTGGCTTAGATCGCAATTCGATGTCAACCGAATAGGAGAGATTGTTCATGCGCACAATTATGGTTTTGAACCCCAAGGGCGGATCCGGAAAAAGCACAATTTCCACCAATCTCGCCGCGTACTACGCCAGCCAAAATGCCAACGTTGTTCTCGCTGACCTCGACCCGCAGCAATCTGCTCTCGCGTGGCTGGAGGCGCGCGGCGCCGGTCGCGGCTTGATCAAGGGCATCGACGCAAGTAAATCCGGCGCGGCTCGCCCAGCCCGAAATACTGACGTGGTAGTGATGGATGCCCCCGCGGCCGTGCACGGCAAAGACTTAACCGCGCTGGTCCGGCGCGCCGAAACGTTTATTGTTCCGGTGCTCCCATCACCGATCGATATGCGTGCGGCGGCCAATTTTGTCGCCGAGTTGCGAAAAAACGCCAAGGTATCCAAAAAGCAGGCGAAGTTCGCGGTTGTCGCCAACCGCGTGCGTGAACACACCAAAATCTACGGTGAGCTGGAAGCCTTCCTGAAAAAACTCAAAGTTCCGGTGCTGACCCACCTGCGAGACAGCATGAACTATGTGCGTTGCGCCGAGCGCGGCATTGGCGTTCACGAACTTGCGCCGTATGCCAGCGCGGTCGACCGTGAGCAGTGGAAGCCGATCGTGACCTGGATCAAGAGCAAGCGCAGCCAGGCCTAGAAAATCCACTTACGCTGATTTTCGGAGCGACGGGTAAACAGAGTGCGCTCCCGCTACAGGGCGCACTTTTACGATCATCGATAAGTTCGGAAAAATCCGGCGTCTGCTTTCTAACTGACCGGATACCTGTTTAAAAAATCGCACACTGCTTCGGTAAACGCATCGTTGCGATCTCCTGCCACCATGTGACCCGCACCACTGACATCTGCGTACTCTGCGTGCGGGACCAAGTGTAGAAACTCCTGAACCGTCTCTTCGCTGACCACATCGCTCATACGCCCGCGCACGATCAGGGCGGGGATTGACACCGCGCGCGCTGCCCCTTGCATGTGCTCGATATCAGACTCGCGCATATGCCCGATATGATCGAGAAAGCGCGGATCCCAGTGCCAGTAATAGCGACCATCGTCACGTTGGCGCAGGTTTTTGGTCAAGCCGGACGTATTGCCTGTGGCCTTGCGCTCGGGTACGTAATCGGCGATCGCTTTCGCAGCCGCCTCTATGCTCGCGAAACCGTCAAGATGCGCGTGCATAAAGCTGAGGACGCGCTCAACACCGGACGACTCCAGCCTCGGCGTGACGTCGACGAGCGTCAGGCTGGAAAAGATATCCGCGCCTTTTTGCCAGCACGCGAGCAGCGCTACGATGCCGCCCAGCGAGGCGCCGACCAGCGCCGGCGGCTTGCCGATCTGATCGCAAACGGCGATGAGGTCGGCAACGAAGTTCTCAATCTGGTACTGGCCCTGCGGGTGCCAGTCGCTGTCGCCGTGGCCACGCATATCCAATGCGATTGCGCGCAACCCTTGCTCGGCCAGGACTTTTGCGGTGCCGCCCCAGGCGTGGCGTGTTTGCCCGCCGCCGTGTAGCAATAAGACAGGATGCGCACGCGGCTCACCCCATTGATGCGCGGCCAGATGGAGTCCGTCATGCGAGTCAAAGCTGATTGTTCGCTGCACGTTTTTGTTCTCTTGCACGAAATCAAAACGCAGCAAGTGTGCGGATTATCAGGTGTTGCATCAAGCTGATTTTGCATTAGTAATTTGCGCCAATCGTTTTATTTCGGCATTCTAGATTCGATGCCCAGTTACCAACTAAAACTACCCGTGCTCAATACACGCGCGGCCAAAAGCAGAGGTCACAATGAACAAACCATGGCTTAAAACGTACCCGCCCGGCACTCCGGAAACCATCGATATCAGCGCGCGGTCGTCACTGCTGGATATGTACGATGAAGCTGTCGGCGAATTTAACGACAAGCCGGCCTTTATCAATATGGGCGAGCAAATTACCTATAAGGATCTGGCCGCAAACGTCAGGGATATCGGCGCGTGGTTACAGAATGCTGGCCTCGACAAAGGCGATCGCATCGCCATCATGATGCCCAACTGCCTGCAGTACCCGATGGTGCTGTTCGGCGCGATGAGTGCGGGTCTGACTATTGTCAACACCAACCCGCTTTATACGCCGCGCGAACTGCGCCACCAGTTACAGGATTCGGGAGCAACGGCGATCGTGATCATCGAAAACTTTTGCCACGTTCTGGAAGAAGTGATCGCTGATACCGAGATCAAAACCGTCATCACTACGCGCCTGGGCGACCAATTATCACCGCTTAAAGGGCTGATTGTGAATGCGGTGGTCAAGTACGTGAAGAAAATGGTGCCAGCCTTCAATCTGCCCGGCGCGATTTCACTCAACCAGGTCATCACGGATGGCAAGCGCATGACGCTTAACCGCCCTGAACTCAACCACGACGATATTGCATTTCTTCAATACACCGGCGGGACTACCGGGGTGGCGAAGGGCGCAATGTTGTTACATCGCAACATGCTGTCAAATCTGGCCCAGGTAGACGCGTGGCTGCCGAGCGAGAAAATTGTCCGTGGCGAAGAAACAATCGTCACGGCGCTGCCGATGTACCACATCTTTGCACTCACCGCGAACGTGCTGACCTTTATGAGCCTCGGCGCGAACAATCTGCTGATTACAAATCCGCGCGACATTCCGCTTTTTGTAAAAACACTGCAAAAAACGCCTTTCACCGTCATGACCGGTGTCAACACCCTGTTCAACGCACTTCTGAACAACGAAGATTTCTGCGCCATGGATTTCAGCCAATTCAAGCTGGGGTTTGGCGGCGGTATGGCGGTTCAGCGCACCGTCGCCGAACGTTGGAAACAAGTCACCAACACCGATCTGGCGGAAGCATACGGGCTCACCGAGACCTCACCCGCCGCCGTAATCAATATCCTCGAAGGGCAGGAGTGGATGGGTTCGATCGGTTTGCCGATCCCGTCTACCGAGTGTGCGATTCGCGATGCTGAAGGTAATGACTTACCCGTCGGCGAAGAAGGCGAGCTGTGCATTCGCGGTCCGCAAGTGATGGCAGGCTACTGGCAACGACCGGAGGCCACAGCGGAATCCATCGATGCCGAGGGTTGGTTTAAAACCGGCGACGTCGCGCGCATGGACGAGCAAGGCTACCTCTACATCGTTGATCGTCTCAAAGACATGATTCTGGTTTCCGGCTTTAACGTGTATCCGAATGAAGTTGAAGACGTCGTCGCCCTGCACGAAGGCGTACTGGAAGTCGCTGCAATTGCGTCGCCCGACGAGCACTCCGGCGAGGTGGTCAAAATTGTGGTAGTCAAAAAAGACCCTGCGCTGACCGAAGACGATCTGCACGCACACTGCAAAGAGAATCTCACCGGCTACAAGCGCCCGAAAATCATCGCATTTATGGACGAGTTGCCGAAAACCAACGTCGGCAAAATCCTGCGTCGCGAACTGCGCGAACAGGGCGATTAAACCAGCCCGGGGCTCATAAGGCCCCATCAGACGAGTTAATTTCGGCGAACAAGACCGCATTCTGTGGTCTTGGACAAAGAAAACGCTTGACCACGCTGCCAGTAGACGCACAATACGCAGCGCTCCCAACTTCGCACAATTTATGTTCGAAACGCTTGCTTCAGTGAATGATGTTCAAAGCGCCGGCTCCGACTGCTGCATAGTGGATTGCCGATTCTCGCTGTTCGACCCCGATCATGGCGCTGGCCAATACGCACAGGGTCATCTTCCGGGAGCCGTTTACGCCCACCTTGATAACGATTTGGCAGGTGATATTGTTTTTGGCCGATCCGGGCGCCATCCGCTGCCGAACCGGGACACTTTTGCCAAAACCTTGCGCACCTGGGGCGTCAACAACCGCACGCAGGTCTTCACCTACGACGATAACGGCGGGGCCTTCGCTGCACGACTGTGGTGGCTGTTGCGCTGGATGGGGCATGAAGCTGTGGCGGTTATCGATGGTGGCATCAATGCGTGGAAGGTTGAAGGCATGCCACTGGAAACTGATGCACCCAATATCGAAACCGGCCGCGTTACGGTGCGTGAGCCATTGCTGGAAGCGGTTGGCGCCGACGAAGTGATCAATAACAGCGGATGGGTGTTACTCGACGCACGAGAACCCGCGCGCTATCGCGGCGACGCCGAACCCATTGACCCCGTTGCCGGGCATATTCCCGGCGCTCTCAATCACCCGTTTACGCAAAATTTGACCGAAGATGGACGCTTCAAACCAAATGAACAACTCGAAGCTCAATTTCGACGAACGATCAGCGACAAGCCGATCGATGGCGTTGTCTGCTACTGTGGATCGGGCGTCACCGCCGCCCACAACGTGCTCGCAATGATGCAAGCCGGTTTGGGTACACCCAAGCTTTACGCCGGCTCCTGGAGTGAGTGGATTGCCGATCCCGAAAGGCCGGTGGCCAGGGCTTAAAGCCACCTTACTAAAACCGTCGTCGGTCTCCGGATTCGGCGATCAAGTCGCAGGATGACGGGAAGTAGTTACTAAATCGGAACGCATACCTGCCGCAAAGTAAAAGTCGCGCCGTATCTGGATATTGTTTACTACTGCCGAACAATCTCAATCTTGTGCCCCGGGCGACTGTGTATATCGGCACAGTGGACGTTGAACTGTCCGTTTTTTCGATCTTCAAAGTATCGCTGCAGCGACTCAATTACAACGGGAAATGCGAGGACATCCCAAGGAATTTCGTCTTCCTCGTACAAGCCGACGTCCAGCGATTCGATTCCCGGTGCGCAAAAGCCGTCACGCAGGGTGCCGCGATACATGACGTAGACCTGACTGATGCGCGGCAAGCTGTACAGCGCAAAGAGTTGCAAATCGTCGCAGTGTGCCTCCGCTTCTTCGAATGCTTCGCGCGCCGCGCCAGCGTGCGTGGTTTCGCCGTTTTCCATGAACCCCGCCGGTACAGTCCAGTACCCGTAACGTGGTTCGATCGCGCGTTTGCACAGCAGAATTTTGCCCTGCCATTCGAGAATGCACCCACACACGTTTTTTGGGTTTGAATAGTGAATCATCGCGCAGCGGGTACACACCGCGCGCTCGCGATTGTCGCCATCGGGGATGCGGAACTCAATGTCTCCGCCACAATCGCTGCAGTATTTCACGATCTATTCGTCTGGTAATACTGCGGGTAATTCGCGTTGCAATACCATTTTTTCTATGACGGTGGAGCCTGTGAGGGTAAACCCGAGTAATGTGCCTTCCGCATCCACAAAGCGGCTTTTAACACCGTTTTGTGGATCGCCTTCGGCAGCTTCGCTGTCCCAGTCGCCTGCGCCGAAGTCAGCCGGTGGGGACACCACAATCGGATGCGAGGGCGTTTTCACAGCAACCGGCATTGCCGGAAAGTTTGCTTTGGTTGCTTCACCGCCCAGGGTTTTCGCGAGCGCTTTTGCGCCGATCATGATCGGCATTACGTAGGGCATCACCAGACCGCAGATTTCTGCGCAGTCGCCAAGCGCATAAACGTTGTTATGACTTGTGCGCAGGTATTGATCAACCACAACGCCACGATTTATTGCAAGCCCGGCATCCGCCGCCAAGGCTGTATTGGAAACAAGTCCGGCGGCTGAGAGCACCAGATCAGCCTCTAGTGTGTCACCATTGTCCAGCGTGAGTTGAAATCCGCCGCTCACCGAATCAACGCGCTTGACAACATTGCCCAAAATCCACGACACACCCTGACCCGAGAGCACCCCTTTTAGCGCCTCGCCTGCCATTTGCGGCATCAAGCGTTCAAGCGGCCACTTATCCGGCCCGATAACCGTCACCTTCTTGCCAATGCTGACTAGATCGTTGGCAAATTCACATCCAATCAAGCCCGGGCCGATCAGTGCCACGCGTTGCGCCGATTCGAGCCGATCACGAAAAACAGCGTAGTCGGCCAAGTCGTTTACGGTAAGAATCGAATCAACGCCATCGCCTTCGATTGGCAGTCGAATCTGACTTGCGCCAAGTGCTAAAACAAGGTGTGAATATTCGATAGTTTGCGAGCCCGTGCGACCGTCAACTGAAACAGATTGATCGTTGACGTTGATCGATGCAACCTCTGTATCAGTCAGCACGGTAAGCTGTTGCGACTCGGCCATTTGTTCGGCCGTCTGGGTAGCGAGTTGATCCGCCGTTTTATTTTTACTTAACCCGTTTGACAACATCGGCTTGGAATAAAAACGGCCGTCGTCCCGGGTGATGATTGTTATGGGTGTTTCTTTATCAGTTTTACGCAGTTCTTTGGCCAGAGTATAACCAGCAAGACCGCTGCCCACGATGATAATTGCACTCACGTAAAGCGTCTCATGAAAGAATCGGGCGTGAACGATAGCTGGGCTATTTATGTTTGTCTACGATTTCCAGCGCGGCCTCACCCTGAGTGTGCACAGACGAAATTCAAGACAAAAAAAAGCGTGGGTTTTACTCCACGCCGACATACCACTTTAATCGTTAGTTAGTTTGGAAATTATTCAACCGCTGATACTTCTTCAGCTTGCAGGCCCTTTTGACCTTGCACCACGGAGAACTCCACTTTCTGGCCTTCATTTAAAGTGCGGTAACCCTCACCCTGAATTGCACGAAAGTGAACAAAAACATCTTCTCCGGCGGCGCGCTGAATAAACCCATAACCTTTAGAGTTATCGAACCACTTAACGGTTCCGGTTTCACGCTCTGCCATGTTACTTAGCCTCTAAACTCCTCGATTGTGCTTTTCCCGGTGCCCAACTTTTCGAGCACGCAAGGCTATTAAACACCAATTATTCGCGTAAAGCATCAAAAAACCCGAGAAAATCGGGACATTCGCTTTTTGCAGAGTCTTGTGAATTTGGCCAAATCACAATAAAAACCGCACAATCCCAACGCCGTTCGCGACTAGAAAAAACGTCAAGAAAGTTCGCGTTGCGTGGCTATTTGACGTGCAGCCTCGAGTCGCTCGGGTGTGCCGACATCGAGCCAAAGCCCATTAAAATGTTCGCCTGCTAATTGATTCTGCGCAGCTAATTTGCGCAGCACCGGAGCAAGTTGAGCGGGGGAGTTTTCTATCGAATGAAACAATTCGGGAGAGTAAATACCAATACCGCTAAACGTCAGGCGCTCATTTTCCGATTGCGTGATCAAACCGTCTTCGAGCGCAAAATCACCCGCCGGATTGTGCGAGGGATTGTTCACCAAAACCAACTTCGCCAGACAATTTTTATCAAGTGCAAGATCCGTGTAATCGAAGTCAGTCAACACATCCGCATTGCACACGATAAAAGGCTCTTCGCCGAGCAGCGGGAGCGCATTTTTTATTCCACCGGCCGTGCCTAAAATCGCGTCGCGCTCGTCGCTGATTTTTATCGGAATACCGTAGTGCGCACCGCCTGCGAGCGTGTCGATGATACGCTCACCCAACCAGCAAACGTTGACCACAATTTCGCTAACACCCGCTCTTTTAAGAGCGAAAATTTGATAATCAAGCAACCGTCGTCGTCCAACATAAAGCAGAGGTTTGGGTACTTGATCGGTCAAAGGTCGCAATCGTTCACCGCGCCCTGCCGCCAAAATCATTGCTCGCATTGCAAAAAGCCTAAGTTCGTAAAATTACAACAAATAGTATTGTGAATAAGCAGTAACTACAAAATGTTGTGTCGCGCTTGATTTGAGGCATCGGCAACACATACACTATGCGCGCCCCCAATTGCACTCGAGGTGCTCCGTGAAAAAGCACATTCTCCCCTGCATTTTACTCCTGTGCGCGACCCACGCTCAGGCAGATGGTCTGGACATTTCGCTTAGCAGTGAGACCGCATCAATTGTGTACTTGTCTGACTCGTCCAGCCTTGGTTACGGCGGCGCGGACGTCGGCTACGGCGTGTTTTTTAATGAGGAGGATGACTATCTTTTTAATGCGAACTTTCTTGTTTCGGGCAAACCCGCGTCGCAACAACAACCGCTCCAATTCGGTGTCGGGGCCAAGGGCTATCTGGGGATTTTTGACGAGAGCGATTTTGACATTGGCGCACTCGGTATCGGCGGGCAAATCCGCTACGTGATTCCCTCTTCGGTCGCCCCAATGGCAGCGGCTCTGGAGATTTACTACGCCCCTGACATCACCAGCTTTGGGGACGCGACAAGCCTCACCGAAGTGGCGTTGCGCTACGAATTTGAGATTGTGCCGTCGACCCGCGCCTACGTCGGCTACCGCCTGATTGAGGTGGATTTTGACGACGTCGACGACGTCGAGATCGACGACGAGTTCCACCTCGGTATTCGCTTCAATATCAACTAATCTCACGCCGTGAACGCGCGAGGCATCGATGACCTGCTCGCGATCATGGCCCGCCTGCGCGATCCCGACGGCGGTTGTCCGTGGGATATCACGCAATCATTTGACACCGTTTACCCCTACACGCTGGAAGAAGCCTACGAGGTCGCCGACGCGATCAAACGTGAAGATTTCGATGATCTGCGCGACGAACTCGGGGATCTGCTGCTGAATATCGTATTCCACGCCCAAATGGCCCGCGAAAGGAGCCTGTTCGATTTTGCTGATGTGGTCGAGTCGATCTGCGAGAAAATGGTGCGCCGTCACCCACACGTTTTTGATACACAGGTGTCGGGGGTTAGTGACAAGGAACTGCGCGCGAACTGGGAGTCGCAAAAAGCCGCCGAACGGGAAGAGAAGTCCGCCGACGGTAATACATCCGCGCTCGCCGGAGTTGCGCTGGCCCTGCCTGCCTTAATGCGCGCGCAAAAGATCGGCAGGCGCGCGTCGCGCGTCGGCTTTGACTGGGATTCGATCGAGGCAGTCATGGACAAGATTCGCGAGGAACTCGAAGAGTGCGAAGAGGCCGTTTCCGAAACTCCACAGCGGATTCACGAAGAAGTGGGTGATCTGTTGTTCGCTGTCGTCAATTTGGCGCGCCACACCGGCGTCGATGCCGAACACGCCCTGCGTCAGGCAAACGATAAGTTTCAGGCGCGCTTCGAGGAGGTCGAAACTGCAGCCGCCATCGTTGCTCGTGAATTAAGCGACTGCGACGCCGCAGAGCTGGATCGGTACTGGCGCGCGGCGAAGGCCGCGATCAGTAAAAACTCTGTTTAAGACGCGCTGTTAAATCGTCGCATGACCAGGGTCGCATTGGTCCCACCAAACCCAAAGCTATTCGACATAACCGTATCAAGCTTCGCGTCGTCGATGCGCGAGCGCGCAATTGGCACACCATCGGCGCCGTCGTCGAGCTCGTCGATATTGATCGACTCAGCGATGAAGCCTTCCTGTTGCATGATCAGGCTGTAGATTGCCTCTTGTACACCGGCGGCACCCAGCGAGTGCCCCGAAAGCGATTTAGTTGAGCCAACCACAGGAATATCTTTGCCCGCGAAAGCGTCCCGCACCGCTTTGAGCTCGGTAATGTCGCCCGCCGGCGTACTGGTGCCGTGCGCGTTGATGTAATCGATCGGCGTGTCGACGGTCGACATGGCAAGCTGCATACAGCGAACCGCCCCTTCACCTGATGGCGCCACCATATCGTGCCCGTCGGAAGTCGCACCGTAACCGACAATTTCGGCGTAAATCCTGGCGCCGCGCGCCTGTGCGTGCTCAAGCGATTCGAGCACCAACATGCCGCCGCCGCCCGCAATAACAAAACCGTCGCGATTCGCGTCGTAGGCACGCGATGCTTTTTCCGGCGTTTCGTTGTATTTGCTCGAAAGCGCGCCCATAGCGTCAAACTGGCAACTCGATTCCCAACCCTCTTCTTCGCCGCCGCCAGCGAAAACGACGTCCTGCTTGCCAAGCTGAATTTGTTCCATTGCAGTACCGATGCAATGCGCACTGGTGGAGCACGCCGATGAGATGGAATAATTCACGCCTTTGATGGCAAATGGCGTCGCGAGGCAGGCTGACACCGTGCTTCCCATCGTTTGCGTCACCCGGTACGGGCCAACGCGTCGAATGCCTTTTTCGCGCAGGATGTCGGCGGCGTCGACGATGCTGCCGTGCGAGGCACCGCCCGAACCCGCAATAATCCCTGTGCGGACATCAGACACCTGATCGGGTTCAAGGCCGGAGTCTGCAATTGCCTGCTGCATGGAGATAAACGCGTAGGCGGCTGCCGCGCCCATAAAGCGGAGCTGTTTGCGGTCAATAAACTCTGAAAAGTCAATCGCTGGAACGCCAGCCACGTGACTGCGCATCCCGCGCTCAGCGTATTCAGGCTTGAAGCTGATACCGGATTTTCCGTTGCGCAGTGACTCAAGCACTGCCTGGACATTATTGCCAAGGCACGAAACAACACCCATTCCGGTTATCACGACTCGCTGCATGGTTTTAGTCTCCGCGCCGTTTTTCTAAAAATCTTTGGTTGAGGTGAAAAGGCCGACGCGAAGGTCTCTGGCCGTATAGATTTCTCGTTCGTCGACTGACATCGAGCCATCTGCTATTCCCATAACCAGCTTGCGCTCGATGACACGTTTGAGGTTGATCTCGTAAGTCACCTTCTTTGCTTGCGGCAACACCTGCCCGAAGAACTTGACCTCGCCAGAACCGAGCGCGCGCCCGTGACCCGGATTTCCTTTCCACGCGAGAAAAAAGCCTACCAATTGCCACATGGCGTCGAGACCAAGGCAACCCGGCATTACCGGATCACCGACAAAATGACAGTCAAAAAACCAGAGATCGGGGTCGATATCCAATTCAGCAATGATTTGACCTTTGCCATTAGGGCCGCCGTCGAGCGTGATCGAGGTGATGCGGTCGAGCATAAGCATGTTCGGCACTGGCAACTGCGCATTGCCCTCACCAAACATTTCACCACTGCCGCATTGCAATAGCTCATCGCGTGTAAAAGAATTCTGAAGAGTCATTAATTAGCTGATTTAATAATTGGAAATCTGGATGTAAGTTGCGAAGTATGAGGTGTTTATTCGCCGCAAACTCGTATTTTTGCTGGGCGCAGTATACCTGTTCAGCTACTACACGCCCACTCATATACAACAGTGACATGATCTGGTCTACGTTGTTACACTCGCGTCGATAAGCGGAAGAACACCAATGAATTCAGACATCAAATCAATCTACGAATTTTGGTTTGGGGATATCCTGGATAACCCCGAAGCGGAAAATCGCAGCGCACTTTGGTTCATGGGCGGCGAGGAAGTCGACAGTGAAATAATGGAGAAGTTCGGCCATCTCGTCGACCAGGCGCAGCGAAACGAACTCGATCACTGGGGCGAAACACCGCAGGGCTCTACTGCACTGATTATTTTACTCGACCAGTTTCCATTGAATATATTTCGTGGACAGGCGGCCGCATTTGCATCTGAACAACACAGCGTTGAAATTGCGCTGCAAGGCATTGAAACAGGGCAAGACGCGCAGTTGAGTTATCACGAGCGTGTGTTTTTCTATCTACCGCTTGAACATTCCGAAAGTCAGGAGCATCAAGAGTTAAGCATAAAATATTTTGCCCAGCTACGCGACGAAGCGCCCGCGCATTTGCGAGAAGACGCAGACGGCGTGCTTCAATATGCAGTAGACCACAAGAAAATTATCGACGAATTCGGGCGTTACCCGCATCGCAATCGCGCGCTGGGCCGCGAATCAACGCAGGAAGAAAAGGCGTACCTTAAGGGCGGCGGAGCGACGTTTGGACAGTGAACGTGTTTTTTAGCTTCGCGAGCCTGAAATAGTGAAAAAACATTTGCGCGGTCGCTAGCGCAACGCAAACCTCGGCACGAAATTCTCAGAAAATATGTTAAGCGTCACGCCCAAACGATCGGGTCGGTGGCTAACACTTAACAAATATTGGGTAGCTTTTAAACTTCTTTGAAGCGGAAGCAGTCGTGTGTGTGATCATTAACCATCCCGCACGCCTGCATAAATGCGTAACAAATTGTCGATCCAACAAACTTAAATCCACGTTTTTTCAAGGACTTGCTCATAGCATCTGATTCGCCTGTGGTCGCCGGCACGTCAGAGAGAACCCTGCGGTGATTGACGATTGGCTGGCCACCGACAAATGACCAGAGATATTCAGAAAAAGACTCGCCGTTTTTTTCCATTTCCAGAAACAACTGTGCGTTCACGATGAAGGCATTGACTTTGAGTTTGTTGCGAACGATGCCGGGATTTTGCAATAACAACTGGCGTTTTTTCTCGTTGTATCGTGCAATTTTTTTTGCGTCAAAGTTATCGAAAGCCTCACGATAATTTTCACGCTTTTTTAAAATCGTAATCCAACTCAATCCGGCTTGCGCTCCTTCAAGATTCAACATCTCGAATAATTTGTCAGCGTTGTATTCAGGCACGCCCCACTCTTCGTCGTGGTATTTTTGGTAAATTTCCGAATCACCGCACCATCCGCAACGTGTTTTTTTAACCATCAACGGTTACGCCTTGATTGACGAATTAAAGTCGAGCATTCGTTGAAGTGGCATGACTGCGCGAACACGCAGTGCTTCGTCGATTTCGATCTCATTGTGCTCGTTTTCTAAAACATGATGCAGTTTTTCGAGATCATTCATCGCCATCCACGGGCAATGCGCGCAACTTCGACAGGTAGCGCCATGCCCTCCCGTGGGCGCTGCGACAAATTCCTTGTCCGGCGCGGCTTGTTGCATCTTGTAAAAAATCTGGTTGTCGGTAGCAACAATAAAAGACGAGTGCGGCAATTCAACTGCCGCCCGAATCAATTGCGAGGTCGAGCCAACGGCGTCGGCGGCGTCAACCATTTCTGCTGGTGACTCAGGATGCACCAAAAGCCCGGCATCGGGATATTGCTCGCGCAGTTTGTCGATGCCGTAGGTTTTAAACTCTTCGTGAACGATGCAGGAACCGTCCCACAGCAGCATGTCCGCGCCAGTCTTTCGCTGTATGTAACCACCGAGATATTTATCAGGAGCCCAAAGAACTTTTTCACCCTGCTCTTCGAGGTACTCAATGACATCGACAGCGATACTGGAGGTGACGACCCAATCTGCGCGCGCCTTTACCGCTGCACTCGTGTTTGCGTAAACCACAACTGTTCGATCCGGGTTTGCATCGCAAAACGCGCCGAACCGATCAATCGGACACCCAACATCCAGGGAGCATGTCGCTTCGAGCGTCGGCATAATGACGCGCTTTTGCGGGCTGAGGATTTTTGCCGTTTCGCCCATAAAACGTACGCCCGCAACCACGAGTGTCGTGGCGTCATGCACGCTGCCAAAGCGTGCCATTTCGAGCGAATCGGACACGCAACCACCGGTTTCGTCGGCGATCATTTGTACGTCAGAGTGGGTGTAGTAGTGCGCGACCAAAGCCGCATTCTTGGCCTTGAGTAAGTCTTTGATCCTTTCGATCAATTCTTCGCGCTCGATACCACCAAACTGCCGCTGTGACTGCATCACATCGGCGGTAACTGGGTAGATTTCGCAGCTGGCTACCATAAGCCTTTTTTGCTAATAAACTCAGTCGAATTCTAGCACAGCGCGGTCGCCGATCCCCTCTAGTTGTGTGTCGCGCATCGCTGACAGCGCTTTGAGCTCATTGATGACGGCATGCGCATCGACCCCAGTGAGAATCCGCGGTGCGAAGAGCACTTCCTGGTTGAATACGTTAAGTGGAATAAACTCGATACGGCTGAGCTTGTTCCCGCGAAATGACATTTGTGCGAGAGCAGACGTTTTCGCGGATCGGCTGTAGGAGCCAAATGTGAAATTTCCCAGACTGTAAGCAATCGCGCCGTCACCGTAGCGTTCTACCGCTTGCAATATATGCGGGTGGTGCCCGATAACGACAGAGGCACCAGCATCGATTGCCGCCCGCCCAAGCAACACTTGGTAATCGCGCAGCTCTGTTGTTCCCTCGCGTCCCCAGTGAAAAGAAACGATGGCGACGTCGGCCCTCTCCGCAAGGAGTTTTTGCACGTCGTTTCGCACGTGGTGCTCGTGCCCAAACGCCGTCCCGGGACGCTCTTGGCCCGCCCAAAATTCTTCAGGGAACGTGTTCGAGTATGCGAGAAATCCGATACGTGTCCCTTGAATATCAATGATCGCGGGCTGTCGCGCGGCAATCGAGTTGTAAGCTGCGCCAATGGTCTGGATGCCGAGCGATTCAAGTGAGATTATTGTGTCGTCGAGGCCACTGTAACCATAATCCAACGAGTGATTGTTAGCGAGATTGGCGATATCCAAACCGGCGCGCGCCAGCGCCGCAGACACCAGATCTGGCGGGTTACGAAAACGGTATTTTTTTTCAACAAGAATTTCGTCACTGTATGTAAGCGCGGTTTCGATGTTGCCAATAAAAACATCAGCGCGGGTTAACAAATCGCGTACGTTGGAAAACGCATAGTTGTAGTTGTCGCGGCGATAAAATTCGGTACCGGTGCCTCCCAGCATCATGTCGCCGCCCGCAATTACGGTAACGGTAGGATCTTGGACTTCAGCGGGGGCTGCTTTTTGATCGATCTCGTCGAGCGCCGAGTCATGTGCTTGGTGGTCAATTGTACTGACAGTTGCTGGCGCATTGAGAGTTGGTTCGACATGACTGCCAGCCGTCTCGTCTTGGAGTATTACCTCGTCATCAGCGGCCGGAGCAGTGGCAGGTGTGATCGGCACTTGCGGCGTTTCGATTGGTGTTGAGGTCTGCGCGCAGGCAACAATTAGTGCGCTGCAAATTACAGTGACGATCCGCGCTCTCATTGCGATTATCTACTGTGTAAAACAGACTATTTTAGGCGATCAATGGGTCGGGAGTTACGTAATTTTCGGTTGAATCTAAAACAAGCTACGCAGTTTGTTGTCTGGGGGAATTTGGGTGTGCACGCTGCCATTCACTGGCCCACGATTTGAATTCATCGCGCGGCATTGGTTTACCGATGTAATAACCTTGCGCGACGTCGCAGGACTTGGTCGCCAACAATTCGAGCTGCTGTTCGGTTTCAACTCCTTCAGCAACAACGTTTAGGCCAAACTGATGCGCCAGACCAATAACAGCGCTGACAATGGCGTCGTCATTTTCGTCATCGCACAGGTCACGCACAAAGGACTGGTCAATTTTCAGCGTTTGTACAGGAAACATTTTTAGATACGCGAGCGATGAATAACCGGTTCCAAAATCATCGATCGATAGCTGTACGCCCAGCGAGTTGATTGCATGCATCAGGTCAATTGCCTGCCGCGTGTTATCCATAATCGCGCTCTCCGTAATTTCGAGTTCCAGTTGGTCTGCTCGAAACCCGGTCTCTCTCAACAGTCCGTCAATCTTAAGTGGTAAGGTGGAGTCCTTAAGTTGAATTGCAGAAAGATTAACCGCGATTTTAAGATCCGCTAGATTGTCTTCCTGCCACCCGCGACAATCGATTAAAGCTTGCCGCAAAACGTGCTCGCCAATGGGTACCACTGTTCCGGATTCTTCAGCCAACGGAATGAATTCACTTGGGGGTACCATCTTGTCACCATCGAGCGCCCAACGTGACAAGCATTCCACTCCCAAAATAGCTTTATCTGCAACCCGGATTTTTGGCTGGTAAACGGGGAAGATTTCATCTTTTTCAAGAGCAAACCCGAGCGCGTACAAAAGCGATAGCCGTCGCTCTTCTTTTTCACGCATTGCGTCGTCGAAGGTCACACACGAACCACCGCCAGATTTTTTGGCATCGTGCATCGCAATCAATGCGTTTTTAAACAGTGCTTCGGACGAAAAATTAGTGCCCACACTGTGCGCAATGCCGATAGACGCGCTGACATTCACGCTGCGGCCCTTAACACTGTGCCCCTGTTCGATAACATTTAGGGTATCGCGCGCCAGCGATACATGATTGTGTTCGTCATCCCCGGTCAATTGGATGAGCACAGCAAACTCGTCTCCCTCAAGCCTCGCGGTTTGCCTCTTTTGATTATCCAATGTGGCGAGGCGGCGTCCTGTCTCCGCCAATATCGTGTCGCCAATCTCTGGGCCTTGATGATTGTTGACCATCTTGAATCCGTCTAACCCGATGACGAATACAAGTAGGTTCGTGTGGGGTGCGACGGGCATGAGTGAGTCAAAGAACGCGCGTCGGTTGGGCATATTAGTCAGGGCATCGTGATAAGCCATGTACTCCAGCTGATTTTGTTTCATTGCCACACGACGTTCGGCGCCCTGCTTGCTCTCCAACATCTGATTGTAAGAATCAAACAGTTCGCCGAATTCGTCGTTGCGCTTCCATACAAGTCTTTCTTCATTCTTTTTGTTTTGAATAGCGACGATACTTTTACGCAATGGCTGGACCACAATGCGCTGAACGATAATCCATGTCCCGATCATTAAGACACTGATCACGACCAACACGGTTGCTGCAACGTTTTGCGCATACTCGATCATTCCGCTGCGAACATCATAGGAATTCAACTGTGCAACGACATAAAAGGGACCGTCTTCGGTAACGACGGTTTGAGTCATCAGTATGTGTCCGGAGCCTTGTTGTCCCATCCTTTTGGTATAACGCATCAGGTCACCAAAATTAAACGCCTCAGTGTTAGAAAACCTTGTGTTGGCGTGCTGATCGAAAATCGTGATCAGGGAGACTTCGTCGGGCAGGGCAATTTCGAGTTTTGAAAATCGATCTGCGGCGTGGATTCGCTCAGACAGTAAAACCGATACTTCACTGATCAGCTGGTCGATCAGGTATTTCCTCCTTATTTCGAGGCTCGGGATCACGATTGCCGCTTCCGTGGCAACTAGCAATATCAACACCCAGAAAACAATTGTGTTTGAAATACTCGAACGCCACGCCTGACGCCACCTGAAACCCGCAATCACACATAAGCCCATTTTATATTCTGAAGTTAGTAGCGGCCTCAAATGTCGAAAATGTAGAATTAGTTAACGCCGCCAAGCACTTGTTTGGGCAAAAAAAAAGCCCCGCTAAGCGGGGCTTTTTAACTCAGATCAGGGAGGGAGATTTACATCATTCCGCCCATACCACCCATGCCACCCATGTCAGGCATAGCAGGTGCTGCTGAGTCGTCTTTTGGTGCGTCAGCAACCATGGCTTCGGTAGTGATCATCAGACCCGCGACTGAACCTGCGTTTTGCAAAGCGGAACGGGTGACTTTGGTCGGGTCGAGGATACCCATTTCAACGATGTCACCGTACTCACCGGTGGCAGCGTTGTAACCGTAGTTACCTTCGCCTTCCGCAACGTTGTTGACAACAACTGACGCTTCGTCGCCAGCGTTAGATACGATCTGACGCAGCGGCTCTTGCATGGCGCGGCGTGCGATGCTGATGCCAACGTTTTGATCTTCGTTGTCACCTGTGAGATCGGCGATCGCAGCAGAAGCGCGCAGCAATGCAACGCCCCCACCGGCAACGATGCCCTCTTCAACTGCCGCACGGGTAGCGTGCAGAGCGTCGTCGACGCGGTCTTTCTTTTCTTTCATCTCAACTTCGGTTGCAGCACCGACTTTGATCACCGCTACGCCGCCAGCGAGTTTGGCAACGCGTTCCTGCAGTTTTTCTTTGTCGTACTCAGAGGTTGATTGCTCGATCTGCGCACGAATCTGCTCAACGCGGCCGTCGATTTCCGCTTTCTCACCGGCGCCATCAACTACAGTGGTGTTTTCTTTGTCGACGGTGACGCGTTTTGCGGTACCGAGGTCTTCAAGGGTGACTTTTTCCAGTGAAAGGCCAACCTCTTCAGAGATCACTTGACCACCGGTCAGGATCGCGATGTCCTGCAGCATTGCTTTGCGGCGATCGCCGAAGCCCGGCGCTTTAACCGCGCAGACTTTCACAATACCGCGCATGCTGTTCACAACCAGCGTCGCAAGCGCCTCACCTTCAACATCTTCTGCGATGATCAGCAGCGGACGGCTCGCTTTGGCGACCGCTTCGAGGGT
Source organism: Pseudomonadota bacterium (assembly GCA_039029275.1). GTDB lineage: Bacteria > Pseudomonadota > Gammaproteobacteria > JBCCGL01 > JBCCGL01 > JBCCGL01. Next base: position 15,487 of record JBCCGL010000009.1, on the reverse strand, counting down.
CGGGAGCAAGTCACGGATGTTGGAAATTTTCTTGTCAAACAAGAGGATGAACGGGTCTTCGAGCTCGGCGCTCATTTGTTCCTGGTTGTTAATGAAGTAGGGCGAGAGGTACCCGCGATCAAACTGCATACCTTCAACAACGTCGAGTTCATTCGCCAGAGACTGACCTTCTTCAACGGTGATAACACCCTCTTTGCCGACTTTTTCCATCGCCTGCGCGATGATTTCGCCGATTGAAGAATCAGAGTTCGCCGAGATAGAACCGACCTGCTCGATTTCTTTGTAATCGTTACAAGGAGCAGAAGCGCCAGCCAGACTCTCAACAGCACTTGCGACAGCTTTGTCGATGCCACGCTTGAGGTCCATAGGGTTCATGCCCGCAGCGACTGATTTCAAGCCCTCGCGAACGATCGTCTGCGCCAGAACGGTCGCGGTGGTGGTGCCGTCGCCCGCAATGTCAGAGGTTTTTGAAGCAACCTCTTTCACCATTTGTGCACCCATGTTTTCGAATTTGTCTTTCAGCTCGATTTCTTTGGCAACCGAAACACCGTCTTTGGTCACGTTCGGCGCGCCGAATGATTTGTCCAGAACGACGTTGCGGCCTTTGGGGCCGAGGGTGACCTTCACCGCGTTAGCGAGAACGTCAACACCACGCAGCATACGGCTGCGAGCGTCATCACTGAAATATACGTCTTTAGCACTCATTGTCCTAAGCCTCTAAATCTATTGAATTTTCTGAATAATCTGGATTGCGGATTAACCGACAACGGCCATGATGTCGTCTTCACGCATGACGAGTACGTCTTCGCCCTCTACTCGCAGTTCGGTACCGGAGTATTTGCCGAAGAGGACTTCGTCGCCAACTTTGACGTCGAGAGGACGGACTTCGCCATTTTCAGCGACCTTGCCGTTACCGACGGCGACAACGGTGCCGCGTGCGGGCTTTTCTGTTGCTGTATCGGGGATCACAATGCCACCAGCGCTGGTGCGCTCTTCTTCCATACGCTTGATGACCACACGATCATGCAACGGACGAATGTTCATTATTACCTTCTCCAAAATCGAAAGAATTAGTCGTTAAAAGGGTGCTTATTAGCACTCGCTATCAGCGAGTGCTAATAATAGCGGCGAGTTTCCCAAAATCAAGGGTTGCCGCCGGTATATTCATGTAGATAACACCGAAAAATAGCCACAGAGCTGATTACGCGCCCGAGGGTGCCGCGGCGCAGGTTCATCGCTGGCACTGATTTTGCGCTTGAGAACGCGGTGGTTTCCTAAATCACGGCAGTTCAGCAGTTCGATCACATCGTCAATTTGATAATCACAAAAGCATGAGTCAGATTCTGTTTTCTACACCGTATCCAGGCGTCCATGGTCATTCAATATCGTGATGAGAGGCTCAACATATTTGATTGATGCTCGTCTACACTTCTTCGTTGCAAAGTACTTCCAGTAATCGAAGGACTATTTTGAAAAAACCTAATTTCCTGCTGATCGGTGCGCAAAAGTCCGGGACTTCGTGGTTGTGGGATAAAATCAGCCAGCATCCAGCCACCAGTCTACCGACCAGAAAGGAAATCCATTACTTCGGTGGGGTTGAAAAGTATCGACAGGGTGAAGACTGGTACTATGATCACTTCAAAGATTGCGACCCTGAGCTCTTGATCGGAGAAGCGTCAACTACTTATCTTTACGACAGGATTCCCTATTGGCACAACAAGAGTAATATCATCGCGTTCGATGAATCGCTTCCTTCGATACCGGAACTCGTGCATGGCGACATGCCTGACGCCAAAATCATTATGCTACTCCGCGATCCGGTTCATCGCGCTTTATCTGCCTATCGTCATCAGCTTCAGGCAGGCAATGTCCCACCTCTTTTTGGCCTCAAGCGTTGCGCGCTCGAGCTGCCGAAGATACGACTGCTTGAATACGGCTACTACGAAGACTACATCGCGGCGTGGCGCGAATTCTACTCACAGGACAGAACGCTCATCCTGAATTTCGAGCTCGACGTTTTGGCAGATCCATCGGCAGGAATCAAGAAGGTCTACCAGTTTCTGGATTTGGATGATCAGTTCGTGCCCATCATCAAAAAGAGTAAACACAAAACCTGGAGCTACACACGAAGTGCCATCGCCTACTATGCAGGGCCGGCTAAACTGCTGATTAAAAAAGAAAAATTAGGAGGAATTTTCGACCGATTCAACTTCCTAAAATCCAGGGTTGTGGGCCGCGAGGACATAGAGTTTTTGCACAGTGTATTTTTTCCAAGAAAACCTGCACTGGAAGAAGCAATTGGCATTAGCTTGGACCACTGGGATTACGGCAAACGACTCATTGCCAAATAGCGATCGGCGCGTTTGAGCTTAAACCGAAAATCGTCGAAGCGGGATGCGTTCACAGGATCTGTTGTGTCTCCGCATCCCACGCTAATCCTCGCGGCGAAACTCCCCTTCGATCGCGCCATTTCGTGTGTGGTCAGACGATCGAGGTTGACGAGCGCCGGGATCGCCGTGGTGATTGCCATTTGATTGGTAGGCGCTGAAACCGCGCACCGTGAAGCGTGATACTGCGGCGGCCACAATAATTTGCCGGGTGAACGGAAGCAGGCACATAAAACCGATAGCGTCTGTAACAAACCCCGGAGTCAGTAATAGCGCACCCCCGATCACCAACATCATGCCCTCAAGGATTTCGGTTGCGGGCAGCTGGTTATTGGCCATTTGTTGGCGCACGCGCGCAAGCATGGATAATCCCTGACTGCGAAGCATCGCTGTGCCAACTATCGCAGTCAGGATGACCAGGCCTATTGTATTGAGCACCCCGATCTTCGAGCCAACTTCAATTAATACCCATATTTCGATAATGGGCATTGCAATGAATAGGATAAAAAGTAACGGCATTTACGCTATAACCTCCAACGGGTTAACACACAGGATATGGCGTTCAGTCCAGAAAACTCAAGCAACGATTTCAGTTAGGTGTATTACGTCAGGGAAAAAATGTCCGTTGGGGAAATAGTTTAGAGTGGGATTCGTTTAACTCGTATACACTCATACGTAATCACCGCCCACGAACTCATGCACGCTATCAATGTCACAGGCATCGTGAACTGCACCCTTATCCATTGTTTATGATCTCACGCATCTTACGTTTGGCGCTAATTGGTATTTTCGCGTCGATGAACTTCGCGCATGCGCAAACCGACAGCTTTGGCGAAGAACTCCTCGACCCTGAAGTCGCCTTCGCGAGCGCCGCGACCATGACCGGCGACGGAAATCTAAAGATCAGCTTTGACATAGCTGAAGGCTACTATCTCTATCGCAAAAAGTTCGCCTTCTCGTCGTTAAGCGACGGTGTAACACTGGGTGCACCATCCATCCCGGCGGGCAAAGTGGAAGTGGATGAGTTTTTTGGCGAGGTCGAAACATATAGAGACAAGGTGAGCATTACTGTCCCGGTTGTCGCCTCCGACGGAGTCTCCTCATTTGTGGCGCAAATTCAGTCTCAGGGATGCGCGGATATCGGTGTTTGCTACCCACCATTAAAGCAAGAAATCACCGTCGCGATGTTGCCGGCTCCGTCCAACACCTCCACACTGTCCAGTCTCTTGTCGCTTGCAAGTTCAGACAGTGGCGAACCGGATATCTTATCGCCAGAACAAGCGTTCCCGATATCTGTGCTACCCGTCCGCAACGGTGAACTTCCCGTTCGCTGGGATATTGCAGAAGGCTACTACCTGTACGACAAGAAACTCAGCTTTGCGCTGGAAAACGGATCGGGGGTAACGCTGGGAGAACCGGTCGCACCGACAGGTGAAGTCATCAACGACGCTTATTTCGGTGAATCCGAGATCCATCGCGGCGAATTACTGGTGAAGTTACCGCTGAATAATTTCGCTGCGCCGATTGAAGCCAATTTGGTGGTTGGGTATCAGGGTTGTGCTGATCTTGGAATCTGCTATCCACCGCAGAAACAGTCAATACCAGTAAACCTGACGCCAGCCGGCACCGCGACTGCGCCGACAACGACGGCTGCGCTTACCGAGCAAGACCGGATCGCCGCCACAATTGCAAACGAGAGTTTGTTCTGGACAGTCCTCATCTTTTTAGCCTTAGGCATTGGCTTGGCGTTTACCCCATGCGTGTTCCCAATGGTGCCAATTTTATCCAGCATTATCGTCGGACAGGGCGACGAGGTGACCACCGGAAAAGCGTTTCGATTATCGCTTGTCTATGTATTGGCAATGGCGGTGACATACACCATCGCGGGTGTCGCCGTCGGACTCTCGGGTGAGAACATCCAAATCTGGTTCCAAAACCCTTGGGTCATCAGCGCGTTTGCGATTTTGTTTGCGCTCTTGTCCTTGTCGATGTTCGGGTTTTACGACCTGCAAATCCCGGCATCGTGGCAGTCGCGTCTGACAAGTTGGAGCAACTCGCAAAAAGGGGGAACGTACGCTGGCGTGGGCATTATGGGATTTCTTTCTGCGCTGATTGTTGGTCCGTGCATCACAGCACCGCTGGTTGGCGCACTGATCTATATCGCGGAGACCGGAGACGCTGTGCTTGGCGGTGCAGCACTGTTTGCACTCAGCGTCGGCATGGGTATTCCGCTCATGATTATAGGAACGTCAGCAGGTACGCTGCTGCCCAAAGCCGGGCAATGGATGGACGGTATAAAAGCCGTGTTCGGCATTCTGCTATTGGCTTTGGCAATCTGGATGTTGGAGCGCATCTTGCCGCTCGCCGCGACAATGGGGCTGGCGGCGCTGTTGCTAATCGCCAGCGCAGTTTACCTCAAGGCATTGGAGCCGTTGCCCGAAGCGAACGCCGGGTGGAGGGCATTTAGAAAGTCAATCGGCATTGTACTGTTGGCCTACGGACTCATGCTGGCAGTGGGCGCCGCGAGTGGCGGGGCAAGTTTCTTCACGCCCCTTAAAGGTCTGTTCATCGGCGGCAATACTCAAGACGCACAGCATTTGGAGTTTAAGCAAATAAAAGGTGTGGAGGGTTTACAAGCAGAGCTGAGCAACTCGCGCGCAAATGGGTCATTTACCATGCTCGATTTCTACGCGGACTGGTGCATTTCATGCAAAGAGATGGAGGCCTTCACATTTACGGATGAACGCGTGCAAGCACACTTGCGCGAGGTAAAACTGTTGCAGTCTGACGTAACGCAAAACGACGAGGTAGATCAAGCACTGCTTGGCGAGATTGGGATCTTCGGTCCTCCCGCAATTTTGTTCTTCAGTCCGGACGGGAATGAAATTCCAAATTCCAGGGTAGTCGGATTCATGAACGCTGAGCGCTTTGCATCGCACCTCTCTAAGCTGCTTGCGCGTTAGACGTCAAAGCGAAATCGCGACCACTGAACCGCTGGTGTATGTGCGCCATCTCAGCCGGTCGATAGAATCACTTATCAGCTTGGATGTGCGTTTGCGTTGCCAACCTTCCGATGCGTGTTTGTTTGATTTTCTCGTCTTCGCGACAGAAACGGATTTTGTGACACAACTGATTTCCAAACGGCTGCGTTGGACTATAGTGCGTGTGAGACTATAGTTAATCACTGGTGCCGTCGCGCAATCCACTGAATCACGGCTCCACTTTCGTTACAAAATATAGTTCGAAAACCTCATGACTGAAAACGATTCTCCATTGATCACAATTGGGATACCAACCTACAACCGTGCGGACCGCAGACTGTCTCACGCCATCAACGATGCGCTAAGTCAAACGTACAAAAATATAGAGGTGATCGTCGCGGACAATTGCTCCACTGACGATACCGAGTCGCTGGTTGGTTCGATTTCCGACCCTCGCTTGAAGTATTTTCGCCAGAAAAAAAATATCGGGCCAAGTGGAAATTTCAATTTTTGTCTGGAGCAGGCGACAGGTAAATACTTCTTGCTTTTCCACGACGATGATTCAATTGATCGAGATATGATAGAGCTTTGCGTCGGGGCGCTGACGGATTCGGAAGAGCCGGGATTGCTTCGCTGCGGTTCGCGGATAATCGATGGCGACGGAAATATTCTAAGAGAGGTAGAAAATAACGCCGACACATCGTCGATGGCAAATTATCTGATTAGTTGGCTAAACGGTGATACCACCAGCTATTTTTGCAACACACTCTTTCATACGGAACGATTGCGAGAAAGCGGCGGCCTCAGGTCAAAGACGGATATGTTTCAGGACATAGTCGCAATTTGCCGTTTGTCAGCAAAGTACCCCATATCAGGTATTAAAGATGTGAAAGCCAGCTTTCGAAGGCACGAGGACAATCGTGGATCAAACGTTGACATCATCAACGACTGGATAGAGGACGGAGAGTTCCTGCGAGACCTGGCAGTCAAACTGGCACCCGAGAACCAAAAGAAAGCTCTTGAAGACCGATTAAACCTGTGGCTGTACAACAAGATGTATAAACAGCTTAAGCACAACCCCAAGCCTCTCGCTCGCGGATTTAGCTATCTTCGAATTGCCGGAATCTACAGTCAGTATTTTCTGTTATTCAAATCGCTTTTCTTGCCGCGATACCGGTAAAGAATTCCAGAGCACAGCGACCGAGTGCAACCAAATTTCCAGCGGATGACAATGGTTTTGCGGGACTCAGTAACCGACCGAAAGGAATCTCACCGGCGAAAACGACACATCTCAAGACTGCAAAAAGTGTGGGCTTGATAAACGACATGACAGCGCGAATGTGTCTTCACTATTCTACGGTTTCGTCAACTACCAATACACGCGCAGGATTGATCTGAAAATCAGCCTTTGCTTTCAATCAGGGTCAGCTCTGGATTAGGGGCGCTCTCTGGTTGATCAGTGTGGGGCTCGCTCACCGAACGCGGAATCGACACGAGTGCCTTTTGTTCTTTCAAAGCCAGACGCAATCCGTTGGCGTAATGCTCGCGCGCGGCATCTTGTTCGCCCAATTGCGTCAGCAATTCCGCGAGTAGCAATGAAGCGCGCGGTGACTCCTCGATACCGAGACTCGATTCGAGATAAACACGCGCTTTTCCCCAGAGTTTGCATCGAAAGCATAGCTGACCCAGCGCTGCCAGCAGTGAGGCGCTGCGACCGTGTGCGCCTAGCCAACGCTCAGCGTAATCGAGTTGCTTTGCCGGATCGTCCGTTTCGATTTGCGCGTAGAGCGGCAACAGTTCGTCATCCCATTGCGCACTCAAATGATCACGTATCAGTTTTTCAGCGACGGCGGGTTTGCCTTCTTCGAGCATGCGTTGACTGATTGCAATCAGCAAATTACGGTCGTGCTGGGCCGCGCGAGGTAATCGCTTCCAGTAACCCGCTACGCGGTTTTCCTCCGTGGTTGAAATCATGCCTCGTTGACAGTCATGTTCCAGAACGGTCAGTTCGGCGTTCGCTATCGCGTTGAGGCGTCGCGCAATCGGCAGCAGTGCGTCGAGCTTGGACCACTCCTCGTTCTGGTGATAAACCTGTGCAAGAAGTTTTACAACATGACCGTTGCGCGGAGCCTTCCCGCGCAGGAAAACCAGCGTTTCTTGCGCAGCTTCGCGATCCCCGCTGTCGAGTTGCAGCTCTGCACGGGTGATATCGATAGAAACCCCGGCATCCGGTGATTCTTGCGCGGCGATCTCAAGTAATTGGTCGCGCTTTTCAGTGTCACCCTGAAAGTGCGCGGCACGAGCACCCAGCAGATGATTAATGAGTCCAGCGTGATTGGTTGACGCCGGATGCGTGAGTTGTTTGATTGCGGGCTGCCAGCGCCCCTCGATGTAATCTGTAAAACCCTTCAGCAGCCGTTTCTGCGCCCGATTCTGGCGGCCATCGCGAAAAACGTTGTTCCACGCGTTCGGAGCGCCCAGCAGCCATCCGAGACATTTAAAAAACATCATCAACAGGAAAACTACAACTACGAACGCGATCAACATTGCCACCGGAGACGTTTCGACGAGCCAACCCTGGTAGGCAATGGTCAGCACACCGGTTTCTGCAAATTGCAGTTGCATCGCAACAACTGCAAGCGCGAGCAGCACAACAACCAGAACCAGTGTTCTCATTGTGCATCCTCCCCGGCATTCGCGTTGGAACTTACTTCGACCTTGGACTCTATTTCATTGAGAAGCTTGAGCCCGCTGCCTATTGTTGAGATCTCTGGGCGAACCGGCGTTTGCAATAACGCATTTAGATCTTCAGCAAACTTGACGGTGCGTTCGTCTTCGCCGTGAAAGTGTTCCCGTACCTGGGTTAACGCCTTGTTGATAGCGAGTTCGAAGTCGGACTGGTCACGTCGCAACACGGCGATTTGTGCGGACTGAATGACCACCTGCAACGAAGCGCGCTTTCCCAAAGCAGCGGCGGCGCGCTCCTCGGGCGTGCTGGTGTCGACCGTCGGTGCTTCCCTGATGACAACAAACTGGGAAAGAAAATCCATAAACTGCCCGCCGAAGTTTGTGTCGTTAACATCCTCTGCTGAATTGACTTGCTGCTCCTCAACCTGCAGATCGGCTTTTTGTGTTCGATGCTCTGTTAGTGGCAGCGCATTGGTTCGACGTGCCAGATGAATCAACGTCAAAACCTTGCCTTCAATATCTGGCCTGGATGCGGCCCGCAGCTCGGCGATCTCCTCAGCGAGCGTTTGGCGCACAGGCAAAAGCCCTACATCCGCCAACGCATGAAGTTGATCATCAGCCGCACGGGTTGCGGCGGCGGCGGAGTCCAGATCGCCCGCCAGTGTGATCCGATGAATTGCCATTCGCAGCAGATAGCGCACCTCAGCCAGCACCCATGCGCGGTCCCCCCGAGCGCCGTTTTCCTGCAAAACTGCGATCGCCTCCTGGAGTTCGTTGAAGCGCGAGTCGTTATATTCCGTACCTTTGGTGTCCTGCTCGGCGAGAGCGGCAAGCTGACTTTCGAGCGCACCGACCTGGATGCGAACGTCAATGTCGGCGATTTGTTCACTCTGACTCGAGGCCTGTTGTGCAGATGTGTCGCGTAACGCACCGATTTCGCGATAAAGGTACGCGGCGAAAACGACTGCGATACAAGCGATCAAAAACGCGACAATGCCAATAATTGTGCCGAACCGCTCAGGTTTTTTCGTCGGCGGTTCAGTTTTTTGATGCTCAGCTTCCAATACGGTTACTTTTTCGGATGCCGCCGACTCTTGCGCAGCGCCAGCACTGGCGTTGGCATCCGCTGCCGCAGGTGGTGTTTCCGACGCTTCGGTCGCACCCTCAGTGTCGATGTCCGCGTCTGAACTTTCGGCAGACGCGTTGGTGCTGGTTTGATCTTTCTCGTTCATGCTATCCCGGTGCGTGTGAATCCCAAGTTGGAGGGGCACCCCAATTTTTAAGGCTATCCAAATAACCGATATCGTCAGGCGAAGTTGCAACCACGCAGCGCCTGAATCCCATCGCTTTTGCCAGCACTGACACCCGCTCGCTTGGCACAAACAGTGTTGCCGAATGCAGGCGAGTCACAATCTCTTCCGACTCACCGTCCACCAGATTTTGCAGGGTTTCTCCGCTGGCTACGCAAATGGCGTCCAAAGGTGAATCAAGTGACTGTTTCAAATCAGCATGACAGGAATCAGGTTTGCGCCGCCGGTATACCTCGCATACACGTACGTTGGCCTTTAACTGCGTAAGCTTATCACGTAACTGATCGAGTCCACCCTCTCCACGCACAATCAACACTGACTGTTTGGAGATATTTGTGAACGCAGTCATCGCCAGCATTGCCGTGCTGTCGTGCCCATACTGAGGTACTGCAACATTGCCTACGCCGCAATCGCGTAACGCCTGTGCTGTGGTTTTTCCAGGAGCGACTGCTATACCAATTCCTATCGATGCCAAAGGAGTGATCGCATTGGCGTGCTCGACTGCATTTCGGCTGATAAAGATGACAACCGCACATTCGTGAGCCGCCTGCAACTGGGCACGCGCTGGTCCGACATTCTCGATAGTCGCAATTTCCATCGCCGGAACACAAATCGGCTCGCCGCCAGCCTCAACAATCATTTCAGCCAGACCGGCTGCGCTTTCGCGCGGTCGGGTGAGTAATATTCGTTTGCCGGAAAGACGTGCACACATCCGTTAAACGTCGATTCCCAGTGAAGAGAGTAACTCGTGGGCACCCTGTTCGAGCAGGGATTCGGCGGCGCGAATACCTATCGAATGAGCGTCCGCCACGTCACCACGCACGTCCGAGTAAAGTATCCGTTTGCCGTCAGGAGAGGCGACCATACCGCGCAGATCGAGTGTTTCTCCATCGATTTCAGCATAGGCCGCAATGGGCACCTGACACCCCCCGTTGAGGCGCGCGTTTAACGCCCGTTCGGCCGCGAGCCGACTCGCAGTTTTGTCATCGTGTAAAGTTTCGATTAGTTGCATGACGTCCTTGTCTCCAACCCGGCACTCGATTCCCAACGCTCCCTGCCCAACCGCAGGCAGGCTCACGTCGGCCGAGATTTCGTGCGCAATCCGATCCGCCATTCCGAGGCGAATAAGGCCGGCGGCTGCGAGCACGATTGCATCAAAGTCGCCGTTGTCGAGTTTGGCCAGACGAGAATTCACGTTACCGCGAAGTACGCAAATCTCGAAGTCGGGATATCGCGCTAATATCTGTGACTGTCGCCGCAAACTGCAAGTACCAATTCGGGCGTTCGAGGGCATATCGTCGAAACTGCGGTATCGATTGGAGACCAGTGCATCGAAAGGGTTCTCGCGCCGCATGATCACGGGCAAGTGGAGGCCGTCAGGCAAATGTACTGGTACGTCCTTCATCGAGTGCACGGCTATATCAGCGCTGCCGTCGAGAATTCCCTGCTCCAGTTCTTTGACAAATAATCCCTTGCCGCCAATTTTCGCCAGTGGGCTGTCGAGCAATTTATCGCCCTGAGTGGTCATGGTTACCAGCTCGACTTCAAGCCCTGAGTTCGCCGCTTGCAACGCGGCCTTTACGTGCTCGGCTTGCCAAAGAGCGAGCGGGCTTTTACGCGTAGCGATACGCAGGCGATCTAACATTCGAGTGCTTGGAATGGTTAAAACAGGTCAGGAATTATAGCGTGAAAGCCGAAGGCGGACTCGTCTCGCGTCGAGCAGAATGAGCAATGAAAAAGCGATGAATTCAACTCCCATACAGGCAACGATGATTAGAATTCGTCACATATTCTCTTTGGAAAATTTAACCCTCGCAACCGCCTTAGCCCGTTGAACGTTAGCAAAAGTGACACGGGTCGAAACACAAAACTACCAATCGTCGCCGGATTCATAGCCGGCTTGAATTAACGCATGCCCCGCGTAACTTTTAAATTTGGCCCGTTTTGAACTATTCCAATCTGACCATTTGTTTTTGTGTTTAAAGTCATCTGATTTTTCCACCGCCTTCCAACTCACGCGGTTACCTCGTTTGCTATGCGTAGATGAACCAATAATGGGAATTTCCTTGTCTATGTCTTCACGATAGATTGTCGAATCGATCTCGAGGAAGTCACATACGCGCTCCATTTCATCCTGTGTGTTTTCAACCAAGTCCTCGTAGCGAACCAGCAAGCACCCACCTTCGCCTGAATAAGCATCGTTGTAATTTAACAGCAACTCGGCGCTGCGAGCCCACGATACGGAGGCTGCACGAAAACTGGTGCCCGGCCAACTGGTCAACGCAGATTGCACGACATCGCGCCCATCGCGAATTAACAACAGCAGTTTTTGCCCGGGAAACAGTTTGGGAAATAGTCGGAGATTGCGAACGCTCGGCTCTTTCAACAGCGGGATTTTTCCGTCTTCTGTCAACTCGTATAGATAGCTGACGAGCCCGCTACCTAAACTCACGATTATGTCGTCCCTCTCAATGTATTCGCGATTACGTGCGAAGTCATCGAGAGCTATATCTTGAAAGTCAACGAATTTGTCCAGATGAGTCAGCATTGGAAATTCGTAAACCTGACCGGGGCAAGAATCCAACTTGGGATGCTTGGCCAGCAGTGCATTCAGATAATTGGTTCCGGAACGGGTGGTGACTCCGTGAAGAAAAATAACCGGGGACGTTTCGCTTTGTCGACGGGCCATGATCTGGCCCGACTGTGAAAATTCGGGCTTTTCAAAGTCGCTGTTGAACTGCGTATTGTTGCGAATCGCGTCATACAATATGGCACGCCTGATTCGTGATAGCAGAGCTCGTACTCGACGAACGAGGTTTTGAAGTCTAACTAGAAGCATAAATATTTGGGGGTTTCAGGTTATGCGAACTGCAGGGTGAAGTGAGTGTACGTGCGGTCTCTTAAAAAGCAATATCGGGCGAAAATCATCTTATCTTCGTTTCTGTCTATTCTTCTTGCTGATCGACCGTCTCCGCTGCGGATAAAACTTTTTCAGCGTTCACTTGCCAACTACAGTTATTCTCTGCCCATTCGCGGGCGTTCTTACCGATGGTTTCGCGATATGTTTCATCATTTACCAGTTTTTTAATGGCAGCAGAAAAATTTGCTATATCGCCCGGTGAGACTAGTTTTCCGATTTGGGCATTCTCCATCACCTCTTCAATTTGTCCCAGTCGCGATGCCACTACAGGTATACCTGCTGCGAGATATTCATACATTTTTAGCGGTGAAAAATAAAAATTTTCCATCTGGGGATATGTCATAACGGCAATATCGATGATATTCAGATAATACGGAATTTCATTGTGAGGCAGTGAGGGTATCTTGGTTACGTGTGACTCGAGGCCACGGGCTATCACCTGTTCGTTAAAACGCTTTTCCTCTGCGCCTGAACCAATTAAGACAAAGTGTACGTTAGTATTTTCGGATACTAACTGTTCCAGGACGGCTAATGAATCATCAAGGTTGTGCCATTTTTTGTAGGATCCCACATAACCCATCACGACCTTTTCCTGCAGGCCATAGTCAATCTTTAGCGTGTGCTTTGCCTCTTCATTACGAGAAAAGGTGTCTAAGTCCACACCGTTACTGGCAACAGTAATTGGCTGCCTAACACCGATCTCAACAAGATGATCCTTGATAGCGTTAGACACCACCACGACGGCATCAGATGTCTCATAAGTGAGTTTCTCACATCGACGCGCGATCCATGTGCTGGGGTTCTTCCGGTTTAGGGTCTGTTCGAGACTTTTGATTGAATTAACCTCGGCAATCATTTTTCTTCTAAATTTCTTGCGTATGATGTTGGGAGTGAAATCGTACATAACCGCCCGATATACGATTACGTCTGGAGAAAACTCATATATTATGGACTCTAGATCTCTAGCGCTTTGTTTGCTTTTGGAATTGCCGCTGAGAACGCTACAAAAATCCCGGTAGTAATTACTTTTTTTCTTCAAGAGCGCATTTAGGTTTTTGAAATTGATTTTTCTTATCTTCTCAAATACGCTCGTTTTTTGCGGTTTTTCATAGTTCGCGTCGTACCGAATTTCTTCGAGCTTAGGGTAACTTTTCACCTGATGCCCCAGCGACGACGCAGCTTTAATAAATTCACGCCCATGAACCGACGATCCATCACCTGAGTTCAGTCGTTTGGAAATGTAGATTAATTTCATTACAGCTTTGCCGAAAACTATATTCTGACCAAATACATTCGCAGACCATAAAACAGCGTTACGATGCTATTATTTGTGCGACTTCGCGCTATGCGCCATAGTAAAAAGAAAACGGTTTTGAACCCACGGTCAATCCCCAAATTTTTCGACTAACTTGCAATCACGTAAAGAGCATTTATGAAAATTGCCGTATTTGTGGATCACTTCCCATCAAACACACAAACTTTCGTATTGCACCAAATCCTCGGAATCGCAACCTCTGGACACGAATTAACCATTCTCTCTCGTAGAAAGGGTAAATCAAACACCGCGCCTTCACCTCTAATCAAACAACATAAGCTCATGGAGCGCATCGTGCACTTACCTCCCAATCCAGACACCACTTTGGGTAAAGCGTTAACGGTGCTCAGTAGTTTTAAATCGTTCACTGGGATGTTTTTGCTTGTACGTATCGTCTACTTACGCGTTGCACAAAGAGGATTAGGAGGCAACAGCTTTATCACCTGGTTGTCTGATGCGCTTTTTTTGTCTCACAACAAATTTCGCTTCGATATTGTCCACGCACAGTTTGGAATGCTGGGGGCATACGCTGAGCGCTTGCGTCATATTGGCGCCTTGAACGGTAAAATCATTACGTCTTTTCGCGGATACGACACAATCAAGCACCTTAATATCTACCCTGGAGACTACCGCTTTCTAGTTAAAAACGGTGACGGCTTTCTTCCGGTCTGCCAGTATTTTAAAGACTGGCTGATCGAAAATAACTGTTCTGCGTCAAGAATTTTCGTACTCCGTTCCGGCATCGATTTAAATAGTCTTTCTTTCAAGCCATCTGCTTTTGCAGATCAGGAATCATCAATAGAACTGATCGCTATCGGGCGTTTTGTAGAAAAAAAGGGATTCGAGTATTTAGTAGACGCTATCGGCATCCTTGCGAGAGAGAAGGCACGGAATTTTCATCTATCTATTGTAGGTGACGGACCCAACAAGGAATTGCTGCTCAACAAAATCAGAAATCAGGGACTGGAACAACACGTCAGCTTAGTTGGATTACTCACTCATTCAGACCTATTACAAAAGTTGGCCGAATCACACGCAATTCTTGTACCCAGTATTACAGCGAGCGACGGCGACCAGGAGGGTATACCGAACGTTGCGAAAGAAGCGATGGCGCTGGGAACGCCGGTAATCGCATCCAGGCATTCCGGAACCCCCGAGCTCATCACAGATAAGGAGACCGGATTACTCGTGCCTGAGCGCGATGCGGATGCAATTGCCAAAGCATTGGAATACCTGATTAAGAATCCAAATGAGGTTTCAGCAATGCGAGATAGAGCCCGCCATAAAGTTGAGTCTGAATACGACATCCGCGCACTCAATGCAGACCTCATCGCTTACTACGAAAAGATCGCCAGTCGTTAACTCCGTTTTAATGGTCTCGTTAGGTTTCGAAATAAATCGAGGGGGTTGGCTCGCGACGGGCATACAGCCCAACCCAAATGGGCGCTAACCTGAAAACGAAAAAGGGTCACCCACCCGGGTGACCCTTTCTCTTTCATTAAAACCTGGCAGTGACCTACTCTCACATGGGGAAACCCCACACTACCATCGGCGCTGTTCCGTTTCACTTCCGAGTTCGAGATGGGATCGGGTGGGACCAGAACGCTATTGCCGCCAGGAAAACTTGTAGCGCTGTACGCTTTCAAAAAGCGTACAACTCAATTCATGAGCAAAGAAGCGGTAACTGTCGTTAACGACCGATCACTAACCCTTCAAAGCTGTCAGCTTTTTGGGTGTTATATGGTCAAGCCTCACGGGCAATTAGTACTGGTTAGCTTCACACATTACTGCGCGTCCACACCCAGCCTATCAACGTTGTAGTCTTCAACGGCCCTTCAGAAGTCTTAAAGACTTAGTGAGATCTCATCTTGGGAGGGGCTTCCCGC
>JBCCGL010000008.1:0-263805 GCA_039029275.1 Pseudomonadota bacterium | reverse complement strand
GCGAGATACGCCGCACCTCTGCAATCGCAGCGACAATGGTTTCACTGGCTTGTTCTGCATGGCCACGCACCTTGTCGCCGCCGGATCCGAAATCGGCGATCATGGCTTCCAGGCGGTATCGAATTGAGACCAGCATCTGGTTGATGCCGTCGTGTAGCTCGCGCGAGATTCTGACTTTCTCACTTTCCTCAAACTGCATGGTGCGCTGAGAAAGGTCTTTGAGGCGCCGGTTTGCCAACTGCGACTCTGAGACATTAATCCCGAGACCCAGCACAGTGACCATCAGGATTGCCAACAGTGCCACAGCCACGCTGGTCACGAGCGTGCGTTGCACGTTCTCATCGACTTTGCGACGAATCTGGCCAATCGCATCCTGCAGATCGTCGATGTACAAACCGGTACCGATCATCCAGCCCCAGTCGTCCAGACCAACCGCATAACTCAACTTGCCGACCACCTCGTCGCGCGACGGCTTGTGCCACAGGTATTCGTGAAAACCCCCACCTTCGCGCGCGCGTTCGATCAGCGACTGGATCACGGGATTGCCGTGCAAATCCTCAAAACCGTACAGGTTTTGGCCTTCGAGATCGGGCAGTTTGGGGTGTACCAGATTGATCCCATCGTAGTTATAGGCAAAGTAATAACCATCGTCCCCAAAACCCATTTGGCGCAGGATCTGTTTGGCTTTTTCGCGACTTTGCGGGGTGTTCTCGCGGCGCTGGGACTCGATTGCGGTCAAGGCGAGATCGAGGTAGTTGCGCAGCTCCTGACGACGCAGCTCGTAAAACTGTGATTCGAAGACCTCAATCTCACGTTGCCCCAGCTCGCGCGATTCGTTGATCGAAAACGCGCTGACCAGCACCATCACCAGCAGCAGCGGGATGATGGTGAGCAGGTACACCTTCGAACGCAGTGACAGCTTCCACGCTTTCACGACCCGCACCCGTTTTGATCGCTTGGGCCTTGAATGCATGACCTCATTGCTGGCTAAGCGGGTCGAATTCGCCTTTCAGCAAATTTTCAAGATAATCGAGCCGGCCGCTGCGGATAAAAAAATCCTCGTCCCAGTCCTGCCCAAAATACGGTGTCGCCGCTGTGCCAGCGGCGTATAACCATGCGGCGTGCTCGGTTCCATCGCCTGATGTGACCCGGCACTCGATGCGCTGATAAAGCTTTTGGTCGACGCACTCAAACGCATCAAAGGCCGGCAGGTACGAAGGATCAACATCGAGGACCAGTTGACCCCAGACGATTGCGGTGGGGTCAGGCCGTACGATTGCGCATGGCGCGAAGTCGTCATAGTCAAAAAAGATTTTGCGATAGCCGTCGAGCGTGGCAGGCAACATCGTAAATTCCGAGCCGGTCAGTGGCTTCAGAATTCGATTGTGCTGCAATACGCCGTAGGTGAAGATGTTCATGGCATTCTTATAGAAATGGTCGCGCAGTCGACAGTACCATTTTAAGGCTGGTCCGCGCGAATAAGGCGTTGGCAGTCAAAAATAGGTCGAATCGCTCTGCAGTGCCCATTCGCAAACTGAGTCAAATACACAATCTGCTAATAAGATACGTTTTCGCTGCTCCAGCCACCGCCAGTTAAACGGATCAGCTACAGCATAACTATTGGGTAGGAAGCATATGACGAAATATTCCGCATGGGCCGTATTCAAAAACGGTTTAAGCGGCCAGAAAAACTGGGATCGCCAGTGGCGTGACCCGGAACCGCAAAAAGAGTACGACATCGTCATTGTGGGCGCCGGTCTGCACGGGCTCGCAACTGCCTACTATCTGGCCAAAAATCACGGTTTGAGAAACATCGCGGTGCTGGAAAAAGGCTGGCTCGGCGGCGGCAACGCGGGCCGCAACACCACGATTGTGCGCTCGAATTACATGATGCCGGGCAATCGCCAGTTCTACGAGCACTCGCTGAAACTGTGGGAAGACTTGAGCCACGACCTCAACTACAACGTCATGTTCAGCCAGCGCTACCACGTCTCGCTTTTCCACAGCCCGGCTGCGCGCGACGGCGCGGCGCGGCGCTACAACACCATGCGCCTGACCGGTTCGGACGGCGAACTGTGGGGACTAGAGCAACTCAAAAAAGAAATTCCGCATCTTAACTACGATAACGCCCGCTTTCCGATTATCGGCGCGGCGGTGCAAAAGCGGGCGGGCAACGCGCGCCACGACGCGGTCGCCTGGGGCTACGCGCGCGGCGCAGACACGCAGGGCGTGGACATCATCCAGAACTGCGAAGTCACCGGCGTGACAGTGACCGACGGTAAAGTCAGCGGCCTGGAAACCTCGCGCGGCACCATCGGCGCGAAGAAAGTCGGCTTTGCCGTCGCCGGAAACACGTCTCGCCTTTGGCAAATGGCGGGGCTGGGCAAACTGCCAATCGAGACCCACAAGCTGCAGGCATTTGTGTCTGAACCGCTTAAGCCCTTACTCGATCACGTCGTCGTGTACGGTGTCGGCGGTGCGCACTTTTATATATCGCAGTCCGACAAGGGCGGCATGGTGTTTGGCGGAGACCTCGACTGGTACAAGTCTTACGCGCAGCGCGGCAACCTGCCGATGGTGCAGGACGTAGCCGAATGCGCCACCGCGATCATGCCCTGCCTCGGGCGCGTCAAGCTGCTGCGGCACTGGTCCGGGGTCATGGACATGTCGATGGACGGCTCGCCGTTTATCTGCAAAACCCCGCTGGATAACCTGTATCTGAACGGCGGCTGGAACTACGGCGGATTCAAGGCATCGCCCGCCTCAGGCTGGTGTTTTGCCGATCTGATCGCCAACGATCGTCCCGGCGATCTGATCAAACACTTTACGCTGGATCGCTTTCGTCGTGGCGTCAATATCGACGAGCGCGGTGCGGGACCAGACCCGAAAAAACACGGTTGAGGGGAGACGAAAATGCTACGAATTACTTGTCCCTTCTGCGGCGAGCGCGACCACAGCGAATTTTCCTACGGCAGCGATGCCACGATTGAATACCCGGCCCTTGATGCTTCTATCGACGAGTGGCACGACGCCGTTTTTCTGCGCGACAACATCCGCGGCATGCAGGCCGAGACGTGGCACTGCACCGGTTGTCGCACCTGGATCATCGTTGAACGCGACACCATGACTCACGAGATCGCCTCGGTTCGCGCCGCGCACGAAGGCTGGGCCAAAGCGATTGCAGATGACTCAGCGTCACAAGGGGGTGACGCATGACCGCGCAACGCCTCGAACACGGCGGCCGGATCGACCGCAAAGCCGTGATCAATTTCACCTGGGACGACAAGCCGATGCAAGGGTTTGTGGGCGACAGTCTCGCCTCGGCCTTGCTCGCGAATAACCAATGGGTGTTGGGCCGCAGCTTCAAATACCACCGACCGCGTGGTGTGATGAGTGCAGGCGTCGAAGAATCCGGCGCAATGGTTACCGTCGGCAGCGGCGACAGAGCCGAGCCGAATGCCAAAGCAACCACGCAGATGCTCTACCCCGGGCTTGCCGCCTACGGCCAAAACGCGTGGCCAAACGTGCGCTTTGACATGGGCGCAGTTAACAGCCTTTTTGGTCGCTGGTTCGCCGCTGGTTTTTACTACAAAACCTTTATGGGCATCCCTCCGTTTGAGTGGGGCGCAAAAGGCACCAAGCTGTGGATGAAATACGAAGCGATCATCCGCAAAGCCGCCGGAATGGGTGAAGCCTCGCGCGAACCGGACCCCGACGTTTACGACCACGCACACGGATACTGCGATGTGCTGGTTGTCGGCGCCGGCCCTGCCGGGCTATCCGCCGCTCTGGACTGCGCCAAAGCCGGGCTGGACGTGTGGCTGGTGGAGCAGGATTCCGAACTCGGTGGCGACCTGCTTAACAGCGCCGAGAAAAAGGACGAAGCCTTACGCGCCGATTTGATCGCACAGCTCGAAGCGAGCGGCGCAAAAATTATGCGCAACACAACGGCATTCGGCTTGTACGACTGCAGCACCGCAGGGTTGCTCGAACGCGTAACAGACCATATGTCCAATGCGCCGGCTTACATGCCGCGCCAACGCTTCTGGGTGTTGCGCAGCAAGCACACGATTGTCGCCTCCGGCGCGCTCGAGCGCACCGTCGCCTTTGGCAATAACGACCGCCCCGGCGTTATGACAGTCAACGCTGCGCGCGCGTACATGAACCGCTACGGCGTACTGGCCGGTCAGAAAATCGTCATCAGCACGAATAACGATTCGGCCTACAACGCGGCGATTGAGCTCGCGCACGGCGGCGCGCACGTCAGCTTGCTGGATTCACGCACCACTATCCACAACAGCCTGTTGCGCGATGTCGGCGCCAACAATATCGGGATCCAGACCGGTGCGTCGCCGTTCGATGTGAAAGGCAAAAAGCAGGTCAGTGGCGTCGAAATCGCCGGTACTTCGGCCAGCGGCTGGACCACGCGCGGCTCGCAGGAGTGCGATCTTTTACTCGTCTCTGGCGGCTGGTCACCTGTCGTCAACCTGATGTCACACCGGGGCGTTAAACCCGAGTGGAACGCAAAACAAGCCTGTTTCGTCGCACCCAAAACCGATGAGCCGTTGCACGTTGCAGGTTCAGCCGCTGCGATCTGGAGCACTCAGGCGTGCGTCGAATCGGGGCAATCGGTCGCGGCAACTGTTATCAATGCAATGGGCGGCAAGGCGGAAGCGGTCAAAATGCCCGCGGCCGGCGGGTGGAAATCGCCGATCGAGCCGCTCTACGAGGTAACGGTTGAGGGCAAGAAAACCAAGTGTCTGATCGACCCGCAGCACGACGTAACCACTGACGATGTGCGTCTCGCGCACCGCGAGGGCTTTGTTTCAGTTGAGCATCTCAAACGCTACACCACGCTGGGCATGGCGACAGACGGCGGCAAGGTCGGCAACATAATTGGCCTTGCCCTGATGGCCGAGGCCCTGGGAAAAGAGATACCGGAAGTCGGCACGACGACGTTTCGCCCGCCGTACACGCCGGTCGCAATCGGCGCGCTCAAAGGCCGCAATGTAGACGAACATTTTCGCCCACTGCGCCGCACGCCAATGCATGACTGGAATCTGGCGCACGGCGGCACCATGCAGATGGCGGGCCTGTGGCATCGCCCCTGGTACTTCGCGCGCGAAGGTGAAGGCATTACCGAGGCGTATATCCGCGAGACCGAAACCGTGCGCAAAACGGTCGGCCTGTGCGATGTCACATCGCTCGGCAAGATCGCGATTCAGGGGCCGGACGCGACCGAGTTTCTCAACCGCGTGTACACCAATCCGTTCGCCAAACTGCCGATTGGCAAGGCGCGTTACGGGATCATGCTGCGCGACGACGGGATGGTATTCGACGATGGCACCACCTGGCGCCTGTCCGAAACCGATTACTTCATGACAACGACCACTGCGCATGCCGGGCCGGTGATGGTATTCCTCGAAGAGCTGCTGCAAACGCGCTGGCAGGACCTGCGCGTAACCCTGACCAGCGTCTCTGAACAGTGGGCCGGCAGCGCCGTCGCGGGCCCGCGTTCGCGCGATGTGCTCAGCGCCTGTGTGGATGATCCCGACGTGATGACGGATGAAAACTTCCCGTTCATGGGGGTGCGCGAAGCCACGCTAAAAGGCGGCATTCCTGTGCGCATCGCGCGTATCAGTTTCTCCGGCGAGATGGCGTACGAGGCCTACTGTCCGTCGGACTACGCACCCGCGATGATGGACTTGCTGTGGGAAGAAGCGCAAAAAAACGACGGCTGCCTGTACGGGCTCGAGGCGCTCGGCGCGCTGCGAATCGAAAAAGGTCACGTCACCGGTGCCGAGTTGGACGGACGTGTCAGCATCGACGATGCCGGACTCGGCGCGATGGCGGCAACCAACAAGTCGTACATCGGCAGCGCGCTGCGTCAGCGCGAAGACCTGCTGCGTGAAGACCGACCCAAACTGGTTGGCGTCAAACCGGTCGATGAAACCAAGGAGTTTCCGGCGGGGTGCTTGCTGTGCGACGCCTCCAACGTCGCCGGTATGGGCGACGGCTGGATCACAGCGGTGACCTACTCACCTGCCCTCGGACATTGGGTCGGGTTGGGATTTATCAACGGTGGTTATGAAGCCTGGTCCGGAAAATCGGTGGTTGTCACCGATCCGGCTCGCGGCAATGCCGATATCGCGGTAGAGATAATATCGCCGCATATGTACGACCCAAGCGGGGAGAAAATGCGTGGTTGATCGAGTTTCAGCACTGGCCGGACACTACAATGTCGGCCACCACGGGGCACCTGCCAGCGACAACACGGGTGTGACTTTGCAGGACATGACCGGACTGGTGCTGCACCAGATCGCGGCGTGGCCGGACACAATCGGCGAAGTCGGCAACATGGCTGCGACTGCTGCTGGCACTGACGCAGCGCCGGGCCCACGCGCATCGGCTACCGGCAGCAACGGTACACTGCTTCGAATTGAACCGCTCAAATGGTGGTTGTTTGGCACCGAAGCGCTAGAGGTCGATCCGGAAAAAGGTAACACGCTGGACGTGTCGCATTCGCGCACCCATATTCGCGTGGCGGGTCCCGACGCAGCCAACTTCCTGAACCGGCATTTCCCTATCGACTTTCGCGAAGACTCGTTTCCGGTCGGCAGCGTGACCTCCAGCGTGACGCATCATGTCGCCTGTGCAATCTGGCGGTCCGACAATGGATACGAAGTTTTTCTGCCGCGTGGGTTTGCCTTAACGCTTTGGGAGGGGTTTGTCGAGTCGGCAGAGCAGTTTGGGTTGGAAATAATCTAACCGGTAGCAGCCATTCGATCGATCGTTAAACCGGGCGAGTTAAATCGACTTGCTTCGTCGCGTTATTTTTGCGAAAAAAAATATTCTTCAGCGTTAGTCATCGAGTTTTGATACCACCTCGACCTCGGCGTGCAATGTTTTGTGCACCGGGCACATATCGGCAATTTCCAACAGCCGCTGGCGAGTTGCTTGATCCAAATCACCTTCGATTTTTATTGAGCGGACGAACTGGTCGATTTTTCCTGTCGTCGTCTCACACGCTTCGCAGTCCTGCGCGTGAATTTTGTCGTGCTTCGTTGTAACCGTAACGTTTTCCAGCGGTAGTTTCTTTCTTCGGGCGTACATATTGAGCGTCATCGCCGTACACGCGCCCAAGGCCGCACTGAGATATCCGTAAGGTGATGGCCCGAGATCGCTGCCGCCATAGTTTTCTGGTTCATCCGCGATCATTGTGTGTCCGTCCACGTTCATCGTGCATAAAAACCCATCGGCGTTATCTGCGTGCACAACAACAGAATCGCTTTCATGTTTTGGATATTGCACTTTTTCTTCATCACCAATGTAACGGTTAGCCCAAGCAGCCAACACTTGCGCAGCATAACGTGAGTCGGTTTCGCGACTGAGCAAGTGATCGGCGTCGTCAAGCGAGACATAGCTCTTGGGATGTTTAGCAGCGACAAAAATGTCGGCTGCCTGATTGACAGACACGGTTGCGTCAATCGGTGAATGCATAACCAGGAGCGCTTTTTTTAACGCGCCTAATCTTTCGCGAACGCTTTGGCTGCGAAGATCATCAACGAATTCTTTTTTGATTGTGAAGGGTCGACCTGCCAGTTTAACCCTGGCAATACCTTCCTTTTCGATTGTGTCGATGTCGTTTTCCAACAAATGCAGAACGTGTTCGGCGTCTGCAGGCGATCCTATCGTTGCGACCGCTGTCGCACTGGGAACCTGATGTGCAGCGCACAGGACTGCAGTCCCGCCTAGCGAGTGGCCGACCAGTATTTTTGGTGGCGCGTAGTGATCGCTCAAGAATGCGGCTGCATCGACCAGATCATCGACGTTGCTGGAAAAATGCGTGTCGGCGAAATCACCCTCGCTCTGCCCGAGACCGGTAAAGTCGAAGCGCAAAACGCCTATTCCTTGTTCGGCCATCGCGTCGGCAATGTGTACAGCGGCTCGAATGTTCTTGGTGCACGTGAAGCAGTGCGCAAATACAGCGTAAGCCCTGGGCTTGGCGCTGGTCGGCAAATGCATAACACCTGCGAGCTTCTGATCGCGTCGATTCGTGAAAAAAATCTTTTCCACAGGAAACCTCCTCAATAATTTAGATCTAGCGCGTCGTTAGACGTCTTTGAGCAAACGTAGTGCATCGTAGATTGCCGCATGAATGTTACGACTGGCGACGGCATCGCCGATTCTGAAGACCTGAAACTGACCGTCTGGATTGCGCAAAGTTTCCTGCGCGTTACCTCTGACCAACGCGTCGTAGTCGACAGCGCCAAGATTTGAAGAAAGCGGTTTTAGAGAAAAATACAGCTCGTCATTTGGCAAGGTGCCGTGTTCAATCACCAGCTGATCAACCAGTCGCGAATCTGGAAAATCGCCAAAATCGCTGCCGATTTCCACGCGAATTTTTTCACCCTCGCGGACTGCGGCAATTGCTCGTCGATTGATTGTGATCGCAACGTCGAATTTTTGCAGCGCGCGTGCATAGGCAACGTGATTCATGCCGCCGACGTCCGGCGCCAGGGCACGCTCGGGCGTCATATACTCCAGCGACGCACCGGACACATCGGACTGAATCTCAGCAATCATTTCGGCGGCTTGTAATCCAGGATGATTGCCATTGTCATCGTATAACAAGACGTTTGCGGCGATTGGTGTGTCACCCGCGATCACGTCCCAACTCGAAGTGACGAGTTCATTGCCGGTTTGCAGAATTTCGCTGTGTGGCAAGCCCCCGGTGGCGACGATAACAACGTCCGGTGCAAGTGCCGTAACATCGTCGGCGTCAGCAAAAATGTTGTACCGAAATTCAACCCCCAATGCCTCGCAGCGTTCGGTACGCCATTGTGTGATATCCAGCCATTCGCGACGCCGAACGCTGCGCGTGATTAACCGGACTTGCCCGCCGGTTTTGTCTGACGCTTCGAGTAGCGTAACTTTGTGTCCCCGCTCCGCCGCAACGCGCGCTGCCTCCAGACCGGCGGGGCCGGCACCGACAACAACAACGTGCCTTGTATTGCCGGTCGCCTTGGGAACGCGGTGGGGCATCGTCGCTTCGCGTCCGCTGGCAGGGTTGTGAATGCACAGGGCCTCGCCGGCTTCGTAAATGCGATCGAGGCAATAGGTGGCGCCAACGCATGGCCGAATTTCATGTTCGCGTTTGTTCACAATTTTGTGCACGATGTGCGGGTCAGCAATGTGCGCCCGGGTCATCCCGACCATGTCGAGCTTGCCCTCCGTAATCGCGTGGCGCGCGGTGGCAACGTCGCTAATGCGCGCCGCGTGAAACACGGGTAAATCGATTTCGCCACGCACCTCACCGGCAAAGTCCAGGTGCGGCGCACTCGGCATGCCGTACGTCGGAATTACCCCGGTGAGCACTGCGTCGGAATCGATACGACCGCGAATCACATTAATAAAATCGACCTGCCCGCTGTCGACGGTTTTGTGCACGATCTGCATGCCCTCGTCACGCGAGAGCCCCGCGTCCCATTGCTCATCGACGACCATGCGTGAGCCGACGATAAAATCCGGTCCGACTGCATCGCGAATCGCATCCAGAACACGAAAATAAAAACGCGTGCGATTTTCAATGCCGCCGTTGTATTCATCCACTCGCTCGTTAGTGCCCGGCGACCAGAAACTGTCGAGTAAATGGCCGTAAGCCTCCAGCTCGATGCCGTCCAGACCCGCGTCCTGCATGCGTTGCGCGGCGCTCGCATAGTCGGCAACGATTCGATCGAGGTCCCAGTCTTCGGCTTCTTTGGGAAAAATCCGGTGCGCGGTTTCGCGTATCGGTGAGCTGTATACGGTCGGCAACCAGTCGTGAGTGTTCCAGGCGCTGCGACGACCAAGGTGCGAGAGCTGAATCATCACCGCCGTCCCGTGTTCGTGGCATGAATCGGTTAACTCACGCATCCACGGCACGATGTCATCGTGCCACGCGAGGAGGTTGCCAAAAGCAGGCGGCGAATCCCGTGAGACTACCGCCGAACCTGCCGTCATCGTCAGGCCTACGCCGCCTTTGGCCCGCTCTTCGTGATAAAGGCGATAGCGCTTTTTGGGCATTCCGTCTTCGGAATACGCTGGCTCGTGGGCGCTTGTCATCAAGCGATTGCGGATCGTTAAATGCTTGAGTTGAAACGGCTGCAGGAGTGGATCGGCGCTACTCATGCGCCGATTGTGTCAGGGATAAGCCGTGAAAAAAAGTCGAGAGAAATTTGTAGAAAAACGTTCTAGGAAGGCGGCCGCGCAACGCTGACACCGACGACCATGCCGTCGACAAGAACAACATACGATTGTTGCGTAACGGTTCTACCTGTGAGCGGATCGATAAAGCGGTATCCTGGCGTCCATCCCGCTTGTTCGCGAAACGCCGTTGTTAATGCGTTGCGCACGAATAATTGCCCGTCCAGGTCACGCAGCCTTAGCATGTTTTTTCCGACAAGCTTGCTGTTAGCACCATTGGCGATCAGCTTTCCTCTTCTGTCGATCACATAGACGTAAAGATCTCGATCCACGAATTGCGTGTTGGGTGCACTGAGCGCTGATAACGCCGTATCGATCCCGCCTTCAAATCCGCTGATGTGTTCGGCGGCACGTTCTGCCAGCGACCTCGCGTCTGACGGTGATCCGCGCAAAGTTTGAATCGAAAAGCTGGACGAAGAAAAAAGCAGCAGGGCTAAAAGCAGAAACAAACGATGCATGGTGATGTTCCGAACTAGAAACACCCCGTGTACATCGGCACGATATCAATAAGCTTTACACCTTTTCAATTGAGCGATTTATCACGCTACCTCGGCGCAATGCTCAACGATCGGAAGGATCACAGTAAATGCGACACCGGTCGGCTCAACGCGTTGAACTTTAATTTGCCCCCCGTGCAGGTCGATGATTTCTTTACAGATCGCCAGCCCTAAACCGGTGCCGCCAGCGTTGGTCTTTGTTTTACTGCTTTGCACAAACTTATCGAAAACCGTATCCAGCTCTTCTGTGGGGATACCAATTCCGTAGTCGCGCACAATTAAGGCGACAGCCAATTGCTCGGAATCAAGTGTGCAAGCCTCCAGAGTCACATCAATTTCAGCGGAATCTGCAGAAAACTTGATTGCGTTGGAGAGTAAATTGCGAACGACCTGAAGCATCCGATCCGGGTCAAATTCGCACATTAGGGTCGGACAGTGATTTTCAAAGTTGATGCGGACATTGTGTTCTGACGCAAGCGCCTGAAACTCTTCGATTCCCGCTTCGACAACAAAGTCCAGGGTGGAACTTGACTGGTTTAACTCCAAGCGTCCTGCATCGAGTTTTGCCAAATCGAGTAAATTATCCAGCAATGACATCAGGCGATGTCCGCTTGTGGCAATGCGATCAAAATACTTGGCACTCTTTTCATTGTTTTTGTGTGCGCGCTTTTCGCCAATGTCAGCGAAGCTTAAAACGGCGTGCATAGGTGTGCGCAACTCGTGTGACATATTGGCCAGAAATTCACTCTTGGCCTTGTTTGCGGCATCGGCCAACTCCTTTGCCTCGAGCAACTCAGAGGTTTGCTGATCAACGAGTGACTGCAGATCGTCACGATGCAGCAGCAGCTCGGTATTCAAGTCATCGAGTTCACGCGTGCGCTCGGCGACCTGATTTTCAAGATCCTTTGCGTGCGAGCGCAGTGATTCCTCGGCGCTGTCGCGCATCGCCTGCGCGTCGACCAGAGCGCGGGCGAGCTTGCCTATCTCATCAACCCTCTCCACACCAGGCCATTCTTGTGTAGAGTCGTTTACTGCGCTGTTGTCCAGCGATTCACTCAGTCGATTGAGTGGTCGCACGATGGCGCTGACGATAAGCCAGGCGAGTAGCCCCGATCCCGCGACGCCACACACTACCCAGATAAAAAGAATCTGCCTGGCCTCACGCGAGTCGACGCTGACCCCTTGTAAGCGGAAATGCCAATATTCCTTATTGACGACACGAAGGGCTTCGAGCTGCGCCTGAAACTCCGCATAGATCTGCGCGGTTTGCGTGATGATTGTGGTTGCCATGGCAACGTCGAATTCCATCAGTTCGAATGTAAAAAGCGCTTCTTCCTTGTAATTATTCAGCGATTTGCGAATCGCGATTAAAAATATCCGTTCTTGCTCCTCCAGTTTTTCCTCAGTCAATCGAGACGCTAACTGCGAAAATTCGGCGGTCAAGGTTTCGAGTGATTGGTGAAACGCATTGCGCTGATGCTTCAGCTCGGCCAGATCGACCGACATGCTGCGCCATTGCAGATATTGATAAAGAACCAGGAGTGAATAGTCCGCCTCGCTTTGCAGACGCTGCAGAAGACTTGAATCCCGGGCGGCGGAGGCGACTGTGCGTTCGTAGTTTTCAATCTGACGTTCATGCACCAGCGCACTTGAGGCGATGGCGGCGGCAAAAACCACCACCACAATGATCCCCGGAAGCGCAACCTGCCAACGAATTGACAGGCGATCAAGCGTGAAGTGCATCCTCAAAAAAGAGCCTGAAATCTAGCTGTCGACGTAAAAGCCAACTCCGACGACCAGCTCTTCTACCAGAATCACGTAGGACTGTTTGACACCCAGTCTTTTGGTGATCGGGTCCGGAAAGCGGTAGCGCGGTGTCCATCCCGCCTGTTTGTCCAACGCCGTATTAACCGCGTTCACAGATATCAGCTGACCGTCCGCGTCCTTCATTTTGGCCAGATTTTTACCCACTATCCTGGGATTGGCGCCGTGCGCTAAAAGGTTGATATCAAGATCGAGAACAAACACGTAAAGATCGCGATCAACAAATCGCTGTTGCGGTGAGGTCATTTCTCGCAGTGCTGCGTGGCGATCATCCGCTTGAAGCAAAAATTCAGCCGCAGACTCCGCCAATGCTCTGGCCTCGTCTGGCGAGCCGCGCAGCTCCACAGCGTTAGCCGTAGAGGTTGCGAAAAACATCAGTAATGTCAGTGCGCGTAGCATCGATTTTCCCTAAATTTTCGGGTGACAACCGATGTTATCGGCGGCGCAACAATTTAATTGAACACAGTCTAAGTAACGCGCATGCCCGCCTTGGCGCCTTCGTCGGCACCCAGAATGAAAACATCGTCGTCGTCTCCGGCGCACAGCACCATGCCTTCGGAGACACCGAAACGCATTTTACGTGGTTTGAGATTGGCGATCATGATGGTGTGTTTTCCGATCAGGTCCTGCGGCGCATATTTGGATTTGATACCGGAAAACACATTGCGCACCTCGCCACCGAGATCGAGCGTCAGACGAAGAAGTTTGTCGGAACCGTCCACGTGCTCGCAGTTGACGATTTTGGCCACGCGCAAATCGGCTTTGAAAAAGTCGTCAACGCTACATTCCGGCGCGATAGGGTTGTCTGCCAGCGGGCCGGTATTGGCACCCGCGGCTGCCAAGTCTTCTTTTGAAGCCTCGACAATTGCGGCGACAGCTTTGGGATCAATACGCTGTGCCAGCGGTTTGAATTTCTCGATCTTGTGCGACAGCAGCGGCGCTGCAACATCGCTCCACTGATTGCTTGAGAGATTCAGAAAACCTTCGGCGTTTTCGGCCAATTGTGGCAACACGGGTTTGAGATACGTCATCAACACGCGAAAAAGGTTCAGGCCCTGCGAGCAGATGTCCTGCACATCCTGCTGTCGATCGGCCTGTTTTGCCAATACCCACGGTTCCTTGTCGGCAATGTATTGATTGGCGCGATCCGCAAGTGCCATGATTTCGCGCATTGCCTTACCGAACTCGCGACCTTCATAGAGCTGCGCAATGGACTCGCCTGCGGCGACAAACTCATCGTACATCGCGGGCTCCGGCAGCGAGGTAGATAAGGTGCTTTCAAAACGACTGTTGATAAAACCCTGACAGCGACTGGCAATGTTGACCAGTTTGCCTACCAAGTCTGAATTCACGCGCGCGACGAAGTCTTCCAGATTCAGGTCGATATCCTCGACGTTCGCACTTAACTTAGCAGCAAAGTAGTAGCGCAGATATTCGGCGTCGAGATGATCGAGGTAAGTGCGCGCCTTAATAAATGTGCCGCGCGATTTTGACATCTTGGCGCCATCGACCGTGAGAAAGCCGTTGCAGTAGACCGCGCTGGGCTTGCGAAAACCCGCTCCATGCAACATCGCAGGCCAGAACAGACAATGAAAATAGGCGATGTCCTTTCCGATAAAATTGTACAGCTCAGTTTTGTCGGCGTTATACCAATAGGCATCGAAGTCCGCGTTCGTCCTGTCGCAATAATTGCGGTGGCTGCCCATGTAACCAATCGGCGCGTCCAGCCATACGTAAAAATACTTGCCGGGCGCGTCCGGAATCTCGAATCCCCAGTAAGGGGCGTTGCGTGAGATATCCCAATCCTGCAACCCTGACTCGAACCACTCCTGCAGTTTGTTGGTGATTTCTGGCTGCAGTTGTCCAGCTCGGGTCCACTCCTTGAGCATGGATTCAAAGTTCCCAAGTTTGAAAAAGTACTGCTCGGAATCTTTTTCGACCGGCGTCGCATCAGACACCATCGAGCGCGGGTTTTTCAAATCGGTCGCGTCGTACGTCGCCGCGCAGACTTCACAGTTGTCGCCGTATTGATCCTCGGAGCCACAGTTTGGACACGTGCCTTTGACGTAGCGATCCGGCAGGAACATTTCTTTTTCGGGATCAAACAACTGCTTGATCGTACGCTGCTCAATGTGCCCGGCGTCGCGCAGACGCGTGTAGATCAACTCGGCGCAGTCGCGATTCTCTTGCGAATGCGTGGTGTGAAAGTTGTCGAAGCTGAGCAGAAAGTCGTTAAAGTCGGCCTCGTGCTCGACCTTCATCGTGTCAATCAGTTCCTGCGGTGAAATACCGTCGGCCTCCGCGCGCAACATTATTGGGGTACCGTGTGCATCGTCGGCCCACGCCCATGTGCAATCGTGCCCGCGCAGGCGCTGAAAGCGCACCCAGATATCGGTCTGGATGTAGCCCAGCATGTGACCGATGTGGATCGATCCGTTAGCGTAAGGTAGGGCTGCGGTGACGAGAATTTTGCGGGGAGCGCTGGCCATCGTGGCGTCCGAAAGTCTTATTGCGTTAGGGCTGCGAATTTTAGGCGCAGAGCGCCGTCAAGTATAGGCGCAGCGATGGATCAAGTCGTACCGAGCCAGCGTTGCATAAAACTGTCAAACCAACCGCTTATCGTATCGTCGTGCTGCTGCGCATAGGCGAGTGTGGCGGCCCGGCTATCCGGGTCGAGAAACTCAGACTCGTAATCCGTGTTCGATTTGAACCATTGCGAAATGACGCAGTGATTGACCTCGGGGTGAAACTGCACCGCGTAGTGCTTCTCAAAACGAAATGCCTGATTCGGAAAGCGCTCGCTTGAGGCCAACAGTTGCGCCCCGCTTGGAACGTCGAAGCCGTCACCGTGCCACTGGAAAAGCTTCTCAGGCAAGGGTAACAATTGGGTATCGTCACCAGTCGCTTGAACAGGGGTAAAGCCTATTTCTTTTAAAGCATGCGAGTGCTTCCAGACCTGTGCGCCTAAAATCTTGGCCAATTGCTGTGCACCAAAACATATACCGAGATACTTGCATCGGGATTCAAGACAACCCTCGAGCCAGCGCGCCTCCTCGTTAATCCAATCCTCATTGTCATTAACGCTGTTGCGGCCTCCGTAGATTACCGCGACGTCAAACTCATTCGGATTCGGCAGCGCTTGACCCTCACACGGGTAGCACCAGTGGAGATTAAAACCGTGGCTTTCGAACCACGCGCTGCAGCGGTCGCCCGACCAGGTGTTCGAATGCTTGATTAGCAAGACGGATTTTTGCGGCACTGAGGAAAGCATTGTGATCGGACTTACCGGAAATAATACCTGACTAATTTAGTATGTTATTATAGCGACGGTTAAACGCAAATATGAACCCCTTAATCCGGTTGAAATTCATCCCGCGCGGGTGACTTTCAGCCGATCTTCGACTGAGCGAACTGATGTATCATTCGCGGCCACCAAACCAGCCATGAGCCTATTCGCACATGATAAGCAAAGACATTATCGAGTCTGCTCTCGCCACGTTTACTGATCCGTACCTCAACGCAAATCTGATCGACTCCAAGTGCGTCAAATCAATCGATATTGACGGCGATACGGTGTCTGTTGGAATCGAAATCGGCTATCCGGCGGCGACGATTGCTGACGACGTGGCCGCACAGCTGCAAGACCTGGTCGAGGGTATCGAGGGCATCGCCAGCGCGAGCGTATCGATCACGTCAAAAATCACTGCGCGCTCTGTACAAAAAAACGTCAAGCGCATGAGCAATGTCAAAAATATTATTGCGGTCGCTTCCGGCAAGGGCGGGGTGGGCAAATCGACAACATCGGTCAATCTGGCGCTGGCATTGATCGCCGAAGGCGCAATCGTCGGATTACTCGATGCGGATATTTACGGCCCCAGCCAACCGCGCATGCTTGGCATCTCCGGCAACCCCGAATCCGAAGACGGCAAAAGCCTGGAACCAATGGAAAGCCACGGCGTGCAGGCAATGTCGATTGGCTTTTTGATCGACGAAGAGACACCGATGATCTGGCGCGGCCCGATGGTCACGCAGGCGCTTGAGCAATTACTCAACGATACCAAGTGGCGCGACCTTGACTACCTGATCATCGACCTGCCACCAGGCACTGGTGATACTCAGCTCACACTGGCGCAGAAGATTCCTGTTAGTGGCGCAGTCATCGTTACTACTCCACAGGACATCGCCCTGCTCGACGCGCGCAAGGGCCTGAAAATGTTTGAGAAGGTTGAAGTGCCGATTCTCGGAATCGTTGAAAACATGAGCACGCATATCTGCAGTCAGTGCGGCCACGAAGAGCACATCTTCGGCGCGGGCGGCGGTGAGCGCATGGCGCAGGAGAGCAACGTCGATCTTCTTGGCTCGCTGCCGCTTGATATCGCGATTCGCGAGCAGGCCGATGGCGGCGCCCCAACTGTGGTTTCTGACCCCGACGGCGCGATTGCAGAGGCTTACCGCTCGATCGCGCGCAAAATGACAGCCAAACTGGCAAAGCAATCCAAAGACTACAGCGCAAGCTTTCCCAATATTGTGATCCAGAATTCTTAAGCGCGAGCGCCGGGCGATTTGAAACTGAGGGCACTGAAAAACACAAAACGTGTAATTTCTGGCAGTCAATTAACGAACAGGGTGAACGTTCATTGAAGCGTTGTACTGTCGTCGACGGGCTTAGGGTACGATTTATTTACTCCCACCCAAACAGACCTTCCTTGATTCTAATATCAGTCCAAAACCAGGATCCCTGACCCTCAACCAAATCGGGTGAAAACAAAGAAAAATACTCAGCTCTGGCATCGATAACAGGAAAATCGATCGATACCAACGTCGTTTGTCCGGCGGACATTTCTACTGCGTTTACACCGCTCAAAAGTTGTTTACTTTCGTCGCCGATAAATCCACCCAGCGAACGATATCGGCTTCCAAACTCGTCGATAATCCGTATCTGCTTATTTATCTCTTCATCGCCTGAGTCACTGCTACCGATTTTGAACAACATGATTTCATTCTGAGAGACAGTATTAAATTCAAATAGAACGGATATGATCTCCCCAGAGATCGTCACTTTCTTCAGTTTGATCTCGATACCGCGATCACCCTGATTAAATTTATTTCCAATCGTTTTTGAAAACAAAAAATCAGACCCAACGTGAAGATACGTTCTTCTCTTGTGCGGCTCAAATAGCCTTCGCGCAATATTTTGTTGCCTCGTAGATAAAGACCCACCGGATAGCGCCAGTTCAAACCCTTTCATTGCCGACACTTTTTTGCCTATTGCGTAATTATAGAGGGCTTCAGCAAATACCCGATTAGTCAAACTATCCAGCTTCGCAGGCTCGCGAGAGCCCACAAATTCATACAATCTAATAAAGTCTTTTGGTTTTATGTTCTCGGGCAGAGACAGGTGATTTTCAATTTCGGCGTGAACAAGATTTATAACATCGGATTTTACATCGGGATTGTGCTTGATCGCCCTGTTGAGCATTTTGATTCCCGTTGAGAATTGTTTCTCTACGAATTTTAATTTTGCTGAGTTGATTAGTTGCTGGACACTGTCGACATCAGGCCCGCCAAAAATTGTTTCGGCAGTATTTGAAATCTCGTTTCCTATTTCGGTTTTGTAGTACAACAACACAGACGAGATTGAGATCAAAACAATCGCAATTGTGGCGATAAGCAGCCTCTCATATCGCACGTGACTGTCGCCGACTCGCTCGAGTAGTTCGATTGGCGGTAACTCGGTGGGGTTGTCTTCGATCAGTTTTGGCTGTTCGGCAGGTATTGTCTGAGATTTTTGATGTTCGTACGGGCCCGGTTCCAAAGGTTTTTCTTCACCGTCGAAACGCTCCGTATTTGCATCGGGCGATAACTTTGAGTCACCTTCATCACGCTTGCTTTCGTACTCGACGACATCAACAAAGACCCCGCATCGGCTAAACGATTTTTGAATTTTTCGAGCGCGTCGTTCGTTGACGTTTTTCTTGACGATTACCAGCCTTCCGGAAAACATCTTTTCTATGTCTTCGTCTCGAATACCGAATCGCCGCTGCAATCGCTGTTTTACATCCTCAAGTTCTTGATTCTCGTCGACCCTGCCCGAGAACGTCACGTGAAAGTGGTCTTTGCTTTTTTCTGTCATTATTGGATTTATTCGTTCACGCATTCGAATTTACGAAGCCTGTAAAGGCATCAATTGATTCTAGAAGTATCTGGAGCCAGCGGGCTCAAAAAGACTGGGCAGAATAAATTTAGCATCTTGGACGACTCTACACACCACGATCGATGGGAACTGTTTACCAGAGCCCCTTAACAATCAGGCGTGATTCGCAACCATTTGATATCAATAGAAAGAGTGTAATGAACTCTGGCAACTTGACGATTGGTGAACCACGTACGCTCATTAAACTTTTTTTGACGAGGCGAATTTGCGATTGCGTTCTGCCTTTCTAAAGTACCCGTATCGAGCCACCACCCAAAGAAGTTCGATTTTGACACCAGTACTACAGCTTTCTTTACATTGGAACCATCCTCAGGATGATCTTCAAGTTGTTGTAACGAAAGGAATAATCCCTTTTTTTACGCGAGGGCGTCTGTTGCCTGAGTATTCGGAGGATCAAATGTACATATGAGCAATTCAAATTGACGTCATAAATCAGTCACATTCCTGGACTTTGCGCCGGTTAGACAGAATTTTAATAAAAATGATTAAATACAGTGTGTTATAGAGTTATTTTTTCACTGATTAGTTCATTATCGACTACCTAAGTAAACGGTGATTGGTAACATAAGCTTGCTTTAGTTACATAAAATTGACGCATTCTTTTAATATGTGTCAAATTTTGCTTATAGATTCACAGAATGGCGTCCACGCGTGGCTTACCTTGCAATTCCTGGAATTCTAAAGGTGAGGAACTCACATCGATGGACAACAAGAATCTCGAGTCAAGTTCACGCCGGTCATTCGTCAAAACAGCCGGTAAATTTGCGGTTTACACACCTCCAGCGTTGATGATCCTGAGCAACACCACTCCTGCAATCGCGAAATCAGCCGGTCACGGCGGTGGCGGCGGTCACGGCGGTGGTGGCGGCGGCGGTGGCGGCGGCGGGGGTCCCGGTGGCGGCGGCGGCGGTCCTGGTGGCGGCGGCGGCGGTCCTGGTGGCGGCGGCGGCGGTCCTGGTGGCGGCGGCGGTGGTCCCGGCGGCGGCGGCGGTGGCGGTGGCGGTGGCCCACGCGGCGGTGGCCCACGCGGCGGCGGCCCACGCATTATCTAACCCGCAACCTAAACTATCCACACTCAACTACGCAGCCGGGGATCTCCCGGCTGCAGCTTCACACTTCAAGCCAGCTCCACTACACTCGGTCCAATAAGAATCAACAGATATTCTTAATGGCTAACAGTGGCTCACCGCATGCAAGCGATGCGGATTCTCAGAATGCAATTTCACTACCCTTTAAGTCTACAGAAACGCACGTAATCGGTTCGGGTGACGAACACATCGTTTTTCATCGAATCTTGCAGCAGTACTTTTTGTTCAACCCCACCGCTGTCGAAATCTGGGAGCAGGCGAAACACACGAATTCTCTCGAGTCTCTCGCTGTAAATTTAGCGCGCGAATTTAAAGTGAAACCTGAGGTTTTGCTTCCGGATATCCGGGGCATTTTCACGCAGTGGTCTCAAGCGGGATTGTTATCGGACGACTCATCCAAGCCAACACAGGAATCGGACGAAGTTCTGCCTGGGCCGATTCACTCATCGGGCGCGCACATCTCGAAATTTAAGATCCAAGAATTCAGGTTGATTGATTCGAATTACCTGATAAGCAGCAGCAATGCTGAAATCATCTCGCTTTTGACACCGCTGTTCTCGCATTTGCCAAAGACGAATGGCAGCAATGAACTACACCACATCCAGATTGATGAGATAGACGGGGTTTTCACTGTGATCGAGTCTGGCCAGCGATTCGGTCAAAGCTCGGAACTGGAAGAAATGGTGCCAATCGTCAACGCGCATGTGATGGTAAGTGCTTATCAGCACGTTGAGTGCCTCAGCGTGTTCCACGCCGGGGCCCTTAGCGACGGAAAATCGGTCATCATGTTCAGCGCGCCATCTGGGCACGGCAAGTCGACGCTTACTGCAGCGCTCGCAAGCACTGATTTGCATCTTTACAGTGATGAAGTTGTGGTGCTGAAGCCGAACGCTCGCATTCGTGCAGCGCCGGCCTGTTTCGGGTTAAAAACCGGTTCGTGGCAATCGTTAACACGGTATTGGCCAGACTTGATGAAGATTCCGGAATACCGACGCCAGGATGACAAGCAGGTTCGGCTCTTGGCACCACCGGCTTTAGAGTCCGAAGTTGATACTCCCGACGGCCTCCCACTAAGAGCCATTGTATTTCCTCGCTATGACCCAAAAGGGAAAACGAATACCGCACCAGTCACGCCAGCGCAGGCGCTGGTGCGCCTAACGGATGCGGGATACCACACCAACACACCGCTGACATTTGACGCTGCAGAGCGATTGGTAAGAATAATCGAAAACGTCCCGGCGATTGATCTGACAGTCAATGATCTTGACGAATCAATTGAGGTGATTCAGGCGCTGTTTCGCTCTACATGACTCTGAACCGAGCCAAGGCCCATCGGCTGATCGCAACGCTGCTTTCGCCGTACACTGAATCAGTCGCAGACCTGCGAGTCGCCATGCCCAAATTCAGTGACGAAGACTGGGAATTACTCGCAAAAATGGCGGGGCAACACATGGTTAGTCAGGCGATATTCCCCGCACTGCAGCAGCATTCGCTCGATGACGTTGTGCCGCAAGATGTAATCGAGTACTGGCATGATCTGGCCAGCAACAGCGCCGCGCGCAACCTAGCACTGCGCGAGCAGCTGGTTGAGCTAATCACTCACCTCAATTCTCACGGTATTCAACCCATTCTGATCAAGGGCAGCGCTCACATCCTTCTGGGCACCTATCAAAACCTGGGCGATCGACTGAGCAACGATCTCGACATCTTGATCGCAAACGAAGATGCCCAAACGGGCTATGAAGCGCTTCAATCGATTGGCTATTGGCCCGATGACGATAAGCTGGAATACGAGAGCAGCCACCATCACTTTCCTCCATTGATGCGCGATGACGTGTTTGCGTCTTTGGAAGTGCACAGAGACCTTCTGGAATTAAGCCTGAGTTGTTTGATTCCCACTGAGGACGCGATTGGCAGCGCAGAGTCAATCGATCCAGAGAACGGTTTGTCCGCGCAAGTGCTGTCGATTGAGATGCGATTAATGCACAGCATCGTGCATATTGAAATCACTGATCGCTGTTTTGAAGCCGCCCAAACCGAACTCAGGCAACTGCATGAACTTGCTCTATTGGTCAGCAGTTATGGTGATCGCATCGATTGGGGCATGCTGATTCGCTACGCCGATGCGCACGACTTTGGGGTGCATTTGCGTGCCAACCTCTACGCTGCGCGCAAATTTATGGGAGTCAACATTCCCAACACAGTATTCGCACGGCATCGAATTGCAGTGCTTTGCCACTACTGGCGCACGCGCGCGCGATATGCGAGTAAAACGTTCCACTTTCTGGATAAAACCGTTTGGCGGCGTATGCACAGCGAACGCATGGTGCGCGAGTATGGAGGGCCGCGCAGACCTTTAAATGTCAACATTGCCCGTATAAAACACGTGCTGTACGCGCCTGCGCGTTTATTCAAAAAGTCTTATTCGCGATGCGACAACTGAGTGATTGACGTTTTTCGATTGCGCTGGCGTTGCGCTGCGAGACTCAAGTAAACTGCGCGCCTGTTTCCTTAACACCATTACTATCGCTGTGAGTATCAAATCCGACAAATGGATTCGGCGCATGGCCGCGGACGGCATGATTGAGCCGTTCGAGAGCGGCCAGATGCGTTACGTCAATGATCAAAAAATCGTTTCCTACGGCACCTCAAGCTACGGCTACGATGTGCGCTGCGCGGATGAATTCAAAATCTTTACCAATATCAATCACGCGGTCGTTGATCCCAAGGCATTTGACCCGGACAGCTTTGTCGATGTGAAGGGTGACGTTTGCATTATTCCGCCCAACTCGTTTGCGCTCGCGCGCACCGTCGAATACTTTCGCATTCCACGCAGCGTGTTAACCGTGTGTTTGGGAAAATCGACCTACGCGCGCTGCGGCATTATCGTCAATGTGACGCCGCTGGAACCCGAGTGGGAAGGGCACGTTACGCTGGAGTTTTCCAACACCACGCCGCTGCCGGCAAAGATTTACGCGAACGAAGGGGTCGCGCAAATGCTCTTTTTCGAATCAGACGAAGTATGCGAAACATCGTATGCCGATCGCGGCGGCAAATATCAGGGGCAAACTGGCGTCACCTTGCCCAAGACCTGATCGGGTTCAATTTCACGCACGTAGGGTACTCGACCCCGGCGCCTTAGTAGGCCCCCCGAATGATTGCATCGCTTTACGCATCGCTCGCCGCATTGCTGATGATCTGGCTGGCGTTGAAAGTCATCAAGGCGCGCCGTAAAGCGCGCGTTAGCCTCGGCGACGGTGGCGACGAAACGCTTCGAGTGCGAATAGCCGCGCAGCGAAATGCAGCGGAATACATTCCTATCGCGCTTATTCTCATGTTCGCCCTGGAGTTCAGCGACGCTCATGCAATGATCGTTCACGCCTTTGGCATTGCGTTTCTAAGCGGGCGAGTGATCCACGCGCGCGCGATGTTATTGGACGATATTCCGCTGCGTGTGCGCGGGATGAAGCTCACCATCTGGTCAATCATTGGATTGGCTTTTTTCAATATTTCCTTGATTTTGTGGCATCAAGGCGTTGCCAACTTTCACTAGCGTGTTTACTGGAAATCCTCGATTTGAGCATACCCGCTGGATCAATAAATGAAATTCTGCTCGTGCCAGGGTAAAGCGCATCTCAAGGGAAACGCCCACAACGGGACGCCGCCTAAAAGTTGTATACGACACCCAACTGGAGCGTCGATGTCTCGTAGTCGAGTCCGCTGAAATCGCCGGTTGCGCCAGACTCGGGCGAAAGGTCAATGTCCGACACGCGACCAAAGCGCACCTCACCCTGGATCGCCCAGTCCTGATCCAATCGATAACTTGCTCCGGCGAATAACTGATACCCTACGTCCCCGTCACCCGAGAACGAACGCTCTTCGCCGTTGCGTTCGAGGTCGATGTCAACCTCTTCAACCCACGTTAGTCCAGCCCCCAGGTACGGCTGCCAACGATAATGCGGTGAAAGCAAGTAGTGACCGTTAAAGTAGAATATATTTGAGGCATAGTTGCCACCATCAAACTCGGACGCATCGGCCAATGTGGTACTCGATTCATTTGACCGATATTCCCATCCAAACTCGAGCGCAATTTTCTCGGAATAGCGATAGCCGATACCGATTCCGCCGGTGAATCCGTCGCTTAAATCGATGTCTGCGCGCCCTGAGAGACTGTCGATGTCGTTGAAGTCAGAACTGAGGCCCGACATGATGCTGACACCAACATAGGGTCGAACAAACCAATGGTCGGACTCGTCCGCGATCACGGGTGACGCTGCTACAGTCAAAATTGGTAAAAGTCTAATCAGGTTTTTCATTGCATACTGTCCTGTTGTGATTTTACGATCTCGTTGCATTGAACCGTACGCGACGCATCTCCGACACGATCATGCAATAGAGCGGTTTTGCACGAATGGGCAGGAATTTTGTATGAACGGGCAATTTAGTATTGGCGCCATCACACCGTCGCGATTTTTCGTACCCGTTGCCGTTGTTCTTGGTGTGCTGTTCGCGCTTATCTCAACGCGTGAAAACGAACCTCTGGGCATCTACTTGGTGCAATGGCAGTTGCAGTCCGTCACACCCATGTTACTTTTGATTGCTGCACACACCGGCCTGCTCCGAATGAGCTGTTTTGCGCGCTTAAACCCATGGGCAGGTTTACTTATTTCTGGCTTGATCGGCGCTAGCTTGTTCACGCCATTTGCACTGTTGATCGATGCTAATCTGCTCAACAATGAACCTCCATCAACGCTGCTGTTGGAACTGGCAGGTGAATGGGTGGGAGTTGCACCGCCGATCTCAATTTGCTGGGTTGCGCTTAACGCGCCCTGGGTCTTGGGTTATCGCCTTCAAAAAACGTCATTAGACGATATTCAGACGGATGCTGTAACTACGCCACCTAACGCGTCAACGCCGCCATTTCTGGCGTTGGTGTCTGAATCCGAACAAGGCTCGTTAGTCTCGTTGAAAGCAGAGCTCCACTATTTAATGGTCACTACGACAACACACCGTGCGCTGATTCTCTACAATATATCGGATGCGATCGAACAACTCGAAACAGAAACCGGTTTTCGCGTCCATCGATCCTATTGGGTGGCCAAAAATGTCGTATCGCGTTTTGAAAAAAAGGGGCGCGAAGGCGTGTTGACTTTAATCGACGGGCAACAGATTCCGGTTAGCCGAAACCGACTGGCGTCCGCAATCGAGTTCTTTGAGCTTTAATTAATAGAGAGGGCGCATTATTCACACAATTTGCATCATCGTTACTCGGTACTCGAACGACGTGCCAGGACCCTCGAATATCGGTACCCGTGGGAAACGCATTGCATATCGTATTCAGTGATTTGGACGGAACCCTGCTCGATCATCACAGCTACGGCTGGCAACCCGCGTTGCCTGCGCTCACTGAGATCAAGTCTCGCAACATACCTTTGGTTCTGGTCAGCAGTAAAACCGCAGCGGAGATGATTGTGATCCGCGATCAGCTTGGGATCGATAGTCCTTTTATTGCTGAAAACGGTTCGATTGTCTATCACGACATGCGCGACTCACCGGCTGCGACAAATTCAACGTTGAAGCTGAATGATCTCAAAACAACGGTGTTCGGTAAGCATCGATCAGAGATTCTTAAAGTGCTCGACGAGCTGCGAACGGTGTTCGACTATAAGTTCCGCGGGTTTAGCGACCTCGGTACAAAGGGTATTGCCGATGTAACTGGCTTGTCGCTGGCCGACGCCGCTCTGGCCAACGAGCGCGAAATGAGCGAACCGGTTCAATGGGAAGACAGCGAAGCGCGAAAAACCGCGTTTGTACAAAAGTTATCCGAAAAGGGGATTTGCGCAATTCAGGGTGGCCGATTCCTATCTATTCAGGGTCAAACCGACAAAAGCGAAGCCATGAAGTTCGTAATTAAAGCGTACCAGCAGGAGTGGGTCGGAGCCGATTTACATACAATCGCGTTGGGCGACAGCCCGAATGATATTAAAATGCTACAACTGGCTGACATCGCTGTCGTGGTACGCAACGACGCAACCGTCCAACTCGAGTTTGATCACCCGAACTTGCATTTCACCCAAGCGCGAGGTCCGCAGGGGTGGAATGATAGTGTACTGTCACTGATCTCACGTTAATTAAGCGAGACGACATTGTCTGACTTTCATCAACACGGCACAATCGCCACGCTGCACAACCTTTCACAGCGCCCGCTCGAAGACCTGGAAACGCAACTTCTGGAGTTTTCGCAGTCCCGCAAAATGGGTTTGATCCTGCCCAGTCTTTACTCAGAGATTGGCACTAACGCGCTAGACAAGATCGTGTCTGAGCTTGCGCGTGTTGAGTACCTCGACACGGTCGTCGTCGGCATTGATCGCGCAAGCTCGGATCAATTCAAACACGCCGTGCAATTTTTCAAACCGCTACCGCAGGAGGTTTGTTTGTTGTGGCAAGATGGTCCTCGCTTGCGGGAGCTTGACACCTTGCTCAAAGACGAGCGTTTGGCACCCTATCAGGAAGGCAAAGGTCGCAACGTGTGGTATTGCATGGGTTACCTGTTGTCACAAGCCAGAGTCGATTGCGTAGCCCTGCACGACTGCGACATTGTCACCTACTCACGTGAATTGCTGGCGCGTCTGCTTTTTCCTGTAGCCAATCCAATCTTCAGCTACGCATTTTGTAAGGGTTACTACGCCCGAACCACACAAACAAAAATGAACGGTCGAGCCAATCGCCTGCTGGTCACACCGCTGCTACGTGCGCTCGAAATTGTGTGCGGGCCAAGTGACTACCTTAAATTTCTTGACAGTTTCCGTTACGCGCTGGCCGGCGAATTTTCGATGCAACTCGACGTTCTTAAAACTTTAAAGATTCCGTCAGACTGGGGCCTGGAAATCGGCCTGCTGAGTGAAATGCACCGCAATTATTCCAGTAATCGAATCTGCCAGGTTGATATCGCTAATCACTACGATCACAAGCATCAAGATTTAGGCGATGAAGAAGCGGCGCACGGCTTGGCGCGTATGGCGACCGACATCGCCAAAGCGCTTTATCGAAAACTTGCTACGCAGGGTGAAGTCTTTACGCAGGAAAAAATTCGCACAATCAAGGCGACGTATTATCGCGTCGCACTCGATTTTGTCGGCATGTACCACAACGATGCCCTGATTAACGGTCTCACTTATGATCGCCACAGTGAAGAAAAAACCGTTGAATTATTCGCTCAGAATGTGATGCAGGCCGGCTGGGATTTTCTGGAGTACCCGATGGCGCAACCGTTTGTGCCAGCGTGGAACCGGGTCATAAGCGCGATGCCGGATATTCTTCCCCGCCTCGCCGAAGCTGTGGCGCAGGACGCGGAAGAGTTTGCTGCTTAGTCGACTGCAATCGCATTGATACGACAATTGAATATTCTCGAACAAAAACTAACAGCGCTTGTCGAGCAATTGTACCCACAGGCGAGCAGCCATTCGCTCGTTAACACTTTGCTAGATGCTATTGGCTGTGATGATTCGTCGACTTTACCCCCGCGACACCGCAACCTCTGGAATGAAAACGATGCGTGGCTGATTACGTACGGAAACAGCATCGTAAAAAATGATGAAGCACCCCTGCAGACATTAAAGCAGTTCCTTGATAGCGAGTTGCAAGGCATTGTTACTGGTGTACACGTGCTCCCGTTTTTCCCGTTTAGTTCGGACGACGGTTTCGCGGTAATCGATTACCTCAAGGTCAACGACGCTTTGGGTGACTGGAAACACATCGAATCAC
The DNA here is from genome assembly GCA_039029275.1 of Pseudomonadota bacterium. Taxonomy (GTDB): domain Bacteria; phylum Pseudomonadota; class Gammaproteobacteria; order JBCCGL01; family JBCCGL01; genus JBCCGL01. The sequence continues at coordinate 236,173 of JBCCGL010000008.1, read as the reverse complement.
TCAGTCGTGACTACGACGTCATGGGTGATCTGGTCATTAATCATATATCGAGCCGCTCACGCTGGTTTGAAAACTTCAAGAAGCAGGTTGATCCGGGCAAAGACTATTTTCACGCGGTTGACCCGGCAGTCGATCTAACCCAAGTTGTCAGGCCGCGGCCAACGCCTTTGCTGCGCGAAGTTGAAACGCGCGCCGGAAAAAAATACGTCTGGTGTACGTTTGGCCCCGATCAGGTCGACGTCAACTTTGCTAATACGGATGTACTGATCGAATACGTGCGCATATTAGGCGCTTACCTCGATGCTGGTATCCGTATGTTTCGAATGGATGCAATTGCGTTTTTGTGGAAAGAACTCGGCACACCCTGTATTCACCACAGCAACACACACGCAATCATTCGCTTGCTACGTTTGTTGATTGAAGCACGGCGCAACGATGCGATTATTGTGACGGAAACCAACGTGCCCAACCGTGAAAACCTGACCTACTTTGGCAACAACAATCAGGCGCACATTATTTACAACTTCTCTTTGCCGCCGCTGGTTTTGTTTACCTTGTTTAGCGGAGATTGCAAACATCTAAAGACCTGGTTGATGAGTATGCCGCCAGCGCAGGACGGCACTTGCTACTTGAATTTTTTGGCGTCGCACGATGGTATTGGCTTGCGTCCAACGGAAGGGTTGCTATCAGACCGCGAATTACAGTCAATGCTCGATGGGATGCGCAGCTCGGGCGGTGTTGTCTCGATGCGAAAAATGCCAGATGGCAACGAGAAACCCTATGAACTGAACATCGCGCTTTTTGACGCATTCAAAACCACAAAGACTAACGAAATCGATGGTTTGCAAATTGAAAGGTTTATCTGCGCGCACGCCATCATGCTCGCGCTGGAAGGAATCCCGGCAATTTACATTCACAGTTTTTTTGGAACCGAAAATGATTATGCACGCAAGGAACACACCGGGCGCGCCCGCTCGATCAATCGGCATGTTTGGCAACTCACCGAGTTAGCCGACAAACTCAAGAATAAGGATTGCCATGAGCGTCAGGTATTCGATGAGCTGAAACGCTTGGTCTGCATTCGGCGATCGCAGTCGGCATTCCACCCTAACGCCACTCAGTTCACACTACATCTGGGGCTGCAGCTTTTTGGTTTCTGGCGTCAGTCAGCGGACCGCAAGCAAAGCATTTTTTGCGTCAGCAATATCACCAATCAACAGCAGACGCTACCACTTGGAAACCTCAATTTGATCGTGACCGATGAGTGGTGTGACTTGATCAGTGGCGTGCGTTTAAAAGATCTTGATGACAATGTCGCTCTTGCGCCCTACCAAACGATGTGGATCAGTAATCTAGCGCCGACTGAATGATCGGTTCGTTTTGGTCGATGTTACTAACGCTGATACGGTTTAATTTTGTTTCACTCGCCGTAAAACGCCCAAGCTCCGGAGAATCCAGACTCTCCAGGTAGAGTTGAAACTCGTCATTTTCGCGAAACGACATCACGTGAAAATCCGTTTCAAAATACCCGTTTGTATCGGTCACCGCCGCTTCAAGCTGCCCGTTGCGAACATTGCGCAAAAATACCGCCTTATTCACCAACGGCTGTTCGTGTGATTCCAACGTTCCTGCGAATTCCAATCGTGTTGTGACTTGCGCATTCTGGCCAGAAACCGGAAAGCCATTGTCGCGCCAGTAAAAAAATCCCTCATGTAATACGCGAACATCGGTGTATCCAAATTGCGCGATCTGCTCCGCCGCAAAACCCGACAAGGTATGCGGGCACCCGCAATACGTGACAATCGGCGAATTGAGCGATAGCCCTTCGATTGACGCCAGCGTTTTTTGATCAAATTTTCCGTAGGGCAACGAGAGCGCAGACTCAATGTGCAACTCAGCGAATGACACTTTGTTGCGAACATCAAAAAGCCATTGCTTTTCACTGGATTCGATACGACCGAGCACGTCCGCAGCACTGATAAATCGTGAGGTATCAAAAAGCGGTTGCACCTGCTCGGTCTGTTGCGTGACTTCGGGTTCATCGCTGCAGCTAGAAAGCAATAACGCGGCGAGCGCAGATAACGCGATACTTTTAAACTTATTCACAATTAATAATTCACTTCTGGACAAGCGTGTCAGCTGATATTTGACTCGATATTCCCAAGTCTATTCGTCTCTCGGCGTGGGTGCCAGTGATCCGTATAGAACGTAACATTAAGCAAAACCGACGAGCGGTGAACTGTAACTGTTTCTAACCGTATGACCTTTTATGACAAATCCTGTGACAGTTTATTTCGACGGCGCTTGTCCGCTGTGCCGACGCGAAATTGCCTGGTACCAAAAACAGCGTGGGGCCGATGCCGTTAGCTGGGTTGATGTCAGCGCAGGCGATGATGAGACGATCGAAAATGATCTGTCACGCACGCAGGCAATGGCCCGCTTTCACGTTCGATTGCCGGACGGGCAACTCGTCGACGGTCCCAAAGCATTCGCCGAGCTTTGGGTTGTTCTACCGCGGTTCAGCGTGTTAGGAAAATTGGTCCGACAGCCCTGGATCATCGTTTTAGCCAACCCCCTCTATCGCATTTTCCTAAAACTCAGACCCCTGATTCAAAAGGTTTTCTTTCGCAAACCGACATTTTGTTCATAGATCGGTCACGCGTTTTTCACACGATGCCACTGCGCCGTCAACTGCCCAGCCACGCGGGAATGAGAACAAATAGACGCGCGCTCTGACAATTTGTTTTGGAGAGCGCTGCAATTAAAAAAACGTTTTTTCGTCCGAAAAGTTTTGCTAACCTACGCGCGCTTCGGTTCTGGCGCCCGACCTCGGTCGTCAGACTAAGAGGGAACGCAGTGCAACCGCCATGCGGTTAAACCTGCGGCTGCCCCCGCAACTGTAAGCGGTGAGTAACACCGGCATTGCCACTGGCGCGCATGAGCGCGCTGGGAAGGCCCGGTGAAACATTGACCCGCGAGCCAGGAGACCTGCCGATGCAATCACCCTGTCCGGGTGCGGGGCGCGCCATGGTCAACGGTCAATCCGTAGCGGTGATGTAAATCATCGTCTGCGGAGGAATCCCACCTTCAAAGACACAACTTATTTTTGTTACTGGCTGTATGGCCAGCTTTGGAGGTATTGAATGAACCCACTTTCTGTTTTCGCTTTGGCGGCGCTTGTCGCAACATCATCTTTATCCACTCCCGCAAATGCGCAAGACGACACCGTCGATCTGGGCACGGTGGTCCTTTCCGGCGGTCTTACTCCGGTGGCCGCCAACGCTTACGGCCGGGCCTCCACGATCATCACCGCACAAGAGATTATAGATCGCGGGATCACCACGGTGCAGGACGCCTTACGGGCCGTGCCGGGGGTATCTGTTAACGGGTCGGGTGGCAATTTCACACAGGTTCGCATTCGCGGTGGCGAAGGCAATCACACGCTGATTTTGATTGACGGCGTCGAAGCTGCGGGCGGAGACGGCGAGTACATTCTCAGCGGTCTCGAAACCGCCAACATCGAACGCATCGAAGTGCTGCGTGGTCCGCAATCGGTGTTTTACGGATCAAACGCCTCGGCCGGCGTAATCAACATCATCACCCGCAAAGGCGGCATTGGTGATGAATTTCGCGCTACTTTCGAAGCGGGAGATGGCACCACACTGACTGGCTTTGCATCCAAACGTAACGAAAAAGGCGGCGTATCATTCAACTTTTCCCGCGCGCGCGATGACGGCTGGGATTTCTCTGACGACGGTGGCGAAGAGGATAAAACCGACCGCCAGACGATGATCATTAAGGCCGATTATCAGATCCTTCCTGCGCTTGAGCTTGGTTTCTCTTTCCGCGATGCGACCGAGGATTTCGATTTTGACAGCAACTCGTTTACGGCTACCAACGCCGATGAATACGTTGTCGACAGCGACGCGTTCGCTACTCGCGATGAGCAAACTTTCAATCTCTACGCAGAAGTGTCACCCCTCAATGGCCGTCTGACGCATCGATTGTCCATCGAGCAAACCGAAAACGAGCGGACAGACAATGGAGGCGCACCCACCGAGACCAGCACCGACGCGATCAAATATTTGATGAGTATCGGCCTCGACGAAGAGCCTGTCGCCGCTGCGGATCAACTGCTTAACGTCCTGATTGAAAAAGAGCGCGATTCAAGCAGCTCGAATCCGGACTTCGAGCGCAATACCGATTCTATTGCGCTGGAGTACCGAGGTGGCTTTGAAAGCGGTCTCGATCTTCAGGCAGGTGTTCGCTTGGACCGTAACGATCCGTTCGAAGCCGCGTCAACCTGGACGCTTGGCGTATCCCACACGCTGGACAACGGTGTGCGCTTGCACGCCTCGAAGGGCACGGGCATCGTAAACCCCAGCTATTTCGAACTGTACGCTGACGCTTTCGGATTCGTGGGTAATCCTGATCTCGAACCCGAACGCAACGAAAGCACTGACCTCGGTGTGGAAGTCCCGTTTCTGGACGGCCGCGGTTATGTCGACATCACTATTTTTGACGAGACGCTGACCGATGAAATCTCCTCGGTTAGCCTCACCGCTGGCGGATTTACCTACGAAAATCAAACCGGCGACAGCACTCGTGAGGGCGTCGAGGTGAGCGGGCAGTTGGCCGTTACCGACGATCTCGATCTGCGCGCGTCTTACACCTACCTGGAGGCCGAGAACCCGGACGGCAGCGCCGAGATTCGTCGCGCGGAGCGAGAATTTGCATTCGGCGCAACACTGCGCGCCTTTGATGACAAAGCGACATTCGCGGCGAACTTGCGTCGCATTTCAAGCCTGCCGGATACCCAGTTTTTTGGCAGCTTTGAAACGGTAGAACTTCCCAGCATCACAACGCTGGACGTGTCGGCGCGCTACGCTCTCAACAATACTGTTTCGCTCACGAGTCGCGTCGTTAACCTCACCGACGAGGACACGATGGAAGTGTGGGGATACGCCGGCCGCCCGCGCCAAGCCTACGTCGGCATCGATGCGCGCTACTGATTTCATCGCAGGAACTGTGCTTTTGGCCGGGGCATTTTCCGCTCCGGCCATCGCAAACGATGCGCCCCACCGCGTCGTTTCGATGAACCTGTGCACCGACCAGCTCGCCATGATGCTGGCAGACGAAGGACAACTCCACTCGGTTTCCTATCTCGCCGCGGACCCACGAAGTTCTGCGATGGCTGAAACCGCACGCGCCTTCCTCGCCAACCGCGGACTCGCCGAAGAAATCTACCTGATGCGTCCGGATCTGGTGATCGCGGGTAGCTTTACCACACGCGCTACCGTCGATATGTTGCGCAGACTAGGCATTCCCGTCGCGGTGTTTGAACCCGCGTACGGCCTCGATGAAGTACGCAAGCGGATTTTGCAAATGGGGCAGTTACTCGGCCGCACGACAACCGCCGAAGCGCTGGTGGCCGATTACGACAATCGGCTCTCAGCCTTGCAGAAGGAGAGTCAAACACGACCCAGCGCCGCGCTTTATTACGCCAACGGCTACACCTCGGGTGATCGCACGCTGGCGGGTCAGATACTGATTGCGGCAGGCTTCGAAAACGCCGCCTCGCGCGCCGGATATGCTTCCGGCGGGATCCTTCCACTCGAAATCCTGGCGATGATTGATGCCGACGCGCTGGTCACATCACAGCCTTACGCCGGTGCCTCGCGCGCCGAGGAAATCCTGCAGCATCCCGTGGTCAAGGCATTGCAAGAACGCGGGGCTAACGGCGGCTTCACCGACCGCGACTGGATCTGCGGCACGCCGTACGTCCTGCGGGCGATATCGGCGCTCGCCGAGCTGCGACAAGAGCTTGTCAGCGAGTGAAAATCAACCGTCTCGCGGCAGCGCTGATCGCGGTACTGATCGCACTGTTCATCACCGCTCTGGTTTTGGGGCCCGCCGCGATTGGCCCTGTCGAAAGCCTGAGCGCCTTAGTGCGCGATGACGGCGGACCGCTCACGCTGGTTATGCGCGAAATTCGCCTGCCGCGCGCCATTCTGGCCGCGATGGTTGGCGGCAGTCTGGGTTTGGCGGGAGCCGCGATGCAGGGTTACCTGCGCAACCCGCTGGCAGAACCCGGGCTTATTGGCGTGTCAGGTTCAGCGGCGCTTGGGGCAGTGATCGCAATACACAGCGGCCTGGCAGCGAGTGTCGTGCTAGGCCTCCCTGCGATGGCTCTTATCGGCGCGCTTCTGGGTGTCGTGTTGGTGGTTCTTCTGGCCGGGCCGCGCGGCACATCGCTCACGCTCATTCTCGCTGGAATTGCGATTTCCGCCCTGGCCGCCGCGCTGACGTCGCTGGTACTCAACCTCTCACCCAATCCCTTCGCCGCCAACGAGATTGTGTTCTGGATGATGGGTTCGCTCGCTGACCGCTCAATGACCCACGTGTGGATTGCGCTTCCGTTTATGTTGGCGGGAGCTGCCATGCTGCTTCGATTGGGGCGGGGGCTGGATGCCCTGACCCTCGGCGAGGACGCCGCCAGCGCATTGGGGATAAGATTGACGCGGGTTCGTTTGGTTCTGATCGTCGGTACCGCAACGGTTGTGGGTGCTGGCACGGCAGTCGCCGGCGCGATCGGATTCGTTGGACTGGTCGTCCCGCATATTCTTCGACCCCTCGTCGACGCGCGCCCTTCGCAACTACTGTGGGCGTCCGCAATGGGTGGCGCGATCATGCTGCTGGCGGCCGATATCGCCGTGCGCGTCATCCTGCCAACGCGGGATCTAAAGCTTGGTGTGGTCACTGCGCTGGTCGGCGCACCGCTGTTTTTACACCTGATCTACAAAACGCGGAGGCAGTCCGCGTGAGCCTTTTGACGATTGAACACCTCAGCGTCGCGTTGCGCGGTCGCCCGGTGCTGAACGATGTATCACTACGCGTGAGTTCTGGTGAATGCGTCGGACTTCTGGGCCCGAACGGGGCCGGGAAGACCACCCTGATGCGCGCGGCACAGGGCTTGATTGCGCACCACGGCAACAGCTCGCTCGTGCAGATGAGCGCGACAGAACGCGCCCGCCGATCCACCTGGTTACCGCAATCGCGCGAAATCGCCTGGCCAGTCTCGGTCGAGACCCTCGTGATGCTTGGCCGTATCCCGCACATGGTGGGAGGTCAGCGCGCCACACCCGACGACTATGCGCATGTCGAGGCAGCGCTCAAGGCGATGGATCTCGGCGAGTTTCGAACACGAAGCGCGACCCGCCTTTCCGGCGGCGAGCAGGCGCGCGTACTGATCGCGCGCGCGCTGGCGCAAGACACGCCGCTGATTCTGGCGGACGAACCGGTCGCCGGTCTCGATCCCGCGCACCAGATCGCCACCATGCAAACCTTTGCGGCGCTGGCCAACAAGGGCCGCAGTGTCATCGTGTCATTACACGATCTCGGTCTTGCCGCGCGCCATTGCACCCGCCTGATTCTTCTCAGCGAAGGTCAGATCGTGGCGGATGGATCGCCTCAAGAAGTGCTGACATTGGAACGTCTGGAGTCGGTGTTCAGCATTCGCGCATTTTTCCGCGAAACCGAAGATGGCCCCGTTTTTCAGCCGCTTGAGGTGGTTGCGTGACCGATGCTCAAAACAGCGAGTGGGCCGCGCAACGGCTAAGCCTCGATCGGCCCTGGCTGACGCTCGACCTCGGTCAGCCGATGCGAGTCCTGAGCTGGAGCATCAACCGGCCTGGTATCGTCACAGCGCAGCGGATCGTTTGGCGTGAAGTGCGCAATGCCGACCTGCCGCAAAACCTCGACGTGCACGACTGGCTCCTGACCGAACTGGCCAATCGCGGAGAGCATCAAAGTGTTGCGTTTCTTACATCACGAAATATCACGCATTTTTGCACTGACGAAGTGAACCTTGAACACGTTTGCGCGCGCGCTGTGGCCACGGTTGGCTTGTCAAACGCAGAAAGGGTTGGGAGTCGTCAGCCGTCGATCAGCAGCAAGCTCGGCACTATCAACGTGGCCGCGTGGATCGAGACGGGGCTGAGTGAGGCAGGCCTGATTGAGGCGATGAGTGTCGTTGTACAGGCGCGCACCACTGCCGTTCTGGACGCAAACATACCCCTGTTGGATAAACAAACCCGCAGTCGTGCAACCGGCACTGGCACGGATTGCGTCGCCGTCGCAGCCCCCGTCGGGTCGACGAGTTATGCCGGATTGCACACAGCGATTGGCGAAGCGTTGGGCCGAGTGGTTTACGATGCAGTCCTCACCGGTGCGCAGGACTGGAAAACTGAACAAGAGAGAAACACACATGCCTGATTTAACTGATGTCGTACGCGAACAACTGTCTAACCCACTGAGCGGTTGGTCGATGGGAAGTTTCGGCGCAATCGCGGAGTTTCACCACGTTGAAGGCGATCCCCCCGCCAGCGCGTCGTCAGACCTCTCGTGTGTGACCGATCGCGGCGGCATTAGATTGGCTGCGCTTGAAGACGCACAGCCGATTGCCTACGAAACCTTGAGCGCAAAGCCGCATCTGTGGGGGCAGTCTGTCGCTCTGTGCCTTGAGACTACTGCAGCGGCCATGAATAAACGCACCGTATTGACCGAACTCGGCCCGGACGATGCGGCACTGCGCGTCGAAGATGAAGGCGGCGTTTTGTTCGACATGGGACTGGGGCAAGCGCAGGTTGATTTTTGTATCCGCACAATGGATTCAACGCTGATCGAAGCCTTGCGCGCGGTCGAGGGCCGCTCACTGTTCGAGGCTGGCAACCCGGCGATGGGCGCTATTTTGAGTGCTCACCCGCACCGGGTTGCGCTGACACGACTGGGTCGGGTCGAGGTGTTTCAAAAGATCGGCGGCGAGGACACCGACGGGCGATCACCCGAAGGGCCGCACACGCACGTGCTGCCCAAACTGATGCGAACGGGTCGAACCCATTCGGCGAATGCGCCGATTCCTGCCGGGTTAACCCCCTGCGGTTACATTCACCCCGCCAGCCCGGTCACAAATAAAATGGGCGAAGACAAAGCGTTTGACGCGCAGGCGTTCGCGTCGTTTCAAGCGCTAATCGATGACTGGGGTGTCGAAGATTATCTGGATGCAAAGCGCGACACCTTCGATGCGCTTCGCGCCAAACGCTCGCCCGATGATCACAACACACCCGCTACGCGTCTCGGCAGGGTTGGACTTCGCAACGCGATTCGGCAATGGGGCCGACAAAACGGCGACGATGATATTTTACGCGCGTGGATCGGGGCGTTTGATCGAGAGCCGGTAGATACTGATGAACCGGCGTGAAGCACCTGAATAGGGTGAGATTGTTTCCAATCGATGCTTTGTTGCGCGCGCCTGCATTTATTTTATGGCGCTGATGCTGACCGATGATTCTGCGCTAACAGTTTTGGCGTATCGCCAGACAGTTTCAAAACGCGCGGTAATACCTTTAAAAGTCGACCACAACTGCGTGGTCTCGACGTTTACTCTCTGATGAAGGCCTTGTAACGCTTCTTTATCGAAATTTGTTATCGTAGGGCAATGCGCAAATCTCGCCTCTCGCAAGGACTTGTTTCGATTCTCGCGTTATACCTCCTGACGGGAATATCAGGCCTCGCTGTTGCTGAAGAAGCACCGCGCTACGCATTGGTCATCGGTAATTCGGACTACCGGCATACGCCGCTTAAGAATCCGCTCAACGATGCGGTCGATGTCGCCGAGGTCTTGCGCGATTTGAACTATGACGTAACTCTTGCTACCAATCTCGATCCGAAAAGGCTTGCGCGGGCAGTTGCAAAATTCTACCGCGCCATTGAATCTGAGAATGCAATATCGATTTTTTATTACGCGGGGCACGCGGTGCAGGTCGACAGTACAAATTACCTGTTGCCCGTTGGTGTCGAATTTGATTCGGTCGACACGCTTGAATCTGAATCTCTGTCACTGGACAAGTTGCTTTTCCTGATTCGAGAGTCGCCATCTCAGCAAAACATCATTGTGCTCGACGCCTGCCGCGACAATCCATTTGGGGACTTGAGTTCCTCTGACCTTGCCGATCTTGCCGGGGGTTTGGCCTCGGCGTCTTCACCTCCCAACACACTGATCGCCTATGCCACCGAACCCGGCAGTGTTTCATCAGACGGCAGCGGCCGTAACGGTCTCTACACCGGCGCGATTCTTAAATATATCGAGGAAGCGATTCCGGCCGAAGATTTGTTCAAGAAAGTACGCCGCGACGTTCTTGCGGCGAGCGGCAATCGCCAAGTGCCATGGGAGCACTCTTCGTTGACCCATACGTTCTATTTTGGCCCTCCGCTCAACACGAAAATCAAAGATATCGTGTCCTTCTAGAACGCGTTCACCAATCCGACCAGAAGCGTCGTGGTGCTCTCATCGATGTTTGAAAATTTCACGCCCTGGAATTCAATGTCCTGCTCGTAGCGATTGAGTCGAAGCTTGGTGCGAAATAGCCAGCTTCCCCTCAGAGGCAGAGTCCATGTAAGGCTGTATGAATAACCCGTCGTGCTTCCACGGGTTTTGCCTGATATGTCGTCGAATTCGGGCGGTTCTCCCTCATCGGCGCCGTCACCGTCACTCACAAACGTATTGTCACTATCCAGATCAGCGTAGGCCAGGGAGGCCGATATTCGCCCGGCACCCTCAATTGGCCAACTGCCGCTGATCCCGATAAACCCACCGTCCTGTTTGTATGACTCTTTCTGAGTCGGTCCGTCGTCTTCGTCTTCGCGACTCAACCAGTCAAGCGAGGTCTCCCCCTGTTTGTAGCCAATAAACGCGCTGAAGTTGGGATTGATCTGATACGAAAAAATTAAATCGAAATCTTCTCGATCCGCCGACCCGGTAAAATCCTCTTCGGATACCTCGGCAGAATCAAAGCTAAGCGAATAGTTGGCGATGACGCTGTAGCGATCGATCTGTGAGCCCAGCGTAAAGCTGGCTGTTGAAAACGTCAGCTTCTGGTCAATTTTTTGGTCGAATCGAAACGTGCTGAAGCCCAATTCCACGCCGCCAAAATGGGTGGCGTCAGCCGCTTTTACCGCGCTGAGTCCAAATCCGCAGCTCAGAATAATGACCAGAAGAACGTCGAGACACTTACGTTGTATATGTGCAAACATAAATCCATCATCCCATTTTGTGTTTCATACTCTTTGCCCCCGAGCAATACACACGAGGAGCGAATCTCTATCGCGAAATCAGCATAGAGTTATCAATGGCGGGTGTCCAGAATCTCAAGTATGTGCGCACCCGACGGATCGTTAATTAGGCTTGGCCATCGATAATTGATGTAAACGCGGGTCAGCGCTCAGTTTATTTGTGAAATAGTTACAAGAGATCAACACAACGCTGGTAGGTGACTTATTCTCGAATGAGTGAAACCATTTATGAACATTTCGAGCACCAAATCGTCAAACGCATCGTCAGGTCGATCAAGCCTGGCGGGCTGGGTGATTGCGATCGCACTCGCGGTCGTCCTGGCGAATCACTGGCTGCCGGTGTTGCCGCTCGTGGAAAATTTTTTAAAAGACGTTCGCCTGGTGTATTTGGGCCATCCGATGGAGCAAAGCAGCGACGTCGTCATCGTAGGAATCGACGAGGAGACTCTGTCGAATTTCTCGTACCGCTCGCCTATCGATCGCGCGTTCATTGCCACGCTGTTGACTTCACTCGAGGAAAAAGGTGTTGCCTCGATAGGACTCGACATTCTGTTCGATCAGCCCACCGAGCCCCACAAGGACAAGCTGTTGAGCCAATCACTGGCACAGCTGACAATTCCGGTGGTGCTGGCCAAACCCGACAGCGACGCGGGATTGAGCGATGCGCAGGTCGCGTATCTGAAGGACTTTACTGCGGGACAACTGACTGGTGATCCCAGCGTGCTGCGCGATAAGCTGGATGGAATCGTTCGTAGCGCACCCCTTGTCAGTTCGACGGACAGTCCGGAACGAAGATCGTTTTCCGCTGAAATTGCGCGTGCCAATGATGTTGCACTTCCGGTGGAGTCGAGAATTGTGATCGACTTTCAGCGACATCGAGATCGGGATCAGCGTCGCTTTGCCGTTTATCCCGCTCATACAATCAGCTACCTGCCCGATGAGTGGTTGCGGGGCAAAGTAGCACTCATAGGTGCCGATCTGAGCCTTGAGGACAAACACGCCACGCCCCTGAATCGCTTGCTGCCTGGGTCACTCCACTCACCCGGCGTGGAAATTCATGCCCAGGTGCTGCAGCAGTTGATCGATGGGCGGCGAATTGTTCAGATACCCTGGTTGGCAAACCTCGCCCTTGTTGTTTGCATGGCAGCCGTCGGATTCCTGCTGGCGACAATCAACACATCCACGGGACGCCGCGTACTGGCGTGCGGCATTGCGTTGCTGGTTTATTGGGTCGTGGTCGTGGTGATTTACGCCGTTGAAAATCTGATGCTCGAGGCCGTAACGGTATCGCTGGCGTTGATACTCGCGAGCGGCGTTTCGCTCTACCGTGAGTGGCGCGCGGAGACGCAAAGAAAGGTTTTTATCCAACAGGCCTTTTCACACTATCTGTCCCCGCAATTTGTCGATCAGCTTGTCGAAAATCCCGAGTTGCTGGTGGTCGGAGGCGAGCAACGAGAGTTGACGTTTTTGTTCACTGACCTGGCCGATTTCACCCCGCTTACCGAGTCATTACAACCGGGCCAGCTCGTGAATCTGATCAACACCTATCTCGACGCGACCTGCGAAATCGCCACGCGCCACGGTGGCATGGTGGCAGGGATAGTGGGCGATGCGCTGTTTGTCATGTTCAACGCGCCGCTTTTTCAGCACGACCACGCGAGTCGCGCCGTGCGTGCTGCGTTGGAGCTGGATGATTATTGTGAGAAATTCAGACGACAACAGTGTGAGGCTGGCATAACGCTTGGTGTTACACGAATCGGCATCAATACCGGTTCGGCGATCCTGGGGAATTACGGCGGATCCCATCGCTTGGAATACACGGCGCTGGGTGATTCGATAAATACCGCATCGAGATTGGAAGGGGTCAACAAATATATTGGCACCCGGATATGCGTGAGCGAGGCCACGGTGAATCAATGCCCCGATATACAGTTTCGACCAATCGGTAAATTCGTTTTAAAGGGCAAAACCGAGAGTATTATGACGTTTGAACCTCAAAAACCGGATGAAACGGCGTCCACTGGACTGCGAGGTTATGAAGAAGCGTACGCCAGGCTGGCGTCCAACGAGAGGGATTGCGAAGCAATGTTTACCGCCTTGAATCAATCCTTTCCTAACGATCCGCTGGTCGCATATCACATGCGACGCCTTGCGCAAGGCGAGAGCGGTGACACCATAGTGATGAGTGAAAAATGAACAAACGAATTGCGAGTTTTTTGATTCTGATTCTTGTTCCGCTGCACACGTTCGCTGCGAATCAATTTGTGATCATCAGTTCCAACGTTGAATCACTGAATCCCGGCGACACTGTAAAGGCGGATCAGTCCCTAGATCTTTCCGAAGGACAGTCGGTCAAACTGCTGTCGGCCAGCGGTGAGGTCATCACCATTGAGGGTGCCCAGAAAAATCTGTTGGACCGAGGACAGAATATCGGTGATAGCAAGTTGCTCGATGCAATTTCGCGGCTGCTAAAGTCTTCGAGCACCAGCGATTCTGCGCTTGCCGTTTATCGCGGTGGCGGCGCGCCGAACGCGCACGCACAGAGTGTACCTGTCGACAGCAGCGGCAACGTCTGTCTAACAGATCAGTCTTCGCCCAATTTCTGGTGGCCTAATCCCGTCAAGGGAATGAAAATAGACATAAGTCACTCGCCGAGCGGTGAGCGCGCATCGATAACGTGGGCAAGCAAAAAAAAGCGTCAACCGTGGCCGCAGGCTCTGCCAATCATTCAGGGCGACGAGTACCAGATCGAGGTCGAATTATCGCGGCATATTCACCGCTTTACGCTTTTGATGATCCCGTCGAGTATTTCCAAGCCGCTTGAGCGTGTCGTATGGATGTCGAACAATGGTTGCGAAAGACAGGCATTGAGCTTGTTGTCTTCGCTCACCAATAATTGAGGCGAAGGACTGCATTTCGGTCAACGCTTTCGACCCACTCGGCCAGGCGACCGCTTCCGCTTGTGGATAGACTCCCTTCCTTATCGGCTCAGGTTACGATCTGGCGCGAATTGATTCTGCGGTGATCTCGCAAACCTGGAATGATTCTCGGTGCTTGTCGATCTGACAGTATTCGGGCGCGGCAGAAGACAGACGCGGCGCGCATACCTCGCGGGCATTCCGATGAACCGCTACGGAACACCTGAAGACGTGGCAACGCCGCCATGGTTTTCGTTTTTCCACAATCCAGCTACGTGACAGGCGCGACATTTCCCGTCGACGGCGGTTTTGACTGCAACAAGATCATCAAGCGGGCGCAAGCTTATTTGTGATTGGCGGAGAGGGGTGGGATTTGAACTCACGGTACCCGCGAGGGTACACCGGATTTCGAATCCATCCCATTGGGCTACTCTGGCAGCTGCGCCCAGTGAGATTATTTCAACGCCATGCTTCGCTGAACGCTCAGCCAATCGATAAAGTCGTCCGTTAGCGGGTGGCGTTTCACACCCCTGAGTATGTAAGCAGACACACCATTTTTAACCGGTATACGCAAACCCGGAATTATCGAGACCTGTCGCGAATCGACATACTGTTGCAACACGCTGCCCCAACCCAGCGCGATACCAATGCCCTGTTCAACCGCATTCAACATGCTGCGCACATCACGAAAAACCTGCTGCCGGGCGCTAAAGTAGCGGGTTCCTGTCGTCTCGCAAAACAGTGACCACGATGGCCATGACATCGACGCGTTGTCGAGCTCCAAAAGCGTGACCAGCTCGAGGTCAACTTGTCCATCTGCTCCACAGTACATTGATTCGTTGCCGGTCTGACATATGGCGACGATCTCGTCGTGACAAACCGTTTTACGCGTATAGCCTTCGTGTTCGTCGCCACCGATTTGCAAGGCGATGCTAAACGCCTGCGGCGATTCGACAACGCTGCCCGACGAACTGATGAGTCGGATGCGGGAGTCGCCAAACGCCTGCGAAAAGTCGGGCAACAGGGGTGATAGCGCAGTTGCGACCAGCAGGTCGGTGCATACGACCAGTTCGTCCTGCGTCGAAACCTCGCGCTGGATTTGTTCAACGGTCGTGTTGAGCTCGCTGATAAATGGCGCGACGCAGGCGAAAAGCGATTTGCCGTGATCGGTGAGGGAAACGCTATAGCGTTCGCGCTGGAACAACGGCGAGTTAACTGCAGTCTCCAGTGATTTCATCTGCCGACTGACCGCGGCCTGGCTGACGCCGAGCTCCTCCGCGGCGCGACTGAAATTGCCATGGCGCGCAGCAGCCTCAAACGCGGTAATACCGTTTAGCGGGAGATGTTGATGCAAGCGATCAGCCATAGTTAAAACCGAAGCGAAAGAAGGCCTATGTAGCTACCTCCACTATCGGCCAAATACCACTTGGCTTTACCGAAATTGGGACAGGCGGTTACCAATAACTCAACGCCGCCCCATATATATTCTGCATATCCACCAAATTGGTTTCGCGCGGCGCGTTGGCAATCGCGCGGCCCTGCCGAATAGAGGAGTCGGCCAGGGCATTAACGTCATCTTCGCCGAACCCGACGCCGGACAAACCATTCGGCGCGTGGCTGCCTTTCATTAATTCGATCAATCGGTTGGCGACAACTTCGCCGGCATCGTCCGCGGTAGCGCCTTTGCTGTCGGCCTGCAAACAATCGGCGGCTTCGAGGTGGCGCTCCGGCGCGGCTTCTGCCAGATACCGAAAGATTGAGGGCGCACTGACTATCACGCTGAATCCGTGCGGCACAAACGGTGATTTGACCGGATAGCCATCGGTGGTGATGTCGTCCATCAGATGAGTCACGCCGTAGCTCATTGCGTGCGGCAGGTGGGTTCCGGAATTACCAAATGCCATCCCTGCCAACGTGGCGCCCCACATCAGCTGATCGCGCGCCTCGCTGTCGCTGGCATCGTTGACGCCGCGCACCAGGTATTTTCCGGCAATGTCGAGCGCGCGCGCGGCCGCCATCTCGCTCCAGGGGTTGGCACCCTGAAGCAGGGTTCGCTTGTTCGGATCGGCAGGAATCTGCCAGCGTGTGTAGGCCTTGGCGGTGTAACACTCGATCGCGTGACACAGCAGGTCGAAGCCGGTCGACGCGACGATGTTTGCGGGCAAGGTGTCGCAACACGTCGGATCGGCGATCGCCTCGACCGGCATCAAATGCGGACTGCCGATCACAAACTTTGTGTTCAGCGCATTTATGCGGATGACGGAAACCGAGGTGCATTCCGAGCCGGTGCCGGATGTCGTCGGGCAGGCGATGTGCGGTAACAACGGGCCGGGAATCGGTCGGCCTTCACCCACCGGTGGCGCAAAATAATCGGTAAACGGGGCGGGGTGTTGCGCGTACAAAATTCCGGCCTTGGCCGTATCCATGCTCGACCCACCCCCCACGGAGACGATGGCATCGAAGTTTCCGCTACCAATAAAATCTGCCGCCGCCTCAATGGAGGGGTCGTCGGGTTCGATGCGGATATCGCAAAACACCTCAAAGTCGATGCCGGCGCTTTTTAGCGAGTCACACACCACCGCAACGTAGGGTCCATCGCGCAGGTGCGGGTCGGTGATCACCCCAACGCGCGTGAAACCGCGCCCGGCGGCGCGCTCGCCGACCTCGGCCAGGCAGCCACGACCGAAGGTTAACTTTGGCATCGCAACGGTAAACGTATCGGCACCGTGTTCGCATGGGGCAAAGTATTGGCAGGCCACTAAACGTCACTCCGTAAATGTCGAAGCAACTAGCGTATCAAACTCATACAAGGAAAACAGGTGGCAGGGTACCCGGCATTAACTCGCAATCAGATGCTTTGGCATTCTCTGAAAACACGCGCTTCACACGTTTGACAAATGTTGCGATCAAGCTTGTCGTATATCGCACCAATCGCTTCCTGTTTTGATTTGAAGATATTGTCGGTGCCGATGGTTTGCATCGCACCGGACTTCGCGAGCGGCAACCATAGTTTTGGTTTCACGTTAATCAGGTAGAAACCACCACCCATTTTTTGCCGCCGGGTGGCTTCCGCTTCGAGCGCATCGCACCCTGAAATATCGGCAAAGTTGATCCCGTCTGCCAATACCGCAAGATGCTTTTGACCGGGGTATTTAACGTCGACGCGCTCGACCTCGTCCTGAATTACATTCACGTTGCCAAAAAACGGGGAGCCATCAACACGCAGAAATCTCAGTTGTGGGCATTGCGCGAGCTCGGGATCACTGGTGAACGCGTTCTTCGGCTGCGAGGGGTCTGGCGCGAGTGTCGCGACGTTTGGTCGCGCCACCCGCATCAGGTAAATAATCAGCGATAGCATGACCCCCGCAAGGATCGCGACTTCGAGTTCAAGAAACAGCGCGCCAAAAAACGTCACCGCCATGACCACTGAGTCATTCCTTGTGCTGCGCAGAATGTGCTTGATCTCTTTTAGATCGATTAACCCCCACGCCACCATAAACAAAATTGCGGCCATCGAAGCGTTCGGAAGATACGCCGCCAGGGGTGCAACCAGCACCACAATCAGCATCAATAAAGCGCCGGCCAAAATTGCTGCAACGGGTGATTTCGCGCCAGCCTGAAAATTCAAGCCGCTGCGGTTAAACGAACCGGTAGCCACGTATCCGCTGAAAAAACTGCCAGCGAGATTCGATAAGCCCTGACCGACAAATTCCTGATTGCCGTCGATACGATGACCGGATCGCGCTGCAAGAGAACGCCCGATCGAGACCGCCTCGGTAAGCGCAAACAAGGTCATTGCCAGCGCGGCAGGCGCGAGGTCGCGAATCGCCTCGGCGGTCAGCACCGGCGCGGATAACGGGGGCAGTGAGTTCGGCAAAGCACCCACGGTTTTTATGCCGGTAACTGACTGGCCGAAATAGGCGTTGAGAACGGTGGCGACGATGCCGCCAATCACCATCGCGGCGATCATGAACGGTATGCGCGGCAACCATTTTTTAAACGCGATACCCGAAACCAACGTGACGACACCGACGCTGAGCACGTAATAGTTAAGCGTCGGCAACTGCACGTAAAAATTGTAGAGGATGTCTTGCACGTGCCCACCGCGCGGAATTGTCACACCGAAAAAATTACCGAGCTGCTTGCTCGCAATCAGCAAAGCAGCGCCAGCGGTAAACCCGACGATCACCGAGTGCGAAATAAAGTTAACCAGCGCCCCCATGCGCGCAAAACCCAATGCGAGTTGCATGATTCCGACCATAAAGGTCAGGGTTAGCGCCAGCTCGACGTAGTGAAAGCTGCCGGGAACAGCGAGCACGCTGAGCGATGAAAACATCACAATCGATGCGGCCGTCGTCGGCCCGGAAACCAAATGTCTGCTGGATCCGAACAAGGCAGCAATAATCGCCGGCACCATCCCTGCATAGAGACCATACTCCGGCGGCATCCCGGCAATAGTGGCGAACGCGACACCCTGCGGCAGCACGATGACCGCACCGGTCAGGCCCGCCATTACGTCGCATTTGATGTCCGCGCGAGTAAGTCCGGGCATCCACTTCATAAACGGTATAAAGCGCCGAAAAATCTCTAACTGAAAAAACGTCAACATCGGAACGGGTCGTCAATGTGCCGTCGCAACCTTGCGAGCACATGGGTTATAAAAAAAGAACGAGTTCTTACACTCGTGGAGTTGTTCTGCGAACGCAGTCAGCGGTACGGTGCGGATACGCGCTGGTCTGTCAATTGGCTAATACCGCAGGCAGGCGCGAGTCTAGCACAGGCGTTGAAAAGCGCAGCCAATCAGTTTGATGATTGTTAACAAAATTGCGACTACATGCTAAATCCAAACGTCGTTTTGCGCGGTTAGCTTGCTGTCTGCGTCACCCGTGTTGACGACACCGCGCGGTTCGACCAGCATCATTTTGCACTCATCGCGCGCGCCAGGGCGATGCTCCACACCTCTAGGGACGACGTACATCTCGCCCGCGCCCAAAGTGACGGTGCTGTCGCGAAATTCGATATCGAGCTTACCCTCGATCACAATAAAAACTTCGTCGGTGTCGGGATGGTCGTGCCACACAAACTCGCCCTGAACTTTCACCAGTTTAAACTGGTAATCGTTCATCTCGGCAACAACCCGGGGGGACCAATGTTCAGAGAATTTTGCAAATTTTTTCGCAAGGTTGATGGCTGATCGATTCACGATTTGGCTCGAATTTGACAAGAGGGTCGCTATGCTAGCGTAGCTGACTGTCCTTGCTGCCACGGCGATTGTACGCAGTAAATGCTTGCGCCTCGTCCACTTCAGACTGACAGCTAATACACAAGCGTACTCCGGGAACGGCTTCGCGCCGCGCCGGCGGAATCTCGGTGTCGCACTCTTCGCAATGCGTCAGGCTTTGACCTTTCGGCATTTGCTCTCGCGCACGCTTGACTGCGTCTTCAACGCTGGCGTCGATTTGATCCTGCACCGCGCCGTCGCGAGCCCAGCCACCTGCCATCACGCGTCTCCGTTTAGATCGTCACGCCTATTGTAGTGATTTATCGACTAACTCAAATACATCATTTGAGATGCCGTTTACCGCGCGGATACGCTCAAGCTCGACTTTCATTGCATCGCAATTGGGTGCCGCGTAGCGTCGCCATCGGCTCATCGCACTCACCATGCGCGCAGCCACCTGCGGGTTAATTTTATCCAGTTCGATAATGTGGTCAGCGAAGAAGGTATACGCTTCTCCATCGGGTGCGTGAAAACGAACCGGATTGCTCATCGCAAAAGCGCCGAGCAGGGAGCGCACACGATTCGGATTCTGCATCTCAAAATCCGTGTGCGAAGTCAGCGTTTTTACACGCGACAGCGTGTCTGCCCGCCGCGACATACTCTGGATGGAAAACCACTTGTCGATCACCAGTCGCTCGCTGCGCCATTTCTCGTAAAACGCAGCGAGATACGGCTGAGGGTCCAGGTTTTCTGCATCGCACAGAATCCGCAGCGCAGCGATTTCGTCGGTCATATTGCTTGCAGATTCGAACTGCGCTTTTGCAAACGCGATTCCCTCGTCACCCGGCGCATACTTGAGCAATCCAAGGCAGGTATTTTTTAAACTGCGTTGGCCAATCGCGGTGGCATCGACGCTAAATTCGCCATCGGTGGTACAGCGATGATACGTGCTGATGAGTTCGGGCTGCATGCGCGTCGCCAGGGCGCCCAGCATCTTCTCGCGCACCGCGTGCAGTGCGGCGATATCCATTGCCTCGCAGGCCTCACCGATCACCTCTTCACCTGGCAGATGCAAAGCCTCGGCAATCAGGGCATCGTCGCCGCCGCCGCTGAGCACCGCGGCGCAGGCTTCGATATACGACTTCGGTACCGCACCGGTTGGGTTATCAAGCAAGGCTAAGGCCACGCGAAGTGCGAGCTTTTGCCCGGCATCCCAGCGGTTAAACGAGTCGTCTTCGTGCGCCATCAAAAACGCCAGATCCTCGTCGCTGTAGTCGTAGTGCAAATTCACCGGTGCAGAGAAACCGCGCAGCAAGGACGGCACCGGCGCCGCGTCGACGCCTTCGAGCGTGAACGACTGCGATTCGCCCGTCACGTCAAAGGTGTATTCGTATTTGCCATCCGCCGAAAACGGTAGCGGTTTACCGTCACTGGCAAAAAGCGCAAGCTTGACCGGAATATGCGTAGGATTTTTATCGGATTGTCCCGGTGTTGGCGGGATTTTCTGGCTGAATTTCAGCGCGCAGGTTTTGCGCGCGGCATCGTAGTCCATCGCGACGGTCAAGTCGGGCGTACCCGCTTGCGAATACCACTGCCGCGCGGTACGCAAATCGATTCCACTGGCGTCTTCCATCGCTGCGACAAAATCCTCACAGGTCACGGCCTGGCCGTCATGACGCTCAAAGTACAAGTCCATGCCCTTGCGAAAGTTCTCCTCGCCCAGAATCGTATGCAGCACGCGGATGACTTCTGAACCTTTTTCGTAAACGGTCAGCGTGTAGAAATTGTTGATCTCGATGTAGGAGTCCGGGCGAATCGGGTGCGCCGTCGGGCCTGCGTCTTCCGGAAACTGACGCGCGCGTAAAAGGCGCACATCCTCGATTCGTTTAACCGCGCGCGAGTTCATGTCGGAGCTGAATTCCTGATCGCGGAAAACGGTCAGCCCTTCTTTCAAACTCAGCTGAAACCAGTCGCGGCAGGTCACGCGATTGCCGGTCCAGTTGTGAAAGTACTCGTGCGCGATCACACCCTCGATATTCTGGAAATCCATATCGGTCGCGGTGGCCTGATTTGCCAGCACGAACTTGGAGTTGAACACGTTGAGACCCTTGTTCTCCATCGCGCCCATATTGAAGTCATCGACCGCGACGATCATGTAAATGTCGAGATCGTACTCGAGGCCAAAACGCTCCTCGTCCCAGCGCATGGCTTTTTTCAGCGAGCGCATGGCGTGATCACACTTGTCTGCGTTGTGATGCTCGACGTAAATTTCCAGTGACACCTCGCGACCCGACATCGTGGTAAACGTGTCTCGCACGCAGGCCAGATCACCGGCGACCAGCGCAAACAGATAGCTGGGTTTGGGGAAGGGGTCTTCCCAGGTCACGCTGTGGCGCCCGCCGTCCAGGTCACGCCGGCTAATCGGATTGCCATTGGATAGCAGCACGGGGTATTTATCTTTTGCGGCGTCGACCGTCACGGTGAATCTGGCCATTACGTCGGGTCGGTCCGGGTAGTACGTGATTCGACGAAAGCCCTGTGCCTCGCACTGGGTGCAGTAATTGCCGCTGGATTTATACAAACCTTCGAGCGCGGTGTTGTTTTGCGGCTCTATCTCGCTGGTCACCGTGAGCTGAAACGCATCCGGCACATCGCGCAAGGTCAAGCCGGCGTCATCCAACTCGTATGCATCTGCTTGAAGGAGTTCACCGTCGAGATTAAGCGAAACCAGCTTTTGGTGGCTGCCGTCGAGATGCAGGTGCGTCGCCGCCGCTTCAGGATTGCGTCGCAGGTTCATTTCGCAGGTGACCAGCGTGACGTCCTCATTGAGCAAAACGTACAGCGTGACGTCGTCCACCCAAAATTCCGGCGCTTCATAGTCGCTGCGCAAAATTGCTTTTGGACTCGTATTTTCTTTCATTATTCTGGCTCTCTTTAGCCGCCGAAGACCCGCCCCGTCAGCGCCGGATCTGATGAAAAGTAGGCGTGAATATAGCTCGCGATAACGCTGCCGTGGATAAAAATCGATTCTCCGTCATACCCCGCCCGATTCCCTCGCTGGCGTCGACCACGCGCGCTGGGCGCAAGCGTCGTTTCCAGCGTGGAATGATGAAACGTATGCCCGCGCCACTCGCCGTCCATCAAGGGGAAACTCTGCATCCCCAGCGCCACCAGCTTCGATTGCATGGTTGCCCGACCCGGCAACACGCCTGCCATCGCGGCCTTTTCGCCGCTTTTATCGCTTAGCGACTCGAGCAAATAGAGCATGCCGCCGCATTCGGCGTATACCCGTTTGCCGCTGGCGACAAACGCGCGAACGCTTTGCAGCATCGACCTGTTGGCGCTCAGCGAGTCGAGATGCAGCTCCGGGTAACCGCCGGGTAAAAACAGGCTATCTGCCTGCGGCACTGACGCGTCGCTGATCGGCGAAAAGTACACCAGATTCGCACCCAGTGACTGCAGCGTGTCAATGTTTGCGGGATACAAAAACGCAAACGCGGCGTCGCGCGCAATCGCAATTGTGCGGCCGGCAAGCGGCTGTTCACGCACACTAGTATCGGGATCAGTACCACTAAATTCAATGGCTTGCGGCAGATTGGCCAACGGCGTATTGGCAAAACAATCCGCCAACGCATCGAGTCGGGCATCGAGATCGGCCACCTCCTTGGCCTGCACCAGCCCCAGATGCCTGCTCGGGAGTCCCATTACCTCGTCTCGATTAACCGCACCGAGCCACGGAATGCTGTGGGGCAATGATTCGCGCACCAGGTCGGCGTGATAGTCACCGGCAATGCGATTGGCGATCACCCCGGCGCACGCCAGGTTCTCGCGGTAACTGAAGAGGCCGTGCGCAACCGCGCCAAAGGTGCCAGCCATGGCGCTCGCGTCGATCACGGCGGCAACCGGAATGCCAAAGCGCTGCGACACATCCGCGCTGCACGGGTCGCCGTCAAACAATCCCATGACACCCTCGACCAGTATCAAATCAGCGGATTGCGCGGCCTCAAACAGCAACTGGCGACAGGCGTCTTTGCCGGTCATCCACAGATCGAGCTGATAAACGGCGTTACCGCTGGCGCGCTCAAGAATCATCGGGTCAAGAAAATCCGGCCCCGTTTTGAACACGCGCACATTGCGCCCGGCGCGAGCGTGATAGCGTGCAAGACCCGCGGTCAGCGATGTTTTACCGTGACCGGAGGCCGGCGCGGCAATCAGCAACGCAGGACAATGTGCAATCATTGCTGACCCCGGTATGGCTTCTGAGATAGAATGCGCGCCCTTCTGAAAACTGGTGACATGGAGATCGATTCAGATATGAAAGTCTATTTTATCGGTGCCGGTCCGGGTGACCCGGAGCTCATCACGATCAAAGGCCAACGCCTGCTGCGTCAGTGCCCGGTGGTATTGTACGCGGGTTCGCTGGTGCCGGAAGCGGTTTTAACTGACCTTGAGTCAGGTGCGCAGGTGACCAATACCGCCGAACTTCACCTGGACCAGATCATCGGCCTGATGCAGCGCGCGCATGACGACGATCTTGACGTGGCTCGCGTGCATTCGGGCGACCCCAGCATTTACGGCGCGATCGCTGAACAAATCCACGAATTACGCAATTTGGGCATCGACTACGAGATTGTCCCTGGTGTCACGGCGACTTCCGCATCTGCCGCGTGGCTAGGCAACGAACTGACGGTTCCGAACATTTCGCAAACCGTTATCTACACCCGCTACGCAGGTAAAACCTCAATGCCCGAGGGCGAAAGCCTGAGCGAACTCGCCGCGCATCGTGCAACGCTCGCAATTCACCTCGGTGTGCCGCGCATTCACAAGATCGTCGCCGAACTGATTCCTTTCTACGGCGAAGACTGTCCGGTCGCGGTGTGCTATCGCACCTCCTGGGACGATCAGGACCGGGTGACAGGAACCCTATCTGATATCGTCGGTAAAGTCCGCGAGAAAG
This sequence comes from Pseudomonadota bacterium, assembly GCA_039029275.1. Lineage (GTDB taxonomy): Bacteria > Pseudomonadota > Gammaproteobacteria > JBCCGL01 > JBCCGL01 > JBCCGL01. The sequence goes on along the minus strand of JBCCGL010000008.1, from coordinate 211,947 downwards.
GGTTTACCCGCACCGCCTTGATTCTGGTTGGGCACGTGCTTGATCCTGCAGAAGTTGAGCAATCTTTTTTGTATCGAGAGGACAAGGCGCATATTTTTCGACCAAAGGTGAAGAAGCAGGCAGATGTGACGGTTTGATTGAGTTGGTTCTCTGACACTCTGATTTTTAAATCGTACTTCGACAGGCTCCGTACGAACGGAGAAAAAAATCGTTCACCCTGAGCGCGAGCGAAGCGAGTTGTCGAAGGTTTATTCTCTACATAACCGAAATTCAAAATATTTGCTCGCTAAAATTTTCGAAGTCTTTCTAGATTTAGGGAATAGCGAGCGACTCACTTTTTGTTCGCCCAAAAAGTGAGCAAAAAGTGCGTTTCGGGATATTGAGTCTGAGAAGTACAAAGTGGTGAGCGCGCTTGATTGAAGAGTTCGAGTTTGTAAATGATGCGCTCACGACAAGAAGCGAATACTCGCCGAAGAATAGTCAACTGCCAAACTCAATTGGCACCCTGAGAATATCAGGGTGCATTATATTTGATTAGCCTGATTAGCTTGTTACAAAACTAAGCAACCAAAAGAAGATTATCGCTTGCATTCATGCCGTAGATTTTTTAGTACTGAGAATACGAGCACTTCGCTTTGGCATCATTGGCCATGTTCTCTCCTACGACCTTTGATTGAAATACTCGTAAAATACGCGAATTTCGTCCTGACTGTCTGAGGGCGTGATTCACTAAGTTAGATTGCGTATTTAATTTATGCACCAAGCACACAAGGATGTGCGCGCAACGAAGCGAAGGCTGGAGCCGAAGCGTTGGGAGCGCTTAGAAATGTCTGTTCGGACACGAAAAAAAAGCGCGCTCCCCCACTCAGTCAATTGCAAAATAAAACACACAGAAGCGCGTTTTTTGTTATTTTTTGGGCGAACAAAAAGTAACTCCCTCTCAGAGCACAGCATCAATTAAAAAACTTCCTTCAGAGAGCGAAACGCATTCTCATGTAAATAAAGCGCGCATAGTCGGTCACTTCACCCAATTAATCTCCCTCGCGGTCTGTTCATTGATCACCGTACTCCGCAAGCTTCTTGGCATCATCAGCATGCCGTTCCCTATCGGTATTCGTCCCGCCATAATTTCTGCGCTACGCTGCGGATGTAACGGTTTTCTGTTCGGATTCGCGTACCCGTCTGGATAAATCGGATACCCACCCGGCGCGTATTTATCGAGCGCACCAACCGTATGCAACACTTCGTGGGCGATAACTACATTGTTTTGTTTGTTCTGTCTTGGAACGGCAAACGCGTTAACCAGTCCGATCAATCCTTTTTGCAATCCCAACGAGTGCGGCAGCGGCTTGTCTACCGCACTGTGATACAGCACAAACACACGCACGCGTGAGAGGTTTGAACCATCGTCGGGCGAGTGCCTGAATGCCCACCAGCGCAGGTGTACACCCCACATCATGTTAAACACCGCGTTTCTATAGCGCGGTAATTCTGGTGGCAAAGACTCGATTTCACTTCCAAGTGATATCGCGATTGGCCTTTCTATCAGGAGTTTGTATCGCTTGCCTTCGCGCGCGAACCATTTTTCGATCCCGCGGAAGTGATCAACTGACAGCGTATCGACGTAGCGCGCCGTAGTGTTTTTGCCGTCCGCATTAATTGGATAGATCACGACATTCAGGGGGTTGTGCCAACTGCGTGAGTACAGCAGCTGGTGCACGGTGTAGATCACGCTGAACAGCAAAAATCCCAGTAAAATGTAGATGCGAATGCTGCGAAACGTAAACAACGGCATGCGAAAACTTCTGTTCGGTTTTGGCACCTACTGAAACGGCTGAAGAAAGCGTTACTTGAGCACATTCGCAGGCGTATCAGCAATAAACCCATTACTAATGCGACAACCGTGCAGCGTACGAGTCAAACACTCGCAATTTCACCAATCAATTTACAAGCGGGTCACCACAAAATGGCGGAATCCGGTGCTCGTGAATTCAATCGGCTGCATCGAGTTTATTCAGCGCAAGGGCATAGTATATCCGTGGATCATCTGGAGTGGCGTCAGATACTCCGATCACTTCGGTTCTCAATTTGAACGCAGTTGCGATATCGACCATCTCGAGCAAGTCCGGGTAATTTGCCTTCACCATAAAAATTTTTCCGCCTGCGCGCAGGAGTGATTTGGAATGCGCAAAGAGTGCCTTATGCGCCTTAAAATCCGTATCCCACTGTGCCGCTGCAATCGTACTTGTCGCTTTTTTATTGCGACCCGGAAGGTTCGCGATGATGACGTCGAATGTTTCAGCTTGACGCAGGGTGGAGGCAATGTCCCCGTGTCGCACTTGTATCCGATTTTTAAGTGAGAGTTTTTCGACATTGATACTCGCGTTTTTGCAAGCGGCATCCGAGATATCGATCGCAATCACCGACGCATCGCCCTGCCTCGCGGCCCAAATTGCCAACGCGCCAGAGCCAGTGCCCACATCAAGAACCGAGTCAGCTCGTGATAGGTCTACTGATGCGGACAAAAGCTGAGTATCTCTTTTTGGAGGAAAAACACCGGGCAACAGCGTGAGATCGACGTCCGCGAACCGTGTTCTGATTCCCTCGGGTGGGATCGATGTCCAATCCACCTGTTGTTGAATTTGTCGCCGATCAACGACGTTCATCTGTTCGTCAGACAAGACTTCAATTTTCAGCATTCTGAAAAATTAAACATCCCTAACGTGATTCTTATATGGCCTGACTTTTGACCTCGACGTTAACCGATTTGGGGCGCGGCATCGCATCGAGCATTGCCTGCGGTGTAGAGAAATCATTCTTGGTCGGTGCGAGTTTTGGCCGCTGCACCATCATAACGGGGATGTTGAGTTCTCGTGCCGCTTCGATCTTGGCTGCGACCATGTCGCCGCCGCTGTTTTTGGATACCAGCACGTCGACACCTGTCAGGCGCATTAAGGAAACCTCGCTCTGGCGCACAAACGGCCCGCGCGAACGCAACACCCGCACGCGATTGTTACCGGTATCGCTCGCCGCCAGGGTGCGGATCAGCCACTCCTGACGCACCGGCACATCGTCCATATGAAACAGGGGCTGGCGCCCAATCGTGAAAAACGGACGCTTGTACGGCAAGGTCGCGAGGGTGATTGCGGGCCAGTTGTTACGCACCGTTTTCCAGTCATCGCCCTCCTGCGGTTCCCACGCGGGTCGGGTGTAACGATAAAGAGGAATTGACAGGTCGTGCGCCGCAATAATTGCGCTGCGACTGATCTTTTCTGCATAGGGGTGGGTTGCATCGACCAGACAGTCGATGTTGTTGACAGCCAGATGGTCGGACAAGCCCTCGTGACCGCCAAACCCACCGCTGCGAACCACGCAACCCAGTTGGGGTTTTATCCCGAGACCCGCCATGCTGTAGATCACATGATAGCCGCGCTCGACCAACTCACGCGCGATCACTTGCGCTTCTTGCGTGCCCCCCAGAACCAGGACGTTCACGACGCTCTGCCAACGATCTCTCCTGATCGGTCGATTGCGATTACGTCCACTCGAGTGTTTTGATTTGCGTATTTTCTTATTGTTGTCATTGCTCGCTCACATACACGATCGCCTAACGCCACGCCCGCTTGCTGACTGTATTGAAGCGCCTCAGCCGTGGTGTTACAGCTTTGAATTTTCTCACCCAACGCGCTGTCGAACTGTGACGCCAGTAGCGACAGTCCGTCGAAGTTCACACTGGAACGACGACTGTGCAAGTCGAGATGGCCATCCGCTAACTTGGACAGCTTACCGAACCCACCGACAAAGCTGACACGCGCAATCGATTTCTTGCGAATGTACTTGAGTACCGCACCGGCAAAGTCGCCCATTTCGAGCAAGCCCATATCCTCCAAACCATAAGTCTCATACGCAACGCGTTCGCTGGTAGATCCCGTGCACGCTGCGATGTGTTCGACACCGTTCGCTATCGCCACGTCAATGCCTTGGTGAATCGACGCGATGAACGCGGCACAGGAGTACGGCCGCACTATGCCAGTCGTCCCGAGAATGGAAAGCCCACCGAGGATACCGAGCCGACCGTTCATCGTTTGCTCTGCGATTTTCTCGCCGTTTACGATGCCGATTGCAACGTCGAACCCGCCGGAGTAGCTGAGAGCATCTGCCAGTTGCGTTAAGTGCGCGCTCATCATCTCGCGTGGAACCGGATTAATTGCTGGTTCCCCGACCGCCAGCGTGAGGCCGGTGCGCGTGACCGTCCCGACCCCTTCAGCAGCGGTAAAGACAACACCCGGATCTTCGCGCAGTTGAACCTGCGCAAAGACGGTTGCGCCGTGGGTGGCGTCGGGGTCATCGCCCGCGTCCTTGACCGTGTCAGCGCGCGCGACATCGCCATTTAGCGCGCACGCCGTCAGATCAAACGCGACCCGTTTTCCGCGCGGCAAGGCTATTTCGATGGTCTCGCTTGGCTCGCCTGTGAGCAGGAGCTTGGCGGCAGCCAGACTGGTCGCCGTCGCGCACGCCCCGGTAGTCAAACCGGTGCGTAGCGGTTGCTTCTGTTCGGGCGTCTCGTCGCGCATGCGACAAATCATACATGCTCAGCGACAACAGTCGGAATGCAATCGTGCGACGGTTTACAGCGAGGATCAGTCGCACTACATTGCCCCTATCCACCCAAACCAGGAAGCACCATGAGTGTTGACGCCGACAAACACCTGAAAATGTCCCAAAAACGTCAGGCCGGACATGAGAAAAAGAAAGCCAGAGCAACCAAGGAAAAAGGCCTGCTGATCGTTAATACCGGTACCGGCAAAGGCAAGTCCAGCGCAGCATTCGGGATGGCGGTGCGCGGGATTGGGCACGGGATGAAAGTCGGCGTGGTGCAGTTCATTAAAGGCGCAATGCACACAGCCGAGCGCGATGTTCTCAGCGGTTTTGACAACTGCGAGTGGCACACGATTGGCGACGGTTTTACCTGGAACACACAAAACCGCGAGCAGGACGTGGCGACAGCCGGCAAGGCCTGGGCCGAAGCCGAGCGCATGATCGACGACCGCAGCTACGACATGATCGTGCTGGACGAACTTAACGTTGTTTTGAAATACGAGTACCTCGACAGCGAAAGCGTGATCGGCAAAATCATGAGTCGTGGAGAAATGCAGCACGTGATCGTCACTGGTCGTCACGCCAACGATGCGATGATCGAGGCTGCCGACCTGGTCAGCGAGGTGCGCCCGATTAAACATCCGTTCAAAGAGCAGGGTGTCAAGGCGCAAAAGGGAATCGAATTTTAGACTCACACAAAATCCCGCCAAGTTCGCGACCCAGTGCAAAAGCCTTGTTCAAAATGCTTATTTGCTTCACCAGTCATTTGCGACTTCTCGACCGGTGCTGCCGTGCGTCAACCACGCCGCAAACATCTTCGCAGCGCTTCTGAGTGATTTAAGAATGGGGGTGATCGACAAAGTAAACGCGAAATCCGCGCCAGCAAAACTGCGCGGCAGCTGCCACTGCGGATCGATTCACTATGAAATTCACGGTGAGCTCGGCCCAATCGTGTGCTGCCACTGTTCGCAGTGTCGCAAGTCGCAGGGGACCGCATTCGCAACAAACGCGCCGGTTAAAACATCCGACTTTCATTTTGTCAGCGGCGAAGAAGACTTAAGACAGTTTCAAACGTCGCCCGACAAAGTTCGCGCTTTTTGCCAACAGTGCGGTTCCCCGATTTACAGCCAGCTAATCAAAAAGCCTGATGTGTTGCGCCTTCGAATTGGTACGCTGGATACAGAAATCGACGCAAAACCGACTGCGCATATATACGTCGACTCCAAAGCCGAGTGGCATGAGATAAACGACGGTCTTCCACAATTTAGCGAGCGAGAACCTCGATGAAAACAATCGGCCTGCTCGGCGGGATGAGCTGGGAGAGCACCGCGCTCTATTATTCACTGATCAACAATGGGGTGAAGGAAAAACTCGGCGGACTCCACTCTGCGAAGATCGCGATGTATTCGGTTAATTTTGACGAGATCGAGAAACTGCAACACGCGGGAGACTGGGACGCGGCAGCCGTCATCCTTTGCGACGCGGCGAAAAAGATAGAAGCGGCAGGCGCGGACTTTCTTTTGATTTGCACCAACACCATGCACAAGCTCGCGCCACAGGTCGAAGCGGCGATCGACATTCCCTTGCTGCATCTGGCGGATGCCACCGCCCTCGCGATTAAGCAGGCGTCGTTTTCACACGTGGGTTTGCTGGGTACCGCGTTCACGATGGAGCAGGATTTTTACAAGGGTCGTCTGATCGATAACCACGATCTCGACGTGATCGTACCCGACAGCGATGACCGCGCAATCGTGCACCGGATAATTTACGACGAACTGTGCCGCGGCGTGGTGCGCGACGACTCGCGAGACGCGTACCTGCGGATTATTGATAAGCTAAAGGCACAAGGTGCCGAGTGCGTAATCGAAGGCTGCACCGAAATCGTGATGCTGGTGCAGCAACAACACACAGATATACCGCTATTCGATACCACAGCGATTCACGCGCAAGCTGCGGTTGCGATGGCTATCGCCAGTTAACGCCGAGCTAATGATGTTTGTTTAATTCGGCAGCGATTATCCGCGAATACCCCAGAGTCGGCGCTTCCCAGTGCCGTGAAAAAACGCCGCCATCATAGCTCGGTGAGCTGCGCCCTCTTTGCAGCATTTCCAGCAGGCCAACATCCTCCATATTCAGATCGTGCCAGGTATCGAAAACAGCATTTCGTGCGGCCTCATAGCGATCGCACTCGACTGCCTCACGCATTAAATAAATATGGATTTCCTCGCGCATTTTGTCCGGTGCAAGCGGAACAACGCGAAACACAATCAATTGGTCAGGAAAGACTTCAATGCCCAGGTTAGGGTAAAGGTAAAACCAAATGCCACACCTCTGCAGTTCTTCGGTCAGATTAGGAAAGTGCGGCAAATCAGCGCCACGGCCTGCCTCAAGTTGCGGAAACTGGTAGTGCGTGGAAAAACAATATCCATCCCACCGCCCGGTTTTGCGATCTTTCATTGGAGAAAAATTAAGCAGCGCGGGGTGCGCCCTGAAAACATGGTATTGCTCGATAAAGTTTTCACCGGCAAATTTCCAGTTGGCCTGAACATCAAATTCCAGCTTGCCCGCATGTACCAGCGAATTCAGATCGTAGCCGCCAAGATGCTTGGTCATTGTTTGAATGTAGGTGTCAAACTCTTCTGCCGAACCGGAAAGATTGACAAAAATCATACCCAGCCACCGCGCCATTCGCACTTCGCGAAGGTTGAGTGACGGGTCTGCGGGCAATGCTTGTGCATCCTGCTCGTTACCGTCGAAATAAGGCCGACCGACCAGCTTGCCGTCGAGATCGTACGTCCACGCGTGATAGGGGCACACCAAGCGTACTTGCTTGCTGCAAGGTGCATCGACCATGCTCGCGCCGCGATGGCGGCAAGCGTTGTGAAAAACGGCGATATCTCCGTTACGTTTGCGGACAAGTAAAACAGGCGCACCGGCGATGTCCACAGGGAGCACATCGCCGTACTGCGGAATGTCGTGTTCAAAACCCGCCAACACCCAGGTGTTAGGAAAAAGTTGTCGACACTCGTATTCGAAAAATGCGTGGTTTGTGTACGCCTCATTTGGAAATCCGCGTGCGTGCGCGAGATCGACGTCAACGCGACTCGGTAAGGAAGCGATAATCGCGTCAATATCACGTTTTTGATGGGGCACTTGGGGCGACATTGTTGTCTGAAGACTGGAACCGTGCGTTCAAATTATCTAATATAGTGAAAAAATACAACATAATTTCAGTATGATTGAATTTATTTCATCATAATTATTGTGAATCTAAACGCAGATACCTGAAACATGACATCAGCCGCCGCTGAATTCTCGGCCCCAAATCTTGGCGCAGAAATCCGCCACCTCCGGCGCGTAAGAAAAATGACCCTTGCGCAGTTAGCAGAAAATATTGGCAAATCTGTCGGGTATCTGAGCGAAGTCGAACGAGGCAACGTGCGGCCGTCGATTGGATCCTTGCAAGACGTTAGCGAAGCCTTAGGGGTTAAGATCGGCTGGTTTTTTCACTCAAGTTCGCCACCCCAAACCAGTGAATCCAACGTTGTGGTTCGCGCCAACAATCGTCGCCGACTGGCGTATTCCAATCTCAGTGACACCGATTACCTCGGCATGACGGATCACCTGTTGTCGGCCGGACTGGGCGGAAAACTTGCGATGATCATGACGCGCTATACACCCGGCGCTTCCAGCGGTGACGAACTCGCCAGCCACGACGGAGAGGAGTCTGGGTTCGTGCAATCCGGTACTCTTGAATTGCAGATTGAGGATGAAACGTACCGACTAAACGCAGGCGACAGCTATTCGTTTGACAGCCAGCGACCGCACCGCTATCGCAATCCCGGCAACATCGACACGGTCGTCATTTTCGCCATCACACCTGTTACGTTGCATTACTAGCGCAAAACCACAATGAGTGGATTTGATCAATTATTCCAACCCATCTCGCTGGGCCCGACGAGGATCCGCAATCGGCTGTTTAATCCCCCGCATGCAACCGGCCTGGGCCACGGCAGCGACGTCAACGACGATTTGATCGCCTATCACACCACTCGCGCAAAGGGTGGCGTCGGATTGATCATCCTCGAAGGCATGACCGTACACCCAAGCTACGGTTTTCCGGACGCTTTTTTGTACGCGGGTGACGATGCGATTATTCCTGGCATGGCGCGGCTGGCGAATGCCACGCATGCGCACGACACGCCGATTATCGGGCAATTGTTCCACGCGGGCCGCGCCGTGCGACTCAGCTACGACGGCAGTCGCCCGGTTGTGTACTCGGCCTCAGGAGTACCCGACGATCGCTACCGCGTGGTCCCGGCGCCGATGCCGAATGCCCTGGTATGGGAAATTATCGAGAGCTATGCCGCCGCCGCGGGAAGGCTCGCAGAAGCGGGGCTCGACGGTGTCGAAATCCTCGGCAGCATGGGCTATCTGATCGCACAGTTCCTGAATCCGCAGACCAACCTGCGCGAGGATGAATTTGGCGGCAGCTTCGACAATCGCATGCGTTTTGTGCGCGAGATAGTCACCCGCTCGCGCGCGGCAATCGGCGCGGAGAAAACGCTGGGCATTCGCGTCACCCTCAACGAGCAAACCGACACCGGGTTAACTCCGCAGCTGATGCTGGAAGTGTGCGGTATGCTCGACGCCGACGGGCACCTCGACTACTTCAACGTGATCGCAGGCTCGTCCGCAACCCCCGGCGGATGGGTGCACGTGTTCCCGCCGATGGCAATCCCACAAGGCTACGTTGCCAGCGACGCCGCGCGTCTCAAGGCCGCAGTGTCGAAACCGGTGCTGGTCGCCGGTCGCATCAACCAACCGCAAATGGCCGAATCGATTCTGCAGAGCGGACACGCCGATATGATCGGCATGGTGCGCCCGCTCATCGCCGATCCGGAACTGCCGAACAAAACCCGCACTGGCAATCTCGACGACATTCGCGCCTGCGTGGCGTGCAATCAGGCCTGCGTCGGGCATCGTCTGGCGCATCATAAAATTTCGTGCATTCAACACCCGGTAACCGGCCGCGAACGTGAGTTCGCGAACGTTCAACCCGCAACCAAGCGCAAAACCGTATGGGTTGCCGGCGGCGGACCTGCCGGGCTCAAGGCCGCGATCACGTCGGCGGGGCGAGGGCACAAGGTCACGCTGTTCGAGCAGTCGGCGCAGCTGGGGGGGCAGATACGGCTGGCGCAGGCGCTTCCGCGTCGCGAGGAATTCGGCGGTGTGTTATCGCATCTGCAGTCCGAACTCGAGCGTGCAGATGTTGACGTGAAACTCAATACAAAAATTACGGCAGCCGATGTGCGCACGCGTGCACCCCATGTGTTGTTTGTGGCCACTGGCGCGACGCCGTCTCCAATGCACGGCGAGATCGATGGCGCGCACGTGCTGAATGCGTGGTCGGTCGTCTCGGGCGCAGGCAAGCCGGGTAACCGCGTGGTGATTGCCGACTGGTCGTGCGACTGGAACGGGCTTGGTGTTGCCGAGCTGCTCGCCCGCAACGGGCATCATGTGCGCTTGTACTCAGGCGGGATTGTTGCAGGCGAGTCGATTCAGGCCATCGTGCGCGATCAGTGGATCGGCGAGCTGCATAAGCTTGGCGTCGAGATGATCCCCTACGCCCGCTTTTACGGCGCCGACGACACCACCGCGTGGTTCACCCACACCATGAGCGGCGAGGCCATCGTGTGCGACGGTGTCGATACAATTGTGAGCTGCGATGGCCCGCAGCGAAACTACCAGCTCGCAGATGAATTGGCGGATTGGGAAGGCGAACTGCACGTAATCGGCGACGCCATCGCGCCGCGCACAGTTGAAGAAGCGGTGCTGGAGGGGTTTAGAACATCGACATTAATTTAATGGATTCAGTAGGGTCGAATTCAATCGAGCCACACCGTGTAATTTGGGGGTGACGCTGACTCGGTCATCTCATGTTATCGCCAACGCCATCCACTGCCCGACGACGTGCAAAATCACATCCACAGTGGCGGGCATGATCGCGATTAAACCCGTGCTAACAAGGTATATCAGTGCCAGCGCCAAGCCAACCGGCAGTATCGGGTTTAGCACTCTGCAGCACACCGCATAAAGGCGAATATCGGAATCATTCAGCGCGGTACTTGCCTGTTCTCCGGCTTGCTGCGCACGCGCGTACTCAGCGTGTTTATCCTGCATTACTGTGGCCCAACGGGCGCGCGTTGCGGTAGCCGGAACCAGCACCAGTGCAAACGCTGCCGTTAAAAAATGAATCGCGGTGGGAATCAGCGTAGAGAACACCAAAAGATAAAACCAGAGATTGTTTGTGGTTCCACCGGCTTTTAGATCTGCCCAGAGCTGAACCAGATTCAGCACCGCCGGTGCTCCCTGCGACTCGCTGACCGTATTGGCAATCGCTATCACGGTGATGGTGGACAATAAAACCAGGAACAGAAACACAATGGCCAGCGCTGCATCGAGCAATGCCCATGCAAATCCGGTTAGGGCGTTGTGATGCACATTCGCCAGTTTGTGTAAAAGCCCGCGGGTGAACCCGAGCGAGAGCCAGTCCAACCCGGCATTGGCCAGCGGTAAAAATCCCAGAAAGAGCAGCAGTGAAAACGCGTTGGGCAATTCCTCCACCGCACCGTATGCGGATGCCAGCCACAACATCATTGCCAAATAAACTAGAAAAAAAACGGTGAATACCAACCAGTACAACGACAGGGGTTGTGAGCGTTTGTATAATTTTTCTGCCACAAGCGCGACAGCGACGGCGACAGCGAAAATAGCAGCGTCAGCGCCGGCAAAAACGCCGGCGACAGTGCCAGCGAAAACGACAGCGTCAGCGGCAGCGCCTGCGAAAGCGACAGCGCCAGCGACAACGACAGCGACAGCGACAGCGACAGCGACAGCGCCTTCCACGTAACCCTTTTCGTTGCTATAGATGACTGTCACCAGGATAAAAGCAAGCCCTCCAATGACTAGCAATACGCGCGCTTTTGCCTGAGTTCGGCCTCCCAGAATGATTAACCCCGCACCGATAACCACACCCAATAAAACTCCGATACGCGCCCAATCAGGCGCTTGGGCGTTAAACAGCTTTAGCTCACCGATCAAACCGTCCCCACCTGCTACCCAACCGATCAGTGCGAACAACAACGGATAGACAAGCGCCAGGAACAGACAACGTTCGTACGCCAGCGGTGTAAACGGTTGTAGCGGAAACAATCGAGACACCCACCGTTGTCGCGGTGCACGTTGCTCATCCAATTCACCGAAAATTGAGCTGAAAAAACGTAAAACTCCGTGCAGAAAGGCACGGTAGCGCTCACCCCATGAGTCGTGTGCTAGCGCTTTGTATCGTTTTTTGAACGAATCGTCGGCAAGGTTGTTGTGGATGCGCATTTCCCACGCAAACCAGACAGCCCCCATGAGTGCGAGCACACTGTAAAACGGCCCAAGAAGCGGCGAGGTGACATTGGTTAATGCCTCAAGCAAAAACGGAGTCCTTTTTTATTTGCGCGGCATACTGCCAGATTGCCACAGTTTTGTTGTGAGGCAAAACCAAAAGGAAAGCAATTGAGCGCTTTTGTACTAATCCCCGGTTATCCCGCGTAAAATAAGGCGATGGCAAAGCCGACCGACATTAAGCTGCACCAGGCCAGCAGGGTTCTTGAACTGCATTTCGACGATGGCTTTACGTGCAATATGACCTGCGAATATCTGCGCGTGCATTCGCCCTCGGCGGAGGTGCGCGGGCACGGTCCTGGTCAGGAAGTTTTGCAGGTGGGCAAGCAGGATGTCGCGATCAACAATATCGAGCCAGTGGGCAACTACGCAATAAAACTGTTTTTTGACGATGGTCACGACAGCGGTTTGTACAGTTGGAACCTGCTTTATGATCTCGGCAAAAACTACGAAGCGAACTGGCAGGCGTATCTGCAAAAGTTAAAAGACGCCGGCCACGAGCGCAGACCGGAGTAAGCCGATGGTAAACGCAGAAAACGAAGAGCAGACCACTCACTTCGGGTACGAAGATGTATCCGTCTCAGAAAAAGCCAGGCGCGTTGCCGATGTGTTTCACTCGGTGGCGGGCAAGTACGACGCGATGAACGATCTGATGTCGATGGGCATCCATCGCATCTGGAAATACTCAACCATCGAGCAAAGCGGTGTCAAATACGGTAACAATGTGCTCGACCTCGCAGGCGGTACCGGCGACCTGGCGGCGAAATTTTCAGCGCGCGTGGGGCCGCAAGGCAAGGTGGTTCTGGCCGACATCAATTCGTCGATGCTCGAGGCCGGTCGCGACAAATTGATCGACAAAGGCATTGCCGGAAATATCGAATACGCGCAAGCCGATGCGGAATGTCTGCCGTTTGACGACGACAGCTTTCACTGCATCACCATCGCCTTCGGGCTGCGCAATGTAACCGACAAGGACGCAGCGCTCGCGTCGATGTATCGAGTCCTGAAACCGGGCGGTCGCCTGTTGATTCTGGAATTTTCTAAACCGGTGTTACCGCTGTTGGCAAAAGTGTACGACGCGTACTCTTTTACCGCCTTGCCCGCGCTTGGCAAGCTGGTCGCCAACGATGCCGACAGCTATCGCTATCTGGCCGAGAGTATTCGCATGCACCCGGACCAGGACACGCTGAAGAGCATGATGGATTCCGCCGGCTACGAGCGCACGGAGTATTTCAATATGACCGGCGGCATTGTCGCTTTGCACAAAGGGTTTAAGTTTTAGTTGGAGCACCCACGCCCGACTCGCACAGACATTATGCAACTACCGCTTCCTGCCACCCTCGCTATTGAGACCGCGTTCAACGCGGTGCTGCAGCTTGACGCCACCGCGCGCGCTCGGCTGTCTGCCTTGCAAGGCAAAGTAATCGAGCTGCATCTGCAAGGGTTGGATTTACGCGTTTACTTTTTGATCCACGCAGACAAGGTCGAGGTATTGAGATTTTTTGATGGCGAGATCGACGCCACCATCAGCGGCACGCCCTTATCAATGGCATCGCTGAGCGTGAACAATCGCGCCCTGTTTGCGGGCGAGGTTGAGATCAGCGGTGATATCGAAACAGGACAAAAATTCAACCGCCTGTTGGAGTCGATCGAGGTGGACTGGGAAGAACACCTTTCCACGATTACAGGCGACATCGTTGCACACAATATCGGCAATGTCGTGCGCAATACCAACGCCTGGCTCGACCGCACCGCGCAGTCGTTGAGCGAAGACCTTGGCGACTATCTGCGCGAGGAATCTCTGCTAACACCGACACACGGCGAGTGCGAAAAGCTGTACAAAACAATCGATACGCTGCGCGACGATGTCGAGCGACTGCGCGCGCGTATCGAACGTCTCGAACCCACGCAGGGCACAAAATAGAGCATGGGTTTTTTTCGGCTGCTGACAATCCAACGCGTTCTGATCCGCTACGGACTCGACCGTTTTCTCGCGGCCGCGCCCAAACTCTGGCTGTTTAATTTTCTGCTGATTTTTTACCCCGGCCGTTGGCTCAATCGCAGCACGCGAAAACTGCCTCGGGGTGAGCGCATCCGCCGCGCGCTCGAAGAGCTCGGCCCGGTTTTCGTCAAGCACGGCCAAGTCTTGTCGACCCGACGCGATTTGTTACCCGACGACATCGCCGACGAGCTCGCCAGACTGCAGGATCGCGTGCCGCCGTTCCCACCGGAGCTGGCGCGCCAGGTCATCGAGACCGAACTCGGTGACTCAGTTGAAAATTTGTTTGCGGAGTTTTCCAAAGATGCGCTGGCGTCGGCGTCTGTCGCGCAGGTACACGCCGCCAAATTAAAGACCGGTGAACGCGTGATCGTGAAAGTGCTACGACCCGACATCGAACAGGTGATTCGCCGCGACTTAAAATTGATGTACTCGATTGCGGCAATGGCAGAAAAGTATTGGGTCGACGGTCCGCGCCTGCGCCCGCGCGAGATTGTGCACGAATTTGAACGCATCATTTTTGACGAGCTGGATCTCGTGCGTGAGGCCGCGAACTGCGCACAACTGCGACGCAACTTCGAAGGCTCAAAAGAGCTTTATGTTCCACAGATTCACTGGGACTACACGCGCAACCGTGTGCTGGTGATGGAACAGATCGAAGGTATTCGCGTGAGCGAAATCGCCGAACTGCACGCGCGCAACGTGGATATGAAACTGCTGGCCGAGCGCGGGGTAAGCGTTTTTTTCACGCAGGTATTTCGCGACAATTTTTTTCACGCGGACATGCATCCGGGCAATATTTTTGTCGATGCGAGCAACCCCGATTTGCCGCACTATATCGCGGTCGACTTTGGCATCGTCGGCACGCTCACGCGCGAAGACCGCCATTATCTGGCCGAAAACTTTCTCGCGTTTTTCAAACGCGACTACCATCGCGTTGCGCAGCTGCACGTCGATTCGGGCTGGGTACCCGAGGGGACACGCGTAGAGGAGTTTGAATCGGCGATTCGCACCGTGTGCGAACCCATCTTCGAAAAACCGCTGGCCGAAATTTCGTTCGGACAAGTGCTTCTGCGACTGTTTCAAACCGCGCGCCGATTCAATATGGAGGTACAGCCGCAACTGGTGTTGCTGCAAAAAACCCTGCTGAATATCGAAGGCCTCGGACGACAGCTCTATCCCGAACTGGATTTGTGGCAAACCGCCAAACCGTTTCTGGAGCGTTGGGTCGGCGAACAAAAAGGGCCGCTGGCGCTCCTTAAGCGATTGGGCGAGCAGGCCCCGGAGTGGGCCGGCACTCTGCCGGAAATGCCATTGCTTTTGCACGGCGCGCTGAAAAAACTGGCCGAGGCAGAAAACGAAACTGCCACCCAGCAAGCGCAAATCGACAAGCTGCGCACGCAGTTACACGTCAACAGCAAACGCAATGGAACCGCCATCGTCGGAGCGGCGTTTCTCGTCGGAGGCGCACTCACCTACGGGCTGGACGGCTACCAGCCTGTGATCGTCGCCGGCGCGCCGATCATCAGTTGGGTGATGGGCAGTATTGGATTGATGATGTTAGTGGCTGTTTTGCGCTAAAATTCGCCCACGATGAACATCTCGCCCGCAAGCAATTCGTTCTCTGCAATTACGCCCAAGCAGCGTCGTGCGGAGAGCGTTGTGGGCACGGTGCCGGTTAAGACCGGGCAGGCATCCAGGCAATCGCAGGATCAGATCGAATCTTCAGTGCTGCACGGCGAAGTGGTCGAGCCCGATTACAGCACGCTTGGCTTACGCGTGCGCGGCAACATTTTCGAGGGGCGGATCAATCGGCCCGACGCCGCGATCGACATGTATCGCCTGCACGCACATATCTCGCCATCGAGTGTTATCGCGCCTGGCGAAAATTTTCATACTCAGGCTTAGATTCCGTTAATCCCATCTCATCGCATCCTGCGATCCGGTAAACTTGGACGGATGGATGTATCCGATATTCTTGACGGTTTAAACCCCGCTCAACGCGAGGCAGTTGCCGCTACGCCCGGACCAATTTTGGTACAAGCGGGCGCTGGCAGTGGCAAAACCCGCGTACTCACGCATCGCATCGCATGGCTCAATGCGGTCGAGGGTGTGTCGCCTTTTTCCGTTCTCGCCGTCACGTTTACCAACAAGGCCGCAAGCGAGATGCGCGCGCGGGTAGAGGCAATGCTGGGAATGCCGGTGGGCCCGATGTGGATCGGCACCTTCCACGGTCTTGCGCACCGGCTGCTGCGCCAGCACTGGCGCGAAGCGAAATTGCAACAGGGCTTTCAGATTCTGGACGCGGACGATCAACTGCGCGTGGTCAAACGGGTCGTGCGCGGGCTGGAGTTGGACGAAGCACGCTGGCCGCCCAAGCAAGCGGTGTGGTGGATCAACGCGCGCAAGGATGAGGGTTTACGCGCCAAACACCTGCTCGACGACAACGACCCGGTTCGCGCGCAGTACATCCGCATCTACACCGCGTACGAAAACGTGTGCGAACAAAACAGCGCTGTCGATTTTGCCGAACTGCTGCTACGCGCGCTGGAACTGATCCGCGACAACCCCGAATTACTGACGCACTACCAGCGCCGCTTTCAGCATATTCTGGTCGACGAATTCCAGGACACCAACGCGATCCAATACGCCTGGCTGCGCCTGCTCGCAGGCGAACGCGGCAACGTGTTCGCGGTCGGCGACGATGATCAGTCGATCTATAGCTGGCGCGGCGCGCGGGTCGAAAACATTCTCAATTTCCAGAAGGATTTTTCCGGCACCCAGTTGATTCAACTCGAACAGAATTACCGCTCGACGAATAAAATTCTGTCCGCTGCCAACGCGCTGATCGCCAACAACGTCGAGCGCATCGGCAAAAATTTGTGGACGGCGGACGAGGGCGGCGACCCGATTACGCTCTACACCGCGTACAACGAAACCGACGAAGCGCGATTTATCTGCGAACGTATTTCGCATAACGTCGAGGGCGGCGGGCGGCGCGACGAGTGCGCGGTGCTGTACCGATCCAATGCACAGTCACGGGTGATTGAAAGCGCCTTGCTCGACGCGCGCATTCCGTACCGCGTTTACGGCGGCCAACGCTTTTTCGAACGCGCCGAGATTAAAGACGCGCTCGCTTACCTGCGATTACTGGCAAACGAAAACGACGACGTTTCCTTCGAACGCGTGGTCAACCACCCGCCGCGCGGCATCGGCGATAAAACCGTCTCGCAAATTCGCGACGCTGCGCGCATGGCACAGGTGTCACTGTGGACCGCGGCGGAGCAGTTGTTGTCCGGCGATGTGCTCAGCGGTCGCGCCGCAAACGCGGTGCGCGGTTTCCTCGAATTGATTCGCGACATGCGCGATGCGTGTCACGAGCTGCCGCTGCAGGAAGTCATCGTACACTGCGTAGAAACCAGCACGCTGAAGGAATATTTCGAGCGCGATAATTCTGAAAAAGGACAGTCGCGCGTCGAAAACCTCGAGGAACTCGCAAGTGTCACTGTCGCGCGCACCGACTCGATTAATCAGGCGCAGGAGATGCCGGATGATATGTCCGAGCTTGATCAATTTCTCGCCAACGCTGCGCTCGATGCAGGTGATGCCCAAGGGCAGGCATGGGAAGACTGCGTGCAATTGATGACATTGCATTCCGCCAAAGGCTTGGAGTTCCCCATCGTCTTTTTAACCGGAATGGAAGAAGGGCTGTTTCCCGGTCAGCGCTCAATCGAAGACGACGGCCGCATGCAGGAAGAACGGCGCCTGTGTTATGTCGGTATCACCCGCGCAGAAAAACAACTGTATCTAACACTGGCGGAACAGCGTCGCTTGTACGGGCAGGAACACTACAGCATGGCTTCGCGTTTTATCGGTGAAATTCCGGCAGAGCTTGTCGAAGACGTGCGCCCGCGTGTGTTCGGTTCTCGCCCGAGTTACGACCGCGCGCATTCGAACCTGTTTGCCGACGAACCGGCACCGGATGGCATAAGTGTTGGCCAACGCGTCGCGCATGCAAAATTTGGTGAAGGCACGGTGACGGATTTTGAAGGGCACGGTAGTCACGCCCGCGTGCAAGTTCAGTTTAGTGATGTGGGGAGTAAGTGGTTAGTTCTGGCGTATGCGAAGTTGGCGGTGATTTAGGTGTATTAAGTTCGCCAATCCGACCACTGTAATCGCATGATTCTCATGAATATTTGTGGTACGTTTTACGTCTGGAACAGAGGATTGTCCGATGCGAGATCAAAAACGCGGCCCAAAAAACATACTCTTTTCGTCTAATTGTCAGATTAAAGAGGCATGTTTAAAAACATCTCTCATACTAGTGGTCACCGCAGCTAGTACTGCAGGCTGTGCCAAGTTCAGCAGTTTTACGCTTGAAAGCGACCGCTCGATTGTTCTAGAAGCTGAACAGCGGACAGTAAACAACGTACCTATAAAGGAAACATCCAGACCCGGTCGACCTGATCCAAAGAGAATTGTATGCGCAGAACCAAGCCCCGACACTAGTAGGGTTCTCAGCCAGTCCATATCATTTGCAGCGAAACTAGCGGATAAAGGTGATCTAGCTTTGAGCCGCGATTCAGCGCAAGCCATTGTCCAACTCGCCGAGCGAACAACGTCTGTTCAACTGCTTCGTGATCAAATGCATCGCGCGTGTGAAGCATATTCAAACGGAGCTATTTCCGGGACGACTTACACCATGATCATGAGTCGTAACAATGACGCGATGGTGACACTTATGCTTGGTGAGAATGCGGCGGGCGCGTTTGGTCGATCAGGGGCTGCGGTCGCAGGAAAATCGAGCAGTGAAGCAAAAGCAAAATTTGATGGCGCATCGGCTTCGTTTGAACAGGCAATAAATCAACAAACCAAAGCCGAGGCCGAACTTATTAAAGCGCAGGAGGCACTTGAACTCGCTCAGTCAAACTCTGAGAGTGCAGACAAATTAGTTACCGAAGATGGATCAGATGCCAACAAAGAAAAAGCAGCAGAGGCTAAAGAAAATCTAAAACAAGCTCAGGCTAACTTTAACGCCGCCAAGGCACTACGGGACAAAGCAGTTGAAAATGTGCTGGCGAGCTCAGATCTTGCGCTTAAGGCTTCCGCTGAAATAACAGCTGCACAAGGCCAAGGTGGTTTAACAAACGCACCCAGTGTTGGCATTGCGAACACATTGGCGGATATACAAAGCAGTTACCTTAATCGAAGCTCGATTAGTGATTTCATATCCACGTGTATGGTAGAGCTAGGACAAAACTTTGTACCGGCGAAAGGGGCAGACGGAGAAGATCTAGTTGGGGGCATATCAGCAGAGCCTTATTTTTGGGACCTTTTTGTTGGTGAAATAAAAGGATTCGATAAAGGAAACGATATAGACTTTACCAGATATCATTCCGTTCTAAACGCGGAACGTCAGACATGGTTGAGCGAGTTTTGTTGGAGTTCTCTGGATGATATGTTACGCAAAGAGCAAAAAAATCGTTTTTTGCTCGATCAGCAAGAGAAATCTCTTAGAAACAATCTTCTTATAGCACGAGCAAATGAGGCGTCTGCACAAAAAATATCATCAACACAAAAAGCAATAAGTGAATGCGGCAAGCTCGACGATGATGAAAGAAAGCTGTGCATGAATACAATCGCTAAAACTGTAGATTCTAAAGCGATATCGTTACCACTTAAAGGAAAAATAGATGAGCTTTCAAATCCTATTTTTCCAGAAAAACAAGTCGCTCTGCTAAAATTGAAAATTCAGGAAGTTGAAGATTTGGCTGATAAGGTTTCGAAGCTAAAAATTCGTCAACCAAAAGATAAGAACGACAAAAATAAGGAAAAAATAGAAACCCTCGAGTCAGATTACGCAGACTACGTTAAAGCTAAGGCATTGGTTTCTAAAGATAATCCGAAAATAAAGGCAGCAGAAAATTTCACTGAAAAACAAATTCAGGCCGATAACAACACTAAAACTATTGATGGTCCATTAGAGCTGGAAAAAGAATTATTGGAGCTGCAGTCACAGTTATTTGTTGAGCAAAATCTGGATGAGGTCAATGATTCGAAAGTATTAGCGCTTCGGTTCAAGATCAAAGGGAACCAAGAGTATTCAAAAGTGATAGCTTCAAAGATTTCTAGTCATCTAAAGGAGCTATCCAAATTGGAATCTGAGTATCAATCTCTAGAAAACACAGTCAATTCATACCATGAAGTAAACGATGAATACTTAAAACAATAAGATTTGTAATCTAAGCTTTCTGCACCTCAAAATACAAAAGCGCATGATCTGAAAAATTATCAATCCACTCTTTCTGTTCCGCACCCGATGCTTTCTCAACCCAACCACGTGCTGATACTTCGCTACCCGCAAAGTTTTTAAATTTCAGATGATCGGCGGCGACAACATGATCGAGATTACTGCCCGGTTTGTAGTGATCGCTTCCGTTCCACCAGCTCAAATCCGCTGACTTTTTTAGCCGTCGCATTTTTTTATATTTGGCGCGACGGTCGAGTTCTTTTATCTCCGCATCTGCTGTAATGTCGTGCGCGCTATAAGGGTAATCAAATCCCATGGTGTTGAGATCGCCGAGAAAAATGAAATTCGACTGCCCATTCTCTGATGATTTATCCAGGGTGGATTTCAGCTTTAACGCTTTACGCATCATGTCGTCGCGCAAACCAAAGCCTTTTGGGTCGGGCAGGCTTTTTAAATGCAGGCACAAAATGGGATAGTACTGATCATCGACTTTAATTGTGACGAGTACGCCGGGACGCAAGGTGTCCTGACCGGATCGAAACTCAATTTTTTGTGTGACGAATGCGCTCATCCCTTTTTTGATTCCGACAAGAATTTCCTGCGTTTGTTTGCCTTCCGTTATATGGAACTGGTAACCCGGCATCGCATCGAGCATTGGACGATAAACATTACGGCCGACGACTTCATACACGACAACAATATCGGCTTTTTGGCTCGCCAGATAGTCAATAATCGGTTGAATTGGTTTTTTAGGCTGATCGTGATTTTTATCTTTAGCGCCGAAGTGCTCAACGTTCCATGATGCGACGGAAAATGCTTTTGCCATTTCTGTGTTCTCCTAAAACTCTATCTATCTCCATCCAATATTCTTCCTACGCCACCCAACAAAGATCCCTCTCCTTTATCACTGCCACCTGAACTCGGCGCGTGTGCGATTATGCGATCCGCCATACGTGAGAACGGCAGGCTTTGCAGCCAAACCGTGCCGGTGCCCCGCAAGGTAGCAAGAAATAAACCTTCACCACCAAATATCATCGACTTCAGATTACCCGCGCGCTGAATATCGTAATCGATCACGCCGGAGAAACCGACGAGGCAGCCTGTGTCTACACGCAAGGTTTCACCGGTCAATTGCTTTTCGATGACCGTTCCGCCGGCCTGGATAAACGCCATACCGTCGCCTTGTAGGGTTTGCAGGATGAAGCCTTCGCCGCCGAACAGCCCAGCACCCAAGCGACGATTAAACGTGATGTCGATTCTTGTGCCAAGTGCGGCGCATAAAAACGCGTCTTTTTGGCAGGTGATCTTTTCACCGATCTTTGCCATATCCAAAGCAACAATATTGCCTGGGTAAGGAGCGGCAAATGCAACGCGCTGCTTGCTGGAACTTTGATTGGTAAAGTGTGTGGTGAAAATTGACTCGCCGGTGAACGCACGCTTGCCCGCCGAAAAAAGCTTGCCCATGACGCCTTCATCGGGATCCGAGCCGTCACCCATTTTGGTTTCGAATTCGATGCCTTGCTCCATGTAAGTCATGGATCCTGCTTCGGCGACAACAGTTTCGCCGGGGTCGAGTTCAACCTCGACCAGCTGCATTTCAGAACCTTTAATTTCGTAATCGACTTCGTGACAGCGCATCGTCCCCTCCGGTTTTTCTAAATCGACACTGTTGTATTCATTTGGACCTAGCGCTTTTTTAGCTTCCATTTTATTTCTGAGCGCAATAGTCCATTGATATACAGTTTAAAGTTGATAAGTAACGTGCTTCCGCTAATTGAAAATGTAGTATGTGCGTCTCTAACCCACCTACCACCAGACACTGACGGATTGTCTTCCCTTATGACAAAAAGCGTGGAATTTCTATCACTTTTCAAGTGTAAAACATTTGATTCGTTGTTATTGAAATATGCACGAAAATTACTTTCACTGAGAAAATACTCGAGCATTTCATTTCTTTCAATATTGTCTTTTTTTGACTTTATTCTATTTTCCAGCCTCAGCCTCCCTTCATCACTAAATTCGATTGAGGACTTCATGTCCGCATGATTCTTAAAGACTTTCTGGTTCTCCTTTTCTCCCTTACATTCGACTTTTACACCTTTCCCTGTCCAAGTCCCTCTCATCTTGCGAAACAGCTTTTCAAGCCTTATAGATTCAGATTTGCTTATGGTCTCTTTACTTATATCGACTGGGTTTCCGATAAGAGGGTTACCGTAAAAAGCGACTGAGTCACATTCAATCGCAAAACTATTTGGCGAGAAAAGACCGATAAGTGCAAGTACGCAAATGTTGATAACTGGACATTTAGTATTTTTCTTGTCTCTCGTAGACATGATGTTTTCTATACTCTTATCGTTTCTTCAAAGTATAAACACGCCATCCACTTACTACGCCATTCGCGTAGTAACGTACTTTTGCAGTCATTGAG
The DNA here is from genome assembly GCA_039029275.1 of Pseudomonadota bacterium. Lineage (GTDB taxonomy): Bacteria > Pseudomonadota > Gammaproteobacteria > JBCCGL01 > JBCCGL01 > JBCCGL01. Next base: position 189,216 of record JBCCGL010000008.1, on the reverse strand, counting down.
GTGATTGAGAGTGTGTACTGAGTGTAGGTATCGATGACCACTCGTCCGCCAGTTACGGCCTTAATGTTCGTTTTGTAAACGTAAACAAGTTCCTTATCCTGAACATTCACGAAACCAATCGTTGAGTGATCAACATTTGAAGAATTGCTTAGAAAACCTTCTTGCAGATGAAGTGTGTATTTTTCGCTTCTGATATTTTGATTGCTCAGAAATTCCAGTTCGTTTATTTCGGTCAATCGATTTTCACCGATCTGTTCGTAAGTAGAGCGTATCTCTAAATCTTCTTCAGTCGCCTTCTCCTCACCATTTTCGGTTTTACAAGTGATCGAAACACCGCTGCCACTCCAATCACCTTCAAGTTGTGTAAACAGTCGACGAATGTCGTGCTGTTCGTCATTCGTGAGGGATTGTTTCTCCACTTCTGCAAGGTACTGCTCTGCGTCACTGCCAAATGGAGATGGGTCGCCACACTCAATGGCATACACAGTAGGTGAAAACAGCAGTGCGACAGCTATTCCTATGACTCGTTTCATAATATTCTCCGAATTAGTCAATTCCGTACTAAACGTTTTGTGAATTAATATCTATGATTAACCTTTCAGCTGGAAGTTCGTTACTGATCAGATATTCACGGTAGAAATTTAATCACATTATTGAGCGGACTTGTGGGCACATCGTCGTCGAATTCGCTTTCAATATCGCCGACACGGCTAAAGCTGTCGAAGTCGTAAAGTTCGGTATCGAGCAGGTGTGACGGCGCGACGTTTTGCAGTGCGGCGAAAATACTCGCGACCCGACCGGGGAATTGCTTTTCCCAATCGCGCAGCATTTTTTTGGTCGCCACGCGCTGCAGGTGGGTTTGGCTGCCACAAAGATTGCAGGGAATGATCGGGTACGCCTTCCACCTGGCGAATTGCTCGATGTCTTTTTCGGTGCAGTACGCCAGAGGACGAATGACGACGTGCTTGCCGTCGTCGCTGCGCAACTTCGGCGGCATTGTTTTCATCTTGCCGCCGTGGAATAAATTCATAAAGAAGGTTTCGATGATATCGTCGCGATGATGGCCGAGCGCAATTTTGGTAAAGCCTTCCTGCTCGGCGTAGGTGTAGAGCGATCCGCGTCTGAGCCGCGAACACAGCCCGCACATGGTTTTACCTTCCGGGATCACGCGCTTGACCACGCTGTAGGTGTCCTGCTCAAGTATGTGGTAGTTCACGCCGAGCGATTTAAGGTACTCCGGCAGAACGTGCTCGGGAAAGTCCGGCTGTTTTTGATCGAGGTTAACTGCAACCAGCTCGAAATTTACCGGCGCGCTTTTTTGCAGGCCGATAAGAATGTCGAGCATGGTGTAGGAATCTTTGCCGCCAGATAGGCACACCATTACTTTGTCGCCGTCCTCGATCATGCCGAAGTCCTCGACGGCTTTGCCGGTTAAACGGCGCAGGCGCTTCTGCAGCTTGTTCAGGCGCACGCTGGTTTTGATAATCTCGGGTTCCACGGAATGGCTCGGGTATTGCGTGCGGTGATTATAAGGGAATTTCGCCCGCAGGCAGTTTTCACTACACTTGCGTAATGACCACGCAGATTACATTGGCGCAGGCGGCCCGCACGCTTGTGCAACAGGCCTCGCGGGCGGTCCTCGCGACGCTCGACGAAAACGGCCACCCCTACACGTCGGTCGTCGAAGTTTCACCGCTTGCAAATGGCAACGCCCTGCTGTTGATGAGTCGCCTTGCCGAACACCGGCAGTTTCTGGATCGCGACGCGCGCGCCAGCATCACAATCGCGCCGCATATCCACACAGATGACGCGCTCGCGCGACCGCGTGTTGCGCTGCAAGGCATCGCCGAACTGTACGACGCGAACGATAGCGAACGCGACGAATACATCGCGCGCCATCCGGATGCCGAGCTGTACCTCTCGCTCGGCGACTTTCACTTTTACTGCCTGGAGGTAAAACGCGTGCGTTACATCGCGGGCTTTGGCCGCATGGACTGGTTGACGACCGACCAATACGCGCAAGCCGAACCCGACCCCGTGTGGGAAATCGCACCCGGCGCAGTCGAGCACATGAACGACGATCACCGCGACAGTATTCTGCTGTACGCGCAATTTTTTGGTGGCGCAGATTGGGCGACCGAGGCGTATCTGCTCGACCTCGACAGTCTTGGGATGGACATCAGGGCCTCGAGCGAGCAGCAGGCCGAAACCCTGCGCGTCGCATTTGATCCGCCCTTAACCAGCGCCGCGCAACTGCGCCCGCGCGTTGTTGCCATGTCGCAGCAGGCAAAATCCGCCGACGGATAACCTAATCTAAAACGCGCGCGACAAATACGGCGTTTTCATCTATATCCGCGTGTGCATTTAAGCCGTAAAGTTCGGCACCCGCGGCGAACCGATTAAGAAAAGGCGAGAGCCATGCTGCAAGCAATTGTTTTGATGTTCAGCCTTTTCCTCAGCATTGGCGTGCTGGCCCTGGGCAATGGCGCCGCTGGCACGCTGTTGGCGCTTAGAATTTCCGAAGCCGGCTTCTCGTCGATTGCGGTTGGGTTTATCTCATCCGGTTACTTCGCGGGAATGATCGCGGGACCGTTTTACGCCCAGCGCCTGATTACAAGTATTGGGTACATCCGCGCGTTCGCGGCATTTGGCTCGACGTTCTCGGCGGCGCTTCTGATACACCCGTTCTGGGTTGACCCGTATGCGTGGACATTGCTGCGCACCATCGAAGGCGTGTGCATGGTGGGAATGTACATCTGCGCCGAAAGCTGGATCAATGAAAAATCCACCAACGAGATTCGCGGACAGGTGTTTTCCATCTACGCGCTGCTGGTGATGATGATGGTGTCGCTGGGTCAACTGATACTGAACGTGCCCGATACGACCGGCCTGACGCTGTTCGTACTGGTGTCAGTGCTGGCGTCACTCGCGGTCGTGCCGATTGCGATCACCAAGGTGGATGCACCGCCACCGCCGCAACTCTCCAAACTCGACCTGCGCGAACTGTGGACGATCTCGCCGCTGGCGATTGTCGCGTCGCTCGCGACCGGCGCGGTGCAGGGCGCAGCCTATGGCCTCGGGCCTGTTTACGCCAAATACCTGGGGCTGGACGTAGACGCTGTAACCTTCTTTATGTTCATGCTTCTGGGCGGCGCAGTAGTCGGCATGTGGCCGTTTGGCAAACTATCCGACACTATCGACCGGCGAATTGCGCTCCTGGTCGTCCTCACTACGGTTGCAATCAGCAGCGCCGGTTTGAGCCTGATTCAGGAAAGCGGTCCAACCCTGTACGTATTGGCGCTGTGCTTTGGCGCGGCCGCGTGGCCCTTGTACTCGATTTCATCAGCGCACTTGAACGACCATGCCGACTCCGACCAGCGCGTGCGCGCCAACGCCGGCCTGTTAGTGGTGTACGGCATCGGCGCCGCCTCCGGACCGTTACTGGCCGCGCTGTTCAACAGCGTGCTGGAAAAAGCAGGGTTGTTTACCTTCACGCTGCTCGTCGCACTGATTACCGCGATGTGGACGCTATGGCGCATGATGCAGCGCGAGAGCATCAGCGTTGAAGACCAGTCAGCCTACGCACCGATGCCGCGCACCTCCCCTATGGTGGTGGAGTTGGTGCCGGAACTTATGGACGAGGATGCCGCCGAGGCGGATCAACAATAGCGTCGCGAATTGTCGTGTGCCCGAAGTCCGGACTTGCGCGCTGAAAATCACTCGACTAACCTGTGACGACCAGATGGTTCCCGGACGCTACACGCTAAACCGGGATTAAAAGGGAACACGGTGCGGCGATGTTTCAAGACGCCAATTCCGTGACTGCCCCGCAACTGTAAGCGGCGAGCCAAACCAAACTGTGCCACTGGGTCAAAGACCCGGGAAGGCTGGTGGAGCGAAGACCCGCAAGTCAGGAGACCTGCCATCGTTCATCCAACAGAACCGGGCGGGGTGTCCCGGGTGGAGCGTCCAGTGTCTTCATCGCAATTGTCGTATTTTCACCGTCTGCAGATATCGCCCCTCGCGTTCGCGTTGCCCTGTGCAATCGAATCGGGAGGGAGTCGTGTTCAGCACTGATCCGATAACAACTCCGATTCCCGTCGCACAGCGTCCTGTTTTGCGCGCCGACTCGCTGACGTATGTCGCTGGCGATGGCAAGCGCCTGATCGACACAATTTCGCTGTCGATCGAGCCCGGAAGCGTTTTGGCGATTGTCGGGCCGAACGGTGCCGGCAAAAGCACCTTAGTGTCCTTGTTAAGCGGCTTAACCACCCCGACCTGGGGTTCTGTGCACGTTGAGGAGAACCCGCTGGCGACAATGGCAACGGTTGAGCGTGCGCGAAAGCTGGCGGTGGTCGGGCAGATGGAGCACCCGGATATCCGATTAACCGTCGAACAGTATGTCGCGCTGGGGCGCTTACCGTGGCAGGGGGCGGTGGATGAGCTCGCGCACCAGGCAGCGGTCGACCGCGCGCTGGAACTGACCGCCTCGGGCGCGCTAAGAGACGTTCCGATTCGCCAGTTATCGGGCGGCGAGCGTCAGCGCATGCACATCGCGCGCGCCATCGCGCAAGAGCCCGGACTGCTGCTGCTGGACGAACCGACTAACCATCTCGACCCCGAAGCCAAAGGCAAAATGCTCTCGCTGATCGCCGGGTTGGGAATCACGGTAATCGCCGTCTTGCATGATCTGGCGCTGGTTTCGGAGTTCGCAACGCACGTAGCGATTCTCGACCGATCGAAATTGCGCGCTGTTGGTCCGGTTGCCGACGTTCTTGAGCCGGAGATTATTCGGGACGTTTTCGGGGTCGATCTGATCCGCATGCCGCACCCGCAGGAGACCCGAACCCTGTCGATTATCGATATTCGAGTCGCAGGAAAAAACCGCTAAGGCCGCAAGGCGGCTGGGCAACTCTCAATCAACTTTTTTAAATCATCTCGAGGATCTCTAAGTGAAACACAGTCAACTGTTTGCTTCTGTATTCGCATTGGCTTTTTCTACTGCGTCGCTGGCCGACGCAATCAGCGTGGATAACTGCGGTGAGCAGTTGGTGTTCGACAAAATACCCGAGCGTATTGTTGTGCACGATATCAATATGACCGATATGGCGTTCGCGCTCGGTCTGCAGGATAAAATGGTCGGCGTTACCGGCATCACCGGCTGGTACAAAACCAGCGCCGAGTTCGACACCCTGCGCGGCGAAATTCCCGAGCTGGCGCCGAAATATCCGAGCATCGAAAACCTCGTCGCGGCGAAACCGGATATGTTCGTCGCCGGCTGGTACTACGGCATGAAGCCGGGCGGCGATGTCACGCCGGACACGCTGTCGCCGTTCGGCATTAAAACGCTGGTGCTGACCGAAAGCTGCGTTCACTTGAATAAAGACCGTCCCGAAGCCTCGATGAATCTGCTGTTCGACGACATGCTGCGCCTCGGTAAGATCACCGGCACCGAAGACAAGGCGCAGGCGCTGGTTGCGGACTGGCAGCGCGACTTGGCCGAAATCACCGCTAAAGTTGGCGATGCCAAAGCGCAGCGCGTGTTCCTGCTCGACGGACCGGCCGACAAGCCGTTTACCTCGGGCAAATTCGCAATTCCCGATGCCATGATTCAAGCCGCCGGCGGCACCAGTGTGACCCACGACATGGACACCAGCTGGGGGCGCACATCGTGGGAAGCGGTCGCAGCGTCCAATCCGGAATTTCTGGTGCTGCTGGATTATCAGACCGGAAACGGCGCACAGGACACCTTCAACTTTCTACAGGAACACGTCACCATGTCGAAAACCGACGCAGTCAAAAACGCGCGCTGGATTGGCCTGCGTTACGAAGAACTGACGCCGGGCCCTGCTAACATCGCCGCGATTGCCAAGATCGCCAAAGCCATGCACCCCGAGCGCTTCTAGCTTGCGCGTACCCGCGCTTCTGGCCGGGGGCATCACCTTGCTGATAGCCCTCGTGCTTGCGTCTATCGCGGTTGGCTCAGTCACGATCCCGTTAGCCGATGTCACCGGTGCGCTGTCCCGCGCGCTCGACACCGCCGCAGCCAGCAGCGAGGCGGGTGTGATGGACAGCATTGTGATGGATCTGCGCCTGCCGCGAACCTTGTTCGCCTGCCTGATTGGCGCGGGTCTAGGCATCACCGGTGTATTGCTGCAGACCGCGACGCGCAACGACCTGGCCGATCCGTTTTTGTTTGGCTTGTCATCCGGTGCGGCCACCGGCGCTGTGCTGGTCATTACCGTAACGGGCGACCTGCTCGGCATCTGGACGCTGCCACTGGCGGCGTTTGTTGGCGGCATGATCGCGGCGGTGATCGTACTCGCGCTGGTCGGGCGTCTCGGCAGCACGGCGCCAGAAAAGCTGGTGCTGGCCGGGCTCGCGGTCTCGTTTCTGTTTTCTGCGCTGACGCACTTCTTGATCTTCGCGGGCGATCACCGCGCCGCGCATTCCGTCGTGTTCTGGATGCTGGGTGGTCTTGGCCTCGCGCGATGGTCAAACATTCTCCTGGTGCTGGCCGGTTTTGCCGCAATCTTCGCTTTCGCGATTACCAATCACCGCAAGTTTGACGCACTGCTATCCGGCGACACGACCGCGGCAAGTTTAGGCGTTTCCGTTGACCGGACGCGACGCCAGATATTTTTGTTTGCGGCATTTTCGACCGCCGTGTTTGTGTCCATCGCTGGAGTAATTGGCTTTGTAGGCTTGATGGTGCCGCATATTGCCAGGGCGTTGGTCGGCGTTCTGCACAAGCATTTAATCATCATGGCTGCGCTGATTGGCGCGCTATTGCTGACCGCCTCGGATCTCGTCGCGCGCGTTGTTTTATCGCCGCAGGAATTACCGATTGGTGTTGTGACCACAGCGCTGGGAACGGTGTTTGTATTCGCGATGCTGCTCGGCGCAAAACGCTGGTGAGCAACGCGGGTTTTCGCGCGCTGTCAAACCGCGCGTGGCGGTCGTCAACCGTTTAATAGGACACGGTCATCGCAGGGGTCGCCGCAATCGATTGATACACGACGCAATAGCGTTCGGTCAGTTTGATCAGGGTTGCGAGTTGTTCTTCGTCGGCGTCGGTATCCATATCGAATTTCAGGCGAATATTTTTAAACCCCACCGGCGCCTCTTTTGAAACGCCCAGAGTGCCGCGAAAATCCAGATCGCCTTCGGCTGTAATTTTTGCATCGCGAAGTTCAACGCCAATCGCTGTCGCCACCGCATTGAGCGTAACGCCCGCGCAGGCAACCAGCGCTTCCAGCAGCATGTCGCCGGAGCAAAGCGAGAGGCCATCCCCACCGGTCGCTGGATGCAATCCGGCTTCGGCAATCGCGGCACCTGTTTCAACCTTACAGGTAATCCCTTCGCCGATTCGGCCATTGGCCTTGAGTGTAATAACAGCGGAATCCGGGTCATCCGAGTACTGTTGCTTGATCGGCGCTTGCAGAGATTTAAGTTCGGTTGCGTCCATTGTGGTCCTGGATATTTGGAGAAAAGAAGTTTAGCGCTTTGAGACAATACCAGTGCAGGAAGGATCATCCTCCCTGCACGTGCAAAGTCACTGATTCACCTGATTTGAACTAAAAAATCGGTTGAAGTTCATCGTCATCGGCGATTGTTCGGGGCGAATTATCTCGCATTTTCATCGTTGAATTCATCCGCCTGTCGCCGCAACCAATTGCTGAACAACACCACAGCGTGACGATGCCTTGCCGCATCGTTGTAGATTAAATGAAAACCGTATCCTTCGAGCCGAACGTCGAAAGGTTCGATCAAGCGGCCGGCGTCGATCTCATCTTGAAGCAGCTTGTTGGCGAGCACAATTCCCTGGCCATCAATCGCGGATTGAACCCGAACATTGGGATCGACAATCACAGGGCCGCGCCCTTCTCCCAAATGTTGCAATCCGGCTTTTTCCAACCACGCGCGCCATCCGTCGTTACTTTTTTGATCGTGCAGAAAAGTTTGCTGCAACAGATCGTCAAACCGGTCGCGATTCGCGCCTGAGTCGATTAACGCGGGCGCGCAGACAGCGATCATCGGTGATGGAATCAGTAACTCACCGATTTGATTGTCGGCCTGAACACGATCCCAGCTTATTGCGAGGTCAACTTCCTGTACTGAAAAGTCCGGATCGTTAACCGAATGCTGTAAGCGGATCGTGACATCCGGGTGCTCGTTTAAAAATTTGCCCAGGCGACTGGACAACCAGCGCGTTACGAAGAAAGTGCTCACAGATACCGTGAGAATCGACTGGTTTTTTCCAGGTGCAATCAAGCGGATTTCGTCCTCGAGTTCACGCAACAATCTGTTGCTTGTAATAAACAATTTTTGACCCGCATCGGTCAGGTGTACTTGTCTGGCGCTGCGGGCGAATAAATCGACGCCCAGATTGGTTTCGAGCGATTTGATTTGGTAACTGATCGCGCCCTGGGTGAGCGACAACTCGTCTGCCGCGAGGGTGAAGCTGCGCAGGCGTGCGGCGGCTTCGAACGCGCGCAGGGATTTTAGCGGTGGTAGATGCTGAAACACTCCGTCACATTAAATTATTTAATCGATATTGCAAATTTTTTGGCTTGTTATTTGGCTTGATGTGACGAAAACTGCTGATATAGAGTGAAAAACTCGATGTGAGTCCCCTGCATACTAAAACTCGCGGGGCACACAAATCAAAAAAACTGTGGCTAATATTATCTAGCGAGCTCCGTATGACGCAAGCAGCAACGGTAAAACCCAGAAAGAAACAGTGGAACTACGAACCCGACGTTCCTATTCGGGTATCGCCGCTGTTTAGTTTGCCTTTTGACCTCGTCGCCACTCTGCGCTGGCTCATCCGTGGCTGGTTTCCGCTGACCGAACGCGCGTTGGTGGTTCTGCTTGCATTCGTCTCGTGGTACTTCTTTCATCCCACGCTGGAGCAATGCAAAACCATACAGTTAGACTGGGTCGCCGGAATTTTTGTTCGAAATCTTTTTCTGATGATTTTGGTCGCCGGCGGATTACATCTTTATTTTTATACGTTTGCGAAGCAGGGTAAAACCCGTCGCTACGACCCACGCCCCTTTGCCACAAACAACCGCGTGTTCACGTTTAACAATCAGGTGCTCGATAATATCTTCTGGACGTGCGCGAGCGGGGTCACGATTTGGACCGCCTACGAGGTGCTGATGATGTGGGCGATGGCGAACGGCTATGCGCCCATCATATCGGGGCCGAATGCATGGCTTTGGATAGTAGCGCTGGTATTTTTGATTCCAGTCTGGGAGACGCTTTACTTTTTTTTGATCCACCGCCTGCTGCACTGGCCGCCGCTGTATAAAAGCGTCCACTACCTGCATCATCGCAACGTGAATGTCGGCCCCTGGTCGGGCCTGTCGATGCATCCGATAGAGCACGTGATTTATCTCGGCACCGTGCTGATCCACTGGATCGTGCCCGCTAATCCGTTCATTATTATTTATCACCTGCAGGCGTATACCTTAACCGCCGCAACAACACACACCGGTTTTGAAGGCGTGGAAGTCGGTGGAAAAAACCGGCTGCCGCTGGGCACGTTTCATCATCAAATACACCATCGATTTTTTGAGTGTAATTACGGTGGTTTGGAAATCCCGTGCGACAAATGGACCGGTAACTTTCACGATGGCACCGATGCGTCGCACCAGGAATTTCTCGAAAGACGAAAATTAAAAGCACAAAAAGCCAATGCCTAAATTAACGGTAAAAGACCTGCTGGAACTCAAGGGCGTTCGTCAAATCGCATTCGTTCAGGTCGCACGCGCTGAAGAGGCGCTCGCCGCCAGCGTAGCGGGTATGGACATGATCGGAACGGGATTTCGTGCAGAGACGCGCGGCTTCGCGCAACTGGTGCCCGAAAGCCACTTTCAGTTTGGCCTTGCCTGGGGTAAACACGCGTCGGCGGAAGAAGCCTTGCGCGAAGCGATGCAGGCGATGGAAGCGGGCGCGGAGTCGATTTACTGCGGGATGAGCCCGCACGTGGTTGAAGTACTAGCGCGCGAAGGCGTTCCGGTTATTGCGCACGTGGGGCTGGTGCCGCCCAAGGCGACCTGGGTCGGTGGTCTGCGAGCCGTGGGTCGAAGCAGGGAGCAGGCCGAACAGGTTTATCGCGAATCAAAAACGTTTGAGTCGGCCGGTGCATTCGCGCTGGAGATGGAAGTGGTCCCCGAGCGCGTTGCCGCAGAAATCACACGTCGGGTTTCAATTCTCACCATATCGCTGGGCTCCGGCGCCGATTGCGACGCGACTTATCTGTTCTCGGCTGATTTGCTCGGCGAAAACACGGGCCATATTCCGCGGCACGCAAAAGTTTATCGTGAGATGGCGCGCGAACGAGAGCGGCTTCAGCAGGAACGTGTATCGGCGTACCGCGAATACATTGACGACATTAACAATCGCCAGTTTCCGCAGGCGCAGCACAGTGTCTCGATCGAAGACGCCGAATATGAAGGGTTTATAAACGCGATTGATGCGTAACGATCGAGCGAAAACTAGTCGCTAAAAACAATACTTTTTTTGCCTTCCCAAAGTGTCGCAACACCAATCTCTCGCAGCTTGTCGAGATCATGAGTAATCGTGGCGAAGTGATTGCCCGCCAATACGCCCGCCTTTGATGCGAATTGCACGCAACCGTAGGCGATGAGAATTTCGGTTTCACTCTTGCCTTTTGGGTAAAGCAGTATCTGGCCCGGAGCGGGATAGGCAGTGGCATCTTCATACCCGACGTCAAAATCCATGTCGCCCAGCGGGATCCACACACCTTCGCCGCTCCAACGCACGTGAACAATCTCACCGTTAAACGGCATCACCTTGCGAAAAGCGTTGCAGGTTTCAGGAGACTTTTCATCTTCGAAAATGGCGTCGAATTTAAACCCGCTAATTTCAACAATCATTTCACGATACTCCGACAGGTTTTTTAGATTTTTCCAACACACTCATGTGCAGAGCTTTAAGCGCGGTAGCGTCTAGCTGATGCAGCGAGTCGACAACAAGCGCTGCACCTTCAAATGCGCCACTCGCTTTGGGGATAAATAAATCGGGACAAATTATGCAGGGAATACATGCAGCTTTTGCGGCACTAAACCCGGTGGTGGAATCCTCCAGCGCGAATGCCTCTTGGGCATTTACGTCCATTTTTTTTAATGCGTCGAGGTACGAGTCCGGGAACGGTTTTGAGCGTGGCAGCTCGGTGCCAGAAACAATGAGCGGAAAATACTGGAGCAAGCCAAACTTTTGCATACAGACTTCAATCGACTCCCTTCGCGAACTCGACACGATTGCGATTTCAAATTCTTCAGCGCACGCTTTTACCAGGTCTGCGGCGCCCGGCTTCAATTCAAGTTCATTTTCGATCAGTTTTTCGTAGTGCGCTTTCTTTGTATTGCGGACTTCTTCAGGGTCTAAATCAAGTTTTTGATCGTTTATCCAACGCGTGGTTGAGGCTTCAACACTGTGCCATTCGATCCATGCCTGATGATCCAGCGAAACCCCAAATGATTTGAGAGCGATTTGATACGCGCGAAATTGAAGGGGTTCAGAGTCGACCAACAGTCCGTCGAGATCGAAGAGAATACTCTTAAGCATTGCCTATCGTAACAGGTTTGTATTCCACCCGTGCTGGCGTGAAGTAACGCATCGACACTTAATGATTTTTAGTGTCTTTTGCATTCAAACAAAAGTGACTCAGTATTCGAGCGTTCTCATTTCGCGGGGCGATCTTTCTCTGCAATCGATACCCTGTGCAAGACGCGTCGTTGCCCGTGATAGTCGTTGAGCGCGTAGTGCAATGTGCATCGATTATCCCAAACCACAACAGTGCCGGTAGCAAGACCGTATCGACACGTAAACTCCGGTAGCTCCATGTGCTCCCACAGGAATCGCAGCAACGGCAGGCTTTCCTCAACAGTCATTCCGACAAAATGAGAAGTGAATCCGCGGTTAACGTAGAGCGACTTGCGCCCTGTTTCTGGATGGCACCGAACAACAGGATGCACAGTTTCGACCAGCGATTTTTCAAGGTTAGTCACTTCCATAGTCATGTCGCCGGGTTCGGGAGAACGTGTGCGTGAGACCGACGCGCTGCGCAAACCGTGCGAATGCGGCATGGTGCTGGAGTGCACGGCCTGCAATGTCGCAAGCATCTTTTTCATGCCACTGGATAAGGCATCATAAGCGAGATAAAGATTGCTGTAGAGCGTGTCGCCGCCATAGGTCGGAGCCTCGAGTGCATAGGCGACAGCGGCGAGATTTGGATATTCACGATACGTGACGTCGGCGTGCCAGAACCCACCGATGTTTGCGTCGGTACTGTCCGGTTCCTTGATCAATTGGTAAATTTCCGGAAAGCCATCAACCGGGGGCGAAGTGAGGGGCGGCTCGAATTTGGTTTGTACCGGCTCGCCAAAACGCCTGGAAAATTCAACTAGCTGCGAAGGCGTTAATTGCTGGCCAGGCAAAAAAATGACGAGGTGATCCAGGAACGCCCGACGAATTTGATCGAACAGCGCATCTGACATTGGCGCTGTGAGATCAACGCCCTGAATCTGCGCACCCAGAGCGCCTGCAACAGGAGTGACATGTATTCTTGTAGAATTTTGCGGCGTGGTCATGATCAAATGGTCTCAGACATCTTTAAACATATGCACGTCATGTGAAAATTAAACGTTCAAATGCTAGTTAGAAATATCTTGGCCAAATGTAATTTTGTTTCCATCATGATCTCTTACTGAAAACTCTTTCATTCCCCAGGTTTGTTCAGTGAGTGGTATCGTTACGGATGGATATCGGTCCGGGTATTTAGTATTGATTCCTCTTGATTTGAATTTGCTAAAGAGTTCTTCAATATCCTCAATACGAACATAAATCAGGTTTCCAAAGACGCCATCTCCTTCGTGGGACGAAAGGTGCAATAGGCTATTGCCCCGTTTTAAAAGCGCGTACTTCGACATAAACGCAGTTGGATCTGGATCCGGAGCAACTTCTACGTCGAAATCCATCACTTCGGTATAAAACGATAAGGCGGTCGTGATGTCCCGGCATTTAATGCATGCTTCAATGGTCATAACACTCCAGTCGTAGCGACTTCGATTGATTTGAAATCAGTTTTCGGCAACATGATTATGTGCCCCAAATATCAATATCACCCGATCAAGCTATTGACTGGCGACTCGATTCACCGGTTTCCAGAAACCAGAAGATAAAGCCGACCAAAATAAACAGTTCGCGAATTTCGTACTGCATGTTGTTGTACTCAAACACAGGATCACAAACCATCGCCAGAACGAGTGAGATCAATACGCTGAGGGATATTAGTTTTTGTTCGCTTGTCCATGCAACCCTAACGGCAGCAATCAAATAGACAACTGTCAGAAAAATCACCAATGTGGTATCCAGATACGTCTCCGCTCGAAAGTAATCCTGGAAGCAACACGAAGTCAGGAAAATTCCCACAGTAGGCAGCGAAGGCCGCAGCCGCTGCAATCCCTGCGGGATTTTATTCATAATCGCAATTATGTTGAGATAGGACAAAATCGGCAGCGCGATAAAAACGAGGTAAACAAACCCCTGCATTAAGAGATTGACGTACTCCTGCGAAACAAAATTGTGCAGATTGGTTTCCTGCTGAAGATTGTGTTCCTTAAAAACACCCTGGCTTTCAAAACCGAAAATGTGCTGCCCCCAGCTGATCTCTTCCAGGCTCCCCAGAACTCCGATAATCGCGAATATCCAGAGTATTGGAACGGGTAGGAGGTCTTTTACGTCAGACTTAAATGACGCCCGGATTCTGCTAATCGCGATAGCAGTGATAGTGAGGCCGGCTAGCACGGTTAGCCATTCATAGAACCCACTTTCACGCGTGCTTTGATAAAGCAGTTGACGATAGTCTCCGACAAAATTGGTCAGCGAGATAACGGCCCATACGGAAAGCAGAAGAATTCCAAAAACCGGCAGCCGCAGCCGATCGGTGAGACTTTGTTCATTTGTGGATATAGATGAGTCTTTCATATTGAGCGGGAACTTTATTAGCGAATTTCGCGAACCACGGCATATTGCAATCTTGCATCACATCGTTTTTGTTTGGATCACCGAGCAAATAGTACAGCAGGATCTAAGAAATAACTCGTTAGATTCTTCGTATCTCGATGACTGAAGGAATTTTCTATATGTTCGCTGAAACGTTTTTGTCTAATCATCCCTAACAGAAATTACCACCAGCGAGAATATGCGCCTAACCCAATACACCTGACAAAGTGCCCATAACAAATACAAAAATGTGCTTGTAATAAGAAACGGATCAACAATCTGTTTTTCATTTTCACCATCGTCAACTGTCTGAAATAAGTATGTCTCGTCGTCATAGTCAATCAGTGATAGCGCAATAGTGGCGCCAACCAAATACACAGAGGTAATGAACGAAAACTGAAAGAAATTGAAGTTTTCCGGCTTCTCTTCTTTGTACAATCTTGCAGCAGCGTAGATCACGAATATAGCCAACTGGAAAATACAGGCTAAGTAGTTGACGTTAAAAAGAGCGTCTCTACCCAGCACTTCCTTAGCACCGAACGCCAGGCACATTAGAGCAGCAGCGATACTGACAGCTCTTGAAAACCGTAGTTGTTCTTCCTGTTCATCTTCTGTGTGTTCATCCCGCCCGAAATACGCAAACGAATTAAACACAACGAGCGCGATAAATTGGGGAATGATGAGCATTAACCACTCATGCTCCGTTTGAAAATAGAAACTTGTAGTGATCGTTGCAATGGTCCCGAATATGACCATTAACAGATAAGGCGATTTCGCTGGACGGAGATACTCAATAAATGGACCAAACGCCGCAATGGTCCCAATTGGTAAAGACATCATTTAACTCCTTTGAATCGAATGGAACGTCTCTTTCGTTTTTCTACTTGCGATCTTTTACATACGACCGTTTCGACTTTATTTTTCCATTTTCGAAGGTGAAAATGTCGCAGCCATCCACTTCGATTTTCCTTCCATCTTTGTAGGTACCGACAATCGTCCACTCTGAACAGCCGTAGTTGCCTTCTGCGAAATGGATTCCATTTTGAAATCGTATATCCGGAATATCCGTCCATACCTCAATAAATCTTTCTTGCACTGCGGCATGTCCTTCGTATCGCGTACCATATCTTTCAGGCCCTCCACCGGGTTCGAAAATGCAGTCCTCCGTCATAAAGTCCATGATCGTGTCGATATCATGATCATTCCAGGCATCGCTGTATTCTTGGAGATTTTTTGAATTCAATGGTGTTTCACTCTTTACGATAAACGTGAATTTGATTGCTCCAGTCACGAAAACAATGTTGTCTGGCCAATTTAATTTGTAATCATCGGTCAGAATACATCAACATTCACCCGTATCGTTTTCCTCACGGGCAATTAGCTGCTCAAGGGTATAAGAGTCTTCGGGTTTGAAGGCCTCGCACTCGACAAAATTCGGATCGGCTTTCACGCATCCCACACCACACAGCAAATACGAAGTTTCCTCTGCATAGTCATTGAACCAGACACGGCCACCCGGCGTTGCGATATAGCCGTCGGTTTGGTCTTCGATATCCCCTTCCATGTCGGTGATCGATGATGCTTCGGTATCCGATTCGTGTGATGCGGCACCGTGCGTGTGATAACTGGCTATGATTTCGAGATTTTCGGGGTCTTCGTCAAGATCACAAAAACTCGCTTCACCTTTTACGGCAGGTGTCGCGACAAGTTCGCCGTCCTCATTGTAGCCAATCAAACCGCAGTACTCGACGCCATCGGCAAACGTGCGGGGCTGAATGCGATCGAACAAATCAAGGACAAATAAATCAACTTCATCGGTGATTGATTCGCGGTCGTTTGCAAGCACGGCGGACAGACACAAAAGGTTAACAAGCATTGCGAGTGAAAAGTTTGTAATATATTTTCGCATAAAGGAGCCTGTCCCCTTGTTGTGCAGAATCGATAATAAAACTGTTCGATGTTGGCGAGTCTTTAACTAACCTGTTTAGAACTCATTCAACCGTCGATTTTCCAGCCTCTAAGCTCGTAATATTTGCTCTTCGGTTCACCAGTCCAGCCATTAATGCCATGTCTGGGTAACCACCACAAGTGAATTGCGAGCGGAAACATTAAAACTGAAACAAGAAAAACAAAAAACCAAGTTCTCCCAAATACTGTGGTAATTAGGGCAGTCAAGATTATGAAAACGAAAAATTTCATAAGTCGTTTCCACTTGGGAGTCCTTTCTTCGAAGTGGCCGAACACAATGTTCCCGACAGCGAAGATACTCGCAACGATGGCTATTTCAAACCACATATAAATTTTCTTAACAGTTCTCGAGTGTCAAAACCTAATTAAAAAGAGCTGGAACTAAATGCCCAATCCCAATACATCTCCCTCGCCTTCTTCGCCACCGGTCCGCTTTCAAATTTTTTATCGTCCAGCGCCACCACCGGCATAACCTTACTTAAATTCCCTGTCATGAAAATTTCGTCGGCGTTTTTAAAATCATCAAACGTCAATGTTTTTTCATGCACGGTTTCACCCGCGTCCTTGAACAATTCAATAAATCGTTGTCGCGTTATGCCGTTCAAAAAACAACCGTTCGGCACCGGTGTAAAAATCTCGCCATCTTTTGCCATAAAAATATTGGAAGTTGCCGTCTCCGCAACGTTGCCTTCAAAGTCTGCGACCAATGCATTAGTAAAGCCTTTGCTGACAGCCTCGCGCATCATGCGCGCATTGTTGGGATAAAGGCAGGAGGCCTTGGCATCCACCGTCGCGCAGTCCAGCGTTGGGCGGCGAAACGATGTCGTAGCCAAGGTACCTGTATCCGTCGGTTTGGACATGGGCACGGTTTCGAGACAGATACAGAAATCGGTCGATTCCGGGTCGGGCGTAATAAAACCGGCCCCGCGCAATTTTGGCCAGTACATCGGGCGGATATACACCGCTGCACCGTTAGCGTAGTTAGCCAACCCTTCCAGGGTGATTTCAAGCATTTGCTCGACGCTCACCGTCGGCGTCATGCCCAGGGCTTCGGCAGAGTTGTTCACGCGCGCGCAGTGTTTGTCCAGATCCGGTGTTACACCATCGAACAGTCGCGCGCCGTCGAAGACCATTGAGCCAAGCCAGGCGCCGTGATCGGCGGCGCTCAAAATGGGCGTGTTGCCCGCGTGCCATGTTCCCTGGTAGTAGGTCCAGATCGATTCGTTACTTGCCATATTGATCGCTGTTTTTGATTGGGTTGCGCGGTCATTGTGTCAGATCGAATCAGTCCAGCCAAATCGCACGCGGTGTCGGTACGTTTTGATTTATATTGTGACCAAAATGAGGAGGGATGAAATGAAAATACGAACAGACGTGTCGCGCTCATATTTAGCCAACACCGTTGACGAACAGCAACAGGCCTACGATGACTGGGCGAATAACTACGAAACCGATCTGTGCGGCATGGGTTATCGCATTCCGGCGATGATTGCCTCGACGTTTGTGCGCTATGTGCCTGCGGGGACGTCCCCGATCCTGGACGCAGGTTGCGGCGGTGGCATTCAGGCCGAGCCGTTGGTGATGCTGGGTTACGGCGACATCACCGGAATTGATTTGTCCGACGGCATGTTGGCGATTGCCAAGGCAAAAAACCTCTACGCCGATCTGCGACAGGCAACGCTAGGCGAAACGCTGGATTTTCCCGACGATCACTTCGGCGCGGTGATTTCATCCGGCACCATTACGCCGAAACACGCGCCCCCGCATTCGTTCGAAGAGCTAATCCGAGTAGCCAGACCTGGCGCGCCGATTGTCTTCAGTATGCGCGACGACGAGCACCAGGAGCCGGAGTACCCCGCTGCGGTGCAGCGCCTGACTGACGAGGGCAAATGGCAGCACGAGTTTAGCGGCGATAAGTTTGTTTCGATGCCGTACGGCGAGCCGGAAATCATGCACCGAATCCATGTGTATCGAGTGGTTTAGTCGCCTCTCGACGCTACTTATTCACGTTGTACGCGTCCAATGCAAACTGGCGGCTGGCTTTGAAATCGACGATTGGTGCAGGATAGGCAAGGCCAGAAAGATCAGTCGGCGGTTCATGAATTTGTTTGCTGTCCAACTGCGCCAGCTCCGGTAACCAGCGACGCAGATAGTCGCCGTTCGGATCAAATTTCTTCGACTGACTGACCGGATTAAAAATACGAAAGTAGGGCGCGGCGTCAGCGCCGCATCCTGCCACCCATTGCCATCCGGCCGTATTGCTCGCCGGATCGGCATCGACCAGCGTATCCCAAAACCATTGCTCGCCGACGCGCCAGTCAATGCGCAGGTTTTTGGATAATAGTGACGCGACCACCATGCGCACGCGGTTGTGCATCCAGCCGCAGTGCCAGAGCTGGCGCATTCCCGCGTCGACCAGGGGGATGCCTGTTTTGCCCTGTTGCCAGGCACGCTCGACTTCTTCATCGCTGCGCCACGGGAAGGCATCAAGATTCGGGCGGAACGGTTTTTCGTGCATATCCGGCTGCAGTTGAAAAAGGTGGTAACAAAACTCGCGCCAGCCGAGTTCGCGCAAATAGGCATCGGCACCCTGTTGCAGGCCGCTTTGCCCGGACAGCTCATTCACAACCGTGCGCCACACTTGTCGCGGAGAAATCTCGCCGAAGCGCAAATAGGGCGACAGCCGCGATGTGCCTGCGATTGATGGAATATCCCGCGCGCTGGCGTAGTCACTTATCGCTTCCTCAATAAATTGATCCAACTGCTGCTGCGCACCGCGCTCGCCCGGCTCCCACGCCTCACGCATGCCACCGGCCCAATCCGGTTTGCCTGGCAGAAGCTGTAATTCGTCCAGGACCAAGGAATCAATTTCGCTGGAGTAAACATTGCCAATTTTCGCAAGCGGCTGCGCTGATGGAATCGTGATCGCCTGCGAGAGCCTGCGCCAAAA
Organism: Pseudomonadota bacterium; assembly: GCA_039029275.1. Taxonomy (GTDB): domain Bacteria; phylum Pseudomonadota; class Gammaproteobacteria; order JBCCGL01; family JBCCGL01; genus JBCCGL01. Next base: position 170,261 of record JBCCGL010000008.1, on the reverse strand, counting down.
CGGCGTAAAGACTTTGTAGGGTAAATCCGAACCGGTTCGGATTTTTGACGGCTCGTGCAGCAAATACCCTTTGTAACGGTGCGCGCTGATTCCGTGAGCTTGCAGCCGCAAGTGCAGTGCCTCTTCGACCTTATGTGCGTGCGGGTCAAACAGCTGGTTCCAGTAAACTGACTGCGCGTTGATGGAAACCGCGAGTTTCTCTAATTCGTCGACCCAATCGCCGTGACGAATCAGGAGTTGAACCTTTCGCCGCTCCAGATCTTTCGCGAGCAAATTCAGGCTGTGGTGCAACCACCAGCGACTTGCCGCTCCCAGGGGTCGAAAGTGCGTGCCGCTGTCATCGTAGACATAACACAGCACGATCGGCGCGCCGCTTTCTACCGCCGCGTTCAGTGCTGAATTGTCATTGAGTCTAAGATCGTTGCGAAAGCAAACGATCACAGGTGGGGAGTGCATAGTGGTTATTTCGCTAATTTGTGAAGCGCCGAAAAGGTACAGCGAATTTTAGAATTCAGCAAATGGTATAGATGTGTGATCCTTAAGCCACCAGGGACGATTGCGAAACGTTGCGCGACAACGTAAACCGAAACGTCACGCCACGATCTTCATTGTTCCAAACAGATATCGACTCTCCGTGTGCTTCAAGTATTTCACGGGTAATCGCCAATCCCAAACCGGTGCCGCCTGCGCCTGTCTTGGTTTTACTGGACTGAGCAAACTTGTCGAAAACCTTTTCGAGTTCATCGCGAGGTATTCCGACACCTTGATCAATCACATAAATGTTTACGCGATTACAGTCATTCGGATCAATCTCGGTTTTTATTCGGACCAGAGAATTGGATTCGCAAAATTTAGTGGCGTTCGAAACGAGGTTACGCAGTACTTGAAGCATTCGAGCATGATCACACAGGATCTTTTCGTCATCCGAATGCAAATCGCACCGCAACATGATTTGCTTCTCTTCCAGTAATGCGGAAAATTCATTCGCAATCGCGTTGGTAAGATCGCCGAGCCTGTGATGTTTGATATCCAGCTCCATCTTGCCCGCTTCGAGTTTGGATAAATCAAGTAGATCATTGAGCAAGTAAAGCAAACGATGACCGCCCTGGTTTATTCGAGAAAAGTATTTTTTTATTTTTTCGTTGTCATTCATTTTTGCTGGCTTCAATCCCATTTTTGAAAAACTGTTGATCGCGTGCAAGGGAGTGCGCAATTCGTGCGACATATTGGCCAGAAATTCACTCTTCGCTTTGTTTGCAAACTCTGCTTCCTCTTTTGCAATACGCAATTCCTTCGTACGCTCTTCCACGAGTTTTTGAAGATTGTCACGGTGCATGCGTAGTTCCCGCTCGGCTTCAACCTTTTGTGTAATGTCGGTTCCTGTACCTCGATAACCCAGAAACTCTCCGTCTTCACCGAACACCGGCTTTCCGCTTGATGCAATATAGATTTTTTTTCCATCGACGATAAATTCGCTTTCGAAATTGTTGTAGGGTTTTCTCTCCTTAATCAACTTGTATGCAAAAGCGCTTTGGTCATTTATCTGGCTCACAATAAAGTCCGAGCGCTGTTTACCAAGCACACTCGAGACCGGAACACCGGTCACATCCTCGAATACATCAGATAACATCGTGTAGCGTTGTTCTGCGTCCATTTCCCAAAACCAATCCGCAGCAACATCTGTAAAATCACGAAAGCGCTGTTCGCTTTCTCGCAGGCGTTGTTCGCTCACAACGCGCTTGGTCACGTCATCTCCTACTCCTCGATAACCGCAGAACTCACCTTTTTTGTCAAAAAAAGGCTTACCACTGATTTCGAAGTGTCGCTCTTCACCTGTCGCGCTGATGAATTTGTACGTGAAATCCCGAAATGGGCGTCGCTGTGTCAGGTCATCGATATGCTCGTCTAACTTAGGTGTATCGGGATCGAGAAAGTCCGTCCGTTTTCGACCGAGGATGTCGGGTCTTTCGAGACCTGTAATCTCGCTGAAACGAGGTGATAAGAACGTAAACCGGAGTGATTCATCCATTTCCCAAAACCACTCAGCGGCGGCATCGGCGAAGTCATGGGTGCGTTTTTCGCTTTCTTTGATTGTGTCACTTGCAGTGACCATCGTGGTCAAATCATGGATAACACCAATTAAGCGATCAATTTTGCCAGAAGGATCCCGCGTAACCGAAACATGCATTTCAGCCCACACAGTGCCCCCGTTTTTGTGCATGTAACGCTTTTTCACAGACGATTTGTTTTTTTGTCCTGATAGAAGTGGCTCCATATAGGACTTCATGTTGTCAACGTCATCGGGATGCGTGCATTCCCGGTTACTCATGGAAAGCATTTCATCGCGTGAGTATCCAAGCATTTCCAGCCAGGCATTATTAACTTCGAGAAACTGACCGCTCGTGTTGATTACCGCAATTCCCACACCCGAGTGGTTATAAAACGTTTCGTATTTGGTCGATAAATCGCGCACCTGATTTTCTTCTTCAGTACTTTTTGATATGTCACGCGCAAAGTGCATTAAATTTGATGTGTAGCTCTTGCGAGTCCTCACCGTTAAAAGCTCGATCATCAATGACTGACCTTCTTTGGTAAAACCCTCAAAATTCTTTTCGTCTCCCGGATTCACATTCTCAAAATTCCACGAAATATTTCTGGGGCGATTGTCGACCGCGTGAGGAATCAAGGAATTAATGTTGTTACCGGGGATTTTGTGGCGTCGGTATCCAAATATACGTTCAGTCGCTCGATTGGCTTTTAGAATGGTTCCTCGTTGATCGGTGATGATAACCGCGTCGGTCGAGTACTTATAAAGCGCACGGAACCTTCTGCTGTCTGAAATCGTGTGGGGGTGAAAAAGCCCGAAGGCCGCCACGCTGGCCAGCGCCAGCAGACTGCCGCCCAGCAAGAGCGCGAAAGAGACGCGGCCCTCTTCCAGATATGTCATCAATACCAGGCACGCGCTGATACCGACCATTGCCAGCAACAGTAGCCATGGTAGCAGTGACAAAGAACGTATTTGTGATTTTCCCTTGCGTAAGAACACGATAGACGTCAGCTTTCTTTCTTATTGGAGCCAAATTGACGCCAGGCTCAATCGTTATTCGTCGACGGATTTATCTGGCGCTACACCGTTAAGCGTAGCGGCCATTTGCTCGGATTCCTGAGGGCGATGATACGAACTACAGGACGAAAATACGCCCTGTTTCACTACACATGAAAAGAGTAATAATCGAAGGGTCTTAGCGGTGCTGCCGACTGGCCTGCAACATGCTGGTAATCAGGGCGTCGCGTTTGCGCGAAAGTTCATCGACTGCGCGACCTTCGCCTTCATCGCGTACGCCACCCGCGAGCGTGTGCGCGAGTGCTTCGTCGATGCGGACATCGTCCAGATCATCCCACCAGCGGTGAAAGCTGTCGGCGTAGCGATTGCAAAATTCGCCGATTCCACCTGTGCCCGCACCGAGGTGGAACAGCATGTGCGGACCCATGGCGGCCCAGCGCAGTCCGGGTCCAGCCCAAACGGCCTTGTCCACATCGCCGACCGACGCGACACCGTTTTGTACCAGCGCCAGGGCTTCGCGCCACAGGGCTGCCTGCAAGCGGTTTGCAACATGCGCCGGCACCTCTTTGTTGACACGGATGGTGACTTTGCCGACGCGTTGATAAAAAGCCTCGGTAATCTCCAGAACGCCGTCGTCGGTTTGATCGTTAGCCAATAATTCAACCAGTGGGATCAGATGCGGTGGATTGAACGGGTGCCCCAAAATAAACCGTGACGGGTTCTTCCAACCCTTTTGCATTTCGCTAACCATCAGGCCAGACGCCGACGACGCCACCACCGCATCCGGATGTAAATGCGGTTCAATCAAGGCGAACAGTTCGTGCTTCAAAGGCAATCGCTCGGGAATCGACTCTTGCACAAACTGCGCGTCTTTCACTGCATCGACAGGGCTATCGACAAAGCGCACAGGCGGTGGAGATTCGCACTCGGCTAAACCCAACTCGCGCAAGGTCGGCCAGGCGTTAGCGATGTAGTCATTTAAATTTTGCTCAGCGTTTTCAGCCGGATCAGCGGCGACAACGTCCAACCCTGCAGCAAGAAACAGTGCGCTCCAACTTGCGCCGATCACGCCGGTGCCGATCACCCCAACGGTTTTAACGTCCAAAGTGTTTGATTCGCTCATTAGAACAGTCCCGGATTAAGTGGGGAGGCTGCGGTCAAACCGCCGTCGACCGTAAACTCCTGTCCGTTGGCGAAAGTGGAATCATCGCTCGCCAGCCAAACCGCCATTTTGGCGATGTCGGCCGGTTCGCCAAAGCGGCTTGTGGCATGGCGCGCCAATGCGTCGGTTTTGGCCGCCTGCGGATCGTTCGCGGCAGCGAAGGCCGCGTCGGCCATCTCGGTCATGATCCAGCCCGGACAAATCGCGTTGCAGCGAATCCCCTGTTTGCCGTGATCGGTTGCAATCGATCGCGTGAGGCCATGCACAAAGGCTTTCGACGCGTTGTAAATAGCGAGGCCAATATCGGCCACATTGCCCGCTATCGAGCCGATATTGACGATAGATCCGCCGCCTGACTCGATCATTAGCGGCATCGCCTCGCGACAGCACAAAAACACACCTCTGGCGTTTGCACCCATCAGCAAATCCCAGTCCTCGTCGGTGGTATCGAGAACGGTTTTCTCGATCTGGATACCCGCGTTGTTGACCAGAATATCCAGCCCGCCCCACAGTTCGGTAGCCGTGTAAATCAGAGCGCGCACATCATCGACGCTGGAAACGTCGGTGCTCTGCCAATGCACACTGTCGGAAAGATCATTCGGCCTTGCGCGGCGACCGCAGGTGAGCACCTCGGCGCCTTTGGCGACAAAGTGCTCGACGATTGATCGACCGATACCGCTTCCACCGCCGGTGACGATGGCTTTTTTGCCTGCGAGTCTGGACATCGCGAGCTCCTCAGAAATTAACGTTGTTCGCGCCTTTCAGCGCGAGGCGCTGACGCGCTTCGTCGGGTGTGGCCACGCTCAAACCGAGCTCTTCGACAATGCGACGAATCTTGCTGACTTGATCGGCGTTCGATTTCGCCAGTTCGCCCTTGCCGATGTACAGGCTGTCCTCCAGCCCGACGCGCAGATTGCCACCGAGCATCGCGGCCTGCGTGCAAAACGGCATCTGGTGCCGGCCGGCTGCGAGCACTGACCACTCGTACTCGTCGCCAAACAGTTTCTGCGCGATCGTATGCATATGCTGTAAGTTGTCAGGATCGGCGCCCGCGCCACCGAGAATCCCGTAAATCATCTGGATGAAAAACGGCGGCTTGATCAATCCCTTGTCGACAAAGTAAGCAAGGTTGTACAGATGCCCGAGGTCGTAACACTCGAACTCGAAGCGGGTACCGTGCGCTTCGCCCAATTCGGTTAAGGCGTATTCAATTGTTTTAAATGTGTTGGGGAAAATAAAGTCCCGCGTCATTTCCAGAAACTCCTTTTCCCAGTCGTACTTCCAGTCCGTGTATTTTTCCGCCATCGGGAAGATGCCGAAGTTAAGCGATCCCATGTTCAACGAAGCCATCTCCGGGCTTGCGCGCAATGCGGCGGCGAGGCGTTCGTCAATCGTCATCCCCAGGCCGCCGCCGGTAGACACGTTGACGATCGCGTCGCAACCGTCTTTGATCACCGGCAGAAATTCCATAAACGTTTCCGGCCGATAATCCGGTCTGCCGTTTTCCGGTCGGCGCGCGTGCAGGTGGATGATCGACGCACCGGCGTTGGCCGCGCCGATCGCGGCCTCGGCTATTTGTGCAGGTGTTATGGGCAGGTAAGGTGACATCGTCGGTGTATGAATACCGCCGGTGGCGGCGCAAGTGATGATGACGGATTTAGGCATGGAGAACCCCAGCATGTTTTTTGTCACTCCCGCGAAAGCGGGAATCTATGTCGTCTTTAAAACGAGAAATATGGATCCCCGCCTGCGCGGGGATGACCTATTAAGCTTACGAAGGCGTAGATCAAAGCTTCATCTGCTGAACCTGCGCAGACAAACCACCGTCGATCACCCAAAGCTGACCTGACGCATATCGCGCTTCGTCTCCTGCGAGCCAGTTGACCAGATTGGCGATGTCATCGGGTTGACCGTAGGTGCGCATCGGGTGCACATCGCGCACTGCCTGCTGCAGGGTTTCGATTGTGCCCCCTTCGCCGCCGGAGCCGTCGCCCTCGAAGAAACTTTGCAGCATTGGTGTGTCGACGTAACCGGGACAAATCGCGTTCACGCGAATGCCCTCGGGCCCGTGATCACACGCCATGGCCCGGGTCAAGGCGTGCACTGCGCCCTTGGTTGCACAGTAGACGGCGAGCCCAGGGTCGGCGATAAAACCGTCGTAGGAGCCAAAGTTAATAATCGACCCTGCGTCGCTTTTGCGCATTAACGGCAGCGCGTACTTACTGGTGAGAAAGGTACCGGTGACGTTAACCGCAAAGCTTTGATTCCATTCCTGCAGCGTTGTGTCCTCGATGGTTTTTTCGATTTCGATACCAGCCGCGTTGACTAGGATGTCAAGCTTGCCCGCTTTGGACTCGACGCTCTGCATCGCATCGATAGCGCTTTGCTCCTGGGTCACGTCGTGATGCACGTAGGTGATGCCATCGGCGAGTTGATCAGAATCGTTCAAATCCGCCGCAAAAACCTGCGCGCCTTCTTTGGCAAATCGCGCACATATCGCGCGACCAATGCCGCCGCAACCCCCGGTTACATAAGCGACTTTACCGGCCAGATAATTTTCGCGCACCGCGCTCGGCGCATTCACTATGCCTTGGCCCCATCGGCAACGGCGGACTTGTAGGCGTCCAACACTAAACTGTGAAAATGGTGCACGGCGTGCTCGCTCATACCACTGCCGTCGGGATCAACCATGTAGCGCCCCTGGTTGAACGCCGGTGTCTGCATGCCGCGCTGAACGCTTTCGACCAGACCGATATCTTCGGGCTGCAGCACTTCGTCGATAAACTTGATGGCTTCGACTTCGGCCTCGTTGGGCTCTGCCGTTTCAAGAAAAAAGTCGAACACCTCGTAGGTGCGCTCGGGGCCATCGGGATAAAAACGCCAGACCATAAAGTTGCCGCGCCCGGGGTAGCGCATCAGCGTCATGTTGGGCCACAAAAACCACACGGCGTGATCAGTCACACTGGCGTTTTCGACCGCGTAGGCATTGTTATCACCCAGCCCGGCTTTGGCCATGTGGCTGGAGTAGATACCGTGGGTTTTGACCTTGTAGGTGTCCATCTCGACCAGCGAGACAAAATCGAGATGCGCGACAGGGCAGTGGTAGCACTCCAGAAAGTTGTCGACAACGGATTTCCAGTTCGCCTTGATGTTGTACGTCAGGCGATGCGCAAAAGTCAGATCGGCTAAATCCGGTGCGTAGGCCATGACCTCGTTTGCGAGCTCACCGGTTTGCACCGCCAGCGGCGTCGCGTCGGCATCGAGATTCACAAACACCATGTGGCAAAACACTTCGAGACGCACTTGATCGAGGCAGACATCCGACTTGCTGAAATTTTCGATGTATTCCTCGCGTCGCACGTTAATCAGCTGCCCGCCAAGGTTGTACACCCAGGCGTGATACGGACACACAATCGACTTGGCGACACCCTCGCCCTTGAGCAACTCGTGGCCGCGGTGCTTGCAAACGTTGTAGAACGCGCGCAGCTCGCCGTCCTTGTCACGACAGGCAAAGATACTCTGCCCCTGAATGTCGGCGGCGATGTAACTTCCGACCTCGCGCAGTTTTTCCTCGTGACACAGAAACTGCCAGCTCCTGTGAAAAATCTGCTCGCGCTCGACGTCGATAAACTGCGGGTGCCGATAGCAGTCTGCGTGAATCGAGTGCGAACGCGCGGGGTGCTCGCGGTCGAACCCCTTGCTCAAATGGGCAAAATCATCGGTGCTGAGAATGGCGGCCATCGGTGGCTCCAAGCGCTTGCGTTGTGATTACGAGTCAGATTCTGCAACTCGATTCTGGTCTGGAAACGATCTTATTCGCCCATTAGAATACATTTTTCGACATTTTGAGCGTGTGGGTTGCTATGATCCCGCGATGGGGCGATCCACAGACAGCACGGTCAACATTGGAGTCATCGTGCTACCCGCGTTTAACGCGCACGCCACCACCGCATTTATCGACCCTTTTCGCGCCGCAAACTACCTCAGCGCAAATCATCTCTATCGATGGCAATTCATGGCGCCCCATGAATCACAAACAATGGCCAGCAATGGCATGCTGATCGCGACGACGCCGATCGCCAAACTGACTCAAACCCCCGACATTTTGCTCATTTCTGCCAGCTGGAATCCCGAACGCTATCAGGATAAAGCGCTGCTGAAGTGGATTCGCCAGTGCGGACTCGAGGGCGCACTTTTATGCGCGGTCGACACCGGTGCCTTCCTGCTGGGCGTTGCCGGTCTGCTCGACGGCTATCGGGTAACCGTGCATTACGAGCACATGGACGCGTTTTCCGAGCTGTACCCTCACGTGGCGCTGAGCGAGGACATCTTTGTGCAAGACCGCAACATACTCACCTGTTGCGGGGGTGCGGCCGCAACCGATATGGCATTGGCGATGGTTCAAAACGCGCGGGGTACCGATCTGGCCAACGCTGCCGCGCGCTATATTTTTCATGACCGCCTGCGCGCCGCGAATGAAGGGCAGAACGCGGCGCTGCACGAACCGGTCGGGTATGCGGTCGATCCGACCTTACGCGAGGCGATTATTTTGATGGAACGCAACCTCGAAACACCGCTGCCGATTCCGGAAATTGCACAACGCGTTAACCGCTCGCAGCGCCAACTTGAGAGACTGTTCAAGCGCTACACGCGCGTTTCCGCGGCACGTTACTACCTCGACATTCGCCTCGACCGGGCGCGAGGTCTGATCACACAAACCGAACTGCGAGTGCTGCAGGTTGCGATCGCTTGCGGGTTTTCGTCTGCGGTGCATTTTGCCCGCGCCTACCGCAAAAAATTCGGGCTAGCGCCACGCGACGATCGCGCGGCCAGTCGCGTTCCGTTCGAGTTTCGGGCGTTTCCGATGCACGCCGCTCAATCGCGCGATGCCAATTCGAATGCCAATCGATCGGGCGCGGAGTAAACTGCGCGCCTTTAAGGCTCCCGACAGAGAACGCGCATGGGTTTTTCAATTGGCATTTCGCCGAATATTCGCAAATCTCCTTTTTTTGATGCATGCGTCGCCGACGGGGTCGCGGGTTTTTCCGTCTACAACCATATGTTTATTCCGACAAACTTTGGTGACCCCGATGCTGAGTACGATAGGCTGATTAACACTGTGGCGATGTGGGACGTTGGCGCGCAACGTCAGGTGGAAGTCAGCGGACCGGACGCGGCTGCGCTGGTGCAATATCTCTGCACGCGCGATCTCAGTCGCGCAGTCGTTGGGCAAGGGTATTACGTACCGATTTGTCGCCACGACGGTGTGCTGATTAACGATCCGGTTCTGCTCAAAGTTGCCGACGACCGTTTTTGGCTGTCGATCGCTGACAGCGATATCGGTCTGTGGGCGAGTGCGATCGCCGCAGAGCGCGGTTGGGACGCACAGGTTGAGGAACCTGATGTTTCACCCCTCGCGGTCCAGGGCCCGCGCGCCGAAGACGTTGTCGCGCAGTTGATTGGTGAGTGGGTGCGCGACCTGCGTTACTTCGGCTTTCGCGAGACCACACTCGACGACATCCCCTTGTTGGTCGCACGTTCTGGCTGGTCAAAACAGGGTGGGTTCGAGCTGTATCTGCGCGATTCACGTTATGGCGATGAACTCTGGCAGCGCGTGAAGCAGGCAGGCGCAGCGCTCGGGATTGGCCCAGGTGCTCCTAACGATATTGAACGCATCGAAAGTGGATTGCTTTCGTACGGCGCGGACGGGCGCCTGCAGGTGAACCCGGTCAATCCGTTTGAAGTCGGGCTCGGCAAGTTTGTCGATCTCGGCAGCGACATCGACTTTGTTGGCAAATCTGCGCTGCAAAATGTTCAAAGCGCAGGTATCAAGCGACGCATTTGCGGATATTTTGTTGCAGGGGATCCGCCCCAGGCAAACCAACAGGCACTGCCGGTTTTTCGCGGCGATGAGCAGGTCGGCTTGATCAGCGAAGTCACCTACTCACCGCGTTTGCAAAAAGGTATTGCACTGGGTTTTGTGTCTACGGAAATCGAAAACGACAGCGGGGGATTGTCAATCACGCCAGACGATGGCGCGCGCAGCGTTGTCCCCGCCGCGCTGCCGTTTATCTAACGCTACAACCCGAGCTGCGCTTTCAAGCCGCCGATAAACGCCGCGTCATCAAGCGCTTTGCGATTGTCGAGAAACTCTTGCGCATCTGCACCGGCGCGGTATCGCAGCGTATCGGTCCCGTCGGTTGTTGCCGCGTAGATCACGTCGGCAACAAGGCTCGCTTCAGAGACGTGCGGATGACTACCCCACACGCCGAATAGCGCCTGTACAACCGGCTGGTACTCGGTCATCGATTCGTCATTGGTGAAGTCAAAAGAACGACCGCCGAAATCGGTCGCGATCATACCGGGCTCAACAATTTTGACCTTGATACCGGCCGCAGCCAGCTCGTAATGCAACGACTCAGACAAGCCCTCGACCGCAAATTTAGTGCCGTGATACAGGGTCCCGAGGGGAAAGGTCATCTGCCCGCCAATCGACGAGATGTTGACGATCACACCCGAACCCTGCCCGCGCAAATGCGGCAAAACAGCCTTGGTTGTTTCCAGCAATCCGATCACGTTGGTGTCGAACTGGCGACGAATGTTCTCCATTGGAAAAGCTTCGAGCGGACCGTATGCACCGTAACCTGCGTTGTTGACCAGTGCGTCAATGCGGCCAAACCGCTCAATCGCGGCACCAACCGCTGCGTGAATGGAATCGCTGTCGGTGACATCAAGACGCGTAACCAGAACATTATCGAGCTGCGTAAGCTCGGTTTCGTTCTGCGGCGAACGCATCGTTGCGACGACGTTCCAGCCGTTTTCGTGAAAGTGTTTGGCGCTCGCTTTACCGATGCCGCTGGATGCGCCCGTAATCATGACGGTTTGAGACATTATTGCTCCTGGTTTGTGTTTGCTAAATTGATGACAACACTTTAATGACTTAACTAAACGTTACGAATACATAAAAAGCTCAATAGCTTGCCTATTCCTCTAATATATTTAGAAATGTGTTAGCGGGGAGAAAAGCACTTTGGTATCCTGCACGCTGAGTAATCAACGCATGCATGATGAGCGAGCAATCAAAAACACTGGCCAAAATTGCCGCTGACGTCGAGGCACAGCTTCCGGGCGACGGCTTGTTCAACACCGCGCTTGAGCACGTCATGCTGTACCGCGAGTCGAATGCAACACGCGACGACCACCAGATTTATGAGCCGGTGCTAATTTTCTCTGTACAGGGCAAAAAGCGTGTCGAAATCAATGGCCAACGCTTTGCTTATGCGCCCGGGCAACTGTTCGGTGTGTTTATGCCGATGGCGATGGTGTGCGAAATGTTGGACGTCAGCGCGGAAAAACCCATGCTCGCTGTTGGTGTTCGCATCGCACGCGAACGGCTGGCGAGACTCCTGTTAAAGATGGACAACATCGCACCCGCGCCAGCGGTCCGCGCGTGCGAAGATCAATCCGGTGTCCTCATGTCATCTGTGAGTGAGGCCATGCTCGATGCAATCGCGCGACTGGTGCGGACGCTTTCCGACCCACTGGAAGCATCCGTGGTTGGCGATGCGATCGTGGATGAAATTTACTATCGAATGCTGGCCCACGAGCGCGGCGGAGCCCTGCGCTTGCTTCTGCAGCAGCAGGGTCAGATGCAGCAGATAGCGCGCGCGGTCGAATATCTGACCAATAACCTTACGCGCAATGTATCGATCGACGAACTCGCCGAGCAAGCGCATATGAGCAGCTCAGGTTTCCACAAAAAATTCAAACAAGTTATGCACGTTTCGCCACTGCAGTACATCAAATCGATCCGACTGAATCGTGCGCGCATGTTTATTCTCGAAGGCGCGAAAGCAAACGAGGCGTGTTATCGGGTGGGCTACAACAGTCCGGCACAGTTCAGTCGGGAATACAAACGCCAGTTTGGATGCGCGCCATCGATGACAGACCCGATGACCGCGTGATCACACCCAGTCGCTGATCTCATTGAGAGGTTTGCGCTGAAGGTCGGGTACTTTCACGCCTTCCGCGGGATAGCCGCAAACCAAAAGCAAAAAGGCGCGTTCGTCGCTCGAGCGATTTAATATCGTGTTCAGAAATTTCATCGGACTGGGAGTGTGCGTGAGTGTCGCAATGCCCGCATTGTGCAGCGCTGCTATTAATAAACCTGTCGCAATGCCAACCGATTCGTAAGTGTAATAATTTTTATGCTTTTTTCCGTGTTCATCAGAACTGAATTTTTTCAGAAAAATTGCGATCAGTATTGGCGCAGTTTCAAGAAACGGTTTATTCGCATCAGTACCTAGCGGTGCGAGCGCGTCCAACCATTCGTCACCCGCGCGATGTCGGTAAAATTTGCGCTCTTCGGCTTCGGCTGCTTCTCGTATTTCCAGTTTGGTCCCTGCGTTTTGAACGACAACAAAATGCCAGGGTTGCCTGTGCGCACCGCTGGGTGCAGTCCCCGCGGTACGAATCGCGTTTTCAATAATATCATTTGGGATTGGCGCATCGGAAAAATCGCGAACCGTGCGCCTTGTGCTCATTAACTGATAGAAATTTTTCGCCGAATCGATAGATTCCTCTTTACCTTTTCGTGCGTAGTTCAGGAGGACGAATTTTTTTCCATAGTCTGCAGAATTGTTCGCTGCGAAAAGCCAGCAAACTCAATTGGATTTCAAACTACCTGCAGTATGTTAGCGCGTGAAGTCGCTGTCTAGATGATTTATAAGGCCAATAAATATGCAATCGAGCCTACTGAGAGCAGAAACAACACGAGAACCCCGTCTCCCATGAGCGCAAGTGAACGATCAAACTGTGTGCGGTAGAAACGCAAAAACACAAAAAGGAAAACGAGTAAATCGAGTTTAAGTGCATTGTTTACGCGTTTAGAAAAAACCGCCTCGTCGCGACGGTAGAACACCTGTGATTCGAGCAGTTTTGCCAACAATAGATAAAGCGAGAACCACAAAAGAGTTAGCGAAAACGCTGTAATTTTAATCGTTGTTATCAACATACGTTTGTCCGGAGTATTAGTTATTTTTATGTGTGTGGTTAATAGTTTCTTCGCCATTGCCACGTGAGGAAATAATAACGATTGTGAGGGTGATCGCCGACCTGCTTTTTCCCGTTTTTCGGACCAGGTCAAATTATTGACTCATATTTTTTGATCGCGGAAACACAACCTTTTTCTTATCAGTGGCTTACGCGCATTACTCAAACTTTGAGACAATTAAGCGCTGAAAAGCGTTGGTGCCGTTAGGTTTTTGCGCGCTTTTTTGTCGACGGTTCAGTGTCTGTCTTTGTTGGAACCTTTTGTTGGCGAAATTGCGCCGAGATCGTGCGCCGTCGGCTCATAAGGTTTGCCCTGGTACATACTGGAGCGAAATCGGAAATGAAAATACGCCACCGCGAAGAAAGGCAACAGAACAAGAAACGTGATCCAGATCAGTTTGCTCTTCGGTGAGATTTTTGCCTTTAGCGTGTCCGATATCGGAACGACAATCAGCAAAACGTGGAAGAAACCGAAAATTACTATAAAGCCGATCAGTGCCTTATCCATGCACGCTTTATAACATTTATTCGCTCAGATTTTCACGCAGGACCAGCGCGGCCAAGACTGGCAGCGGCTAATTATTGCGCCCTGATTTTAAGTATCCGGTGCACTGACAACTTCTGCGGTCACCGTCGCCGCCACCAGACTGATATCTTCGCTCAGGCCGGGGATGTCGATCCGCTTGATCGAGACGTCGATTTCCACCTCGCTACCGCCCATGAGTTTTGCCTCTCGCTGCGCGATCTCGCGCGCCGCCTCGCTCGCTATTTCGAGCGCGCGCTGGCTGCTGTCGCTCGCCTGCGGTTCACCCTCGCTGTGAATCAAATATCCACCACCCTCGGTTCGCGTAATTTCAACTACGGCGCGCACCTTGATTAATCCGATTGCAGCGCCGATCGCGTTGGCAACCTCTGCGCCGCTGGGGATGATCACGTCAATTCCAAGCCTTTCACCCACTGCTGGATAAAACACTGACGCGGGCCCCCCTACGGCGATGATGTCAATCTCCGGAGTCATCGTTATGCGAACGTCACCCACTCGATGAACATTGGTGGTGACTGCCTCGACCAGCGGGTCGTCATCGCGAAACAGTGTGCCGGTTAATCGTTCGAGTAATAAACGGGCGCTTTTGGCAGCAACCGCGTCGTGCACCTCCTGCGCGAAGGCGACAACGTCCTCCTCGACTTTTGCACCGCTGACCTTGCCGGTCGCCCGACCCATCAGCTCGCAAACCAGGCGCGCGCCTTTCACCGACCACTGCGACTGCAAGCCGAGCACGTGTGCCGCGTCGCTGGGTGTGAAACCGGAGATTTGTATCACCCCGCGATCCACGAGTTTGGGCACGCGAGAGCGATCAGCGGCGCCGAACACCACGTCGCCGTAAAGCACCGGCTTTTCCGGATCGAGGCGTTCGAGAAATCTGCGGTCAGCGTCGGTGAGGTCTTCGGGAAACACACCGGCCGATGCACCTTCGGGAAATACCAGATAATTGGTCGCACCGCGCATACCGCCGGTTTCTGCCAGCGCCGAGGTCATCTGAGTCAAGATATGCGGCCACCGATTGGCGATCAGTGATACCGGCACCACGCGGTTATTGCGCAGCGAAACACCGCCCTTGAAGTCGATGTCGACTTCGCTATCGCCACCAAGACCAACCGTTTGCATGTCAATTGCACGCACCAGTGTGCGAAAACCACCGACGTCCGACCCTTGCTCGTTAAGACTCGGCCAACCGTTACGCACGGTGGCCACATCTGACGTTGTGCCGCCAATATCCGAAATTATGAAATCGGATTTGTTCGCCAGAAAACGCGCGCCGATCACGCTGGCAGCAGGGCCGGACAAGATCGTTTCGATAGGCTTGGCAATAACCGACTCAGCCGTCGCGATTGAGCCGTCGCCTTTGACGATCATGATCTGCGCGTCGATACCGAGCGCTTGCATGCTGCTGCGTACGGCGTTTTCAAGCGCGACGATCAGCGAGATGATGCGCGCGTTAAAGGTGGCGGTTAACGCTCGGCGCGGGCCGTCAAGCGCGTCGGACAAATCGCACGATGCGGTCACAGGACAGCCGGTTTTGCTGCGAATCAGCTCTTCTGCACGGCGCTCGTGATTGGGATTGCGCACGGAGTAGTGCGAGGCAACCGCATAAGCGTCGGCGCTGCCCGCGTCGCCATTGAGCGCGGCTTCGATCGCTTCGACATCGAGTGGGTGTTGCTCCTGCCCGGTGTAAACGTGCCCGCCGTCGACGCGAACGATCTGTGCGCTCGGTACCGCCTTGGCAATATTGGTGCGCGCGGTCATGCCATCGTCAAAGCCGATCAGAATCACACCGACCGACGATCCGTGCCCTTCAACCAAGGCGTTGGTCGCAAGCGTAGTCGACAGCGAGACCAGCGAGATCGCGTTGCGGTCAAATGCCTCACCCGCATCGGTGAGAACTTTTTCCAGCGCCTCGCTCACGCCAATGGCCAGATCGCCTTTGGTTGTCAGCGCTTTGGCCGATGCCACCACCACGTGAGATTTGGCGTCGATGATTACCGCGTCGGTGTAGGTGCCACCAGTATCGATGCCAATGGTATAACTACTCATTTGGGTGCCTTCTCGTCTGCGCGATTTTTCGTAACACGTTAGCCGGGCGATTCTACCGATTCACGTCGGCGACGGCGCGGGAAAACTAAAACAGATGCGAAGCGTCTTTGATGGATTCGCGACCTATCCGGGACGTCGCTTGCGACTGCCGCGAATCGTCACAGGTTATATCTCGCATAACCACATATCCAAACCAGCCAGCAATGAACCGTTCGAAGGCACGCACCGTATCCCCATCGTGAAGGATTTAGTGGTTTCGCAGTCGATGCAGTGTTACGTAACTCCCATGCCGCGCTTGAACTGTTCGCGTGATGAAATATAAACGCCTGTTTGTCTTGCTCGGTGATCAGTTGTCACCCCGCCTGTTGGATCACGCGGACAAGGAGTCAGATCTTTTGCTGATGGCAGAGGTCATGCAAGAAGCGAGCTATGTCCCTCATCACAAGAAAAAAATAGCGTTTTTGTTTTCCGCGATGCGCCATTTTGCCGAGGAATTGCAAACCTTCGGTTGGCACGTTCACTACACAAAACTGGATGATGATGACAATTCCGGCTCAATTGTCGGTGAAATAAAACGCGTCGCAAATTTTCATTGCATCAACACTACCGCGTGCGTCGCGCCGGGCGAATGGCGACTGCACGAAGCCTACACGGAGCTGGCCCAAGACATCGATCTCGAAATAATCGAAGACCCGCGCTTTTTGATTTCCCGAGGTGATTTTGCAGACTGGGCCAAGGGTAGAAAACTCTATCGTCTTGAAGATTTCTATCGGTTCATGCGCCAGTCAACCGGCCTGCTGATGGATAACAACAAGCCCGCAGGGGGCAAGTGGAATTACGATCAGGACAACCGCAAGACGCTAAGGCGCGGAACAAATACACCGGAGCCGCACAGATCTGAACCTGACTCGCTGACTACGGAAGTTATCGAGCTGGTAAAAAAACGCTTTCACAACAACCTCGGGGCAATTGATAACTTCTGGTTCGCCGTGACGCGTGCAGATGCAGAACGCGCGTTGGCGCGGTTTATCGACAACTGTTTACCCAACTTTGGTGACTATCAGGACGCGATGCTCACGAATAATGATTTCGTGTATCACTCAGTCATTTCGATGTACCTCAATGCGGGGCTTCTCGACCCGTTGGATATTTGCCAGCGCGCAGAAAACGCCTATCACTCAGGCCACGCACCGCTGAATGCTGTCGAAGGGTTTATTCGTCAAATTTTAGGATGGCGGGAATTCATACGCGGCATCTACTGGTTACTGATGCCGGAATACCGTGAGAGAAACTTTTTTGATGCGCATCGAGAATTGCCTGATTTTTACTGGACAGCGAAAACCGATATGCATTGTCTACAGCAGGCAGTTTCAACCACTTTGCGCGAAGCTTACGCCCATCATATTCAGCGGCTAATGGTGACGGGCAATTTTGCCTTGCTTGCAGGCATTAATCCCAATCAGGTACACGAATGGTACCTCAGCGTTTACGCCGACGCCTATGAATGGGTAGAACTGCCCAATACGATTGGAATGAGCCAGTTTGCCGATGGCGGAATCGTGGGATCGAAACCCTATGCCGCGAGTGGCAACTACATCAACAAGATGTCTGACTACTGCAAATCGTGTCGCTACGATGTGAAGCAAAAATATGGAAGCGAGGCGTGTCCGTTTAATTATTTATACTGGGATTTTTTGGTCAGAAACCGCGACAAGCTGGGCAAAAATAATCGCTTGTTTCACCCGTATCGAAACTGGGATCGAATGGACCGATCCAAACAACAGCAGTATTTAAAAAGCGCCGATGTATTTCTTCAACAGCTCTCTTAGCGCTCATTACGTTCTTTTTTACTCGAGCGTCGACAGCGTTCCGAGCAATACTTCACATCGTCCCACACGTTTGCCCATTTCTTCCGCCAACGAAAAGGTTTGCTACAAGTAATACAAACTTTCTCTGGTAAGTGGGGTTTTTGATGCGATGACCTGCCCACTAGCCTGACACAGCGCTAAGCATCAGCATTCAGATCGAGCTGACGCAAAATAGTTGGGATTTTTTTCTTGAGCTTGAAAAATCCTGCCGACGCATGCGGCCAGACGAGACGATCATACGGTCGGTGTTGTAGCCTCAAACGCATGTTTTGCGCACGCAGTTTATTATCGAGACGCCGAAGCACATCACGGGTCTGGCCGAGAGGCGCGGCAACGCTCAATACTTCAGTAATCGACAATTCGGGTAAAAAACTCAATAAGTCTTGAATCGATCCGCTCCGATGCGGGACACCGATTGTGTCTGCGATGTGACGACTGTTCTCGCCCACGGCCTGGTTTCTAAACTCCTGAACTCGCTTAGTGACGCCGCCCGATGTGTCGAGCAAACCGAATACCATCTGAGTATTGTCAGTATTCACGATCATCTGCGCGTGGCAACATTCCTCAGTGATAATTAATATGTTGGGATTTGCCGTTACCTCGGTAACAAAACTGATCGGTGATTTTTCGTAGACCTGTTCTTCGTTTAATGCTGCTGCTTGCGCGGCCAAACCAACGACACGATCAAACCGGCCATCGGTAAATTTTGAGATGTTGTCCGCATTGGCAAGATAATTTTTTCCTCGCGTGTGCAAGCCTGCTACCCAACGCCACGACAATGTGTTTGCTGCCGGGTCCCCATCCAACAAATGATGCATAAAAAATTTTGCGCCCAGTTGCCAGGGCAGTTTCAATGTGAAGATCCATATACTGGCGAACCACATGCGCGCGTGGTTGTGTAAGTAAGCTGTCTCGATCAGTTCGTGCACCCATTCATCGAAACAGCGAATACCTGTGTGACCGTTTATTGCTGACAGATAGCGACGGTCGGAATTAAATTCTTTCAACAAGCGGTCTGACTGGTGCTGGTAATCCTTCCACACTTGCGGCCGATGCTCTAACCAACCCTTGAAATATCCGCGCCAACAAACCTCCATAATAAATTTTTCTGCTGCACTGGCACTGTGCGTGTCGAGGATAGCGGTGAGGACTTCTTCCTCCGATATCAGACCACATCGAATCCAGGGCGATAAACCGGAGACATGATTTTTGTTAAAGTCGCCGTAGTCATAGTTTCTGCGAGTAGCGTAATTCCGGCCGGCACTCGGCAAAAATGCGTTTAGGCGCTCAAGCGCGGCCTCGCGGCTTGGTTTCCAATTCATCGGAATGCATTGACCTCAATCTAAAAAAGCCGGCTTGATGTACAGATTCAAAATGGTTCAGCCATTTGCGGCGTCGAAAATGCACTCGATACGATTAGCGTCCGCAGGACAGTAGACACACAACAATGCGCGTGCGACTAATGAAGCGGTCAGCCCATCAGTTAACGTTTTACGCAGTTGTGCGATTTAAGATCTCTTTTTGCATCCCAAAAATCACTCACGTAAACACGTCTTGAGCTTGCGATTTGTACGTTCCTTGAATGACGTCCTAAAGTCAATGAACGTGACAAGGCACAGCGTGAATCAGTATCGGGTAGAAGGCCTCATCATCGAGACCAGTTTATTTCGCATCACCAATCTGAAAGCTGAGACGTGTGTTAATGGCCTTTTATCCAGAAATTAGTCAAATTCGTCGACAGTTCGATGTAATATGAAATCGTTGGCCGCACGTTGCCGTTGCGACATAAAGAGGGGCAGGAGTTAGAGTGGGGCAGGAGCTAAGGTGTTCAATTTTAAAGTTCTGAGCAACGTTGCGCGAAGTCTGTTGGAAGACCAGTTTCTGTGGTGGTCGCTCGCCCTCTTTTTTGCACTTGGTGCATTGCTATCGGCTAAATCAGTCCATGACGAAATCACTCTGGATATGAGGGATGATATCCATGAAGCCGGGAAAATTGTCGATGAAGTCGCCGGTGAAGTCACCACGGTGTTGCTTCAAGCCGATTTTCTCGAGGAGCCGCCATGCTCAGCCGCGGGCTTGGTTGAGCTTCGACGCATTGTTCTTGAATCAATCCATATCAGAGACATCGGTATCTTCACGGACGATGTCATGGTGTGCACCACCTCTCTGGGTGTTTTGGCAACGCCATTCAGTGGCGAGCCCCCGGACTACCGCTTGAAGTTTAACTTCAACGCGTGGCTGTCCCCCAATCTTGTTGGCTCGGGCCTATTGCAGGCTGTCGTGCTTAAACGGGGACAATCCAATGTTGTCCTTGATCCTCGCCACTTCCAGTCAATTCCCGATTCGAGAAACTATCGAACGGCGGTTTATTTAGTTCCGACAACACTGGAACCAGTCGTAGTGTCAGGTTCGCTACCATCTTCGATTGAATTGGGTGACGCGACCCTGGGCTTCGAATCGTCGGTTCAATGGCTGGATGGATATTATGTTGCCTCGCGTTGCTCCCGCGGTTTTGAGGCCTGTGTGGTCAGCGCCCGATTAATTCTGACGGAGTTGTTTGCGCGGGCACCTTTAATGATCGCCCACGGCTTGTCCAGTGCAATCGGGGCATTTGTGCTTTTGATAATACTGGCGATTCAGATTGAACGGCATCGATTTGGCGTAGAGCGCCTCAAGCGGGAAGCGTCAAGCGGTCATCTGATGCTGCATTATCAACCCATCGTCAATTTAACCGACGGAAAGATCGTGGGTGCGGAATCACTCGTTCGTATCGATGACAGCGGTCTCACACCGCGCAACTCCTCTACGGTACTCGACTGGGTGAATAGTCGTCTGGCATCTGACTTTCTGGCCAGTTTTGTCATTGAGCGAACGCTGGAAGAAATGCAACCCTTTTTGTTACGCAGTCCCGAGAATTTCGTTTCTGTAAACCTCGAACTGGACGACGTTCAGGCCGATGGCTTTGTTGAATATCTGGTGGCGATATGCCGTGAACACGGGATCGCGCATAAACAACTGCTCATCGAAATTACAGAGCGCGAGGACTGGCACAAAGACAACGGATTCGAACAACTCGCGAAGCTCCGGCATCTCGGTTTTAGTATTGCTGTCGATGACTTCGGAACCGGGTACGCCAATTTGTCACTTGTGGGTCATCCGCATGTCGATATTATCAAGATCGACCGCCTGCTGATGGTGTATTGCATACATAACGATGTGGTTATGGAGGTAGTCAAAAGCGTTTCCGAAGCGGTGACAAAGGTCGATAAAAAAATCGTCGTCGAGGGCATCGAAACCGAGGAACAGATGGCGTTCCTGCGCGAACATTTGCCGCAATGTCTGGTGCAGGGGTATCTGTTAGGCAAGCCATCACCCGTGCAATCACTCACCTGGCAGGAAAACGCCTGATCGGGTCTGTTTTTGACCTGCGTATAGCGCGACAGCGTGCAGCCGCTATCTTTTAGAAGGTGCGACATTTCACCAAGATCGTTTACACGCGCTGGTCAACGCAAACGAAACGCGATTTAATGCTGCGCATCTCAAAATATCGAGAGTGACGGTTATGTCGCTGACAGTTGAAAGCAAACTACCCGAAGTGGGAACCACGATTTTCACCGTGATGTCGGCGATGGCCGCAGAGCACGGTGCGATCAACCTGTCGCAGGGATTTCCTGACTATAACCCGCCGGAGGCACTGGTCGATGCCATGTGCGAAGCGCTGCGCGACGGCAAGCACCAGTATGCGCCGATGATCGGCTTACCCGCCTTGCGCGAGCAGCTCGCAATAACCGTGCAGTCCCGCTATCAACGCAAGGTGAATCCGGATTCAGAGATCACCGTATGCCCGGGCGCAACGGAGGCCCTGTACTGTGCGATCACGGCGCTGGTGCACCCCGGCGATGAGGTGATTGTGTTCGATCCCGCTTACGACAGCTATGCGCCCGCGATTGAATTGGCCAAGGGCAAAGCGCTGCACTTGCCGCTGACGATGGATAACTTTGCCATCGACCGGGATCGCGTGCGCGACGCAATCAACTCGCGCACCCGCATGATCATTATCAACACCCCGCACAATCCGACAGGATCAACGCTGGCGTACGACGACTTGGACTTTCTGGCAGAAGTCACGCGTGACACGAACATTGTGATTCTGTCAGACGAGGTTTACGAGTATCTGGTGTTCGACGGCGCGCAGCACAACAGCGTGCTCGCGAAAGATGAATTGTTCCAGCGCAGTGTGGCTGTATTTTCCTTCGGTAAAACATTTCACGCGACCGGGTGGAAGACCGGTTACTGCGTCGCGCCCCAGAATTTAATGGCGGAAATTCGCAAAGTGCATCAGTACGTCACCTTTGTAGCGAATACCGCCGTGCAGTTTGCACTGGCCAAATTTTATGCAGAGGACACCGAACATCTGAGCGGTCTGGCAGATTTTTATCAGGGCAAACGCGATCTTTTTTGCGCCGGTCTGAAAGAAACGAAATTTTCGTTTACACCCAGTCGAGGCACCTATTTTCAGCTCGTTGATTACAGTGCACTCAGCGACCTTGTCGATATCGAGTTCTGCAACGCGATTACCCGGTCAGGTGTTGCCGCGATACCACTTTCGCCGTTTTATAAAGAGCCACCTGATCATCGGCTCGCGCGTTTTTGTTTTGCAAAAAACGACGGTACTCTGAAACAAGCCCTGGGCATCCTCGCTGACTTCACGCGCATCGAATAAAATTCTGCAGTGTCAAAAATCAGCGAGCTTCAGGCCTTAGAGGAACCGCAAACCCGCATCTTGTTTGACCTGCAAACACCACGGCACAAAATTGTTGTGCGCGAGTATCAAAATTATCGTTGGCTGCAAATTGGCGGCGATGCGATTCAGTCAGTTGTCGATACAACACACAAAGCGCGGGTCGTCGTACCGGTTAACCAGGCCATGCTAATGGCGACTTTGTTCGCGCGTTCGGTTGATCGAGTTTTAATCCTTGGCAGCGGAGGCGGAAGCTTTGAGCGATTTTTCGCTCAGGAATTTCCCCGTTCATCGATAACCGCGATTGAAAAAAGCCAACAGGTCATCCAGTTGGCGCATGAATTTTTTTTCTACCCCGATTCGGTGAATATTGTTAACGGGCGCGCAGACCATCTTCTTGTTGATTGGCCGGAGACGTTTGATTTAATTCTGTGTGATATTTTTGATGGGGAGCAACACCCGAGTTGTCTGGCGACGGGTCTTTTCCATCAGCACCTGAGTGATCGTTTACATCCAACCGGGGTCGTTGCGTTTAATTTGCTGACGTTCGATCAGCAGGATCTCGTTGAGATCTTGCAATGCGCGCGTCGACACTTCACGCACACTGCTTTGTACGCCGTGCCAGACCATAACAACGTGGTTCTATTCGCAAGCAAGCAAAACGATTTTCAGTTTACCAATGACCGGCATCGCGAACGTTTAGTCTCGGGGATGAAAGAGTTTGATTTGAGTCTCGCGCTGGACACAATTCACTCATTACCCGATGTTTCCGCAAAAGACTGATTGGCAGCTTGCTAGGCGAGCTTTTGCTCAACGCTGTCAATTTTGTCCTGAATGGTTTGATTGCGATCGGTGCGAGTACCAACTCGCAGCGTCGAACTGCAGCGAACTGCCCCCATCTCGTGCATTTTTTCGTGGCAGGCTTTAACTGCCGCCATAACCTCATCCCACTCGCCTTCGACGTTGGTGCCATAGCCGTGCAGATTGTGTGACAAACCGGCGGCCTTAAAAATTTTCTCGCATTCCGCAACGTAAGGAGAAACAGACAGGCCCACCCCCATGGGTGAGACGCAGATATCGATCATGACTTTCATGGCATCGTCCGGGTTAATTTTTGGTCGCGCCAAGCATAGTCGAAAACCGACTCGGATTTACAGTTCAAAAGTGTCCGGATTTAGCGTGGAAACGATTCGAACCCTACTCGTAGGAGTAGGGTTCGATGTTGGACTCAAATGCAACAACCGCAATAACCTTGTCGGCGTTTTCATGAGATTTAAAGCTGCCGCGGTTGCTGCGATTAAGATTCATATCGTATTGGTACCGCTCGCCGTTCTCGGCAATGCGAACGTTTGCCTGAGTGACATTGAGGTTGGTCGATGCTTGCGGGCGTATCATTACCACGCTGGCCTGATGAATCTCAAAGTCAGACTGGGTCGACGGCAAAAAGACAATGCAACGTCCGTGGCGAATTTCTAATACATTCTGGGTTTCTGGGCGAAATTGATCGGCGCCTTCACAATCCCATTTGAGTTCATTGTGTGAATGCCAATAGAAAATGGCCTCGGCCTGATTGACCTTCAGGTTGAGCGGTTCTCTCCAAGGAACGGACTGCCAGTTTCGCTCGTCGTCGGTCAGTCCGGCGGATTGTTCGTCCGCGTAGTCGAACTCATCGCCGTTGTAGAACGTGAAAAACAATGCAATCACCGCAATAAGGACGACAACCACTCCGCCGATCCCCGCCAGGGTTACTTTGCCAAAGCGGGCCGCGCGGCTTCCAACCGATGGGGGGACTTCTACACCGTCGAGATACTGTTGTGCGAGCACGTGTGGATCACCAAAGTGGGCGATTAGCGTGTCGTCATTACCGGCCTCGTCCGCGTGACTTTGTATTTCTCGCAAAATCTCGTCTACAGCGGCTTTATCGAGACCGCGCAATGCTTTGCGCAAAGCGGATAAAAACTGTTCGTTGTTCATGACATCTCCTTCAGGGTTAGCAACGAAGAATGGTGATTGAGGTACGCCTCAAGCATGGCCGGCAGTTGCTTGCGCCCTGTTTTGCTGAGCTTATAAATGCGTCTGGGGTGACCCTTTTCGGTGGGTGTTTCCCAACTCGAGTCGAGCCAGCCGTTTTTGTGCATACGGTTAAGCAGCGGGTACAAGGTCCCTTCGGTTATTCCCAGATTGGCCTGTTCCAGTAGCTGTGATAACTCAAAGCCGTACGAGGATTTTCGCTGTTCGAGCAAAACCAGAACACACAGTTCAAGAAAGCCTTTGCGCAGCTGTGACAACCACTTTTCATCAAATTCACTTCTCATGAGAACCAATGCTATTGCATATTACTATGTTATACAAGGTAATATGCAATAAAAAATCAATTCGGTTTCAAGAGCGTTCTTTTTGCGCGCTGCGAATTGCAGTTTTGCAGCAGTTTCCCGATACTCCCGCCCCATGCCCGAAAACCCTTCTTCTACCAAAGTGTTGGTACTTGATCAGGCCTGCGACAAGTATTTCGATGACTTGCTGTGCGCGGCATTTCCGCATGTTCGCTTTGAAGCCTGCGTGAACGGTGTTGACGCCCAGCGCCACGCCTCAGACTTCCAGCCCGATGTGATCCTCAGCGCCAAAAGCCGCAACATTCCCGGTCCCATGAAGCGTCTGGCCATGCAAATACCCTCGGTAAACTGGATTCAAATCTGCGGAGTCGGATTCGATCATGTGCAGCCAATAACTGACTTCTCTGCCACCGTGACCAATTGCGCAGGTGTCCTCAGCGAATTTTTGGGCGAGACCATTTTCGGCATGATGTTGGCGATGAGTTACGGATTTCCCGCGTATTTTCATCAGCAGATAGCAAAGCAGTGGAAACCTGTCCCGCGTCGCTCTATCTCTGGCAAAACTGTTCTGATTATCGGACTTGGCAATGTCGGTCGTGACGTCGCGCGACGCTGCAAACAATCCAACATGCGCGTCATCGGGATTCGAAACCGCCCGATCGACACCGAATTCGTGGATAAAGTGGGTGGAATGGATGACTTAATCACCCTGCTTGGTGAAGCGGATTACGTGTGCCTGCACACACCTCTGACCGATCAGACTCGAGCGATGCTCGGAAAAGCCGAATTCGCCGCGATGAAGCCAGGCGCATTTTTCCTCAACGGCGCGCGGGGCGGTATTGTCGATGAGGGCGCGCTGCTCGCAGCGCTCGAGTCCGGCCATTTGGCAGGGGCTTACTCGGATGTATTTGAAACCGAACCTCTGCCGCCGGATAACCCGCTTTGGACCGCTCCGAATCTCATCATATCGCCACACACGTCGGATTCGATTGATGATTGGGAGCGCCGTTATGTCGTGTTCTTTGCGACCAACTTGGAGCGCTACCTGAACGGCGAACCGCTGTTAAATGTCGTCAACGCGAAGCTTGGTTACTGACGTGAACACGATTCTCAGCCGCCGCCACTGGATTTTCGACATGGACGGCACGCTAACCGTTGCAGTGCATGATTTTGACGCGATCCGACGCGAACTGGATATTCAGTCCGGCGTGCCGATTCTCGAAGCACTGGAGGCCATGCCAGTTGATGAAGCCGCGATAAAAAGAGAAAAGCTTGACGCTATTGAATTGGAAATCGCCGCCGAATCCACACCCATGCCCGGCGCTGCTGATCTGCTGAACGCACTTTCGGAGCGAGACTGCAGACTCGGGATTCTCACGCGCAACACCGAAGACAGCGCACGCGTTACCTTGCGCGCGTGCGGATTCGACCATCATTTCGACACGCAAGACATACTGCACCGTGATTCCTGCGCGCCAAAGCCAGAGCCGGACGGTGTAATCAAATTGCTTACTCAGTGGAACACACGCGGTGACGATGCCCTGATTTTGGGTGACTATTTGTTTGATTTGCAGGCCGGCCGACGCGCCGGCGTAGCGTCAATTCATCTGGACACCAGCGGTGCTTTTCCATGGCCACATGAAGCCGACCTTTGCGTACAAGCGCTTGAACAACTGATTTAATGCCGGCATCGGACTTGTTTTCTTGGCTAACACAACGGACGATTGGCAAACAAGGTTAAAATTAACCACCGCGCGTATCGCATAGTTCCTTCAATATTGATGGCAGCTATGGGTATCGTGCTCAAATAAATAGGTATAAGGGGGTACCACCATGCGCCTTTCACTCAAATTTAATTTAATTCTAATCGTGGTATTGATAATCGGAGCGGGGATCACTGCCTACTTTACCCATCAGATTCTGCAGCAGAACGCGCGAGCCGAGGTGGCTGATCGTGCATCAATCATGATGGAGTCGGCAATCTCGGTGCGCGGCTACACGGTCGCCGAGGTGCGCCCGCTGATCGCGCCAAATATGAAAGATACCTTTTTTCCGCAAACAGTCCCCGCTTACGCCGCTACGCAGACGTTTAACAAACTGCGTGAAAAACATCCCGAATACACGTACAAAGAGGCCGCGCTCAACCCCACTAACCCGCGCGATCAGGCTACTGGGTGGGAAACCGACATAATCCAGCAGTTCCGCAACTTTCCGGATCAACCCGAGCTTGTGGGCGAGCGGATTACACCCACCGGGGCGTCGATGTACATTGCGCGCCCGATCCAGATTAAAAACGAGGCCTGCCTCGCCTGTCACAGCACACCGGATAAAGCCCCTAATTCGATGCTGAAACTGTACGGCGATTCCAATGGTTTTGGCTGGAAACATCAGGAAATCATCGGCGCACAAATTGTCTCGGTGCCGATGTCAGTGCCGATCGCGCACGCAAATAAAGCATTTCAGACGTTTATTGGATTCCTGATCGCGGTGTTCATCGCAATTGTCATCGTTTTGAACGTCACTCTGCACCTTGCGGTAATTAAACCCATCACTCAGATGGCCAAAGTTGCGGACGAAGTCAGCACAGGCAACATGCGCTCTGATGAGTTTGAAGTAAAAGGAAAAGACGAGGTATCGGTGTTGGCGCGGTCGTTCAACCGCATGCGCCGCAGCCTGCAACGCGCGATGAAAATGTTGGACAATACATCTCCGGGAACGCAAGCGCGACCGCGCACCAGTTAGAGGGCAATGATTGATACCGGTTACGGTTAAATAAAAATGGCTGTCAGCACCGAACAAATTGGCAAATACGACGTTCGCCGCACCATGGGTGAGGGCGCAATGGGCGTCGTGCTGGAAGGCTTCGATCCGCACATTGAACGCCGAGTCGCGATCAAATGCCTGCATCCGCATTTGATCCAGAACGACAGCAGCGGCCAGTTTTTGCAGCGCTTCAAGCAAGAGGCGCAGGCCGCGGCGCGCTGCTCGCATCCGAACATTGTCACCATTCTCGAATACGGCGAGCACAACGATGCGCCTTACATCGTGATGGAGTACATCGAGGGTGTGAACCTGCAGGATTTGCTGGCCAAAAAGCGTATCAAGCACCTGAAAAACGTCATCAGCTTTGTCGGGCAAATCCTCAAGGCCTTGCACACCGCGCACGAGCAGGGCGTGATTCATCGAGACGTGAAACCCGCTAATGTGCTGATTATGAACAATGGTACGGTCAAGCTAGCGGACTTTGGTATTGCTCGCGTCCCGACCGACGAAAACCTCACCCAGGCCGGAATTGCAATCGGTACACCGCGTTATATGTCGCCGGAGCAGGCGATGGCGCATCCAATCGATAATCGGGCAGATCTGTATGCGCTGACTATGATGTTTGCCCAAATGCTGACCGAATTGACGCTCGATAGGTCGATCACTGCCGAGTGCATTCCGGAAATCGACGGCATGGCCAAAAGCCACTATGTGAATCATTCGGCTCCGGTACCTACCGCATTTATTCCGATTATTCTCAAGGGTTTGGCGTTCAACCCGGATAACCGCATACAAACCGCCAAGGACTACCTGACGCGTCTCAAACTGGGTGTAAACGCCCTTAAACGGGCGGCGCCGGTTGTGCGAGTGCCCTCTGAGGATGAACCGACAGAAATCAATCCCTCAGCGGTGAGCAACGATGCTCCAGAGAATGAACAACCGCCTGTGGCTCAGCCACTGGTTGACCCGGTCGAATTGCAAAGCCTGCAAACCATTCTTTCCGGCTACATCGGTCCTATCGCGCGCAATATCGTTGAGAGTGAGGCTGGTTTGCATACGGACCCATCAGACCTGGTGCGCGCGGTTTCATCAGAAATCGAAGATCAGAATGAGCGTCAGGCGTTTATTCGTGATTGGGAAGCCAAGTCCGGTCAGAGCTCGGCAAAAAAAGTGACGGACACCGACAGTAGCCCGGGGCAAACTGTGCACGCACCCGTACTGACTGATGCCGTGCGCACCGAGCTGGAAAGTAATTTTGCCCAATTTGTCGGCCCGCTCGCGAGTCGCCTGGTCGCAATGCACGAGAGTGAGAGTCGAAGCTTCAGCGGTTTAATCGCCGCGCTATCCGAAGAAATCCCGGACGATGACGACCGCCGCGCGTTTGAAAAACAGTGGGAAAACATTTAGTTCGAGGGCGCAAAACACTACTGCCTTCACACTCGCCGTTTGGCGCAGCCACAGATTTATCGCCAGAGACGCGTTTTTTGGCATTCAAACTCTTCCAAGACACATAGATCACGCTGGATCACTGCGGTGTTTTTGTGAGCGGTTACTTGTTTGCGGAGTGCACCCACACTTTGTGTTATTGCGCAAAAATGTGACTCAATGTGCAAAGAAAAAAACATGCGCAAGCGTGTTTTTTTACGAAATCCGCGCTAGATAGCGCTTTGCGGCGCAGGGGTGCCAATAGTCACAAATTGAGCGTGAGGTTTTTACCTTGCCCAAAGACGTGGTTAATTCTGTAATCGGGTTCAAGTTGAATTGGAAAGAATCCGTCATGTCATTTAACGACTCAATGATTTACACCGTCCCTTCATCCGAAACGCACTGGTTGTTCAAGACGGAAAGCCTGCACAATCTGGTAGCGCTGTGCTCCAGTGACAAACGACCAAGAATCACGACCCGCCGCGCTCGAAAAAAAGAGCTGCCGACGACGCCGTCAGTCGTGGATCTAGGACGCAAAACGCGACTGGTAAGTTTTCCTCGCGAGAAATAGAAACTGTATTTGCGGGTTCAAAATCCTCTCACTCTTTGAGGAAAAAAATAATAGGATCACGTGTATCGCAAAAAGGGCTACACTCGCCTCTCGTTGGATCTCTTGAAGCGTTAAAGCCCTCGATGTGAAAGTGATCGATTCCCACAATCGCAAAGACACCGACGACCCTGTGCTTGGTATCAGCGCGATGCTGATTAGTGTTGTGTTGTTTTCGGTCATGGACGCCACAGTCAAATGGCTCGGTGGAACCTATTCAACTCAACAAATTATGTTTTTTCGCACTGCGGTGGCGATGGTTCCCGTACTGATTTTACTCATGCACAGAGGCGGTTTTGCCTTGTTGAAAACCGAGAAGATCGGGCTTCATGTGGCGCGTTCTTTGTTTGGCGTAACCGCGATGGCATTCGCGTTTTACGCATTTTCGATTATGCGTCTTGCCGATGCCATTTCCATCCTTCACACCACGCCTTTGTTTATGACGATCCTGTCTGTATTGGTTCTTGGCGAGCGTGTTGGCAAGAGGCGTTGGACGGCTGTTACCATCGGTTTTATCGGTATGTTAATCGTCATACGCCCCGGGCCCGGCATTTTGGATAGCGGCGGTGCTTACATGCTGGTTGCAACTCTGTGCATTGCGCTTACGACGACGGTGATACGTTACTTAAGCGCAACTGATGATCCGGTTTGTATCACATTTTATTTCACACTCAGCGGTATTGTGGTCAGCTCCATCGTCTGCTTGCACAGTGGATGGGAATGGCCACCTCTCAACGACTGGCTATTGCTCGCATCGATCGGACTGTTGGGTGGAAGCGCCCAGTTCGCGATGACATTTAGCTATCGTTATGCTGAGATCGGCATGGTGGCGCCGTTAAAATACCTCTCTATCGCCGTAGGGGGTACACTGGGTTATCTGCTGTGGGGTGAAGTTCCGGATCTACAAAGTTTTATCGGCATTTTCCTTATCGTCTCTACCGGTATATACACATTGCATCGCGAAACGGTAACCGCGCGCGCTAAAATCTCAGGAGGCTAATCGTGTCAATCCTTAAAAAAACCAATATCGTCGGTGAAGTTGACGCCGTCTTGATCAACAACGATGCGTCGGTTGACCTGACGAGCGGTCGCGTGGATCAAGCCACGGTAACGTACGGTGGTTTTGTCGGTGATGCTCACTTTGGTCTCACACGCGAATCGTGTGTGCGCGTCGCGCAACAGTACAATGAAGGTACCGAAATCCGTAACGTCAGACAGATTTCTATTTTGTCTGTGGAGGAAATGCAGGGCATTGCCGAAACGATGGAAATACCCGAACTGAAACCTGAATGGGTTGGCGCAAACCTCAGTATTTGGGGCATCCCCAAGCTGACGGAACTACCGCCGTCGGCGCGTCTGATTTTTGATGGCGGAGCTTCTTTGGTCGTTGATATGGAGAATGGTCCGTGTAAGTATCCCGGAGACATCGTCGAAAAATTCCATCCTGGACACGGGCGCCGTTTTACCGCTGCAGCAATGGGGCGTCGTGGAATCACCGCGTGGGTCGAGCGAGAAGGCATTATTAAAAACGGTGCAAAAGTCACGCTGCACATTCCACCCCAACGTCTCTATGAAGTTTAATCTCTATCGGTGAGTGACACAGACATAGCGCTGGATGAATTTTGTGCGTTGCGCGAACTGACTCTGGATTTGCTGATTTCTTTGAGTAAGCGCGAACTCGAAATTCCGTCTATCGGAAATGTCAGCCCGCTTTGGAAACAGTTCAGACACATTGTCCGGGTGCAGGAAAACTATACAGAAGCAATTCAAACCGGCGTTATCGTGTTTGATCCTCACAGGGGCACTTGCGCGAGTGATCGTTCTAAAGCATCCCTTTTGGCGTATTTTGAATCCGCGCAAGATTCCATGATCAGCGCGTTGAAAGCTTCGACGGAACAAACTCGAGTGGATTGGTTTGGCGAACCATGCTCAGTGGCCACGCATTTAGGTCGCCTGTCCAATCACGAATCGCTGCATCACGGCATGTTCATTCTGCAAGCGCGAGAAAGAATAATGACGCTTCCACCGAGCTGGTCACTATGGGGAGAGCATGATGCGTGAAAATTCTTTCGGGCAAACGATTGGCGATCCCTTGCTTAATTTCACGGTGCCGAAACGCCCGTCAAAAGAAACAATGAATGGGCGCTACTGTCGACTTGAATATATCAACCCCGATCAACATGCTGCTGATTTGTTCGAAGCAAAACAGGCAAATATCGATCACCCCAATTGGACGTACATGCCGTACGGTCCGTTTTCATCTTTAGATGACTACAGAACGTGGATAGAAACAACCTGCATGGGTGAAGACCCGGTTTTTTATGCGGTGATTGATTCACAAACAGACAAAGCGGTTGGTGTCGCCAGTTATTTACGAATCGACCCAAACAATGGCGCGATCGAGGTAGGCCACATTCATTTTTCTCCTTTGTTACAAAAATCTCGTGCTTCCTCTGAAGCGATGTATCTGATGATGGAACATGTGTTTTCATTGGGATATCGCCGTTACGAATGGAAGTGCGATTCACTCAACGAACCCTCGCGTAGAGCCGCGCAGCGTTTGGGTTTCTCATTTGAAGGGATTTTTCGACAGGCAACGCATTACAAAGGAAGAAATCGGGATACCGCTTGGTTTGCAATGATCGACAGCGAGTGGCCCGCTTTAAAATCCGCTTACCGGCGCTGGCTCGACCCTGACAATTTTGACGCGAAGGGTAACCAAATGAGTTCGCTAGGCACGCTAACTGCTGATGCTATCGCGCAAGAGTTTTAGCCTAAAAATTTTAATTGTCCATCGACATTTATTGAGGTGGCAGTTTCTCAGACGGTGTTTTGAATTTAAAAATTGTCGATTTTACCTCGGTGGGATCCGCATCGATTATCATCGTTATTTACCGATACAGAAGCTCGAGAAAATTTCTCCCAAAAGATCATCGCTGGAATAGGCTCCAGTGATGTTTCCCAATGCTTTTTGCGCCTGCAAGAATTCTTCTGCTGCCAGTTCCGGGAATTGTTTTTGTGTCAATATTTTCAGCCCTGTTTCAATTTGTGTGCTCGCGAGTGCCAATGCATCCGTGTGTCGTTTGCGGGCTATAAAAACACTCGCGATGTCGCTTAAATATCCGCACGAGGTTTTGATATGGGTTTTCAGTTCACTGATTCCCGCACCGGTTTTGGCGCTGACGTTTAATACATCGCTCACAGGATTTGCTATCAGGTCACATTTATTAACCACAATGTCTGTGGGAACAGTTGTGTTTTGAACGTCGATTTCGGTCGATGATTCCGGTGTACAGATGTATAAAATTCGGTCTGCTCTCTCAAATTCCTGGCGCGCGCGTTTGATTCCCTCTTGCTCAACCGGGTCCTCGCTGTCGCGAAGCCCTGCTGTGTCGATTAGCGTGACGGGTAAGCCGTCTATTTGAATATTTGTGCGGAGAACGTCCCGAGTGGTGCCTGGAATATCGGTGACAATCGCAAGATCCTCTCCACTGAGTCGGTTAATCAAACTCGACTTGCCTACGTTTGGCGCACCGGCGATCGCGATTCGCACACCCTCGTGTAAAAGCTTACCCTGGTGTGCGAGATCAAGCGTTTCGATCAGAAATTCCTGCAACGCTTTAATCTTGTCCTGTAATTCCTCGCTGGCGAGAAAGTCAATTTCCTCTTCGGAAAAATCCAGCGCCGATTCAATGTAAACGCGGATCGAAATCAGCATGTCCACAAGGCTATGGGTGCGGCGGGAAAAATCACCTTCCAGCGATCGCGTCGCCGCTTTTGCCGCGGCTTGGGTACGAGCTTCGATTAGATCGATAACCGATTCGGCTTGCGCCAAATCAATTTTGTCATTGAGAAAAGCGCGTTCCGTGAACTCTCCCGGACGCGCCAGGCGCGAACCGAGTCTGGTGCAACACTCTACAACCTGCTCGAGCACGATTGGTGATCCGTGCATTTGCAACTCGCAGCTTTCCTCGCCGGTGTAACTATTGGGGGCCGGAAAATAGAGAACAATGCCATCGTCAAGTCGATCGCCAGATGCATCGAGAAATTGCGTGTAGATTGCGACCCGCGGTTCTGGCTTTTTCGTGCAAATCTGCGAGGCGATATGATGACTGGCTGGGCCGCTCAATCGAACGATTCCGACACCCGCCATACCGCTCGCTGTGGCAACCGCGACGATGGTGTCTGTTTCGTCCATCGCCGTTCAGGTGTTGTGAATCGCGGCGCTATTTTTCCGCAAGAACATGCCGCGTGATGTAGTACTGCTGGGCAATCGACAGTGTGTTGTTCGCCACCCAGTAAAGCACCAAACCCGACGGGAAGAACGCGAAAAAGATGGTGAAAACAAACGGCATCGCCATAAAGATTTTTGCCTGAATCGGGTCAACAGGTGCCGGATTCAGTTTTTGTTGAATCCACATCGTCACGCCCATGACTAGCGGCAGAACGTAATACGGATCGCGGATAGCTAAATCTTCAATCCATAGAATAAACGGAGCCTGCCGAAGCTCAACGCTTTCAAGCAGCACCCAGTAGAGCGCAATAAACACCGGGATCTGAATCAAAATGGGCAAACAGCCGCCGAGCGGATTGACCTTTTCTTTTTTGTACAGCTCCATCGTCGCTTGACCCATCTTCTGTCGGTCATCGCCAAAGCGCTCTTTCAGCGCCTGCATTTGCGGTTGCAGTTTGCGCATGCGGGCCATCGAGCGGTAGCTGATTTCCGAAAGCTTGTAAAACAGCAACTTGATGATCAGCGTAACCGCGAGTATCGCCCACCCCCAGTTGCTGGTGACGTTGTCGTGAATCCACTTCAAGAGCCAGAACAGCGGCTCTGCGAGAATCGCGAGAAAGCCGTAGTCGACTGTGAGGTTTAGATTCTCCGCTACCTGTGAAAGATCTTCCTGGATTTTAGGTCCTGCGTAGAACGTTGCCTTGAACATACCACTCGCACCCGCTGGAATACTCAGAGCATCTGAATAAAAACCGAGAATGTAGCGGTTTCGATCGAGCAGAGCTTTGGTGTAGTAGGTGTTGGTTTCGTCGGCCGCGGGCGCCCACGCCGCGAGAAAATAGTGTTGGATTATCGCGGCCCAGCCGCCCTGAATTTTTCGTTTCAGGTCTTCATCAGCCATATCGTCAAAACCAATTTTCTCATAACGGTTTTCCGCGCTGCTAATGACGCCGCCAATATACGCTTGCGCGCCAAACATCGAACCGCCCTCGTCGGTTATTCCCTTGCGCTGCAGCTGGCGATATTGGTTGCCGGTCCAGACATCACCGCTGTTGTTTTCGATTGCGTATTCGACGTCGATACGGTGACTGCCGCGGGTAAAGATAAGGGTCTTGGTGACGTGAATACCGCGGTCCTGCCACACCATTGGCACTCGAAGGGTGTCCTGGCCATCTTCAAGTTCAAAATAGGCCTGCGTAACCGTGTAAATTGCGTGATGGGTTGGGGCTGCGCTTTTGTTCGACTGCAAGCCGGATTGCGCTATGAAAAAGCGATTGGGCGAGTCGCTCATTAGCAGAAACGGCTCATCGGGCTGTTCGATCGATACCGGGTAGTCTTTCAGCAGTACTTCGTAAATGTTGCCACCCAGTGTGTTGATGCGAAGATCGGTCACATCAGTGGAAACCGTGATCATTTGGCCTTCGACCGGTGCCTCAACCTCGGCCACAATTGCGTTGTCGCTCGCTTCGGTGCTTTGGCTGGGCGTCGCCGCTACGGGTACATCGCCATTCAAGGTTTGATTTTGAGTCGGGGTGGCCAGCTGCGAGTCCTCACTCTCGCTGCTTTGCGGCTCGACTGGCTTAGGGCCGTAGTCGATTTGCCATTGTTGCCAGAGCAGCAACATGATGAAACCCATCGAGGCAAACAGAAAAAGTCGTTGGTTATCCATTATTGTAACTTGAGTGTCGAAACGTCAGATCGGTTGGAAGATTCAGGTGATTTTGGCGGCACCGGATCATAACCGCTGTGGCCCAGTGGGTGACAACGGCAAATACGTTTTGTACCCATCCAAACTCCGCGACTGACACCGTGCTCCCGTACCGCTTCAATCGCGTATTCAGAGCAAGTCGGGGTAAATCGGCAGCTCGGGGGGAAAAACGGGCTGATTAGATAGCGGTAGGCTTTGATCAAGCCGATGACGATCGCGCTAATTGTTCGCTTAACTTTGCCCATAGCGAGTCGAGACTTTGCCGCAATACCTGTTTGTTGTGCGCCGATATTCCGCTTTTCACCAAAACGACAATGTCGACAGAATCCAAATTTCGCTGTTGCAGGCGGAAGGTCTCGCGAATCAGGCGTTTGACCCGGTTGCGATCAACTGCCCGTCGCAAATGCTTTTTCGCCACGGCCATACCCAAACGTGGGTGACCGCGGTTGTTGCTGCGCGCTAGCGCCACAAAGTGGCGATTGCTCGCGCTGACATTTTTGGCGAAAACCCGCCTGAAGTCGCTCGAGTCAGCGAGTCGGCTGTGCGGGGTTAGTTGGTAACCGCCCGGTTCTAGTTGCGGCTGACCTGCTGTCAGTGCGGCGCCCAGTCAATGCAGCTGCGCTTACGCGCTCAGGCGTGCGCGGCCTTTGGCTCGGCGTGCACGGATCACCGCCTGACCCGATTTGGTTGCCATACGTGCGCGGAAACCGTGGGTTCGCTTGCGCTTGATAACGCTGGGTTGAAAAGGTCTTTTCATGGCTAAATTCGCTTGCTTGCGTATCCGGCGGATCGCAGAAAAATTAAACGCGCGATGGTAGCAAACGCGCAAAGTTTAGGTCAATGAAAAACAGTGTTTTTACATCGCTATTTTTAGTGCGATTTCGCCGAAATTGCATGTGGATAACTTTTAGAAAGCAGTATAAACTTCCTTTCCCCCGTCGCGCTGTTGGTGCCTGAATAACCGGCTCAAAACCACAATAAAGACAGCGATATTTCGGATAAAAAACAACGTTTTACATAATCAAGACCACCAGGAGCGCGGCTTGCTGTGACCGCTACAGTTTGGAATCGATGCCTGACCCAGCTTGAAAGCGAGCTCTCTGAACAGCAGTTAAATACCTGGATCCGGCCGCTGCAGGCCAGTTTGGAACGCGACACCCTGATGTTGCTCGCCCCCAACCGCTTTGTTCTCGACTGGGTACGCGATCATTTTTTCGACCGCATCAGCACGATACTCAACAACATGGAGGGGCAAACCCCGATATCGGTATCGCTCGAGATCGGCACGCACTCGCCAACGCTGAATGGCAATACCAACGCTGTGCCCCATGTTCAAAGCAACGGTATCGACAGCAATTCGGTTATTGAAGCCGCAGACAATGTTCGATTGCCACCCGTGGCGCACAATCTGAACAGCACGTTTACCTTTGATACGTTCGTAGAGGGCAAGTCAAACCAACTCGGTCGCGCGGCATCCCTGCAGATCGCGGTCAATCCCGGCACGGCGTACAACCCTCTGTTTATCTACGGTGGTGTGGGTCTGGGTAAGACGCACCTGATGCACGCGGTTGGCAATATGATGCTCGAAGCAAATCCGGCTGCGCGGATAAAATATCTGCACTCCGAGCGCTTCGTCGCCGAGATGGTCAAGGCCTTGCAGCGCAACACGATTAACGAATTCAAACGATACTATCGATCCCTGAATGCGCTGCTGATCGACGACATCCAGTTTTTTGCCGGCAAAGAACGCTCACAGGAAGAATTCTTTCATACCTTCAACGCCTTGTTTGAAGGAAGCCAACAAATCATCCTGACGTGTGACCGCTACCCGAAGGAAATCGATGGGCTGGAAGAACGATTGAAATCGCGCTTCGGTTGGGGGCTGACGGTCTGTATCGAACCCCCGGAACTGGAAACCCGAGTCGCAATTCTGCACAGCAAGGCTGAGCAGACCAAAGTTCACCTGCCTAACGAAGTCGCGTTTTTCATCGCCAAGCGAATCCGTTCAAACGTCCGCGAGCTCGAAGGCGCGCTGCGTCGGGTTATGGCGAATTCGCATTTTACCGGCACCCCGATTACGCTCGATTTTGCGCGCGACGCATTGCGCGACCTGCTCGCTGTTCAGGACAAACTCGTCACAATTGAAAATATTCAGAAAACAGTGGCCGAATATTTCAAGATCCGCGTGAGTGACCTGCATTCGAAACGCCGCAACCGTTCGATCACGCGTCCAAGGCAGATTGCCATGAGCCTGGCAAAGGAACTGACCAGCCATAGTCTGCCGGAAATTGGCGACGCCTTCGGCGGGCGTGACCATACTACCGTATTGCACGCGTGCCGGAAGGTAAACGAACTGCGCGAAATCGACTCGCGCATTGGTGAGGACTACATGAATCTCAACCGGACTCTGTCCAGCTGAGTTCCGATGCACATCTTGTGGGTAACTCCTGTATGAAAAGCTTGACCACCTGTGAGTAAAAACTTATTCACAATTCAGCCACAGCGATACACAGATTTACACACCGCTTGTCAATCTGGAAATTTATATAAGCTATTGAAAAATAAGCTTATTTATATTATTCACAGAACTCACAGCGCTAATAACAGCATTAATAGGTTTAGGTAATATATCTAATGAAATTAAGTATTCAGAAGGAAGATTTACTCCGACCCCTTCAGCAAACGGTCGGTGCCATCGAGCGCCGCCAGACTTTACCTGTATTGGCGCACTTTTTGTTATCGGCGAAAAACAACCAGATCGCGATAACTGCGACCGATCTTGAAATCGAGTTGTTTGCGCAGACGGCTGCGCATATTGAGCAAGAGGGCGACGTGACTGTACCCGCTCGCAAGCTTGTCGACATTTGCCGCTCGCTGCCCGATGGCGCTGAGATAGATATGAGCGCGACCAACGAAAAAGTCATATTGGTGTCCGGCAAAAGTCGTTTTACGCTGTCGACCTTGCCGGTAAGCGAGTTCCCGACGCTTGATGACATTGGAGTCGCAAATACCTTTGCGATTAACCAATCCCAGTTGCTCCGCGCGATTAATAAAACCGCGTTTTCGATGGCGCAGCAGGATGTACGCTACTACCTCAACGGTTTGCTGTTTGAAGTGACCCCGGACATGCTGCGCTGCGTCGCAACCGACGGGCATCGACTTTCGCTGAGCACGGTCGACGTGCAGACGGGCGTCGAGACTGCATCACAAGTGATCGTGCCACGCAAAGGTGTCAACGAACTCTCGCGCTTACTCGATACCAGCGATGAGCCCGCCGAATTCCAACTTACCGCCAACCATATTCGCATCAACATGCCAGAGGTGCGATTTACCTCCAAGCTGATCGACGGTAAATTCCCGGACTACGGTCGCGTACTTCCCGAGGGAAATGACAAGACCGTGATTGCTGACCGAGAATCGCTCAAGCAGTCGCTGTCGCGTGCTGCGATTCTGTCCAACGAAAAGTACAAGGGAGTGCGCCTTCAGATATCCGATAACACTTTGAATGTTCGTACCCACAATCCGGACCATGAAGAGGCGGAGGACGAACTGGCAATCGAATACACAGGGGAAGCCATCGAAGTAGGATTTAACGTCGTCTACCTGCTTGATATTCTCAACACACTGGAAGGCACATCAGTCAAAATTCGCCTCAAAGACGCGAACAGCTCGTGTCTGGCGACCGAGATCGAAAGCGCAGACTGCAAATACGTCGTAATGCCGATGCGGCTGTAGAGCACCAGCGTGCTGTTTAGCCGGGTCTCGATCCGGAATGTCCGCGTAATAAATAACGCCACCCTGAATCCGACACCAGGGATAAACAATGTGATCGGCCCCAATGGGTCGGGAAAGACGTCATTTCTCGAAGCCCTGCACATCCTCAGCGCAGGGCATTCGTTCCGCGAAAGCAAAATTGAGCGCATTATCGCTGATGACGCGAGCGATCTTCGCGTGGTCGCTGATTTCACGGACTCGCTAAATCAGCCCGATCGAATAGCTGGGGTCTCGCGAGGTCGAACCGGCACCGTGGATGCACGACTCGACAGACAAGAGATCAAGCGACTATCCCAGCTTTCGAAAGCGCTGCCACTGGTGGCGCTGCACCCGGAGAGTCATCAAATAATTAGCGGCGGCCCGACTAATCGACGCAAGCTTGTTGATTGGGGTGTGTTTCACGTGGAACACACTTTCCACGACATATGGCGGCACTACAAACGTCTGCTGGACCAGCGCAATGCTGCACTTAAAGCCGGAGCAAGGCAAAGTGAGATAGCTATTTGGGACACGGGCCTGGCCGATAGCGGAGAAAAGATCAGCCTGATGCGGCAGGAATACCTCACGCGGCTAAAGCCCATACTGAACACGCTCGCTGAACAGTTTGAGTGGACCGGCAATGTTGCGTTGGAATACCAGCGCGGTTGGACGGCTGACAGTACGCTCGCGCAAGCCTTGGCTGGATCATTACCGCGCGACGCGCAATATAAGACAACACAAAATGGTCCACACCGGGCTGAGATAGTGATTCGTGATTCAGGCCACGACGTTCGGTATACCTATTCACGGGGTCAAATCAAATTGCTGACGTATCTAATACGGGTTGCACAGGCTGAGTTATTGAAGGAATCCAATGGTCAGCTCAGCGTCATTTTATGCGACGATCTGGCTGCTGAGCTTGATCTGGAAAACCAGCACCGGCTACTGCAGGTGCTCACAGATGTTGGCTATCAGGTGTTCGTCACAAGCCTTGCACCCATCAAAAACGAATCCGCCACAAAAGACTCTGCTGTGTTCCACGTGAAACACGGGAGCATCGCGCAAGTGGTATAATTAATCCTTTTGCCGAAGGCAACGCGAATGGCTGAAGATCAGCAGTACGATTCCTCCAATATCAAGGTGTTAAAAGGGCTGGATGCGGTCCGCAAGCGCCCCGGGATGTACATCGGCGATACAGACGATGGCACCGGTTTGCACCACATGGTATTCGAAGTCGTGGACAATTCCATTGACGAAGCGCTGGCTGGTTACTGTTCCGAAGTGACTGTCACGGTCCATGCCGATAATTCCGTCACCGTGGCGGATGATGGTCGTGGCATACCGGTTGACATGCATCCCGAGGAGAAACGATCAGCGGCAGAAGTCATCATGACCGTACTGCACGCGGGCGGTAAATTCGACGACAACTCCTACAAGGTTTCTGGCGGTCTGCATGGCGTCGGTGTGTCGGTGGTTAACGCTTTGTCGCAGCAACTTCGTCTAACTGTTTACCGTGACGGCAAAGTTCACCGCCAGGACTACGAGGACAGCAAACCGGTCAAGCCACTCGAGGCCGTGGGCGAAACAGACCGGACAGGCACGGAAATTTACTTTAAAGCCAGCGCTGATATTTTCAGCAATATCGAGTTTCACTTCGATATTCTGGCTAAAAGGCTGCGCGAGCTGTCGTTTCTTAACAGCGGTGTGCGGATTGTGCTCACCGATGAGCGCACCGACAAAAGCAGCACCTTCGAATATCAGGGTGGAATTCAGGCATTTGTCGAACACCTGAACCGTAATAAAACCCCTTTGCATCCGAGTGTTTTGCACTTCGTTGACGCAGCGGACGATGAAATCGCAGTCGAAGTTGCGATGCAATGGAATGACTCGTATCAGGAAAGCATTTTCTGCTTCACCAACAACATCCCGCAAAAAGACGGCGGCACGCACCTGGCAGGATTTCGTAGCGCGCTCACCCGAACGTTAAACCAGTATATGGAAGCAGAAGGGATCACCAAAAAGCAGAAGGTCAGCACGGTGGGCGATGACGCACGCGAAGGCCTCACAGCGGTGCTTTCGGTGAAAGTCCCAGACCCGAAATTCTCCTCACAGACCAAAGACAAGCTGGTTTCGTCTGAGGTCAAAGGCGCGGTTGAGTCGGCCATGTCGGAATACCTGCAATCGTTCCTCGTGGAAAATCCGCAGCAGGCGAAACAGATCACAGCCAAAATCGTAGAGGCAGCGCGCGCCCGCGATGCGGCTCGCAAAGCTCGTGAGATGACGCGCCGCAAGGGTGCGCTGGACATTGCAGGGTTACCCGGCAAACTGGCGGACTGCCAGGAAAAAGATCCAGCCCTGTCTGAACTGTTTCTGGTGGAGGGTGATTCGGCGGGCGGCTCGGCAAAGCAGGGAAGAGATCGACGCACCCAGGCTATCCTGCCGCTCAAAGGTAAAATCCTTAACGTTGAAAAATCGCGTTTTGACAAAATGCTGTCATCAGCAGAAGTTGGCACGCTAATAACGGCGCTCGGTTGCGGCATCGGCCGCAGCGAATTCAACATCGAAAAGCTGCGTTATCACCGCATCGTGATAATGACCGACGCGGATGTCGACGGCTCGCATATCCGCACCCTGCTGTTAACGTTTTTCTATCGACAGATGCCGGAGCTGATTGAAAACGGCTATGTCTATATCGCGCAACCGCCGCTGTACAAGCTGCGCAAAGGCAAGCAAGAGCAGTACGTCAAAGATGACGAAGAACTTAATAATTATCTTTTAAATCAATCTCTTACGAACTCTCATCTCTACGTAAGTGAAGACAGTCCGGCAATAAGCGGCGCACCCCTGGAGCAGCTCGCAAAAGATTACCTGCTGGTCGAACGCATCCAAAATCGTTTGTCGCGTCGTTACGAACAATCTGTACTCGAAGAAATGCTCAATATCGCGCCACCTGCGAATTATGCCGACGAGTCTGCGCTTGGTGCATGGGCAGACGCGCTGGTGGGCAGGCTCAATCTCGCATTGACCAATGGCAGCCGCTACGACGCAAATGTTGTGCACTTTGAAAAAGGTGTCGGCGTCAAACTCACGCGCTATGTGCATGGCAACCCGTATGAAACCGATATCACGCCTGAATTCCTCGAATCGGCCGAGTTTGCCAGCATCGCCAAGTTGGCAACAACCTTGCACGATATGCTCGATGATACCGCCTATGTGCAGCGCGGTGAGCGGCAACAGCCCGCGAGTAGTTTCAAAGACGCGATGGCGTGGCTGATGAGTGAAGCGCGACGGGGATTGTCAATCCAGCGGTATAAGGGCCTGGGTGAAATGAACCCGGAACAATTATGGGAAACAACGATGAACTCTGAGTCCCGGCGCATGCTGCAGGTCCAGATAGAAGACGCGGTTGCAGCAGACGAAATTTTCACCACACTAATGGGCGATCACGTCGAACCGCGGCGCGATTTCATTGAGCAAAATGCATTGGCGGTCGCCAATCTCGACATTTAGACAAATCCTGACGTGACAGAAGTATTCAAGAATTACCCGGATTTCGCCGGGTTTGACGCCGCAACCGTTGTGTCGGCGCTAGAGAACCTCCTCGCCAATCACCGCGAGCGCCTTGGTCTCATCGAGTCCGCGCCGTCACCTGACTGGAATACCGTCATGGCGCCATTAGAGGCGATGGGTGAGGAGCTCAGCAACTTTTGGTCACCCGTACGGCACCTGAATTCCGTGCTCAATAACGATGAAATCCGCGAGGCCTACAATTCTGGTCGCGCAATGATCAGTGCCTGGTACACCGATCTTGGCCAGAATAAAACGCTCTACGCGCACACGCAGGCCATCAGACAAAACGAGGGATTCGCCAGTCTCGAGCAGGCACAGCAGAAGGTGATCGAAAACGCCCTGCGGGACTTCGAACTCAGCGGCGTTGGGTTGGAAGGAAAAGCCAAAGCGCGTTACAAAGAAATCGAACTGCGTCTGACTGAACTCAACTCGCGGTTTGAGGAAAACCTGCTGGACTGCACTAACGCCTGGAAGAAACCAATCGACGACCGGAGTCAGCTGGCTGGTCTCCCCGAGAGCGCACTCGCAATGGCGGCACAATACGCGCGCGATAACAACGGCGAATCCGGCTGGATGCTCGGCCTCGAATTTCCGCTCTACTACGCGGTCATGACCTATGCCGATGATCGTGACCTGCGAAGAGAGGTGTATACCGCTTTTAATACGCGAGCGTCCGATCAGGGCCCGCACGATCAAAAGTATCGAAATGACGCGATCATCGAAGAAATACTCGATTTAAGAGCCGAAAAAGCCAAACTTTTGGGTTTTGCTAACTATGCGACCTTGTCGACTGAAACCAAAATGGTCGAAAGTCCGGCGCAGGTTGTTGAATTTCTCGAATCCTTGACGCAAAAGTCCAAATCATTCGCTGAAGCGGAGTATCAGCAGCTGGTTGATTTCGCTCGTGCGACCGCAGGCCATGACGATTTGCAAGCATGGGATATCGCCTATTTCAGCGAAAAACAGCGCCAGGCGGACTTTGATATCTCGGATGAAGACTTAAAACCGTACTTTCCTGCCGATCGCGCGGTG
Source organism: Pseudomonadota bacterium (assembly GCA_039029275.1). Lineage (GTDB taxonomy): Bacteria > Pseudomonadota > Gammaproteobacteria > JBCCGL01 > JBCCGL01 > JBCCGL01. Next base: position 126,357 of record JBCCGL010000008.1, on the reverse strand, counting down.
GAAGGATTATTCGCGGTCGTTAATCGCTTGTACGGGATCGAGATCGAGGAGAACGCCGAAATAGCGACGTGGCATGACGACGTTCGTTATTTCGAGATAAGCGACACCGACGGTGAGTTGCGCGGCGGGTTTTATCTCGACATGTACGCCCGCGCAAACAAGCGTGGCGGCGCATGGATGGACGAATGTGTCACCCGCTGGCGTTCCAGCAACGGCGTTCACATGCCCATCGCTTATCTCACTTGCAACTTGACGCCCCCGACCGATGAATTGCCGTCATTACTGACACACGACGAGGTCATCACCTTGTTTCACGAGTTTGGCCATGGCTTGCACCATATGCTGACCAAAGTCGATTATCCCGCTATCGCTGGAATTAACGGGGTTGAGTGGGACGCCGTCGAACTGCCCAGCCAATTTTTGGAGAATTGGTGTTGGCAGCGCGAATCGCTTGACCTGATCAGCAGTCATTATCAGAGCGGCAAAAAGATTCCAGACGAGCTTCTCGCAAAGGCCCAAAAGGCCCGCAATTTTCAATCTGCCATGCAAATGATGCGGCAGATCGAATTCGCGCTGTTCGACATGCGACTGCATATGACTGATGAATCGGAAAAAATCGACGTGCAGGCGGTGTTAGACTCGGTTCGCGAGCAGGTAGCGGTAATCAAACCGCCAGCGTTTAACCGCTTTCAAAACAGCTTTTCGCACATTTTTGCGGGCGGATACGCGGCGGGTTATTTCAGTTACAAGTGGGCCGAGGTGTTGTCGTCCGACGCATTTTCTCGCTTTGAAGAAGAAGGCATATTCAACAACAAAACTGGCGCAGAATTTATGCAATCGGTACTTGAAAGAGGCGGCACTCAGCCCGCGCGCGAACTGTTTATCGAATTCCGTGGTCGTGAACCAAGTATCGAACCGCTTTTGCGCCATTCCGGACTGGCCGCATGAGAGCGCGCTTTACCTGTTTGATTGCTTTTCTGCTTGTCGCGCCCCTCACATTCGCGCAAACCAAATACGTCGACGACACGCTTTACCTCGGGTTCTACAAAGAGTCCGACGGTAGCGGCGGGCAATTCACCTCCGCACCCAGTGGCACCACGGTCACGGTACTCGAAACCGAGGGGGAGTTTTCGCTCGTACGAACTGAAAAAGGTACCAAAGGTTGGGTAAAGACCAAATATCTGGTCGACAATCCTCCTGCAGTACTGCGGATTAAAGCCTTGGAAGAGATGGCGTCGCGGGCCGACGTGCTGGTTAAAGAGGTCGAAACGCTCACCGAAGAAAACAATTACCTGCGCGAGGAAATCGACAAGCTGTTGTTGGATCCTGTGATGCAGGAAGCGGATGCCATGGAAGATGATGGCGCAATGGTGCTCGCACTGTCTGCGCAAAATCTGGCAAAGGAACATTCGCTGGAGAGACTCCAGATCGCGATTGATGAAGCAATGGAAACGCTCGCCGCTACAAAAAATATTGTTGTTCCCGAACTCCAGAACGGAACAATAATGGAACAGCCCGAGTCCGTAACCCTGATCAATACCGACAGTGATTCCAGCACCCTTATGGCGTGGGATAAAATCCTCAACATTCTCAAAAGCACCAGCGTGCTGCACTACGCGTTGCTCGGGGTCGCGCTTGTGATTGGCTTTTTCCTGGGCATCGTTGTATTGGATCGACGTATCCGTGCCAAACATGGCGGTTACCGCATCTGGTAACACATCTCTGCTAAATCGATGAAATACAAAGATTTGCGCGACTTCATTGGCAAGCTTGAGGCCGCGGGTCAACTGCATCGAATCACGGCAGAAGTTGACCCCAACCTCGAAATGACCGAAATCTGCGACCGCACCCTGCGCGCAGGTGGCCCCGCAATTTTGTTTGAGAACCCCAAAGAGCACAGCATGCCGGTGCTTGGTAACCTCTTCGGTACGCCGCAGCGCGTGGCCATGGGAATGGGTGAAGACAACGTCGAAGCCTTGCGTGAGATTGGCAAGTTGCTCGCCTTTTTGAAAGAGCCTGATCCACCCAAAGGCATCAAAGATGCCTGGAAGTCACTGCCAATTTTCAAGAAAGTGCTGGATATGGCGCCGAAAACCGTCAAATCAGCGGATTGTCAGGGTGTGATCATTACGCGCGATGATATCGATCTGGCCAGGTATCCGATCCAAACCTGCTGGCCGGGTGACGCAGGCCCCTTGATCACCTGGGGGTTGGTCGTTACCAAAGGACCGAACAAATCGCGCCAGAACATGGGCATTTACCGCCAGCAGGTGATCGGCAAAAACAAAGTGATTATGCGTTGGCTCGCGCATCGCGGTGGCGCGCTCGATTTTCGTGAGTGGCAAAAGTCGAACCCCGGTGAGCCGTTTCCAATTGCCGTAGTGCTGGGGGCGGACCCGGCCACAATACTCGCCGCGGTCACGCCTGTCCCCGACGCGCTGCCAGAGCAAGCCTTTGCCGGGCTGCTGCGCGGCGAACGCACCCGATTGGTCAAGTGCAAATCGAATGATCTAATGGTGCCGGCATCAGCCGAGATCGTACTCGAAGGGGTGTTGAACCCGGGTGTGGAGGCCGATGAAGGCCCTTTTGGCGATCACACCGGTTACTACAATGAAGTTGAGCGATTTCCTGTTTTTACCATTAACACCATCACCCAGCGAGAAAACCCCATCTATCACTCCACCTACACCGGCCGCCCGCCGGACGAACCCGCGGTTTTGGGCGTCGCGCTCAATGAAGTTTTTGTGCCAATCCTGTGCAAGCAGTTTCCGGAGATTGTCGATTTCTACCTTCCGCCAGAAGGTTGCTCCTACCGTGTCGCGGTTGTCAGCATGAAAAAGCAGTACGCGGGCCACGCCAAACGCGTGATGATGGGAGTGTGGTCATTTTTACGCCAATTCATGTACACCAAGTTCATTATCGTTGTGGATGACGACGTTAACGCGCGCAGCTGGGAAGATGTGATCTGGGCGATGTCTACCCGAATGGATCCGGCGCGAGACAGCACGATTGTGGAAAACACGCCAATCGATTATCTCGACTTTGCCTCGCCTGTGGCAGGGCTAGGATCGAAGATCGGGTTTGATGCGACAAACAAGATCGGCGCAGAGACGGACAGGGAATGGGGTGTGCCGATTAAGATGTCAGACGAGGTTAAGCAGAGGATCGACGCCATCTGGTCCGATCTCGGGATCAACTGAAATACATCGAATGCGTAATAGGTTACTCACTCGCCCGGATTACTTCGAGCTCTCAATTACTCGGCTCTTGACGCAGTAACTCGAGTAGCTGATTTTCTTCGACAGGCTTGCTAAAGAAGTAACCCTGATAGGCGTGGCACCCGCGTTCGTGCAAACGGGTCAGCTGCGATTCGGTCTCAACGCCTTCTGCAATGATTTTAGTATTCAACAATTTACCCATCGAGATGATCAGATCAAGAATTTCGACTTTCTCGGTATCCCTCACGAACGACTGGTCAATTTTTAGGAAATCGATTGGAAATTTTTGCAGGTATGCCAGATTAGAATAGCCCGTGCCGAAATCATCCAGAGCCAACTGGAAACCCGCTTCGCGAAGCGCTTCTAGCTTTTCGATAGTGGTCTCTTCGGTCCCAATGTAGACAGACTCGGTGATTTCAAGATGAAAGTTCGCAATATTGCACTGCGCGTTTGTCAGCGTATTTTTAATTTCTTCGACCAGGTTTTTTCTCGCAAACCGACGGGCTGATACGTTCACAGACATTGAAATTAAATTGCCGTGCTTCTCTAAACGCGACTGTTGCTCAGCGGCTGCCTTCATCACCCAACCGTCGATCTCATCAATCAAACCGGTAGTTTCAGCCACTTCAAGAAAATCAAAGGGAGTAAGCACACCTCTTTCCGGATGATTCCAACGCAGCAGCGCCTCGACACCGATGACTTTGCCAGTACCGATTTCAACCTGAGGTTGAAACAACAGGAAAAACTCCTGTTTAGCGATGCCCCGACGGAAATCGTGTTCCAGAGCGAGCTTTTCCTTGGCAATCTTGTCAATTTTTGTGTCAAAAAACTCAAATCCATTTCCTTCTTTGGCTTTAGCTTCGTACATCGCGAGATCAGCGTGTTGCAACAGGCTGCTCCCATTTGAGCCGTCATCAGGAAAAAGGCTGATCCCGATACTGGGTGTAATGTAAATCTCGTTCGAATCGAGCCAAATCGGCGAGGCAAATTTAGCCACAATCTTTCTGGCGACTTCACCCGCGTTTCCGGAGTGTGCAATGTCGCGAACAATGCAGACAAATTCATCACCGCCAATTCTTGACACCAGGTCAGTTTCGTAAAGCGCCGCCTGTATGCGGCGACTCGCGTCAACCAGCAATCGATCCCCTAGGGCATGGCCCAGGGTGTCATTAACGGTTTTAAAGCGATCAAGATCGATGTACATCACCGCAAGCGTGTGCCGGTAACGACGCGCGAATTTGAGTTCTTCATCAAGCTTTTCCCATAGGTACGCGCGGTTATGTAGCCCTGTTAATTGGTCGTGATAGGCCAGGTGGTAAGCTTGCTCCTGTGCATTGCGTCGATCCGTAATATCACTCTCGCTGACCAGCAGCACCTGTTTACCTGTCACAGTATCCGGGCCACTTTGCACGGTGATTTCGTGCCATCTGAGGCCTGTGCTGGTATTGACCGCTTTTTCGGTTTTGTAAGATCCTATCTGCTGAACAGCTTCAAGAATCTCGTGCAGGTCTTCCTCATTTTTAATGTGCTGATCAAGTCGACGAATCCGGTTTCCGAGCATGCTTCGGGCGGAAGGATTGGTGTACAGAACGGCACCTTGGTCGTCGTAGAGTGAAATCATCGCCGACGTCAACAACATCGCTTGTGAACCCCGCAGAATTTCCGGGCGATCTTCCTCGAGTTTCAGCGTTGCCTGACACAGCAACGCAACGCGTTCGCCGTCAATCAGCAATCCGGACATATGACAGTTGTAGGTTCGAGGCTCGTTGTCGGGAAAAAACGTCCATTGCTCGTAGAACGTAAGGCCTTGCTGGAAGTCTTCCTGATACTGGGCCAACCGTTGTCTCACGCTGGGGGACATATCCGACGCCATGTCTCTGTGCGTCAGCTCCTCTAAAGAATCAGATTTCCAGAGGGCGAGTGCTGCGCGATTGGCCCAGTGCACACAGGCGTTGTCGATATCGAATACCCACACAGGAACGACGGAAAGCTCAAACGCTTCAATCATTCCCACCTGAGAGTCGAGTTCGTGCATTTTTTTCACTCTTTGGTTTTATAGTTATTATTCTGACCAAATCAGTTAGTCATCCGATTCGCCTGCCGCCTGCAGAGTCTGACAAGCTGTTCCAGCTACTAACCCAGGGGTTTTTCATACCAAAAAAGCATGAATCTAAGGTGAACAAAGGAGTTAGGTATTCACACAGTTTCGGCACTGATTACCCGCAACTTTAGTGATTTAAAATGTATGAACCGTTCAGTCGACCATTTTTCAACAGACGGCTAACTAAGGGTTAAACGGACTTCGATCGCAAAGCTAGCGAGGTAATGATCAGATAGCGAAACCCACTCCTACTCGGTAACCGTAGGTAAGAATTGGCGAAACTTGCACGCCAAACGGTGTCGTTTACGATGCGGCAACTAGCGATGCCGCCTGTGGTTTAAATGTGACGAGCCTAATTCTTCCTAGTCAGGTTGTTTTTGATCATCTTGCGCACTTCCGGCAAATGCCGCCGACTAATCTCCAGCTTCACATCCGTTCCATGCAGCATCAGGCGTTGCTTGCCCTCGGTGGTTTTTTCCATGCCGCTGATGTGGGCAACCGAGACCAGCGCGTTGCGGTGAATGCGGATAAAGCGTTCGTTGAATTCTTCCTCCAAGGCCTTGAGCGGCTCTTCGATCAGTGACTCGCCGCGTTTGTGCACCAGGGTGACGTACTTATGTTCGGCGCGAAAGAACAGCACTTCGTCTACCGGAATGAGCGATACCTGATTGCCCACCGATGTGCACAGGTGCGTGCGCTGACTGCTGTGATCGTGCAACTGCGCGCGCGTGCGGCGGGTCGCGTTTTTCATCGCGATGGCGAGTTTCTCGGCGCGAATGGGCTTGAGCAGGTATCCCACTGCGCGCGCTTCGAACGCTTCGAGCGCGTGATCGTTGTACGCAGTGGTGAAGATGACCGCAGGTGGTTCACTCAGGGTGCTGAGGTGGCGTGCTGCTTCGAGTCCGTCCATTCCCGGCATGCGCACGTCCATGAGAACGACATCGGGGTGCAATTCGTTGGTCTTGTCGACCGCCTCGTGCCCGTTGGCCGCCTCGCCAACCGAGTAGAAACCGTCGACGTCCTCAACCAACCGCACCAGGCGGTCGCGGGCCAACGGTTCGTCATCGACAATCAATACGCGCATTGTTTGTTCCTCAAATCTATATATATAGCCCTAATTGGGCATCGGCAGGCGTAGCGTGACATGGTATTCCGTGTCGTCTGCGAACGTGGTCAAACTTGCGTTATCGCCAAACGCTAATTCCAGCCGTTGCAATATGTTGTCCCGAGCCATGCGGTTGCCACTGTGGGTTTCCGCGTGCGTATTCACAGGGTTACTGATTTCCACGCAATAGTGGCGTGGCCCGCAAGTACCGGCAATGACCCGCACAGTACCACCGCCTTCCATCGTCTCGATACCGTGATAAATGGTATTTTCGACAAGCGGTTGAATTATCAGGGATGGCATAAACAATTCAGGCACTTGGCGCGGTACCACCCACTCGACTTTGAGGCGATCGCCCAGTCGCTCGTTCTCGATTCGCAAGTAGCTGCGCGCCAGCGTGAGCTCGTCTTCCAGCGTATGTTCCTCCTGCGTGGCCGAAAGGCTCGCGCGAAACAGGTCGGATAAATCCTCGACGGTGCGCTCGGCTTTCTGCGGGTCGCTGCGGGTCAGGCTTGCGATTATGTTCATACTGTTAAATAAAAAATGCGGCCGGATACGTGCTTGCAGCGCTTCGATCCGCGTACGACTCTCCGCCTGGATTGTCAATTCGCGCTGATGTTGTATATAAAAGTAGCGCAAGGCGATAAACGAGACGATGCTGCTGATCGCAAAATTGCGCACCCCGTTTTCCCAAAACCAGCTTGGCGACCAGTTTGCCGTCAGGCTGAAGTGGGTGCCGACAAAATCGACAATTGCGGTGTAGGTGACCGTTACAAACTGCAGCAGAAAAAACGCAATTACACCGAGCGCGCCCGCGCTGAGCTTGGCCAGAAGTCGGTTCAGGTGGCACAGCATGGCAACGTCAGTCAGCGCGATCCACAGCACGAACAACGACAGCACGGCAAAGTAACTCAGCAGCGACTCGAAGCTTCCCTGGCGTGTCATGGTCAACACAAGGGTGAGCAACTCGGCGATCAAAATCACCACAAACAGGCTTTCGCGCGAGCAAAAGTCAGGTAAAAAGGTATCGACGGGTTTTTTTTTCAATGCCATGAAAGTGCCAGATCCATAGGGCGTGAGCCATGAACGGAAGCGAGCTGTCGCACGCATGCACATGGCATTGTAGCTGACAGTATTGCAAGCGGCTTAGTCTTTGCACAATCGGTTATTATAGGTCGGATGATTGTGCGCAAACTGAGGCCCAAGAGAGGTTAATGAGTATCAGTAATTCCAAAGAGCCCGCCGACAAGCTGTGGGGTGGGCGCTTCACCGAGAGCACCGACGAATTTGTTGAGGCGTTTACGGCCTCGGTTGAGTTCGATCAACGCATGGCGAGTGACGACATCGAGGGCTCGCGTGCGCACGCCAAAATGCTATGCAAAGTGGGAGTGTTGAGCGAGAACGATCGCGATGCAATTCTCGGTGGGTTGGATCAGATCGAAGCCGAAATCGAGTCCGGTGAATTCGAATGGTCGGTTTCACGAGAGGATGTGCACATGAACATCGAGGCACGACTCACCGATCTTGTCGGCGACGCTGGCAAGCGCCTGCACACCGGCCGCTCGCGCAACGATCAGGTCGCAACAGACATTCGACTCTACATGCGCCGTGCGATGGCCGAAATTGCGTCGCAACATCGTCGACTGCTTGAAGGCATGCTCGATCTTGCCGGCCGCCACACCGATGCCATCCTGCCCGGGTTTACGCATCTGCAAACCGCGCAACCCGTAACCTTTGGTCACCACGTGATGGCGTGGTTCGAAATGCTACTGCGCGACGCGGATCGACTTGCCGATTGCGCCAAACGCATGAACGTATCCCCGCTTGGTGCCGCGGCACTGGCGGGTACCAGCTACCCGCTGGATCGCCACTACACCGCCGAGCTTTTGGGCTTTGATGCGCCTGCCGAGAATTCGCTCGATGCGGTCAGTGATCGCGACTTCAGTATCGAGTTTTGCGCAGCAGCGGCTGTATTGATGACGCACCTCTCGCGCATATCGGAAGAACTGGTGCTGTGGTCGTCGGCCCAGTTTGACTTTATCGAGCTGCCGGATCGATTTTGTACGGGCTCATCGATCATGCCGCAAAAGAAAAATCCAGACGTGCCGGAACTGGTGCGCGGAAAATCAGGCCGTGTGAACGGTCATTTGATCGCCTTGCTCACGCTCGTAAAATCGCAACCGCTCGCGTACAACAAGGACAATCAGGAAGACAAGGAGCCCTTGTTTGATACCGTCGATACCCTGCTCGGCTGCCTGCGCGCGTTCGCGGATATGATCCCGGCCATCAACATCAAATCCGAAAATATGCGCCTAGCCGCGTTGCGCGGATTTTCCACTGCGACTGATCTGGCGGATTATCTGGTGCGAAAGGGAATGCCGTTTCGCGATGCGCACGACGTGGTCGGGCGTGCTGTACGCCTCGGTGTCGACAGCAATCGCGACCTCGGCGAGATGTCCCTGGACGAATTGCAGACGTTCTCTGATGTGATCGAAAACGATGTGTTCGATGTGTTGACTCTTGATGGCTCGGTTGCTGCTCGCGATCATATCGGCGGAACTGCGCCGGCGCAGGTTCGAGCGGCGATTGAGCGCGCTCCGAAACGAATAAGCGAGATCTTCGACTAAGTTAAAAACTATGCCGATAATCGATATCCATTCCTTGCCGATAGAACACGATTTCGACGCACCCGCTGCGGTCGTCGCCATCAGTCGTGAATTTGCCGAGCGGAATCGCATCGAGTTAGAGCATATCTCGGTGACCTGGCAGTTTTACGCGCCGGGCCACTACGCAGTGGGCGGTGAGACCTCGCAGCTCCAGCCCAGCGCCAGTCATCCGATACGCGTATCGCTGCTCACTCCCGATCTTTTTGACGATCAACAACTTGGCAAAATGCTGACATCCTTGGCCGAATGTGTCGCGCACGAGGCCAAAGTCGATTTGCACAATGTGTTTATCGACTACCGTTCGGTGCAGTCCGGCCATGTTTTTGATAATGGCAAAATCGCACGTTGGTCATCGCCGCCAGGCGTCGAGCGCAATCGCGTCACCGGCCGCACTTCGCGTTTAGGCGACCGATCGCCCGCGCGTTGATACAGGGTGCTGTTTTGTCAAAAGTCGACATAGGGCTGCTGGTTGATCGCATCGACGATCTGCTGCCGCAGACCCAATGTGGCAAGTGTAACTACACGGGCTGCAAACCCTATGCACAAGCCATTGCTGGGGACGAGGTGCCAATCAATCAGTGTCCACCCGGTGGGGCGGCGGGTATTCAAGCGCTTGCGTCTTTGTTGAATCGGCAAGTCATTCCGCTCAACCCCGAAAACGGAGTCGAGAAACCGGTGGAAGTTGCGATCATTCGCGAGGATGAGTGTATTGGCTGCACCAAGTGTATTGCGGCCTGCCCGGTAGATGCGATTCTCGGAGCGGCCAAGCTGATGCACACGGTTATCGAGTCGATTTGCACGGGCTGCGAGTTGTGTGTTGAGCCTTGTCCGGTGGATTGCATTGATATGGTGGCACCCACCAGCGATTTACATTCGGATGACGAGCTGCACAAACGCGAATTTGCGCGCGCGTCCAAGCGTCGTTTTGAATCGCGTGAACAACGACTGGCTAATTTAGCGCGTGAGAAAGCAGCGCGCCTGGCAGCGAAACGCGAAGCGCTGAAAACAAACCGTCAAACACAAAAACGGCCGACAGACGAAGAAAAAAGGGCGGCTATCGCTGCCGCAATGGCGAGAGTAAAAGCAAAAAAGCAACGACTGAAAACGCAGGCCGATTACTCCAGAGCGCACGCTGTCAGCGCCGCTGAACGTTGAAATGCATCAGGAAAACAATTCATACCAGCCGAGGTAATCTGTGTTGTCGCGCTTGAAAATTTCTATACCTGCGCGGTAGCCGTTTTTATCGGGTTCGCACCACTGAATCACACCCGAAAGAAAGTACTTGCCGGGTCTGCCGTCGATGTTGACCCAAAGGTCGAGTTCGAGACCACTTTTAATCGATCGCTCTGTTTGCAAACGAAGGCCGACTGCCGACACATCGAGCGTCGAGCACAGGGCGGTGGTGTCGATGAGATCAGGGTCGTCATCGCAGTGGGTGATTTGTATAAACAGTTTTTCGTCACGCTGTAAACGCGGCTGTTGGCGGCGCTCGTCCGAATCAATAAAGTGCTGCGTACTCATCGGTATTCCGTACAATGGATCAAGGGGCGTATCGGCACCATTGCTGTAAAATTAATGACTTGTTAATGAGCGGCTTCAAATCGCCGACAAAGCACTTCAGCACACAGTTTCGTGCTGTGTTATTTGACGTTGGACAAATATATTCAGTGAGTTAAAGACGTGTTTTTCACTCAGGATCGAGTACGACTGCGCAATTTTTATCGCGAGACTTACAACAAGGCGCTGCGTGGGGAATCGCTTGAGCCGCTTGAAGAGCTGGTTGCTGATGTAATTCGGGAACACCCTGAATATCATCGACTTTTCGACGGCAGTGACGATGCGCTGGATGCTGACTTTGCGCCAGAGGATGGAGCAATCAACCCCTGGTTGCACCTGAGTTTGCATGTTGCCCTTCGCGAACAGGTTGGCACCGATCGCCCGAATGGCATCGCCGACATCACCCGGTCACTCCTGCTGAAACATCAAGACGGCCACGAGGTGGAGCATTTGATGTTCGAATGTCTCGGGACTGCGTTATGGAATGCGCAGCAAAGCGGTCAACTCGATCAGATCGACTCATCATACCTTGAGTGCCTCAAGCATCTTGTTAAACAATAGTGGATTGTATTAGGGGCATTTTGAATAACCTAGACATATGACCTATTGATTGGCCTATTAGTCCGTGTTTTTCACCGCTTGAATACATAAATAGTCGTATGCCATTCGTTTTTTGGGTTGGATACGATTAACAAATGTGGAAATGGCCAGTTGTCAATAAAGTCCCGTATTCAAACTAAGGGCAACAGAGGACAACAAAAATTGGCGGAGGGATCAATAACCAAAAAGTCGGCCAAAACTAATCGTCGATTATTTTAATGCGCCGGTCGTATCCAAACGATTCCTTGCCTTCAACAGGGAAAACAGCCGCCTTATGCAATCACATAACATTCGAAACAACATCGAACCTGAGAATTGTCTAGGTAACTCTGATACTTCCGGTTACCAAAAATCTATCTGGAAAATCTCGAAGGTCTGTGTTGAAGGAAAATAATTTAGAGCAACCAATTCTCAATATTAGGTTCTGGTGTTGTAACTGTTGTAAAAACGATTGGTATTGAATTTTAGTTGAGTTGGAATGAAGAGTGAGATAGCGACGATGTTAAAAAGACAAAAATCTACTTTAATAGCTTCAACTGCAAATTGATTTCATTTTTTATGTTCATATGACGACAATCCAATACAACAAAAAGCAAAAAAACTATGATGAAATTAAAACAAGTTTCAAACCGCCCAAGTACCGCTTTCAAACTTTAAGCAAGATCTTAAAACCTCCTTGCAGATGAAGAAGGACGAATTAGGATTCGTCGGTGGCAGATGTCGGATGTATATTGACGGATCCTAATCAGAGTCGTGTTATTTGGGAAGCAAACGCAATTAGTAATCACAAACAATAAGAATATGAGTTTGAAATGCGGATTATACTTGTAGAACGCCACGCTATGACACGTGAAGCAACGGCACTGCTTTTGCAAACCCTTGCTGTAGATGTCACAGTGATTGGAGCGACAACTGCTTCTGAAGCTTTTTCACTGCTAACGCACTATAAAGAAGTTGATCTTTTGATCCTTGATCTAGGGATTTGTGATCTGGATGGCGACGTCGCCATCGAAAATTTTCAGCAAATTTCACCTGACACACCAATTTTGATTCTTGCAGACCATGATAGCTCAGTTTTGGTAACCGAATTGATTAAGAGAGGTGTGGCCGGCTACATTTCGAAAAGTGACAGCAGTCATGATCTTTCTTGCGCTGTGAAGGTTGTGCTATCAGGTGAAATATACCTCCCACCCAGGTATATCAATTGTTCATCTGCGACTGAAAAAATATCCGTTACGAAGCCAAAAAACTCGCCAATCGAGTCAAAACTAACTCCTCGCCAGCACGAGGTACTGCAACTAGTTGTCGAAGGTAAGTCAAATAAAGGAATTGCGCGTGACCTGAATATTTCGGAAGCGACCGTAAAATTACATGTCTCTGCTGTCCTGCGTATTCTCGATGCGCAAAATCGGACTGAAGCCGTCAATATTGCGATGAGAATCGGGCTGATTCGTCAAGGTATGCTTCAGTAGAAGAAATTAGCGGTGAAAGTTAGAAACGGGCTAGAGCAAGATCAGGATCAAGAAAAGTATTTGTTTGACGAATCAGCGAGTGACGGAATGTTTGCGACAGGATATTTGACTATGATGGCAAGACCACAGCTACCCACCTCCCTCATTCGTGCTAATCGTTCGTACTATATCCCCACCCGATGGGCATCATCAGAAAATGTAAAGCAGTAATTTAATCTCCAAGTAACTCATTTTGTTATAGAGCTCGCACAAGAAAAAGTGCTAAATTTTTTGTGCCGAAGTTGCATAGACTTCTGCGCTATAGAACTGCACATACTGAACTCGTACTCTAGCACTTAGGGAATGGAGAAGCGTTACGCCTAGAACCTTACGAGAAAAAAAAATAAAAAAATGACGGTAAAGGATTACCTGACTGAAGCAGAGGTGGGGCGGCTTATAAATGCCCACAAGGAGTGGGAACGATCATGTTTTTAGATTGATCTTACGCATGGACGTCACCAATGCCATCCCGGCCGGTTAGGATGACTAGCCGGGATGTTTTAAGCTTATCAAACCGAATTCGACAAATTCCAAATTAGACAATTCCACAAACTTCGGTGGGTGTCTCATCAACATTCTTGATGGAGTTCAACCGAGTCGTTCCACGTGAATCGCATTCTAGCCGCATGCCTGAAAAGACAACGGGCTGATACCAAATTAAAGGCTTTTTGTTCTCAACTCTGATTGAGTTGCAGCGCGTAACGAGCTGAGTCAAATTTAGTAAAGCGCTTGTTATAGCTGACTCGAGATGGATGCCGAGGATGACCATCTGCTGTTCGTTCGCCGTAGTGCCACCACTGTCCTTTAAACTGTATGAGCAAATCGTTTAATGCAACGAACGATGTCAGTAAATAGCGACGCGCTAATATGCCGGTGCCCCAGGCGGCCCAAACCGTTAGTTTTCGTTGGGCGCGGAACACCGATTCAATTTCAATCAAGTTCGAATCAATTAGTGTTTTACTGCATCGCTTATGCAGGTTTGCTGGGTCTGTGGAGCGTTGTGGGTAGAGGTTGACGATCACAAAGCCATCGAATCCATTTGTCTTTGAAATCCGCTCTATTTTCGTCGCCGTGAGATCAGATTTTTCGCGTGTCGCGATGCTCGGATTAAGTCCCACCACGATAATAGGACTGGATCCGCTTTTACCCAGCACAAATCGTGCGCGGTTGTTCTCGCTGGCGCGATAGATATCAAACGCCACCGGAAATTTCGACTAGGGTGACCGTCGCGATATTGTTTGCTCGATCTGTGTTTGCGTGATCGGCCCTTCCAGCTTCTCAAAAAGTTTGCCGTCAGGGTCGATAAGGAAAGTGGTTGGCAATACACGAACTTTTCCGTAGGGGTTAGTCGGGTCACCGCCGCTTCCAAGAATCGGATAGGTCACTTCCAGCTTTTTAACAAACTCCTCGATCACTGCGGGCTCACCATCCTCAAACGTCACGCCCCAAACCGTTGCGGTTTTCGTGTTGCGCTTATAGAAAGACTCCAGTTCTGGCATCTCGTGGATGCAAGGGGCGCACCACGTTGCCCAGAAATTCATCACTATCCACTTACCACGATTGTCAGACACGCTGTGTTCGTTACCCTTCAAATCGAATAAAGCATAGTCATCGCTTGCATTAATCAGTGCAGGTAAAAACGCGGCAACAAGAAAAACAAATCGTAAACGGCTTAACATCTGCACATACCAAGTTCTGTTAACAGTATTGCTCCGACAACTCAAGCGGATGAGTTGTTCCAAAAGCACGTCCTGACTAGCATGACAATTCGGCCATGGTTTGTCGTAAAGTGTCGATCAGCATTGCCGACTCACTCTCGCCAAAGGACATGGGAGGTTTAAATTTAAGTACGTTGTCGTGAGGTCCGTCTGTGGAAAGCAGAACGCTCTTGTCGCGCATACGGTTGATGATTGCGTTAGCTGTCGCCGTCGCCGGTTTTAGCGTTTCGTGATCTTCGACCAACTCGATACCCAGAAACAATCCGTACCCACGGATGTCGCCGATGGTTTCGAAATCAACCTTCATAGCATTGAGTTCGGCCAAAAGGGACTGCGATGTTGCTCGCGCTTGCTCGCGCAAATTCTCCTGCTCGATTACATCGAGCACTGCCATACCGACGGCGCAGGACACCGGGTTACCGCCGAAGGAACTGAAAAACTCCATGCCGTTGTCAAAGGCTTTGGCAATTTCCGCTGTGGTGACCACCGCCGCAAGCGGGTGCCCATTGCCCATGGGTTTTCCTAGCGTCACGATATCCGGAACAACGCCCTGTAACTCAAATGCCCACATCGCCTCGCCTACCCGACCAAAGCCGGTTTGGACTTCATCGACGATGCACAAGCCCCCGACGCTGCGCACGTGCTCAAAAGCGTGATTAAGATAGTGATCGGGAAAAACAATTTGCCCGCCGCAACCGGAAATTCCTTCCGCGATGAACGTCGCAGGTCCCTCGCGACCCGTGTTTTGAATCGTTTCGATGCAAGTCTTGATCGAATCAGCGTATCCGCGCCCGGCGTCACCGCTGTAGCCGCGTAGTCTTCCCCGAAAGGGGTCAGGCAGCTCAGCAATTTGCGTGTACTCACCTGCACCTTGGCCACCCTTGCGGGCAAATTTATATGCGCTGACGTCGATCAGTGCATTCGAATTGCCATGGTATCCCCAATCCAGTGCGATGACGTCTTTTCGGTTTGTCACAGTCCGCGCGATGCGAAGCGCCAACTCGTTGGCTTCGGTTCCTGAATTGACGAAATACAGCACCGATAATGGATCAGGAAAATGCCCGGCGAGACGCTCGGCGTAGTCGAGAATAGTGTTGTGTAGATAGCGAGTATTGGTGTTGAGCACTCCCGCCTGTGAGGCGAGCGCCTCAACCACGTGCGGGTGGCAGTGGCCGACGTGACAGATATTGTTTACGCAGTCAAGATAGCGACGGCCGCTTGCGTCATATAGCCAGGTGCCTCTTCCTCGCACAATATGTAATTTATTTTTGTAAGAAATACTCAGCGAAGGCGGCAACGTCGCTGAACGTCTCTGTGTCAAATGATCGGTTTGGTCCGCGGAAAAACCAAACGCCTCAGGCGGAAATCGCAACACCAGATTTGGGTCGGGGCAAATCTGCGACCAAATATCCATTCGGTCCGCTTCCGCCGCGCCGTTAAAATTGTCGCGCAACCCGAGCATTGTCGTCATTAGTTGAAAGTGCAGATGTGGTGCCCAGCCGCCGTTTTCATTTTGTGCCCCGATGTAGCCAAGCAGCTGACCTTGCTCGATTGTGTCGCCGACTTGATGCAGATCCACCGTGGATTTCGAGAGGTGCCCATACAGCGAGTAAAACACGTGCTCACCCGCAAGGTGCTCGAGGATAACCGTGCCGCCGTAGTCGTACGGGATATCATTGTCAGCGACACCGTAAACGCGACCTGCAACAGGCGCGTAAATCGGCGTTTCTGCAGTGATAAAAATATCGATGCCAAGATGCGTTGAACGCGGTTTACTGCTTCCGGCAACGATGAACTGATCGCCCTTGTAGCAAGTACGATTTTCCGCGTATAAACCGATTGCGAAGTTCGCGCTCTCGCGCTGCATTTTCGACTCGAGCCACCGAATATATCCGTCGGTATCGTCCGCGAGATCTGAACCTTCTGCGCCATCGGAAAACGATACAACCGTCCGGGGCTGATTGTGTAAATCTGGCTCGAACACCGGACCGATACTGCGGCTGTTTGCGCGTAACCAATCACAAATATCTTGATGATTGGGAACCGCTTTAAAGCCCGCCGCTGCACGTGCGAGACACACTTTGACCTGCGGGTTCATTGCACTCAGGGTGCGCAGCAGGGAGAGTGCTGGTTCCTGACTAACAAGCAAGTAGTCGTTTTCCGGAAACTGCCTGGCACGATGCGACGACACACAAATACTCTGTGCCAAGCGCATTTCTATCAGTTCGAACAAAATGTCGAGCTCGTCTTTCTGCAGCGGAAAATGTTTTACATAAGCACCGATGATCGTGCGACTGGAAACGCCAATGTCAGCCTGTCCCATTAGCGCATAAGCCATTGCAATCGCGAGCTCGTTGATCTGTTTGCCGGTGCACAAATCGCCAAAGTCGAATAAGCCATTCACGCGATTGTTTTCACCGACAAGCAAATTGTTGTCGTTTACATCACCGTGGATCACAGCGACGCGAAGCGGGGCAAGTTTGGGAACTATGATTTTTGCGTAGCGCGCAAAAACTGATTCGACCATTTCGCGCGCATTTGGATCAGTAATGTCATCGGTGTAGTGTTTTACTGACAGGCAATTATCAAGGTTCCAGAGAAAGTCGGGCCTGTGCGACTCGTGGTGGGAAAAGCTTTGCAGGGAACAACTAATCCGCCCAAGGAAATCGCCCAGACTCTCAAGCAATTCAAGCGATTTTTCTGCGCTGGAAAAAAGTACTCCGTCGAGATAATGAAGGATTCGAAAAGCGTGCCTGGAATTATGGTTTTCGTTTTTTACAAAAACGATTGGATTGTTTTTTTCGTCTGTCAGCGGAATTGGAACTCGCAGCCCCGACTCGGCAATGTGTGCCATCGCCGCGTTTTGTAAGTCGAGCAAGGCGAGTGATTCATCTGTGTTTGCAATCTTGATCGTATAGCTGCGACCGTCAGGTGTTATCAGTCGCGCATTCTGATCGCGCTCACCCACTAGCGGCTCAACTTCACCTTGAATGCCAAAATGTACGTTCGCAAGTTCATTTATTTTGGCCGCCGAAAAATCCGGCGGCGGATTGCTAAATACGCCCACTAAAATTTTTCAACCCATGGACGCAAGTCAACTTCAAAAGCCCATGCGCTGCGGTCCTGTCGGATTGTGTCGAGGTAGGTTTGCGCGATGGCATCGGGATTGAGCCACTGGTCACCCTCAAGCCCGCGTTCTTTCGATTCGATGCCGCCGTCAATAATAAAATGCGCGACATGAATATTCTTCGGGCCCAATTCCCGAGCCATACTTTCTGCCAAACCCCTAAGGGCGAATTTGCCCATTGCAAATGAGGACCATTCTGCAAAACCTTTTACGCTCGCGGTCGCCCCGGTAAATAAAATGGTTCCGTGACCTTGCTCCTGCATGCGGCGGGCAGCGTGCTTTCCCGCCAGAAACCCACCAAAGGCTGTCACCATCATGGCGTTTTTCACGTCGCTCGGGTCGAGATCAGCGATCGGTCCACCAACACGCGCGCTCGGGTTGAAAACCACAACATCAAGCGATTCAAACTCAGTTTCCAGCTGCGCAAAAACAGCTGCCATTTGCTCATCATCATCTGCATTTGCAGTTAGACAAAGTGCGCCTGTCTCTTGCGCGAGTGTTTGCAATTTATCTGTATTGCGCGCGACCAGCGCAATTTGATATTCGGCACTGTGCAATAACCGCGCGAGCGATGCGCTTAGCCCGCTACCCGCCCCGATGATCAAAGCTGACTTACTCATTATTCGACTCCCGAATTCAAGCTGGACAAAACGACTTCGCCATTTGGCGTATTCAGAAAAACGCGAAGTTCATTACGATTTGCGTCGATTACAGCGATATCACTGAACGACTTCAAGGCGCCGATGGCGTCAAGTTTGCGAGAGGTCACAGACGCGTTTCTTGCGCGGAGTTCGATTCGTACGACACTGCAAGCAGTCGCCTTCATTGACAGAGCTGGGTGTTGCGGAACATCCCACTCGATGACCAGAGGAAACAAACCGGCATCGATGAGTTCACCGTCGGTCCCAAACGCAACCTGCCAGCGTAAGGCGTCTCGCGTCATTGCTTCTATACGCACATTGGGTTTTAACGACAGCGCCTCGAGGGCTGCGAAAGCGGCAGCAATGTCAGGCACGTTGATTGCCCAAGTCAGCAGCTGCGGCTCGAGTGCGATTTGTTTTTGCACCGCCGGATTGTCGAGACTAAACCAGCGCGCGTGTTCCGGGTTTGGTGAATTGGGTTCGATCGCAATGATCTCGAAGTAATTTTCGCCTTCGAACTGCATCACGCAATTGTGCGTGTTCATTTTTGCGTGGCGTCCACCGCGCGGCACGCGGACACCAAGCACAGACTCGGCCCATTCGATGCCCTGCTCCAATGTCGCCGCACCCACAACAATGTGGTCAAATCTCCCGGAATTCATGACGCGCTGCCGTATCAAATCTCGCGCGACACAATAGCAAAAATTCAATTCTGCAAACATTCCAGTTTGACGTCGCGAATGCGTACAATGGCGCGCATGACGGTAAGTTGCGCGATTTTCGATTGCGACGGTACCCTTGTCGATAGCGAGCGACTGGCGATGTCGTTACTGGTTGAGATGGCAGCTGAGCGCGGTGTGCGGTTATCTCTGCCGGAAACCACCCACGAATTTGCCGGCGTGCGCTTGCACATTGTGGTTGAACGATTGCAAAGCCGCTCCGGTGTTACTCTGCCGGAACACTTTATTGAAGACTACCGCCGCCGCCTGCGGGCGCGTTTGTCGTCTGAGCTGCAAGCAATGCCGCATATCCACGACGCCCTCGAGAACCTGAACCTGCCGCTGTGCATTGCGTCCAACGCGCCACTCGACAAGATTCAGCTGTGTCTTTCATCGACTGGCCTCGCGCCTTTCTTCGGTGATCGAATCTACAGTGCTTACGAGATCGGCAGCTGGAAGCCGGAGCCGGGTTTGTTCCTGGCCGCTGCGCGCGGAATGGGCTATCCGCCGTGGGAATGTGTGGTGATAGAAGATAGCCTACCCGGTTTACGCGCGGCGCGCGATGCCGGTATGCAAGTGATCGCCTACCGTCGCAATGACACAAGCAGTTCAGGTTCGCTTTCTATTCAAAGTCACGGTGAATTGCTTGGCGCGATTGCGCAACTTGATCTCAAGCAGTCGACGCGTTGATTGGATTCAATGCGTATTGTTTCAGCTTCTCGTAATAGGGTTTGTGGTGCGCGTACAAATCGCGCAGATGTGGCGCGTCGTCCAGAGTGGTTTTTGCTCGCGCCACACTCCCCATACCTTTTGATCCGGCAAGATCGGTATGCCAGCCCGCCACATGCATCCATTCTTTTGGCAGCGCATTGTCGTCCCACGTGAGTGAATCGGGAATGAATGGCAATCCAATCGCCTCACAATACGCGCGCACCGTAGCGGCTGGGTCACGAGTCAGATCGGAAGCATCAATCACCACGGGTGTCTGTCCGGTAAGCCCGCGCACGGTTTGGAAATGCCGGTAAACCGCCTCCAGACCGATTTCGTCTGATTGCACGTTGGCGTCGAGTCGGTAGTAAGAAGGAATCGTGCGCGCCGGGTCGCGAATCAGAAACGTGTTGGTGACGTGACTCAGAAATTCAGGGTCTGCTTCAACATAGTCGACTATGTAGTAAGACATATCCTTAACAAATACCGGCGTTCGACTCGCTGAGTCCATGATCATCGCGCGAATACCCTCGTAATCGGTGGGGTGGTTCGGGTCGGGGTCAAAGTAGTCCAACAATTTGCGTGCGTCGCCAAGGTAGTAAAGATAGATAAACGGCTCATGAAAGGTTTGGAGGTCGCCGCGCTGGAGCATCACACGTTCCATTGCGCTGGACACTGAGCGCGGATGGGTCCACAGAAAAACAGGTTTTACCATCTAGCGTCTATCCTGACTGGGCCGCAAGTGTTCGCACGGTTACTCACAAGGCCGAAAAAACCTTGATTTTAACCTAAAAATCTAATGCGGCCGGTCGATACATGACGGGCTAGTCAGAGTGAGCGAATAATAAGACGCCCGTGTTTTCCTTTGTAAATCAATGCTTAGAAAACGTAGCAATTAAGTTTAAGCTATTGTTTTTATACGTGATTCCTTTGACATGTTTCACGTCATTTGCGTATATCGATGTGACACAGCACCAATCGCGCGTGAGCGAGTACAATCGAATCGCGCAGTATCACGTATGGTCGGCTCATTTGTTGGTCGCCATGGTCGATCTTCAAACTGAAACGTCATTGATTCAGGCGTATCAAAGCTCGCGCGACCTTAACTTCTTTTTGCGCTACCACTCGCACACACGCAAAGTCGATCAATCGCTGCAGCAGGTTCGCGCTATGCCGACCCCTGCCGGCGGCGGTGATGTCGAAGTAAAGGCAACGCACGCAAAGTTACTCGCGCATCTGGATGGGATCGATGAAATCCGCGAAAGATTTGAAGCGGGAAAGTTTGATGAAAGACAGCGCGTGTTTTATCGCGATACAGAGCAATTGCTCGCGCATATTCACGAAACGATCGCGCTAAAAACCGCAGACCTTGAGATCACCAACGCGCAGCGCGTGAGCAGCACATTGTGGAATTTATTGCTTGGTGTCAATCAGGAGCAGCGCCTGGTTTATGAGGTTTTTCAGGATGATACCGTCAATTCGGCGGCGTTCCGCGAGCTCATGGTGCGATACCGACAAGAGCGATACGAGCTCGACGAGCTTCATTATCTTGCGCGTTTAACCAACGATGCGAACGTGCGTTCGCTTGTGGTGGAGTCTCCGTTGATTGCTGAATTGAACGAATTGCGCGCGTATCTGGAACGTAGCTTCGATCGTTCTGAACTCATCACACGTTTGATTTCTGACTTTGGACTTGGCGGTGTGAGAAGCGCCTACGAAAAATTCCTTAAAACACCTGCGTCACCGCAGTTGCGCAAGTTTCATCAACATTCACAAAACACGCAGCAACTGTTGCGTAATCTGCGCAAGCTCGACGGCGACGACGGTTTCAAGCAGGTTATTTCCAGAGCTGAGGACACACTGAACACCTATCAGAACGCTGTGCCATTGTTTATCGACCTCAACTTTAATGAGGCCGACAACGGTGCAGCGATGCAACCGCTGGACTTGGACTTGGGGACTTTGTTCGACGACTTAACTGAGTTGACCACACTTGAAAAGGTCGATCAGAGTCATTGGTTTGAACTGCTGGTGTCTCGCGCAGCGGAACTCCGCGATGCCGCCCTGACGGTTAACGATCAGATCAATGATTTCACCCAACAGCGAGCCAGCGACGCGTCTGACAAATTGGTGTCCTGGCTGGCGTTCATTGCATTTGTATTTATTACCAGTGTTTTGGTGATGGGATTGATCTCGCGCAATATCAGCAAACGCGTGAGTCGCCTGAATCGCGCATTGCAGTACATTATCGAAAGCTACGATTTCAAGTATCGAATCCCCGACCAGGGCAAGGATGAAATTGGCTTGGCGACTGACGAGTTCAATCGCCTTGTGGGTCATCTCGACGATCAGTATGAAGTGCAGGAAAAGCACCGGGAAGAACTGCAATCGCTTGTGTCCGATCTCGAAAACAAGCAACACCTGATCGATCACGATCTGGAACTTGCACAACAGGTGTTCGCAAAAATTGTGCACGCCGGTAGCGCCGATCTCGAAAGCGTGAATTTCTGGAATCAGCCGATGACCGACTTTAGCGGAGACATGGTGCTTGCAGAAAAATCACAGAGCGGATTTACCTACATCATGATGTGCGATTTCACCGGCCACGGCTTGCCCGCCGCGCTTGGCGCACTGCCGGTTTCGACCGTGTTTTACCCGATGGCGCGCAAAGACTGCGCGGTTTCCGATATCGTGTTTGAGATCAATGAAAAACTCCGCACGCTTTTGCCAACCTCGTACTTTTGTTGTGCGTCAATAATGGTTATGGATCGTAATCGCCAGTCGTGTATTTACTGGAATGGCGGATTACCGCCATTGCTCCACTACGCAGAAAATGGTGAACTCAAAGCCACGCTGACAGGTGATCATATCCCGCTGGGAATCATGCCCTATGAGCTAAAAGACGCCATGCCGCAAGAAATTATCCTTGCACCGGGCGACTGTATTTACGCTTACACTGACGGCCTTACGGAGGCTGACAATCCTACCGGTGAGATGTACACCGAGGAGCGCCTGCGCCAGGCCCTTAATCTCCCACTAACGCAAGACGGTCGTATTCCCATCGTGCGCGCAAACCTCGAATCGTTTGTGCAAGACCACCCTGCAGGCGACGATATCACTATCCTCGAAATGGTCGCCTAGCGTAGTATCAGTTAGTCGAGACCCTGCGAACTAAGGTAGTCATCGTAGCCACCGCGGTAGTCCGTAATGCCGCTATCGTTCAGTTCGATAATACGAGTCGCCAGCGAGGAGACAAATTCGCGGTCGTGGCTGACAAATATCAACGTGCCTTCATAGAGGTCAAGCGCGAGGTTGAGCGATTCAATCGACTCCATATCAAGATGGTTGGTGGGTTCATCCATTAGCATAACGTTGTGACGCCCAAGCATCAGCTGGCCGAACAAGAGACGCCCCTGCTCACCCCCGGAAACCACATTCACCGACTTGCCAATCTCGTCGCGCGAAAACAGCAAGCGCCCAAGTACGCCGCGAACGACTTGTTCGTCGTCCTCGGGTTTGCTTTTGTCAGTCATCCAGTCAAACAACGACGTGCTGGCCTTGAACACATCAGCGTGGTCTTGTTCGAAATAGCCGATGTCGGCGTTTTCAGACCACTTGGTGCTGCCACTGAGGTCGCTGCCTTTCTCCATCAACGCGTTGAGTAATGTTGTTTTGCCAATTCCGTTTGGGCCGATGATCGCGACCTTCTCGCCCGCCTCGATCATGACGCTGAGCTTGTCGATAATCGTCTCTTCACCGTACGCGGCGCTGAGATTCTCAATTTCAATCGCATTGCGATGCAGCTTCTTATCAAGTTCAAAGCGGATGTACGGATTTTGTCTACTCGAGGGTTTGATCTCGACGGTTTGCAGTTTTTCGATCTGTTTTTGCCGCGAGGTTGCCTGGCGCGCCTTGGACTTATTCGCCTTGAAGCGCGCGACAAAAGCCTGCAGTTCTTTCACCTGAGCTTGTTTGCGCGCATTGTTGGCCAACTGGCGCTGGCGCGCCTGAGTACTGGCGAGCATAAAGTCGTCGTAGTTGCCGGGGTAGACGCGAATCTCGCCGTAGTCGAGATCGGCCATGTGGGTGCACACGCTGTTCAGAAAGTGGCGATCGTGCGAAATGATGATCATGGTCGAGTTACGCTCGTTGAGCGTGGTTTCAAGCCAGCGGATCGTGTTGATGTCGAGGTTGTTGGTTGGCTCATCGAGCAGCAGAATGTCGGGGTCGGCAAACAGCGCCTGCGCCAACAGCACGCGCAGTTTGTAGCCGGGGGCAACGGCGCTCATCGGGCCAAAGTGCTGCTCGATAGGTATGCCCACTCCCAATAAAAGCTCCCCCGCGCGCGACTCGGCGGTGTATCCGTCCATCTCCGCGAACGTGACTTCCAGCTCGGCCACCGCAATGCCTTCCTCGTCCGACATCTCCGGCAGTGAATAAAGGCGATCGCGCTCGGCTTTGATCTTCCATAATTCGGCGTGACCCATGATCACGGTGTCGACCACGCTGTAACCCTCAAAGGCGAACTGATCCTGCCCCAGCATCGCCATGCGCTCGCCGGGTGTGATCGTGACCGACCCGTTGGTCGATTCCTGAATCCCACCGAGGATTTTCATAAAGGTGGACTTGCCGCTGCCGTTGGCGCCGATCAGTCCATAGCGATTGCCGTCGCCAAATTTCACCGACACATTTTCAAACAGCGGTTTGGTCGAAAACTGGACTGTCAGGTTTGCGGTGGAGATCATGGGTCCGGCCAGTTAAAAACGAGCGCGGATTCTACCGGCTTTCGCGCTTTTATCGTAGTCGCAAATGCGTTTTCTGCCTGCGCAGCTTACGCACGGCATTACCGACTCGAAACCGCAGGATACGAATACTGGCGAGCACAAGACTGTTACACTCACACACCGTTACATCGCATTGATCCGGATTGAATAATGCGCCATCTCGCGCAATTGCTACCCACAGTTTTCGCAGCCGCATTTCTGTCATTCGCTGCACCTGATCTGGTGTCTGCTGAAGAAGCGTTCGTGGAAGAATCAGCACCGCTGCCACAAAAAGTGCTGCGCGAAGTCACGCGTATTTCAAAGAAAATCGGGCGCGAAGACGATCAGCGTGAGTGGGCCAGCCGTGTTGAGGAGTGGGAAAAGACTCTGAGCGCAGCGGAGAAATACATCGGCAGCGAAGAGTACACCGGCACGGATTCGAGCCGCTACTACCGCCAAGTCACCGAAGTCGCGAGCAACGCGCTTGAATCGCAGGAGGCGGTTGAAACGCAACTGCTGGAACAGCAAAACCTGCTCGAAACGCTGGGGCCAGTTCCGCGCGAGGATGAAATTCAGGAAGCCGATGAAATCGCCGAGAAACGCGCGCTGTATCTGGCGCAGGTGAGCCAGTCGGAGGCCCGGCAAACGCAGATTCAGCTCACGCTTAAACGCGCGGAAGGCTTGGCCGAGCATCTGTCCAGCCTGCGCCGCGAGCTGCTCGTCGATCGCTTGCAAATTCGTTCTCCCTATCCACTTGCGCCGCAAACACTGACCACCGCTATCCCCGAATTTTTTAGCCAGACCGCTGCGGTCGGCAGTACGGTTTTGCAGTGGCTGGAATCCATAACAGCGCTGCTGGAAAAGCGCGAAAGCTACGCGCTGTGGATTCTGCTCGCAGGTGTAGCAGTGGTGTTTTTATTGTTCATGCGCCGCTGGATCATGGCGCGCTACGGGCGCGATCCGGCGATTGAACACCCGAGTTATTCACGCCGCACGATCGCGGCCCTGGCCGAAGTGTTTGCCAAGGGTGGTGTGCCTATCGTGATCCTGGTCGCCGCGTATGAAGGCGTGCAGCTGTCCGAAGCCACAATTGATAAAGCGCTCTCGGTGCCAGTTGAAGCCGCGCTCGCATCGATCGCCATTTTTATTTTGCTGGCGAGTTTTGTCGGTGCCGCCTTCGCCCCGCGCCGACCCGCGTGGCGACTCGTACGTCTCTCCGAGCAAGGTTCGTACGTTGCCGGATCGATCCTCATATTGCTGATTGCGGTGTTTGCGACGGATGCGTTTTTTCAGCGCGCGTTCGAAAACAACGGTGTCGGCGATGAGTTACAGGCGCTTCTTGCGTTTTCGTTTCTCGCCGCCGAATCGATCGGATTGCTGTTGCTGACACCGCAGCGGTGGTGGCGGATTGTTGATCACGACGAAACCTCCACCTCGACATTGCGCAACCCCGCAACCGTGTGGAATGTGTTGCGCTACTCGGTTGCAATTCTTTCGATTGTCGCAATCGTCAGCAGCGCCGTCGGCTACATCGAGTTTGGGGACTATGTGCTCGAGAGTATGACTAAGACGATTGTGATCGTCGCACTCATGTTTAGCCTGCGCGCGATTATGTATGAGACGGTCGGCGCACTCGTACAAACTTCCTTGCTGCGCAAAAAACTCGAACTGCGCATCATTACACTGCAGCGTATCAAGTTCTGGATTAACGCTGCGGTTACACCCGGTCTTTTGCTTTTCGGAGGCTTCTTTGTGGTGCGCGTTTGGGGCGTTCCAGAAGAAGACTTATACCGCTGGGCGCAGGTTGCCGTTACCGGATTCAGCGTGGGCTCGATCACCATTTCGCTGGTCGATATTTTAAGTGCTCTGGCGCTGTTCATTATCGGCATGCTGGCGACACGCGCACTGCAAGGCGTAGTGCTCAAGCACGTGATGCCGCAAGTCACGGAAAACGTTGGCATGCACCATTCGATCGCGGCGGGTGTCGGCTATCTGGGCTTGATCATCGCGCTCATGATCGGTGTCGCCGCACTTGGGATCGATTTATCCAACGTTGCTTTGATCGCCGGTGCGCTCTCGGTTGGTATCGGTTTTGGCCTGCAGAATATCGTCAGCAATTTCGTCTCTGGCATCATTTTAATATTTGAGCAGCCAATCAAGGTGGACGATTGGGTTATCGTGAACGGGCAGGAAGGGATGGTTAAGCGAATCAATTTTCGCGCGACCGAGTTGGAAACGTTTGACCGCGCGTCGGTGTTGATACCAAATGCCGATCTGCTCGCCAATCCGGTGACCAACCGCACACTCAAGGACAAGTACGGTCGAATCGAAGTTGGCATTAGCGTCGCCTACGGAAGCGATACCAAACAAGTCGAGGCCCTGCTGCTCGAATGCGCGGCAAACCAGCAACACGTTATGAAGAACCCTGCGCCGTTTGTGCTGTTTCAAAACTTTGGCGCCGACGGGCTCGACTTTGAAGTGCGTTGCTACACCAGCGATGTGACCTACAAGGCCATTATCGCGAGCGCAATCCGCTTTAGTATCGACAATGCATTTCGCGAAGCCGGTATTGAGATTCCGTTTCCGCAGCGCGTGGTGCACCTTGCCGGTGGCGGTGCGCCACCGCCATTGTCAGAAGGTTAAGCCCTATGTCTGAAACCGGATTGATTGAGGTCAAAGACCTCAAGAAGCGATTTGGTGATGTTGTCGCGGTCGACGGCGTCGGTTTTTCCATGCACGCCGGTCAGTGTTTCGGGCTGCTCGGGCCCAACGGCGCAGGCAAAACCACGACGATTGAAATGATGGAGGGCATCAAGTTACCCGACTCCGGTGAGGTGCTCTATCGCGGGCAGCCTCTGGGGCATGACTTTCGCGCAGAGGCCGGAATCATGTTCCAGACCACCGCTTTGCCCGAGTTCATTACCGTGCGCGAACTTCTGGTGCAGTTCAGCCGCTTTTATCCGCACACCACCGCGATCGAGACGCTGGTCGAAAACTACGCACTCGAGGAGTTTCTCGATCAGGATTCGCGCAAGCTATCTGGCGGTCAAAAACAGCGCCTGCTGCTCGCAGTCGCAATGATTAACCAGCCGCGCGTGTTGTTTCTCGATGAACCCACCACCGGCCTCGACCCGCAGTCGCGACGCAATCTCTGGGAACAGATGCGACAGGTCAAAGCGGCGGGGACCACTATTTTATTGACCACACACTACATGGAGGAGGCCTACGAGCTGTGCGACGAGATCGCGATTATGGATCACGGCAAAATCATCGCGCAGGGGGAGCCGGATGCACTGCTTAAAAAGCACTTTAACGATGTCGTGGTGCAACTACCGAGTGACGACGTACCGCTGGAATGTGATCTCGAATCAATCGCAGCGGTGCGCCGGGGTGACGCCGTGCACATCGTCACTGGCGATGTGAACCATTCGATCGAGCAATTGCTCGCAATGGATGTGCCGCTCGATCACCTTCGTATCCGCGCACGCGATCTGGAAGACTTGTTTCTCGAACTCACCGGCCGGGGGCTGCGGCAATGAAAATGACCAACGCGCTGCGACGGATTTACGCGCTTTTTGTCGCTCGCAACCTTGAGTTTTTTCGCGACCGGGCGGCGCTGTCGTGGAGCATTCTGCTTCCGGTTTTGCTGATCATTGGGTTTGCCTACGCCTTTGGCAACGACGATCCGGATAAATTCACAGTGGGCTATATGACAATTGATCAGCCCAGCGCGGCGAGCGATGAGTTTCTGCAAACGCGTTTTATCCGCTTTGTCGAAACCGATAATCTACAGGACGGCCAGCGCAAGATAGAACGACATCAGCTCGATTTGCTGCTGGACGCCAACGCGCGGCGCTATTGGATTAACAGCACTTCGCCCAACGGATACATCGTCGAAAAGTTGCTCACCGCAGCTTACGCCAGCAGTCCGCAGTCACTCGAGCGCACCCTGCTCGAGGGCGAGGAAATCCGTTATATCGACTGGGTCGTCCCCGGCATTTTAGGCATGAACATCATGTGGGGTGCGCTGTTTGGCATTGGCTACGTCATCGTGCGCTACCGCAAAATGGGCGTTCTGAAGCGCTTGCGCGCGACACCCGTCTCGGCACTGGAATTTCTGACGGCGCAGATTTTGTCGCGCCTTTGGCTGCTCGTGGCGCTGACGTCGGTGATTTTCTTCGCGATGGATTGGGTGGTCGATTTTCGAATGCACGGCAGCTATCTGAATTTGCTTTTGGTGCTTGTACTCGGGTCAATTTGCCTGGTCTGTTGCGGTCTGGTGGTGGCAGCTCGTATATCGAGCGAAGAAGTTGCAAACGGTGTGCTTAACCTGTTCAGCTGGCCGATGATGTTTTTGTCCGGCGTGTGGTTTTCACTTGAGGGTGCGCACCCGCTCATGCAGCAGCTGGCCTATTTTTTACCGCTTACGCACATTACCGAAGCCGCGCGCGCAGTGATGATCGACGGTGCGGATTTGATCGCAATCTCCGATCACTTACTGATTCTCGCAGTATCGAGCATCATTTTGCTTTTGATTGGCGCTCGGATTTTCCGCTGGGAATAAATTCAACGCACAAGATGACCCGGGAAGCGATTGTGCGGTTGCGGAATAACTCAATTCGCTGATTTATTCCGTATAAACTCCTCGTTTAGTCATTCTGCGTCTTGCAGTCGCGGTCTCGCAAATGTTTATTCGCTGCGGATCGCAGACCAACTATTGAGAGAACAATGCCGGCAAATTCGCATTTTCTATATATCAGTACGGTGCTGATCTGGGGCAGCTCCTGGTTTGCGGTAAAGCTGCAGTTGGGTGAGGTTGATGAGGCCGCATCACTGGTGTACCGGTTTGCTTTGGCCGCGGTGTTATTGCTGATTTTTTGCCTCATAACACGCCGCAGTTTGCGCTTCACGGCGTCGCAACATCTATTCATCGCGCTGCAGGGAATTTTCCTTTTCGCCAGCAATTATCTGGTGATTTACTGGGCAACGCATTTGTTGTCTTCCGGACTGATTGCGGTGGCGTTTTCGACCATTATCTTTATGAACATCACCGGTGCTGCAATCGCGTTCAAACAAAAGTTGCAGCTGCGAGTGCTGGGCGGGGCGACTATTGGTCTGGCGGGAATTGTGCTGATTTTCTGGCCGGAGTTTGAATCCTTTGATGTGCACTCACCCGCTGCCACCGGGCTTGGGCTTGCACTGTTGGGCACACTGCTGGCATCGATTGGCAATCTGTTTTCCGCTCGAAATCAGCGACACGGTATACCGGTCGTGCAAACCAACGCGTGGGGTATGGGCTACGGGGCTCTGGTGATGTGTATTTATGCGCTGCTCGCGGGTACGGAGTTCAGCTTTGACACCTCGCTGGTGTACACAGGATCGTTGCTGTATCTGGTGGTGTTCGCCTCAATCCTTGCATTTGGTGGCTACTTGACACTGCTTGGGCGTATCGGCGCTGATCGTGCCGCTTATGCGATGGTGCTGTTTCCGGTTGTCGCGTTGGCGATTTCGACGGCATTTGAAGGATATCAGTGGACTTTGCTGGCCGTTATCGGACTGTCGCTGGTGATGTTCGGCAATGTGATGGTGTTGCGTATACCCAATCAAACTTGACCTGAGCTCGAATATTTCAAGCTCTACAGCACTTTAGAAGTGCAATTCCCGGCCGCTACAGGCATAGCAGCCGAGGGATATTCAACTTTGTCACACAACGCAGCATCATTGACGACCGAACCGGAACGCGCGTCGCCGCGCAGCCGCGTGTTGCTTGTCGATAGCAATAAGGGAAACCGTGCGATGCTCGCTTCACAGTTTGTGACCGGTCTTGAAATGGACGTCGAGGCGGTCTCGACGATGGCTGCCGCCGAGGCGGTGCTCGCTGATGACGCCGAGGCATTCTTTGTCGCTGTTGTTAATGTCAACCTCAAGGATTCAAACGAAGGCGAAATCGTCGACGCGCTGAATCGAAACTCGATTCCGGTCATCGCGTTTTCACTTCACGAGGATCGCGAGCTCCGCGAAAAAGTGATCAGTCGCTTTGTGCTGGACTTTGTACAGATAAAGACCCGACAGCACTTTGAGCATATCGAAAAGCTGGTCGAGCGCATTCACCGCAGTTACAAGACGACAATCCTGCTTGTCGAACCGTCTATGGCGTTTCGGTTTTACATCAGTGATCTGCTGCGCAAGCACTGCTTCACCGTTATAGAAGCGGAAAGCATCGACGATGTGATGTTGACCCTGCGAGAAAACTCGCAGATTAAATTGGTGGTGGCAGACGGCAACGCGAATGGCATCGAGTTGATCGAATCCATTCGCAGCCACTTTACCCCCCAGTCATTGGGTATTGTCGCGATGTCGGCGTCTGATGATCCGGAAGTCAACGTCGATCTACTCAAGGCCGGCGCAAGCGACTTCATCCGTAAGCCGTTTGCGATGGAAGAGTTTTTTTGTCGGATCAATCAAAACGTGGAGATCCTCGGCTACATCGAGGAAATCAGAAATTCGATGATTCGCGACTACCTCACGGGTGCCTACAACCGCCGCTATCTGTACGAGGCTGGCGAACAGTTTTATATGAACGCACGACGCGGCCATATTTCCATGGCCGTGGCGATGATAGACGCCGACCATTTTAAGCAGATCAATGACACCTATGGTCATGACGTTGGTGATGAGGTACTGATCAGGATTGCGTCGACGTTGAAAAAAACCTTGCGTGCATCCGATATCGTGGCACGCTTTGGTGGCGAGGAATTTGTGTGCATCGTCAACTGTATTACCCTCGAGTCTGTTGGCGAATTGTTCGAACGCGTGCGCGAAGCGATCGAAAATCTGCGAATACGCACTAAACAGGGTGAACTCACGGTCACTGTGAGCGTGGGTGTAACTTACAAACTCGGTCGCTCGCTCGACGAGATGCTGAATGCCGCTGATGAGGCGATGTATGCCGCCAAAACTGGCGGGCGCAATCGTGTCGTCGTCAACAGGCCCTAAGGCATTTTCGGTACCGTTTGCAGCATAGAATCGCGCTGCGAGAATTCTTCGTACCAGCTTGCCAACTGCAGGCAGTTCGCGCGCCAGTCGATTTCGTCCTTGTAGCGAAAATCAAGATAACCCAGGGCAACGCCGCAGGTGATTTGCGCGATATTGATCGGCGCGCCGGAAAAATCAGCTACGTCGTTTTCAAGCGTGACCAGCGCTCGGCGTACGGCGTCAAGCTGAAACTGCGCCCATTCCTCGGACGAGGTTTCCTGCGGTCTTTTAAAGCGCTCAATCAACGCGTTGACGCCGGCATCGATCAAGCCGTCGGCGAGTGCGTGCTGGCGCAACACTCGCCAGCGCGAGTCGTCGGCGGGGAACAACGCCGCCGCATCGCTCAGCGAATCGAGGAATTCGCAGATCACAGCACTGTCGTACAGATGCTGTCCATTGTCATCGATCAGCGCGGGCACACGACCGAGCGGATTGTCGTCCGATAGATCGTTTGACGAATCCCAGGGATCTGTCATCACCTGCTCAAGTCGGTCGCTCAGGCCAAGTTCGATAGCGCACACTGAAACCTTGCGCACGTAAGGTGACGTAGGTGAAAAACGGAGTTTCATAGGGTTTTTATCCGGTTTTGGTCGATTGGATCATAGGCTTTCGGTTTTAGTCGCCCCACAGCGCTCACAGCGCGAGACGGTAATCAGCTTCCCCTGATTCACATCAAATTTTTGCCGCGTTTCAATTTTCCATTTATGGAAACCGCTTTTACACAGTGTTTTGCCCTTGTGCTTTTGCGACAGCGGTTTCTTTTTGAACGGGAGAATATCAGCCACAGGATCGTGAATTTGAACGGATTGCCGTTACAGTGTCTAAGCACCATTACAAATCATATTGACGACAATGGTACATCGAATCCTGTTAATTGTCGGCCTGCTTTTACTCACGCCGATAGCCATGGCACAAGAGACGCCGGTTCAGTTACGCGAGCTCAGCGGCGCGATCGTCGATTGGCAGCGTCCGCACGAAAAAGACGGTTGGCTGCTGTTGAAGGTATGGTCGCCCGACTGCAGAGTGTGTCATGAAACCGCGCACGAAGTTGTCGCGCTGGACAAGCAAGGCGCAGCCAATCTCCGTATTCTCGGCATCGCATTGCATCACGATGACAATGTTTCCGCGGTGCGCGACTTTATCCGCCAGCACCAGATTGAGTTCCAAAACCTGCTGGACGACGGCAGCAGCGTACGTGATATCTACAAGAGTGCGACCGGGAATTTCTGGGGTGGCTGGACGCCCACCTTTTTACTTTTTGCGCCGGGCGGGAAGCTCGCCGCAAAAAACATCGGGCCGGTGCGCGCACAGGATGTCGTCGCTTTTATCCATAACTACAGTCCGCCATAATTCCTCGTCAGGATCTTGAGAAACTGTCGGCGTTGCATTCGCTGCCTCAAATGCGTTTTTTAAAAGCCTGATAATCTTCAGGTATGGAGACCTTGGCGGACTATCTTGATCACGATCTGCGGATTGTTTCGGTTGGCTTAAACCCGTCTTTGCCTTCGGTGCGTGACGGGTTTTATTTTTCAGGTAAGCGCAATCGGTTTTGGCGTGCGCTGAACCAATCGAATCTTATTAGCCACTCAATTGAACCCTCAGTGAGTGCGATGGATTCATTGTTGCACAAGCACCGAATTGGTTTTACTGACACAGTGAAGCGCCCAACTGCGGGAGCGGGAGATTTGCGCGTCGCCGACTATCGCGAATGGGTGCCGGTGCTTGAAGAGAAACTATTAACCTATTCGCCCGCTGTCGTGTGGTTTCACGGCAAGGTCGCGTATTCTTACTATCGGCGGTTTTCAAATCTTCGATTGATCGGTGAGACCACTTGGGGCGCGCAGGATGAATGTATTGGCCGTTCAACCGTGTTTGTCACGCCAAACCCCAGTCCCGCGAACGCAGTCTTCAGTTTGGATGATTTAATCCGGTGTTATAACAGTCTGGCGCAGTACGTTAACGAGCAGTGCTGACGAAAATCAGTGTGGAAGGCTACCAACCCGGCGGGAGTTTGGTGTTGATGTAAATCTGCTTGTCCTGGCGCGAGATGTAGCCACCGGTGGTCAGGTCTTTGAGGATGCGATTGACCATCTCGCGCGATGACCCGACCATGCTGGCGAGATCGCTCTGGGTGAGCTTCTCCTGCACGACCATTCTGCCGTCGCCACATTCCACAGCCATATCCAGCAGTGCGCGGGCGATGCGACCGTAGACGTCCATCAGCGCGAGGGTTTCGATTTTGCGATCGGCCTTGCGCAGGCGGCCGCTCAAGCCGCGCATTACTGCAAGGCTCAGCTTCGGATTACTCGCTAACATGCGCTGGAAGTCGTCTTTCTGGATGACAGACAACTCACACGCGGTGCGCGTGATGATTGAAGCGGAGCGAGGCTTGTCGTCTATCAGTGACATTTCGCCGAAGTATTCGCCGTCTGCCAATTGTGCGATCACGACTTCGCGACCCTGTTCGTTGGAGATGCAGACCTTCACCTTGCCTTTATTGATGATGTACAGCGCGTTGGTGGTATCGCCATCGTTGATGATCGTCGCGTTAGCGGGGAAGCTTCGAATCTGGCGAACCTGTAGGAGCAAATCAAGCTCATCTTCTGAGAGAGATTCAAATAGCTGAACCGATTTAAGCGACTGCATAGCGTGAATTACCTTGTTTTAAGAGAGTGTGCCCTACGCAATTCTTTTTCTACCTCACGATTGCTCAGCATTGTTTTGCACTGAAAATCCGAAAGATGCAACACATTTTTTATAGCGTTTCTCATAACTGCAAACGCGTTCTAGAAAATTTGTCTGTATGAAAAACGCTGGGTCTGCAAAATGCGCAGGACTGAGACGGGTCAAAAAATCGATTTAACTTTTGATAAACAGCCGTTTTTTAACCAGTTCTTAAAGCCGAAGTCTTAAGGTCAGCAGTACATGGGGTCAGACCATTGTGACCAGTTCTTCCGCGCTGGTTGGATGAATTGCAACCGTGTCATCGAAATCGCGCTTGCGTGCGCCCATGCGCACAGCCACTGCAAATCCTTGCAACATTTCATCGACACCAGGACCTATCAGGTGGCAGCCGACGATTTTTTCGTCCTCACCGACAACGACCATTTTCATCGCCGTAGGTTGCGCATGCTCGGTGAAAGCGTTGTACATCGCAGTAAACTCTGTGGAGTAGACCTTCACGCCCTCACCAAACTGCGCACGCGCCTGTGCTTCAGTTAAACCAACGGTGCCAATCGGCGGGTGGCTGAACACCACGGTGGCAATGTTTTCGTAGTCGAGTTTTCGCTCGCTCATCCCACCGTAGAGTCGGTCTGCCAGCCGTCTGCCGGCGGCAATCGCGACCGGTGTGAGTTGCGCACGACCGGTTACATCGCCAATCGCGAGAATGCCGTCGACGTTTGTCTCCTGCCATTCGTTGGTTGGGATGTAGCCGCGTGAGTCGACGTCGACGCCGGCGGCTTCAAGGCTTAAACCGGCGCTCAAGGGCTCGCGCCCGATCGCCCAGATAACCGTGTCGAAACCCTCGAGTGCTGCTCCGTTATCCGTATGGATCGTGATTGAATCGCCGGCGCTTTCAAGTGATGCGATCTGTGTGTTATTAACCAGACTAACGCCGCTTTCGCGCATCGCCTTATCGAGCGTTTCGTACACGATCGGATCAAATTCACGCAAAAAGTGCGCTTTGCGGATCACCTGTGTAACGTTGCTGCCGAGCGCGTTAAGCATCCCGGCCAATTCGACCGCAATATAGCCCGCGCCCACTACCGCTACTTTCTTGGGTTGAGTTTCTAACTCAAAGAATCCATCAGAGGTAATGCCGAGTTCGGCTCCTGGAACTTCCGGTACTACCGGCTGGCCACCAGGCGCGATGATGATGTTGTCGGCGGTGACTCGCTCGCCACCGATCTCCAGCGTGTTGGCGTCAACAAATCTCGCGTGACCGCGAATCAGATCGACGTTTTCACTTTCAAGATAGCCGATATACCACTCGTTGATATTGCTAATGTACCGCTCGCGTTGCTCGACCAGTTTTGACCAGCTGAAGTTGTTGACGCTTACGTCGAAGCCGTAGCCATTGGCGTCCTCCAGCATGTGCGCGATCGATGCGCCGTACCACATGATCTTTTTCGGCACGCAGCCACGATTCACGCAGGTGCCGCCAAGTCGACCGGATTCGATCACGGCTGTGCGTGCGCCGTGCCTGGCCGCCTTGTTGGCAACCGACAGCCCGCCACTGCCTGCCCCGATGGCGATAAGATCGTAGTGTTTAGCCATTAGCGTCGAACCTCTTTAGCTGCGATTTGTCGGCAAGTCACTCAGTGACAACGGGTGTAATGTATAGTTCGCGGCATGACAATTAAAGCCACCGCTAACGAAATAACTCGTCGCGTGCGCGAGCATCCGCATGGCGAGCGAATGGCGCAGTACGCTTTGCTGGTTCGCGCCGATAAACCAATCGGCATATATTTGTTGCTGTGGCCGTGTCTTTGGGCGTTGTGGATCGCCGCCGAGGGTATTCCAGATATTTGGGTGTTGATTGTGTTTGTCGTCGGCACATTTTTGATGCGCTCCGCAGGCTGCGCGATCAACGATTATGCAGATCGCAATATTGATGCGCATATCGCTCGCACTAACGACAGACCCCTGGCGACCGGTGCGATCTCACCCAAGGAAGCACTCGCCGTGTTTGCGGTGCTCAGTCTGATCGCGTTTGCGCTCGTGCTAACCATGAACGCGTTCACCATCTACCTGTCGTTTGCAGGCATGGGCCTGGCTGTCTTGTATCCGTTTTCAAAACGATTCACGCATTTACCACAGGTTTTTTTAGGCGCCGCTTTCGCGTGGGCGGTGCCGATGGCATTCGCGGCACAAACCGGAAGTGTCAACAAAACCACATGGCTGTTGTACATCGTCACTGTGCTCTGGGCGCTGGCCTACGACACCTTATACGCGATGGTTGACCGCGAAGACGACGCCAAAATCGGCGTGAAATCGACAGCAATCCTGTTCGGTGACTCCGATGTATTTATCGTCGCGATGACCGAGGCGGTGGTCTTTTTAGGTTTACTGCTGGTCGGCGCACAAA
Source organism: Pseudomonadota bacterium (assembly GCA_039029275.1). GTDB lineage: Bacteria > Pseudomonadota > Gammaproteobacteria > JBCCGL01 > JBCCGL01 > JBCCGL01. The sequence goes on along the minus strand of JBCCGL010000008.1, from coordinate 89,799 downwards.
TGGATCTCGGCGCAATCTTTTATGTTGCCTGGACAGTCGCGGCGCTTTACACAACGTTTCTTGTTTTTCTGGCGGCGGACCGCCATCCAGTTCATTGTTTTCGCGCGTTCCTCAATCATCATCATGTCGGGTGGATTGTGTTTGTCGGGATTGCGTTGCATTACGCTATCGATTAGTCAGTTTCTTGCGGCGCGCGCAAACGCCCACACCTCAACACGAGTTGCGCCCGCTTTTTTAAGCGTGCGTGCTAATTCGTGCGCAGTTGCGCCCGTAGTCGCAACGTCGTCGATAACCGCTATTTGCCGTTCACGAACATCGTGACTGGCAACAAACGCATTGCGCAAATTGCGAGCGCGTTGTTTTGCGTTCAAGGATTGTTGCGTGGGAGTGTCGCGCACACGTTTCAAGAGTTTCGGGGCGTAGGCGAAGCCCAGGTGTTTCGAAATAGATTTCGCGATGATGTCTGATTGATTGAAACCGCGAGATGCGAGCCGTTTTTCGTGAAGTGGTACCGGCGCTAACAATAGCTCAGCGCTTTTTCCGCTAAGTTTTCTGCCCATTAAAGCGCCAATCAGCGGTCCTATGTACAATTTTTCATTGTATTTGAACTGGGTGACAAGAAAGTCGCACGGTACGTCGTATCGAAACGGCGCGAACAGCTGGTCGAACGCGGGGCTTTTCTTGATGCAGCGCCCACAGATCGGGTTGCGGATAAGTTCGACATCTGTCAGCGGCAATGAGCATACCGAGCAATGAAATTCATTGAGCGGGAGATCACGCAGACATGCACTGCACAATGAAACAGTGCTATTAACGTGCACACCGCACAAACTGCAGATTCTCTTGTTAAAACAATCCAGTCTTGCCTTGCGATCATCCATGATAAATTTCGTCCTTATTTCAACGCTTTATTGTACAAATCTCCACAATAGTGCCATTTGTCACGCTATTTTTAGCCTTGAAGTGTCAGATTTGTTACACCTTCTTCCGACGAAGTGATTTATTATACCGCCAGCAGATTTGCGGGCGTATCAAAATAACTGAAGACGCGCGCAACAAATCACTGCCAATTAATTTTTTTGGAGACATCAGAGGAAAGAGTCATGCAATTGAAACTTGTTTCTGCAGCAATCGTTGCTGCACTAGCAGTAGGCTGCAGTAGCGCACCGACAAGCCAAACTTGGCGTACTGCAGACGGCGATCGCGAGCCGAGCGCCGGATACGCCGTATCCCACGGTCACGTGTTGAAATCAAGCTACAACGAGTGCGTGCAATCGTCTCGCTATACATTCGATGAAGAAACCGACGCATGTGTGGATCGCAAAGACGTTGTCGAAGCTGAGCCGGAACCAGCACCCGAGCCAGAGCCTGAAGTAGTCGCTGAAGTCGAGCCTGAGCCGGAACCGGAACCTGAGCCAGAACCGAAATTTCAGGATGTGGTTATCAGCGGTATGACTTTGTTTGATTTCGATATGGATACGCTGACAGATTTCGGCAAAACAGTGCTGGGTCGATTGGTTGAAAAATTAAAAAGTGCTGAAGGCGAAGTTCAAGAGGTTAAGATCGTTGGCCACACCGACAGCGTCGGTACCGACGAATACAATCAAGACCTTTCCAAACGCCGTGCCAACACGGTTCGCGACTTCCTGGTGTCATCGGGTTTGGGTGATCTGAGCATGGCGGCTGAAGGTCGTGGTGAAAGTGAGCCGGTAGCGAGCAATTCTACTGCGGACGGCCGCCATGAAAACCGCCGTGTTGAGATTGATGTAAGTGTCACCGAACAAGTCAACTGATTCGATATGTCCAGTGACTGAAAAAGCCGGGCAATGCCCGGCTTTTTTTGTTTTTACCTGTCAGTAAATCGAACCACACCGATATAGGGTAGGTTTCGATTGCGCTGCGCGTAATCGATGCCGTACCCGACAACGAACTGATCCGGAATTTCGAATCCCACCAGATCGGCATTGACCTCAACTTCGCGACGCGACGGCTTATCCAGCAGTGCGCAGGTCATCAATCGCGCCGGGTTGCGGGAGTTGAGCAAATTGAGCACATGTTGCAGCGTGTGGCCGGTGTCAATAATGTCTTCGACGACCAGCACGTCTTTGGCTTCGATTTCGCCGCGAAGGTCTTTCATGATTCGAACCTCGCGCGAGGATTGCATGCCGTCGTTGTAGGACGATGTTTCGATAAAGTCGACCTCAACGGGTAATGCAAGCTCGCGCACCAGATCACCGATAAACATGAATGAGCCGCGCAGTAGCCCGATTACGATCAGTTGCCCAGTACCGTTGAAATACGCTTCGATCTCCTTGGCCATGCTTTCTACGCGCGCAGCGATCGCTTTTGCCGAAATCAGTCGGTCGATTTCGTAGTTGTCGTGCCGGATTGTAGTCATCGCATGTCTGGTTTATTTTTTGGCCGGCAAAAAAGAAGGCCGGAAAATTCCGGCCCACTTTTCACCACTTGTGCAACTAAGCAGTAATTACGATTACGAGAACCACCAGCGTTCGCACGCTTTGGCGCCGTCAAGTTCCCAGTTACCGGCGATAACATCGGGCTTGCCGACCTTATCGGTGGTCGCGTGAACATCACTGAGGAAGAGCGGCAGTGCAACACCACCTTCGCTGTGGACAATGTTCTGCATTTCCACATAGATCTTGCGACGTTTCGCCTGATCCAATTCCGCACGGCCTTGAACCAGTAACTCGTTAAAGCGATCGTGTTTCCAGAAGGTGTCGTTCCAGCTCGCATCCGCCGCATATACTTGTGAAAACATCCAGTTTGCGGTCGGACGGCCACTCCAGTAGCAGGCGCAGAAGGGTTTCTGCATCCAAACGTTTGACCAGTAGCCGTCGTCGGGCTCGCGCACGACGTTAATGTCAATGCCCGCAGGTTTGGCGGTTTCGCGCATCAACTGGCCTGCATCGATTGCGTTTGAAAAGCCGGTCTCGGCCGCGTGGAAGTCGATCGAGAGTTTATCCAGACCAGCTTTCTTAAGATGGAACTTGGCCTTGTCAGGATCGTACTCGCGTTGCGGCAGATCGTCGGTGCTCGCGCGGTAGAAGTTTGCAGGGCCGATCGGGTTGTCGTTACCGAGTTCGCCATAACCAAAAGCGATTTTTTGTAACCACTGCGGTCGGTCGATGATGTACTTGATCGCGGTGCGCACGTCGTTGTTGTCAAACGGCGCGGTGTCGGTGCGCATTGGCAGCGTTACCTGCTTGTTACCAGTGGTTACACCCACTTTGATGCCCGCGACCTTCTTCAGGCGATTAACCGTTTTTACGTCAACGTTGTTCATCGCGTCGAGCGCGCCGGTGCGAAGTGCGTTAGTGCGCGCGTTGCCGTCAGCGATTTGCAGCGTCTCGATTTCGTCGAAGTAAGCGCGGTCGGTTTTCCAGTAATTGGGGTTGCGTTTGGTAAACGTGCGAACACCGGGCTCGTGCTCGACCATCATGTATCCACCGGTACCGATGGCTTCTTGCCAGGCGATGGTCCCGTCACCGTTCGAGGGGCAAATGTTCAAGTGGTAGTCACTGAGAATGAACGGGAAGTCGGCATCGCCACCGCTCAGTTCAACGATGACATTGTGGCTGCCGTCCTTCTTCACACTGACGATACCGCCGAGAATGCCTTTAGCCGCTGAGGTTGATTCTTCGCCGAGGTGGTGGTTGATAGAATCGACCACGTCTTGCGAGTCGAGCGATTTGCCGTTATGAAATTCAACGCCCTTGCGGATCTTGAAGTTCCAGGTTTTTGCATCGGCCGACGCTTCCCAGCTCTCTGCGAGTTCACCGACGAGAGATCCGTCAGGTGCCACTTCGGTAAGACTATTGCGGCATTGACCGAATTGCACGGTAATCATGTACAGGTCGAGAATTTGACCTGGGTCCAGCGTGTCGCTGGTTGCACCACCCGTCACACCCTGACGGAAACGGCCACCTTTTTTCGGGGTTGCAGCTTCAACCTGATTAACAAAGGTCGACGCGGCGGTCAGCGACACACCCAACGCGAGTGCAGAGCTGATGAAACCACGACGGCTGATCTTGCCAACTTCAAGCGCGCGGTGAAGACGGTTGAATTCTTCTACCTTCTCGCGCTCGCGAGCTGTCGACGGAGTGTCGAATGAAAACGGTTCGTTTGACTTTTTCGTCATCGAGACTTTCCTCCAAAATTCGATGTTGCTTAGAGTTTTGATCACCACGCAACATGCGTAGCGAGTGTGGCTAAACTTAGTCAGCGGCCCGACTATAACACGATAGATTAGTGTTATTGGTTAGATATTGTTAAGCAGTCAGGCATTGAAAAAGCATAGTAACGGACGGTCGCATGTCACCTGAAAAATACCAGTTGCTTCATTACTCAGGCCATGGCTGCTGTGAGCAGCCAACAATGTGGTTTTCTCAAGCGGATATTTGACCGCGCCAGTGATAGTAATGCGAGTTGGCTTCAAGCTTACAAGCGAGAAAATTCCGTGGTGGTTAAGGCTGAATTGGCCACGCGAGAGAATCGCGATCGCGTCCTCGAAGTCTGCGCGAGTGTCCCTGCGCGCATCCATAAAACGCGCGACTTCGCCCAGATTGATCCATTCGTGATCCCGTCGACCGCCGAGAAATCCCGACAGCGACAGGTGCTCGATCGCGACCCCTTCCAACATGCCCAGTGCGTAGCCGAGGTCGGACACGTCTTTTTCCGGGTTAAGGACAATATCGAGCGAACGGTCTCCAATCGAGTCGCCATCACCAACTGAGATTACAGATGCGTGGAAGTCGTCGGGGAGCTGCGATTGCCAGCGAGCACCGCCGTCGACAAAAATCGTTGGGATCGACGGCCACTCAGGGTGTTTCCGTAACATGGGTCCGACGATATGCACTCGTGCATGCTGTGCGCAGTTCGCGAGGAAGTCGTCGCGTTTTGCGTTCAACGCAAGTCTATATGCGGCCAGCCGCGTTCGTTGGCGAGATTTGCCAAAAAAGCGTCGGCATTGACCGCGACTGGGTACTCGACCATCTCCAGCAACGGCACATCGTTGCGTGAGTCGCTGTAGAAGTAGCTGCCATTAAGAGAGGCGGCACCGCTCCCCAGCCAGCGTTCCAAGTGGGTGATCTTGCCCTCCGCGAAACAGGCCGGCGGCTCGAAAACCCCGGTAAAGCGATTGTCGATAATCTCGGGCACGCTCGCCATAAAATGATCGACACCAAACTCAACGGCGAACGGTTCGACAATAAAACGATTGCTGGCTGAGATTATGACCAGCGTGTCGCCCGCTGCGCGGTGTTGTTGAACCTGATCGCGCGCCCGCTGCGAAATCATTGATCTGCCGGATTCGTCAAACCACGCGTTGCGCCATTCATGCAGAACCTCCATCGACTGCGACTTCAACGGTGCCAGCACGAAATGCATGTAGTCAGTGATGTCGCCACCGCCTGCCTCGTACTGTCGGTCGAACTCGGCAATGTCCTCATCGAAGGTAGAGCCGTCGTAATGCCCCTGCGTGATCAAGAAGTGAAACCAGTCGGTCTCGCAGTTGCCACTAATCAGGGTGTCGTCAAGATCAAACAGCGCCAGCGCCATTGCATGCCTCGAGGCGAAATGTCAGGAGCGCCGATACTATCAGATGGGGTTGGCAGCGTGTGTTGGAATTGAGCGCCCATTTATGATTGAATCGTGGACAGTATCGCTCGTGAGCCACGTTATGATTGATTCAAACGGCTATCGCGCGAATGTAGGAATTATTATAGCCAACGATGCCGGTAAGGTTTTCTGGGCGCGTCGAGTCGGACAAGACGCCTGGCAGTTTCCGCAGGGTGGTATGCGCATGACTGAGTCGCCTGAAGAGGCGATGTTTCGCGAACTGCGCGAAGAGACCGGCCTGCGCCCCGAGCACGTTGAGGTTTTGGGCAGTACGCGCGATTGGCTGCGCTACGACTTGCCGAAACGCTACATTCGCCGCAACCAAACGCCCCGTTGTATCGGGCAAAAACAAATCTGGTTTCTGTTGAAAATGGTCTGCGGTGAAGACCGCGTAACCCTCGACGCCTGCGACAAACCAGAATTCGACCACTGGTGTTGGGTGGACTACTGGAAGCCGTGCACGCAAGTGATCTTTTTTAAACGTGGTGTGTATGAGGACGCTTTAAGCGAGCTTGCGCCGCTGATGGATGGGGTGAGCATTTCGACTTAGATGAGTCTGCCTTACAGACTCGGCTGCAGTTCAACCAGTAGCAGAATCCCCAACAGCAGCGGCACAGGCACCTCGTTGAACCATCGGTACCAGACGTGGCTGTGCGTGTTGCGATCGTTTTTGAAATCCAGCCAGAGTTTGATGCACCACGCGTGGTAAGCATACATCAGCATCACGAGCATCATCTTCCAGTGTAACCATCCCATATTTGCTAGCGCACCTGCCGGGTACAAACTCACGATCCACATGCCCAGAATAAGGGTGAGCACTGCGCTGGGTGTCGCTATCCCCCACAGCAGTTTGCGCTCCATGATCTTGAAACGCTCGATGCCGATTTCATCCTCGGCGCTTGCGTGATAAACAAACAAACGCGGCAGGTATAGCAAGCCTGCCATCCAGGAAATCACAAAAAAGATATGTAACGCTTTTAGTGTGAGGAAAAACAACGGTTTGGGTAATAGGGAAGTTGGGGATTAACCTTATCGGTGATCGGCGCAAATGCCAAGGGTGCTATAGCTCTGGCCTTCTTTGATCAAAGAGTGCCGTACACCGGTTACACGTGGAGCAAGGCACTGCGATTGCGTGCCTTCCTGCGCGTGACCCTCTTTGGGGATGATTGCTCAATTTATTCACCGCCAGTTTATTGGACTGAATCCGCAGTCGATTTATTGATGGTGACCAGTGTTAGTCTAAATATGCGTTTCAAGACGCCAGCAGTCGTTCGTCAAAATGGTATGACGATAGATCTTCCCGGCCGTTTTCAGTCACCAGCAGTTGGTCTTCGAGCTTGATACCTTCGCGTCCACCTACTGCCCCAAGGTACACTTCAACGCACAGCATCATTCCCGGTTCGAGCTCGTAGTCGAATGCGCCTTCGATGTAGTCCTGCGGATAATAAATCGCTGGAAATTCATCGCATAAGCCTACGCCGTGGAATTTTACCCCGTAACGTTGTGCGACAAACTCCTGCGGCAGCATATGCCCTCCGAACGTGAGCTCTTTGAAACTGGCGCCGGGTTTAACCAGTTCTCGGTTGGCTTGAATGTGCTCGTGCGCAATCTGGTACAAACGCCGTTGTTCATCGCTTGGTTTGCCATCTCCTGCCAGCCAGGTGCGTGATAAATCCGAACACATGCCGTAGGGACCGATCAAATCGGTATCGAAGGCAAAGATGTCGCCGTCCTGAACTTTGCGAGGGCCACACTCCTGCATCCATGGGTTGCTGCGCGGGCCGGAGTTGAGGATGCGCGTTTCGATCCACTCGCCGCCACGTTTGAAGTTCTCGGCTTGCAGTACCGACCAGCATTCTACTTCGGTCATGCCGGGTCGCATCGTGTCCTCCATCGCCTGCATGGCAATTTCGCAGGTTGCGACAGCGCACTTCATCGCATTGATTTCATCAACGCCCTTTATTAGGCGTGCGTGTTCGCAGACTTCTTGCCCGCTGAAAATCTCGACGCCGAGTTTATCCAGCGCGCGAACGCCGTGGATTTCCATTTTGTCGATAGCGATGCGTCGATTTCCGCCTCCGTGCTGGCGCAAGAGGTCATCAACCTGCTTGGCAAACGCCGTCGCAACCTCTTCTTCTCGGTCACCGGTTTCAAAGTAGAACATACCGGCACCGTGGCGCACCTCTTTCACCAGAGGTAAATAGTCTGAAAGGTGATCGCACCCGTGAAAATCCCACAGAACCATGTAACCATCCGCAGAAACGAACGCTGCGCGCGCGGGGTTGTGGGTGATCCACAGTTGCATGTTGGAGCTGTCGGTGGCGTAGCGGATATTGAGCGGGTCAAACACCAGCAGACCGGCGTAGTCACGTTTTCGAAGCTCGGTGACGATGCGGTTAAGCCGCGTTTGGCGCATGCGTTCTAAATTGGGCGCAGTAATTCCAAGCGCTGCCCATTCTTCAAAGGCCAGATCGGTCGGGCCAATTTCGACGCGGTCATTGTCATCAGGAGACCCGTCGGGCTTGGTGCCAATACACCTGCTTGGGTCAATTTTCGGTTGCGTAATTGAATGGGGGTTTGCGCTCATGTCACTGCCTACCAGCTACGTCTTAATCCCGATCTTACTGCGAGCTTGACAACCAAACAAAGTGTGATTTGAGGGCTTTAGTCAACAAAGCCTGTCGGCTTTTCAGGAAGCGACACCTAAGGTCTCATTCAGCGTGGTTTACGTCGCGTGTGAGTACCTGTGGTCAATCTCGTTGGTTGAATGTAATTGGAGATAACCGCGTAGCGGGGTCTTACGGGGTTTGGCGGCGGAAAGCTGTTCCGCATAATCGGGTTCTACAGGCATGACTCGAGCGACACATCGGAGGGTCGCATTCCAGCTAGATCAACCTGTAAATAATTGAATTTGTTGTCTTTGAATACATCTTTTTTATAAAAGACCTGCTGCTGTTATCGTTCACAAATTAGCTGACTAAAACTCGCTCCAAGCTGGTTTTGTCTATTTTGTTCAGCTTTTCTGCGGCGGTTCCGTCGGCTTTTTTGGATGCGCTTACGATTACAGTGGTTTTAATCAGTGTCGGAGTAGGCTTTTATACTGTATGCAATATAGCAAAAGACCTGGTAATTCCGGGCGTTTTTATTGATTTAAAACAAACGCAATCGAAAATTTTAAACATTAATAACGATACGCATTCTAAATGCTCATGCGACGAATCACGCACACGCCGCCCGGTGCAGGAATTTGCGCTTTAACGCTCATAAAAGTTGGGGGTGTCTATACGGTGCTTTTTTCGGGGGGTTCTAACCGAAACTTGCTTATGTCTGTTTGTTCTCTTTTACGCTATAGATTTGAAATCATTTGATAACCCAATTTCGAAAGATCCTCCTCTTCAAGATGCGAATTAATCAAAGCCAGCGAACGGTTATCCAGTTTAGTTCTCCACGCTTCTTCCAAGTAATAATGCTGAATATCTTCGAACGATCTAGCATCACCCTTGGTTGAACCTTCGATGTTAACAAATGAGTTCGTCGTAGTTGTAAGATTTAGTTTCTTCCGCAATGCCGTGATCTCTTGCTCTGGGTTTTTGAGTAAATCCTCGTATCGTACAATCGTTGCATGACTGCTTTGTGCGAGTTCGATGTAAGACTTCAATTTGAAGTTTAGCAATTCAACGATATTAGCGTATTTGGATCGACCGCGTTCCCTGCGCACGGTTGGCCAAGGAAGCAAAAGAAACTCGTTGAGTGTTTCTTTCTCTCGAGAGATTTTTTTGTAAATACTCCGCTTCTGGTGGTACGGTCTTTTGTGCATCGAAAGCAGCCAGGAGTAAGGGTTCTTGACCAGGATGATTAGATGAACGTCTCTCGCTATTCTCGTTTTAAACGCATCTACCTCGTCAGGATCAGGAGCAAACCTGTGCTTCCAACCCAAATTCCGGGAGCTCGAAACCGAAAAGTAGATGTCTCTAAACATTTCTCTGAACAAAAGACCCTTAATTATTCGCCCGAGTGTATTTGGTACCTCGCCGTCCAAAAGTTCTACATTCAGATTCTTTTCCAGTAAGGAATCCAAATAGTTAGTTCCAGTATTTCGCTCACCGATAACCTTGAGTAGCGGGCGCGTCATGGTTGAAACCCCAGCTGGTTGACCATTAGAGGATAATGTTCATGGATACCGTCACCTACCAGTTTTGGTTCGCTCGTGACATCGATCAAGTAATTGTGGTGTACCCCTTGTTCAATACAGAAATGATTCCAGCGATCATACATTCTAGCGAGCTGTTCCGTATTCCGGTAAAAACGGTGAATAGAATTTAGTTTAAATTGATAAATCAGATGCTTATAACGAGACCGACGGCCCTCTTCGAGCAACTCTTGCGAACGTTTCTTACGTAGCGCTACGCGATCTGCCAATGCAGTTGGGGATGCGATAAGGGTCAGCACAGTGGACTTTTTAGATCTTAATAAATCCGCTCTCGATTTCTTTTCGTAACTGACATTATGAAAAACATTTCGAAGAAATATCTTCAACGTGGGCCTGACAATTGTCCAATGCAGGATAAGACGTAAGTCGCTTGCATCTATTAGTTCGTTCGACGAATCACTATCCAGATAAAACGCATCTTTGTAGTCCCAATCTTGAAAAGTGTCTATATGCAGAATTTCGTTGAACTCTGGCAACGCGTCTGATTTTAGTGAATCACTGAAGTACGTTTTCCCGCAACAGGAAGGGGCCGCGATAACTATCGTTTCAATTGGTGCATGGACGACCAAAGCACTATTTCCAGTAGCGTGGGATTTTGCAGCCATACGCTAAGAAGTTTTGCAGATGCACGCGCGGTGCAGAGCCAGTTTGCCAAACTTCGTCTATGCAATTGGTATAAAGACGCCTCTGCAATTTCTTATTTGTGCCGTGAAATAGTTGTAAGTGTTCGTTCAATTTCATGCAAGGCTAATCTTAGTTTCCTGCAGTGCTGCCATGCGTTTTTTGGCTACGTCTGCATACAAGTTAGACATGATAACGCCGGAAGTGAAAAAATAGAGAGACATTACAAAGCTGGACGGGATGATATCTTTGTAAAAAAGTGCGATCACAATAATTGCGTTAACGGCAAACCAACCAATGCAATCGCCCCGTATAACACCAAACTTCTTTACGCATTTGCGTATGTACATACATTGCATGATTGGTAACGAAATAAATATTATCAAACCGAACAACCCGAACTCCCATATAATTCGAGACACCGAGTTCCCAACTAACCTTGAGTCGTTGGCCCAGGCGAAGTCGCCAGAAAGAAACTCAAATCTCGAACTGCTCGTGTTGCCGATCCCAACACCAAAAAAGAAGCGAACAGGCTCGTTTTCGAATTCTTTGAGGGGTGCGATTATTCTGTCAATACGACCAAAAGGCCCTTCACCCTCTTCTTTATGATCTATGTAACCGCCGTGTCTCGGCGCGAGGTACCTTAAGGCGCGATCCGGATCCGTTATAAAGTCGACAATACTACGCTCAGAACCCCTCGAGTAAAGCGCGTCATAGGTAACTCCAAATACAATGACAAATGGGATAGCCAGCAAGAACAAGTTTTTTAACTGTCGGGAGCTATACCCTGATAGCCCTATTGCAAGAATACCAATGACAAACAATACGATAGCGCCTTTAATCTCTCCGATAGTCACAGGAACGAATAAGACCAAAGCGATAAGGGCAGCCCTTTTTAGCGCAATTTCTTTTCGAATATACAAACCGAAGACCAAAGCAATCGCGCAAACCAGACATATAGCCATCATACTGCCCGTTCCGGCAGTTCCGCGAACCACGTCACCGGTGTCCATATTGGGATAAAATACAAAGCGCTGCAGAAACGCGAATGGGACTTGCATGAGAAGGATCGCGATGAGTAATTTGTTACTTGTGACGTTCCAGCCGTCTTTGTACATGACAACCGGAATTAAAAAGAATGGCAGAAATCGGAAGTAGGCCCGTATTCCACTGATTATGGCTCCTTGATCGGTTTGGTTGAAAACAGCGCCAATAACAACGTGTAGAATAAATAGAAAGAACAAAAAAACGAACTGATAGGGCAGTGCAAACGTTTTTCGCAGAAACAAATATATCGTGAACAGAACGAATCCAAGCAGATAGAACATGTCAATTGCCAGCAGTCCCAAACCGCCGCCAATATAACCTAATACATGCGGGCTGCTCGAAACAGACGCCATCATCAAACTGGCAATAATGTAAAGGCGGCCAAAGGTCATAGATATATCGAACGATGTTCTTTATTCATATTCATGAGCGCTTGATTGTGAGTCATCAAATATAAGACAGCGTTGATGATCATCACGCTTAAACATGTTTAACAATATCCGTACCTTTCCAAGTCAAGGTTATATTCTAGTGACAACTGGCGATTTCCCTCGCGCTGCTCATCCAATATACGCTCGAGGACTGAGTCATATCGCATTGAGTTCTTTCCGCCGGAACCCCACTTCCAGTGATCATGGATAAGTTCTACGGGTGACAGGTTCTCAAGTTTGAATCCGCGTCCCTTCCGATACTTGATAGGTATACCTGGCAGGGGCGCTCCCGGGTTGACCAGGTTTCTGATAATGAAATTCATATAGCGTGTAACGTTGATACCAAACGAACCAAAAGATGTTTTGTTTTCGCGTTTGATTGTTTTTACAGGAAAGTCTATTCCAACGAAGTCAGACATGTTCGATAAAAACCCAGGTAAATCACTCACAAAATCTTCATACAACAGCACCAAAACGCGGTCGCGGCCAAACGTTTCCGTGATATGTTGAATGTACGTGCGAAAATCAAATCGATTGCGATTGAAACACGCTGGCCTGCTTTGATTGTAGCCATAGTAACGTTCAATATCGCGAGTGCCGCCCGATTTGACGTATTGCCTGTATAAGGACCCTGCGTAGCGATCCTGACGACGCAGGACCAGAATTATTCGAGCATCGGGCAGCACATTTGACAAATTTGAAAGCACTGAAGATCTATGGTCATACCCTCCCTCTACCAGTCCACTAAACGGTGGTCCGGACAGAGCTTCGTTGGATATCAAATTGGCTTTATCCGTTGCCATGAGCTTGTCGAAGGACGAGCGGATAAGCTTGGAATCGAGATTAATCGGATCATCTCGCAAGATTGCTTTAAGCAAGATTTCGCTATCTGGGTGACGAGTAGTCAAAAAATTTATCTTATCGAGCGTGTTGAAATAATGTTGCTGCAGCGCACTTGTCGCTGTTTTGTGCAGACCCATGTGTACAAACACGCGATGGGAATTGGAATCACTCATGTCAACATCAAATTTAATAAAGGGCTGAAGTTATCCAAACCGAACTGCTGCTTTGCGAAGTCTTTAATACGTTTTGTTTTCTTTAGAGTGTCGGTGTCTTCCTGCGACTCAACTCGAATTGCTTCGGCCAGTTCAGAAACAGAGTTGCACACTTTACCCAGTTTATGTTTGGTGATTATGCTGTCAATGTCCACCTCGAACGATATTACTGGCAGGCCATAGCTAAACGCTTGTACAAATGTGTTTGGGTAACCCTCGATCCTGCTGGTGCTTAAGAATACGTCCGCATTCGCCATGTGGTGCTCAACCTCGGCCGGGGTTTTTTCACCGAGAAAGCTGACGTTTTCACACGATTCAAGTCGTGATTCAAATTCTTCTCTACTTTTGGGATTGCCATAGGGGCGACCAATCATCTCGATTTCTACTGAACTGTCGCCAGCGAGTAATTCTGCTAAATCAAGGACCACTTCCGGTCTTTTCTGTTCTTTCAGGTTGGAGACCCACAGGACTCGAAATTTATTGGACGACGCTCGGTCAGTTGCCGACACCGATGGTACGAACACGTTATTGACAACGAGGTCTGCCGACCGCTTGATAAGTCTCCTCATCAGCTGATCTTGCGCATGCGTCTGTGCAACAACAACATTTGCACAACGCAAACCAAGATATGACAAGGCCTTTTCTATTATCTGCTGCGGTTTTACCAAATCCTTTAGCACAATGCGTGTGCGCTCTCCGTTTACGTCCTTTTCATTGGCAAGATGAAAGACAAGCTTACATCGTCGATTAAACATGCAATACAACGCACATAAGCCAGTGTGCGATTTAAGACCACGTTGATAAATGGTAGTGGGTCGAAGCCGTTTGAGATGCTTGAATAAGCCGAGTGCGTCTTCAAAGAATGTACCTTTGAAAACTCGAGATCGCGTACCGAGACTAATTATTTCATACGACTGTTGCGAGAGAGGTTTGTCGTGTCGGCACAGGTAGTAAGTCTGCCAACCATTATCCTGTGCATAGTTTGAAAAATGATGACTTTGTAGCTGTGCACCGCCGATGTTCTCCAGCATATGCGAGGCCATAACCACACAGAGTTTAGCGGGCGACTCAGTCATGGCAGGGCAAGGTTCACGGCGTCACTGAACAATCGCGGCGGACACACATATTGCTCGCGAAGCCTTGAGATCGAATCGCACAACTCGCTATACCCAGGTTGTGAACCGATTTCTTCGAGTGCCGCTTGAATATTCGCTACATTGTGTTTGTTGAACAGCACGCCGGTAAGGCCGCTCTCGACAATGAATGGAAAAGGACCATAGTTTGGCGCAACGACGGGTATATTCAACACCATGGCCTCCAGCAAAACCATGCACCTCCCCTCCGCAAAATCCGGTTTGGAAGGACAGGCCAACACATCACAATTGCGTTTTAATTCGCGCGCAAGGTCATCTCGATCCATTGCCCCTAAATATTTCACCGGAGCGTTGAATTGTTTCCGCTGTTGCTCGACCCAATCGGTCATCGAGCCATTGCCAACCACGCACAATGAGGTCGGTCGGCTCTTGTTTATTTGGACAACACTTTCCACCAACTCGACCAGACCTTTTTCGCGTTCCACTCGACCGATGTAGTAGATACGCAGGTGGTCACTGGGAGATTTTTCTTCTTCGCTGTTTATCTTGTTGAAGTCGACTAGCGGTACTTCAAAATCAATAGGATCGCGAATTCCGTATTCGCACAGTTCCTCTTTAAGAAACGGTCCGTGGCAGATCACTCGACTGACCCTTCTCAGCACCCATCGATCAACTGCACCATGCAAGCGAGTGATTAAACTCATTTCAACCGTTAGAAGACTATTATGACGCGAAGCGATCATAGGTCGACCGCGGAGCACCGATGCCAGCCACGCCATCCAGAGCCGAGAACCTCCCACGCCGCAGACAACCTTCTTATAGCGGCCGGACAGCACCATAAGAAAGGTGTGGATTGCCACAGTAACGCGTCGCGCAACCTTAACAATTGAGCTGCCGGCATCGCTTACTGTGATTCCGCGAATCTGTCCAAAATCAACACGCGCAGCCTGCTGTGAGCGGGATATGACGGTGATCGGTTGTCCTTCAATAGAGGTCAGCAGTGAGAATAAAAATGAGTCGGGTCCGCTAATTTGAACGGAACGACCATCGCTCACCTTCTCTTTGTAAGTCGACACCTGACGCGCAGCATCACCGTTTTTAATATATAAAAAGCTCATTTTTTATCTAGTATCGCGTTGTATACATTCAGCGTGCGTTGGCTGACCAAATCCCAGTTGAATTCAGTTTGAATACGCTCTTGCTTTTTGGTGTCCAGTTTAAAATCGCCACGTGCGAGTCGCTCGCTTAGCCGCGTCGACAAAACCTCAATATCGCCCAGTGGAAAATAGTCTGCCGAGTCGAGTTCAATTTCGCGATGCGCGTCAATATCGCTGACCAAAAGATGCAAGCCAAAGCTCATTGCTTCCAGAACCACAATTGGGTTGCCTTCCAGTGACGAAGCGTGCACAAACATTGCACAGTTTTGGTAAAGGCATAAGAGATCGTCTCCGTAGATGACACCAGGTGCAACAATGTCGATCCGGTCTTTGATTTTTGCACAGACCTGATCGTAGTATTTCCCACCGCCGCCTTCACCGACAATGACAAGTTTCGTATCGTGCGTGGCAGCACCTAAAAAAGCGTCCACGATGTCGAGCTGCCGCTTTTCTTCAACAATTCGGCTCACGGACAAAACATATTTTTGCTCTGATAGACCCAACTGCGACAATATCTTTCTGCGAACACGGCCGTCGTAAATTTCCACACCGTTTCGGATCACCTCGACCTTACGCCGATATTTTGTTTCCAGCTCTGCTCCCGCGACTTTTGAGACTGCGATTGCTGCGTTTGAAAATTTTAGAGCCAATCGCTCACCTATCTGTAATATTGCTCGAGCAACTCTGCCCCACTTTTCCCGCTTATAGTCAAAACCGTGGTGTGTGAACACAACCTTTAAACCAAACATCCGAGCGAACAAGGTAAATATCCCTGGTCCAATCGCATGGATATGAAGCAAGTCTGGGCGTTTTACGATTGCGTATAGAACCCCCAAAAACGTGTGCAAAAAAGCTTCGATACCCGGGGACGATGGTGACCACAAGGGACGCATTACAACCCCGCGATACTCGCGGATATCGGGTGGCTGGTGATTCGCCCTGCAGAGTACAACAACGTTAATGTCTGAATCTCGCACGATGCGCGGGTACAATTCTGAGCAGTGCTTTTCGATCCCACCTTGAACGTTGGGGAAGCCTCGAAGACCGACAACAAATACCGTCGAAAGGCTCATTGACTCACCTGCTCATAAATTTTCATAATGCGGCGGTAGTAGGAATCAGGAGAGTAATTCTCAGAGCATGCCTGGCGCGCAGCTTCACCCATTCGAGCCCTCCCTTGAGGGCCTATTTCCTCAAAGTGCTGAATAGTTGAAATCAGTGAATCTGTATCACCTGGCTCAAACAGTAAGCCAGTATCGTTATGTGCGACCATTTCACTCAGACCGCCAATATCCGCCGCGATAATTGCTTTACCAATTCCATAAGACTCGATCACGCTCATCGGGCAGTTCTCATACCACTCAGAGGGGACGATTACCGCACGCGCGTTGCGCTGGTACGCCTGCATTTCGTCGCGCCCGAGAAAGCCGAGTAAATTAATATTCTTGTGCTCTTGAGCGAGTTCGGTGACTTGGGCTTTCAGCGGCCCGTCCCCCGCAATCATTAGCGGAATCTTTAACTCAATGAAAGCTTTGACCAGCGTCGGTAAACCCTTTTCTGGCGCAAGGCGGCCCATGTACAGGTAATAGCCATCGTCAGAGTTGTGCCAGGATTGCTCAGGAAGATTGACGAAGTTGGGCACATACGAAAAGTTTTTGGTATCTATTCCCCACTCCCCGATTTTGTTTATGTAAAACCGACTGGGCACTACGTAGTGCGATACGTGCTTACGATAGAGCCCAGCAAGTCTTACGATCAGTTGTTCAGCAAAAATTATACTACTCAAGGGCAGAGATCCCTTTATGCACCGATGTCGAATCACATTGAGTCGAGAGTGTCGGCAATCCTCACAAACCTGACCATCTCGAAGCATCGTGTAGGCAGGACAAGCGAGTTTCAAATCGTGGAGTGTCAAAACAACGGGAACACCGCGGACGTCAGCTTCCCTGAGTATCGATGTCGACAAATGATGATAGATGTTGTGCGCGTGCAAAATGTCCGGCGAGAACTCAGCCAGCAAATGCCCAAGAGACTCAGACGCTTCGAATGAATAAATCACACTGGCCGCGCTGCGCAATTTCTTGAAAAACGAGTAGTCGCTTCCATACTCGATTTCAGAGGGAAAGTACTTCTCGTAATCGGTTTCTTCATTGCTAGGGTGTTGCATACTGAAAGGCGCCACTTGATGGCCTTTATCAGTAAACATTGCGTTATGGTCGAGAAATACTGTTTCTGCACCACCGCGCCGATAGTGATAGTTATTGACGCTTACGAGTTTCAATGACTTCAATATCCGAGATTGTGGTCGCAACAACCAAGTGGCAAACTATCTTCATCGGTGCTGCCACTCAAACACGTACCAACATAAGGGGCGAGCTTCCATATTCAGAGTAAAGACGTTCAGGAACGCAGCACACGCTCAAAAGCTTTAACGCTCGCACGCAGAAAAACACGCATAAGCGCGTACTGTTACTATAGTTGAACATCTCAAGCCTCAAAAAACAGTGACGCGAATCCACTAAATACATTCGAGCGCGTCCAGCCCATCGCACTAAATGTACGCATAGCGTTGTAACTCTGGAGCAATGATTTCTTCGATGTCAGACACTTGCCAAGGCTCAAGGTCATACTGATACGAGTTTTTTCGGGAACTGTATATCTTTTGCTTTGAGAGTTGATTCTCAAATTTTTCGGTCACGGTTATATTCGAAAACGCACAAATATCACGCATTACGCCTATGTGATCATCCAACAGGTCTTCGTACCTCACCTCCAGCAGGCGACCCGATTGTAAGAGATCGTGATGAGTGGAATACGAGTTAATGAGTATTTTCCAACAGTAAGCTGCAAGCTCATGGAATTTATCTCCGCCCGCGTGCCACCTCTCTTTATACTCGTCTGGCAGGATGCCGTAGATCCATTTATAGGGGCCCGAATAACCATCCCACCAAGGCATCTGCAAAAAAGAATTACACACTGCTCTGCCGTCGCGCACTATATTGACAAATCGCGCGTTTGGAAAAATCTCCGCGAAATATCCAATTCTCGACCAGCCGGTGTATTTGTGCGAAAACACAGTACATTCTTGACGCTGATTGCGAATGTGAAAGAAGTCGCGCCACAACTGTCGTTGCCATGGTGTTACATCGCCTTTTTGCAGGTCACGAAAAGGTTCTGCGTATATGCCCGTTTTTCTAGAAATTAACTTATAGGCCTCTGAGGGGGCAAATCGAACGCGACCTTTCAAAGTAAATGAAAACGGAAGGTTTCTGTACACAGCGCTGTTGTACCGCCCTTTCAGATCCAGAGCGCCAAAACGGTCGTCTATGTTCGATATGAATCCCACATTTTCATTGCGGCACAGTAACTCGTGCGCCAGCGTTGACCCACATCGACCGGTGCCGACCATAAAAACCAAATTGGTTTCATCAGACATAACGATTCAATCCAAAAACGTGGAATGTATGAATCAAAAATAAGACTTCAAATATTCCGGCACCTGACTTAAAACAACGTCACGATAGAGGAGATGAAGCAGAGTCTAATTTTTTCCCAAGAAGCTCGAGGTACACAGCTTCCACTTTTTCACCCATTGTGCGATGCGTCCGATGCTCGAGAATGTAGTCGCGACCCTTCCCACCGGCGGCTTCCGCTGAGTCAGGGTCATTGAGAAGCCGGACAATAGCCGCAGCAAACTCCTCCGCGTCCCATTCAACGCATTCGCCGCAGCCACATGATTTCATCACGTCACTCTGCTCGGGGTGAACATTACCAACGACTGGACGACCAACCGCCATGTATTCCAGTAATTTAGTAGGAGACGTGGAATTCAGTATAAATGAAGGGTAGTAAGGAGAAAGGCAAACCGCTGAATTTGACACATTTTTAATGACTTCTTCATACGAATGGTTGCCCAGCAGGCGTACAGAATTGTCCAAACCCAGGGTCCGAATGCGAGACATTAATAATTCTTCATCCTTCGGATGCTCGCCCTTGCCTAAAAAATCCAGTGTAGCATCTGGATGCTCTGATAAAACGTCAGAAAACGCGTCAATTAGCATATCGAGTTTACGTATACGCATGAGTGTACCGACATATAGCACACGTTTATTGCGTTCACTTGGTGGAGCTAAGTTCGACAAAATCGTGTCGATTTCTTCGATATCCACGGAACCGGGAACCGGAACCATTTTGTGCTCATCAACACCGCGTTTCGCCATATCTTTTTTCATTTGTTCACTTTGGACAAAAACGACGTCTGCAAATTTGCAAATGAAACTATAAAGACAAAATCCGAAAATCCATCCCTTAACAAAGCTAAAATATCGAAACTTGGCAAACCCTGATCGGGCCTGCGCCAAAGACGCTTCCGAGTGAGGGTAGGCTATCCAAAAACAGAATTTTGCACCGGTGAGGCGTGCTGCCAAAGCGGCTGTCAACGCACCGAGGTATTTATCCTTGACTTGAATGACATCGTATTTGTTTGAAAAAACCAAACTAAAAACGCGAAAGTCATTCGCAATATCCCACAAGTGTTTGAGCACTTTGCCCGCGCGGCTAGCAGATCGATTTGTTTTTGCCAGATATACAGTGCCCGTTTCGGATTCAATTTTTCTTGCTTGAGGCTCCGGCGAATCTGATTGAATCAACCAATCAACCTTCACATCACGTTTTGGAAGCTCGCGACCAAAAAGAAACTTCGCTGCGGGGCGCATCGGTGGGTATTTATCTGATGTAACAAAAAGTAGTCTTATTGACATGCATAATCCGTAATAGACGTGGCTTTGGAGTAGGTCGGCTCGCACGTGCTTTGCACGAATCGTTCATCACTTTGGTTAAGTTTTTTAGTGTTTGGTCGAGTGGTTCTTTTGCCAAAATATTCGAGATATGAAGCGTCATAACTGACATCGGCAAACTCGTACAAATTTGCCAGAATCACCGGTCCATCCTCTGAAAGCAAATCATCGTAATCGACAATTAGCATTCTCTCTTTGCCCAGCTTGCTAAGTAAAATTTGTGTTTGCGAGACTTTCGCGATGTAGCTTGCACATGCTTTCTGCAAGTGAGAGACACTATCATCACCGAATAACTTAGGCTTGGGGCCCCCTACATCCTCCAGGTATCTCTTTCCAACGCCTTCATACAAACGATCTAATGAGCTCAGACTCCAGTTGTGTAACATCGATCTGACGACCGGGACTGGTCGTCGAAGCACCCAGACAAGCTTGAAATTGCTATGCGCGAAGTACTCGGTAAACTGTTCGTTCAAATACGTGGTTTGGAAGCAATAACGACCTTTAGCGACTTCGTGGAATCCGCTCAGGATAAGTGCGGCATCCAGCTCCGTATCGCGCGTAAACTTGTATTTTCCGAAATCCGATGACAAATTGAGTGCGTTCGTGACTGCTGTAGTCCCGGATCGCTGACACCCAGCCACAAATATTGAGTTTTCATATTTGCCGAGCTCGCGTAAAAGATTGACGCCGATGTGTCGAATTCGGCGATTAAAGTTTTCCCACGTTTTTATTTTTGCAGTCAAGATTTATTGGCCGCTGCTTCGAACTCAGTAAGGTACTTTTTGGCAACCTCCAGCCAACTGACGCTATTCGCGCCTTTAACTGAGTTCTGCGACATTTCGTAAAATCTTTCGGGAGATTGGAGAATCTCCTTAATCCCATTCGACAGTGCTGATACGTCGTTTGGATTAACGAGAATTCCATTTTTGAATCCCTCTACAATATCTCTATTTCCAGAGATATTACTCGCGACGACTGGAAGTCCCGCGGCCATTGCTTCAAGAACAGCAAGAGACATACCTTCAGCTTCATCGTTAATTGATGAACTCACATAAACTGTCGATTTTGAGAATATTTCCGCAAGCTCGTCAGGGTTTTTGCTATCGCGCGGTGTGAATTCTATTTTGCCCGTAAACGTGCAAGCAATTGATTTGCTCGTGGCGTATTCCACCAACTCTCGACTTTTCCGTCCAACAATCGTAAGCCTGTACCGATTGTTTTCCTGATTCAACTTGTCAACCGCGTCTATCAACACGCGGTGGCCTTTGCGAACATGAAAATTGCCGACCGAAACGATGTTAACGATGCTATCTTCGTCGTTGTCGATTTGTTTCTCATTGTTGAATGCGAACCTCTCGACGTCCACGCCATTCGGAATGTACGTGATCTTTTCTTCGTCAATCCCGTAGCGTTTTATCGATGTGCTCACGGCTTCAGCTATGCTCGTGATCACATCAGTCTTTTCAAGAGCGATTTTTATTTTTTTCGCAATTTCTGGATTTAAACCCATCCCGTGACCAATTTCGGGAATAGTATGAATGTCATTCCCGTGCGGAGTCAGCGCGACAACCTTGTTTTTGAGAAACGATTTCAATAGTGCAACAACATATCCTTGTGGGTATGTAGCATGAGAATGAACGATGTCAGCACCAAACAGAAATATCTCGACCAACAGAATGATTCGAAGTTCTAAAAATTGCAGCGTCTCCTTAACGCGTTCGGAAACAATCCACGCTGGAAAGTGACTTACCAATGAGGGCCAGGAGTGCACGCGTGCATCGGTTGGGCGATTCCTACGCCGCGCAAAACGCAGTTGACCAACAACTCGAACATCGTACCCGAGCTGGTGATAAGCTTTTGCAAGGTAATAAACTACGATCTCACGCCCCCCTATGATCGGGAGGTAGGTTCGAGTTAAAAGGATTATTCTTTTTTTTCGCACAGGATTAAAACCAGATGGTATTTAGCTTGTGAAAGCTTGTAGATTTGATGGCGGGGTTTCACACGTGGACAAAATGCTTGAAGCGATACGTTTGGTTATCGACTCGTTTTCTCGGCGGATTTCTTGTGTCTTTCTGCGTTTAGTTTGTAAAAGCACATTTAACGACTGTTCCAATTGGACGCGCCCTCACCAATGAGCTCAATAGCTATTCACCAATTCTCACGCTTATTCTCTGTCTAACAACACTGACCCTCGGTTACACAACCGTACGTTTGGATCGAAAAAGCACACTGAGTAAGTTCCTTGTTCATCTTGATACCAAGACGAGAGTGAAGTTTTAAGTTGCGCACCCGCATACAGGCTCCGCTCAGGGGGCGTACATTAACAACGGCGTACAATAAGAAACACGCACTGCATCTCAATTCCTTGGAATAGGCAAAATTGCGCTAATTCCAAGAGCTTAGGCACCACATGCGCACAGGAACTCACACCAAGAGAATTTGAACCACCCGTCATAAAACTTAGCTTCAAATTCGAATTGATGGGCTGATGAGCGACGTGTTTATTGCAGCAACCAAGTTTTAGTTTAGCAGGCAGTTTGAGAAATTCAGGGCCAGTTAGCCGAAGTTGGAGCGCGTAAGCGAGAGCTGTGCGCAGCCGGCGAAGAATGCGTTGTTAAGTGCCCGTTAAGAGTTGATTCCGCATTGCGGATGCGGTCGAAACGGCGAGACCGTCGATGTCGGCCATACCAACGATTTCACCTTGCCGGACATCCTGTTTCAGTAACACGTCGTGTGCCAGTCCAATTGGCAGCGCATTGACACTATTGCTCGCACGCGCGGGCATCAGCTTGCCGTAGACCGTGAAACCGCCTTCCCCGTCCAATGTTTCTCCCGCTTTGAGATCACGCTTTGCGGTTGCAACCGCGTCGGCCACATACGCACGCGGGTGACCAATCGACTCCTGACGCAAGGCGGCAGAAAATACCGAATAGCTGAGCTCAAGCCCGATCAGATGATACGGCTTGTACATCGACGCGTACCGCCCGCTGACGTCCGTGTTTAAGCCGTATTGACGAAAGCAATCGGCGGAGTAGTCATTTGGCGCTTCGAAAACTACGTAAACGCCCCAGCGAAGGTCGCGAAAAACCGGGCTACCGTCACGCTCTTCCGATGCGATCACCTCGACCTGCCCCTTTTGCTGCAGCGCACCACCATCTGCTTGCGGTCGCATCAAGCGGGGTAGATCGTCTACCCCGCAGGCTGGAAACGTCAGTCCGTCGTCGCCCGCCAGCAAGCCCGTGGCGTTGCACACTGCGGCCATTTCGATCGCCGATTTGGTACCGTCGAGAAATGAATTGAACATCTGTGAATTCATTCCGGCAGCCGCAGCCTGATCCGAAGTTAATCCGTAATGCTCCCACACGGTATCGGGTGTTGACTGGTGTGCACCGTCAAAATAGCGCGTGCCTTTTCCGGCAGCGGTTATTTCGAAACCACAAAGGCGCCCCCAGTTCACCATCTCCCAGATCAGCGCGGGCTGGTCCCCGTAGGCCATGGTGTAAACCACACCAGCCGCTTGTGCTTTTTGTGCCAGCACCACGCCGCACAGGGCATCGGCTTCGACGTTGACCATCACAACATGCTTGCCGTGTTCGATTGCAGCGAGCGCGTGATCGACCCCCGCGATGGGATTGCCTGTCGCCTCGATAACCACCTCGCATTGCTCATCGCGCAGCGCATCGTTTGCGTCATCGGTGAATTTGGTCGAGCTGATTCGCGCGTCTTCCCATCCGACCCGTGCGCAAGTGGCTTTCGCGTTGTCGATATCGAGATCGACAATTGTCCGTACCTGCAACCCTTCAATTGTCGGAACCTGCGACAAAAACATCGCGCCAAACTTTCCCGCGCCGATCAGCGTAACCCCAACCGGCCGATTCTCAGCCAGACGTTTATCGAGAAGATGCTGCATATTGTCAGTGCTGTGACAGCGCCAACTCGCGCAGGCAGTCGTCTGGCAAGGCGTCGATTGGCGTGAAATCTCGGTGCGCCACCCACTCCGGTCGCTTAAATTGCCGGATGTGGTTGTTGACCTCACACAAACTCAGGTAAACGATCACGCGTGACCACGGGCTGATATTAGGCGGACTGGCGTGCACCAGATTGCTGTGAAACATAAGCACCGATCCCGGCTTGCCGACCGGCGCATCAATACCATTTGCATCGGCGAGCTTTGTGACCGACTCGCGATCGAGCGTCCATAGCGGGTAGCTTGTCGTGGCCAGATCGTGCCCAGCGTCGATCACCCCTTTTTTGTGGCTACCGGGAATAAACAGCAGGGGGCCGTTGTAGGCAGCGACTTCATCGATAAAAACGGCGATGTTCATCGCGCGGGGTTCGGGCATTTGGTCGTCGCGGTGCCATGTCCCAAAGTCCTGGTGCCATTGCCACACATCCCCGTCGAACGCGGCCTTGGCGTTGACCTTGTACTGGTGCATATATACCTGGCCCTGCAAAAGCTGCATCACCGGATTAATCAGTCGCGGATGCGCGCCCAGCCGCCGAAATGCTTCGTTATACAGGTGGGCGGCGAACGCCGTGCGCGGGGCACCGCTGGATTCACGCCAGACTTCGTCGCGCTCGAGTGCGTAAACCTCTTCGGATGCGCGCTTTAAAGCGTCGACCTCATCGGGATCAAAACAGTCCGCGATAAATATGTAACCGTTTTGATCAAAGTCGCTGAGTTGTTCTTGCGTCAGGTTCACAATCTAATTCCCACCTTGAGTCAGAGATCCAGCTCCAATCTTGGCCCGACCATTTCGAACCCATAGGACCGATAAAAATCCACCGTTTTTTGCCACCGCGGCACGTCGGGAGCACCGACCTCGAGCACGGACCAACCGCGCTGTTTGGCAAACGTGACTGCGGCATCAATTAATTTCGCACCCACACCACCCGAACGGAAATCCGGCGTCACGTACAACTCCGAAATCTCACCGAAAATCCCTTCGGCGTAAATCGCCGCGCACTCGTGCAGTGTGAGCAGGGCGATATCGCTTCCGTTTGAATCACTGCCAACGAATGCCCAGACTCGTGGCGAATCGGCCATAAGATTTTTGGCGATAGCGCTGTACGCGTCGACTGATCGACGTTCGTTAAATTCCGGTACGATCTCCCGAATCAGTGAGTAAACAAGACGGCCAACGCTGTCGGCGTCCTCTGACGTTGCCTGTCTGATCGCGATCTCACCTGTCATATCTCAATTTATACGCAAGTTACAGGAGTGGGACAAGCGGCCCAACGCGGGCGGATGAGCAATTGCACTGCTATAGTCGGCACTCCTCACTACCTCACAAAAACACGCTGAATGCGGCATCTGATTTTTCAACTTGGTACCAATAACTGGCAGCGGCAGGGCGAATTTGCCCCCGGCTCGGGAATTTTGCACGAGGCGCATCATCACGCCTTCAACGACATGCCGGAGGTGACGTGCTATTCAGTTTATCCGTCCAAAGTGCAAACCTCGGACGATCCACAGGTTTCGATTTTTCCACTTGAGCACGATATCCCGATTTGCGAATCGATCTCACCCGTAAGCAGCTATCGATTCCACGGCATGTCGGAGCATGAATTTGGCGCATACGTGAATCGGCTGCAAAATTTCACGCGCGATCAGATTGACGCCGCCGAAAAGCGCGAGGGACGGGAGCTGGATCTCGCCATCGCGCACCACAGCTTTTTGAATCCCTTGGTGCTGTCCCGAATAAACCGCGAGCGTGTGATAAACGGGCGTGCACCCTTTATGTTGATGTGTTTTGTGCATGGCACTGCGCTGAAAATGTTCGCCCACGAAAAATCGGGAACTGATCCGGAGTACCCCGCGCGGTTTTTACCCTTTATGCAAAAACACGGTGTGTTCGACCCGGATGGCAATGTGGACGCCTGCGCCGCAATCTCAACCGAGCAGCTGAGCAAGTTTAGCGATGTTTTTCCGGACTACCCCCGTGCGCGGATGATCTTATCGCCAAACGGCTACGATACGGGGGTATTCAAGCCCGACATGCAGG
The DNA here is from genome assembly GCA_039029275.1 of Pseudomonadota bacterium. Lineage (GTDB taxonomy): Bacteria > Pseudomonadota > Gammaproteobacteria > JBCCGL01 > JBCCGL01 > JBCCGL01. The sequence continues at coordinate 63,743 of JBCCGL010000008.1, read as the reverse complement.
CATATCGAACACGCGAATCAATTTTGCGGGGGCTTGAACTCCCTGCCAGTCCGGTTCGACCCGATATCAAAAAAATCGATTCACACTTCAATCATGTCGTGGTGTTCTGCGGCAAGTTCGCGGATTGGAAGCGGCTCGACTGCCTGCTGCACGCCGCTGCGGTCTACGAAAAACGAGGCGACATCGCTACGCTGATTGTGGGCTCGGGCCCCGATGAAGCCATCACCCACTACCACGATATCGCTTACCGACTATTGGGGCTGCGCAATACCTGGTTTCTGGGCCCTCGATCGCACAGTGAAATCGCGCAGCTGAATTCGATGGCGGACCTTGGCGTCTACCCGTCGCGCAACGAGCCATTTGGGCTGGTTTTGATTGAGTGCATGGCCTGCGGCACGCCGGTTATTGGCGCTAACTCGGGCGGTCCCAGGGATTTTGTTAATGCGGGCGTCGGCGAATTGATCGACGAAGGCGACAACGCACAAATCGCCGCACGCTTGAGCGACACGATCACCCGCGCGCTGAGCGAAGAGTGGAAGATGACCAAAGGTGCGACTGCCGCGCAGTTCGCGCGCGAGCATTACAGCGTCGAGCGACAGTGCGCCAAACTGCTCGATGACGTTGTCGCGTTAAAGCAAGAGATTTCCCAGCGATAGCACCAGCAGTGTCGCAATCGCGGCGCGGCGAAACAGCTTTTCACTCGATTGTCGAAAGCCGGCCGAACCAATCCAGGCGCCGAGCCAGTAGGTTGCGATTCCTGGCAGCGCGACATTAACGTCGCTCCACGTGGTCGTTCCTGTCCCGCCGGAGAGGAGCGCGAATCCAATAACGGCTAAGAACGACCAGGCCACGATGAGCGCACGGCCCTCGTTTTTATCGTACGGTCCAAGTAATACCGGCACCACGGCAAACAGTGCGATGTAAGCTCCTCCAAATACGACACCCGCGACCACCCCAACCGCCACCAGTGCAACGATGTTCATCGGCGTTTTGTATCGCCAGCCAATCAGCATGGCGACGCAGGAGAGTGCGATCGCGCCCGCCATCGCACGTTTCATGACGGAGGGGTCGAGTTCGACCAAAAGCCAATGACCAAACGGCAGGACCAGTAGTGTGGGGATCGTCATCCACAACAATGGCTTCCAGCGAATATCGCGCCAGCAGGTTTTGAAAAGGTAGACACTGGTGAGAAAGTCCACCACCAGCACTTTGGCGACCACACTGACAGGGGGAAAAAACAAGGTGAGGATGGCAAGCATAAACGCAGGACCGCCGAAGCCGGTAAATCCGCGAATCATTCCCGCGACCAGCGCAACCACAGCGATAACCCATGCTTCAGGTTCGGCACCCGTCACTACAACGTCCACAACAGCGTTTTCCAATTTTAGATTGGTCGAAGATCAGGCCACTGCGATAATGACATCCGGCGCACCGCTGTACGCCTTTTGCCCGTGCATTGCCATTACATTATCGATCACCAGCAGGTCGCCGGTTTTCCATGGGAAAGTGACTCGACACGCGCGAATCACCTCGCGCACGTGCAGAAGATCGGCCAACGGTATTTCGCTGCCGTCGCCAAACGTGACATGGTTGCCGAAGGTATCGATCCCGGGTGTCGCCTTCTGCTCGGCTGAAATCGATTCGACACCCGAATCCGCTACGCCAAGCGTGCCAAGGTGCCACCGATCAGCCTGATTGCACCAACAGCGCTCACCGGTAAAGGGGTGTTTTACCACGCTGGCATGGTCGGTACTGGTACGCAGGCCATCGTCCGTCCACTCGTATTTCATTTCGGACTCAACCAGAAACTTTTCTACATGGAGCGGGTCATCGCTTTGAAAAGCCTCCTGCCAGGTATCGCCGGTGCCGGGTTCGCCGTTTTCCGATCGCAGGTATCGGTGGTAGATAACGCCAAGATCTTCAAATTTTCGGCGCAGATCTTTGCGCAGGTTTTTAAAAATCTCACGTCCATCAACCAGCTGGGCTTCATCGCTGGACCTCGATGGTTTCAAGCAACCATAGAACAAGCGCTCTGGAGTTGATCCCGCGTATGACAATGCGTTGTGCAGCAACACTTCATCGCTGTTTTCGCGATCGTCAGCGGCGTCGTGGCTGCCGATCAAACTGATTAGTGCGTCGTCGCCGATGGAGTCATCAAAATCCGGGCGGATCGCAGCGCACACACGTCGAAATGCCTCCGGGGTATCGATGTTATAGCCGCGAACCAGCACTGCACCGGTAAGGTGCAACCAATCGTCGAATTTTTCGGAGTTACGGCTAACCCAGTCGCAAAACACGCCGGGTTTACCGATGTCGCCTCGATCAACAGTCAACAACATCGGCAGAGTTTTATCGGGGTATAGCGGGTCGGCTTTCACAGTCACCTATGGCGCAACAGCGCCAGCTCATTCCAATTTCGGGCCAGTTTAAAGGTAAACCGGGACTATTTGAACGACAACTGCGTTGGCGCGATTGCCACTCGTAGGGCGAACCTAACGTGACAGATCACCTTCTTCCAACAGTGTATAGGTAAATGAATTGCCGTATTTGTCGCGTGCCTTTTTGCACAGTGCGATCAGGAAATCGAAGTGATCCGGATCCTGCAACACCTGACAGCCCGCGCTCCAATTATCCACCTGGGTTGATGCTCGCACCCGATTAGCACGGTGTATGTTTACCGCGTGGGTTTTTTTAGTGTCCTCACTCCCGTCCGTATCCAGCGTGGCGTCTTTATTGTTATCGCGAAAAACGGTGATGTTGCCTTTTTGCTGTAAGGCCGTGTAGCCCTTGTGCTTACCCACCATGTAGGCACCGCGATATTGTCCCGGCTTCATAATCGCCGTGCCCTTTAAGTTAATTGGATTTTCTCTAAAGAAAGTTCCCGGATCGGTGGTAGCCGGAAATGCAAAAAAATTCCAGCGTCCGTCAAAACGGTAAAAAACCGAGACAACATCATTGAAAGCGTTTGCTGTGTCGTCGTCGGTACGGATTCCAACAAGATTGAGATCGTGGCCCTTTTCACTCTCAAACACGCGGTACTCCTTGGCGTGCATGGCGGCTATGATATTTCCGACTTCGAGTTTAAGTGCCATGTTGAATCCTTGTTTGCCTTAGTCGAGACGAAACTGTACGGCCAACATCTAATCACTGCGCGGACAGCTTTGCAAACCACAAGAATTCGGGCGTAAAAAAAGCCGCCCGGATAAGATCGCCAGGGCGGCTTTGGGATTACTCAAAAACTGGAGTCAGGCGGCGAGGATGAACCCTTTGAGTTTTTTCATCGCGTTTTTCTCAAGCTGGCGAATGCGTTCAGCCGAGACGTTGTACTCGTCGGCCAGCTCGTGCAGGGTTGATTTGCTGTCGCCCAACCAGCGGCGCTGGATGATGTCGCGACTACGGTCGTCCAGCTCAGCAATGGCACTGACCAGGTTGTTGTGGTCGTTCTCGGTCTGGTCCGTCGACTCCAGCAGCGCGGCCGGATCCGGCTCGTGCGAACGCAGGTAGTTCGAGGGTGACGAGACCAGTTCGCTGTCGTCGCTGCTGGCCGGCGCGTCAAAGGTCGGATCGTTGGCAGTCAGGCGTCCTTCCATTTCCATCACTGTTTCCGGCGCCACACCGAGGTCATCAGCCACTGCTTCAACCTCGTCGGCGGTGAACCAACCGAGAGACTTCTTCGCACTGCGCAGTTTGAAGAACAGTTTACGTTGAGCCTTGGTGGTGGCCACTTTTACGATGCGCCAGTTGCGAATCACGAACTCGTGGATCTCAGCGCGAATCCAGTGAACGGCAAATGAAATCAGGCGCACGCCAACCTCGGGATCGAAGCGTTTAACCGCTTTCATCAGGCCGATATTGCCTTCCTGAACCAGATCGGCCAACGGCAGGCCATAGCCTGAGTAGCTGCGTGCGATGTGCACGACAAACCGCAGTTGAGACATAACAAGCTGGCGCGCCGCTTCGAGATCGTCGTGATCGCGAAGACGGACGGCGAGTTCCTTCTCCTCCTCACTGGTTAAAACCGGTATTTCGCTGATTTGTTTCAGATATCCGCCCAGATCGCCGGTGGCAACGGGCAATGAATACGACTGATTTGTAGCGACTAAGGCGGTCATAATTGGCACCTCACTTCTCAATTAGCCTGAATTTTAGCACTCAGCAGCTTAGAGTGCTAATAATCATGGAAGTTCTGTAATGCAGTGCGCAAATACCGCGCCATAAAGGCGTCAAGGCCCCTAAGCCGCTGATAATCTTCGTTGTTGTTGGCTAATCGTGGCCAGTGAGCGGATGCGAGCGGAGACCAGCGCGTCAGTGCTGGGGAGGCTCACGCAGTCGTTGAAGCCGGCGTCAAGCAACAGCGCGGTGGCCTCATCGTAAATTGGTTCTCGCAGCACCGCGAGCGCAGGGAGAACATTCGGCGGCAGGTGCAGGTCATGACGAATACGTGCGATCAGGTCGATAGCGCGCGGCAATTGCCCTGCGTCGGTTTCTACAACCAGCATATCCAGCACTTCGCCGTTACTCTTGAACGAGGCGCGAACCGTGTCAATCAAATCCTGATACTGGCAGGTTTGCAGCAGATTGAACTGGCAACGCGCCAGCAACTGCCAGCTGCCACCAAATCGATTGGCTGAGTCGTAAGTCGCACACAGCACGCGGTTTTGCATTTTGCTTCGCTCTTCGAACACCCAGCGAACGTAGTCGATCAAACGCTTGAAGCCTTCTGCCTTGTTGAAGAAACCGGTAGTGCCATTGCTGCGGTAAGTTTTGCCAGATTCGCATGCGGTGTCGCCGGATACGATGATTGCCGGCGTGCTGGTGTATTCGGGTAGAGCGCGCACATATTCGACCAAAGCAAGACCGCTGGAGTCAGGCAACTCTGCCGACGTGGTCAAAAAGTCAAAATGGTATTGCTCGAGCAGATCGCGCGCTTCACTGGCAGTTGATGCGGTAAACACGTCAACGTTTTCCAGCTTTCGCGCTAACAATGCGGTCAGGATTCGTCGGGTCGCACGCGTGCCGTCAACAACCAGAATGCGGTCACACGCCGCGCTCTCTTCGGTTTGTTGTTGTACTGCAATCATTTCGGTTCAACCTCCCTAATGTGGCGCCCAACCGATAGCCAGGATCCAATCAAGCCAAGTAAGGTGCTGGAAACAACCAAAGCCACGACCGTGGCCCAGTTGATCTTTGCAAGTTGTGCTCCGCTTCCGTACAAATCCGCCAGTTGTTCAGCGGGTGCACTCACGAACAGCAGCGCAGCGGCGACAAGCATCGCGCTCAACACACCACCAACAAAACCGTAAACAAGACCACCGTAAAGAAATGGCCGACGAACGAATGCGTCGGTCGCGCCGATCAGTTTGATGACAACAATTTCGTCGCGCCGATTGTGAATATCGAGTCGGATCGTATTTCCAATAATCAGCAACACAGCGAGCGCCAGTAGCGCACCAACCACGAGGACGCCGCGACCCATAAGTTCGATAATTGCATTCAGGCGTTGAATCCACTCGAGATCGACTTGTGCCGTTTCTACCTCTTTGCGCGCGGCCATTTCCTCAGCCATCTGTTGAAGTTGCGCGCGCGCGCTGTGCTCCGGTTGCAGTTGCAGCACTATTGAGGCGGGTAGCGGATTGTCGTCGAGGGCGTCCAGCACGTCGCCAAAACCGGAGAATTTACGAAAAGTGGCCAGCGCCTCATCGCGCCCGATAAAGCGGGTGTCGGCGACGCCATCGCTACCGTTGAGCTCACGTGCCAGAGCGGCGCCGTCGGCGTCATCCACCTCGGCATGGAGGTAAAGCGTCACGCTGGCGTCTACGTCCCAGCCGTCGCTGAGGGTTTGTGCATTGCCCAGAAGTACGGAAAAAGTCGCCGGCAACGCCAGCGCGATCGCGATTACCAGACAGGTCATGGCACTGGCGATCGGCGTTTGCGCCAGTTTAGCGACACTAAAGGTCAGCGCCTGCGAGTGGTTGAACAGCCAACCGCGCAGTCGCAGAGTCAGCGACGGGCGTGCGTTCTTGGCGCCTTGCGCGCTGCGCTGCCTAGTCGCCAAGGTCGGTGTCCTCAAGGTCGTGTTCAAAACCGTTATCGATCACGCGCCCGTCGTGCAGTGTGAGCACTGGCGCGCGCATCTCATCGATGAGGGCGATATCGTGGCTGGCGATGAGAATGGTGACCCCTACCTGATTGAACTGTGCGAACAGCTGCATGATCTCAGCCGAGAGTTCGGGGTCCAGATTGCCGGTTGGTTCGTCTGCCAGCACCAAAGCCGGGCGGTTGACGACTGCACGCGCGATGCCGACGCGTTGTTGTTCGCCCCCGGAGAGACTGATGGGATTGGCCTTTTCCTTGTGCAGCAACCCGACCTTGTCCAGCGCCGCGCGCACTCGCCGCGCGATGTCGGATCGATGAAAGCCCGATATGACCATCGGCAGCGCGACGTTGTCGTAGACATTGCGATCAAACAACAGCTGATGGTTCTGGAACACAATTCCCATCTGGCGGCGAATAAACGGAATCTTGCCGCGTCGAATTTTGCTTAGATTCTGCCCCTTGATCAGCACCTGACCGCGCGTGCTGAATTCGATCGCCGCGATAAGCTTCAGTAGGGTGCTTTTGCCCGCTCCGGAGTGTCCGGTCAGAAATCCAAAGGCCCCATTGGGAATGGTAAAGCTCACGTGGCTGAGCGCATCGCCGGTGCCCGGGTAGCGCTTGGTGACGTTGTCAAACTGGATCATTCGCTCGTATCCAGCCCCAGCAGTGCATCGACAAAAGCCGCGGCGTCGAACACGCGCAGATCGTCAACCGATTCGCCGACGCCGATAAAGCGTACGGGTAGACCCAATTCGCGCGCCAGCGAAAACAATACGCCGCCCTTGGCGGTGCCGTCGAGTTTGGTGATAGCCAATCCGCTTACCGAGAGCGCGTTGGTAAATTCGCGTGCCTGCCGCAGTGCGTTCTGACCGGTGCCGCCGTCGAGAACGAGCAGAGTTTCGTGCGGAGCGGTTTCATCCACCTTGCCGATCACGCGGCGCACCTTGGCGAGTTCGTCCATCAATCCCGCCTGAGTGTGCAGTCGTCCGGCGGTATCGGCAATCAGCACATCCACACCGCGCGCACGCGCTGATTCGATTGCGTCATAAATTACCGAAGCGGAGTCCGAGCCCTGCTGCTGCGCCACCACCGGCACATGGTTGCGTTCACCCCAGGTTTGCAATTGTTCGATAGCCGCAGCCCGAAATGTGTCACCCGCTGCTAACATCACAGATAGCCCGCCGGCCTGGAGTTGATTGGCGATTTTTCCTATCGTGGTTGTCTTACCAGCACCGTTGACCCCAACCACAAGAATAACGAATGGGGATTGGCCAGATTCGATTTGCAGGGGCTGCTCGCACACCTGCAACATCTCGCGCAGAATGCCGGCGAGCGTTTCTACGGGGTCGCCTTGCGATGCTCGATTGGTTAGCTCTGCAACAATGTGCTGGGTTGCATCGACGCCGACATCCGCTGAAATTAGCTGATCTTCAAGCTCTTCGAGTAATTCGTCGTCGAGCTTTGGTGCGCTGCGCAGAAACCCGACCACGCGCGATGCGAAGGTGCTTCTTGTTTGCGTAAGCTTGTTGCCGAGCGCTTCATCTTTCGGCTCTGACGTATCGGCATCGTTTTGCGCTTTTTTCTTGCGGAAACTGAAAAGACCCATGACTCTGACGTTAAATCACCAGCGCGGTATCCTATCACTCCCGCGAGGGCGCGGCACTCGATCAAACGACTGTGGATACAGCGAAAAAAGAGACGAATCGCGGAAGTGACTCGACAATTCAAAAACCCACCTGAAGTTCGCATCATCGGCGGTCAGTGGCGCGGCCGCAAACTGCCGTTTAAGGTCGCCGACGGGCTGCGTCCAACCGGTGATCGAACCCGCGAAATGTTATTTAACTGGTTGCAGTGGGATGTGCGCGGTAGCCGTTGCCTCGATCTCTTCGCGGGGAGCGGCGCCCTGGGATTCGAGGCCGCATCGCGTGGTGCAGATTTTGTGGCGTTGATCGACGCCGATCGCGAGACCGCAGCGCTACTCGAACAAAATCGACAAACTCTGGATGCGAAACACATCGACGTTTGCCACACCCGGGCAGAAGATTATCTGCACAGCATTGATCAGCCCTTCGATATTGTGTTTGTCGACCCCCCATTCGCGGAACAGGTCGCCGCCTCCATTTGCGATGCCTTGCGACAATCCGACGCGCTGCATGCGCGCAGTCTCATCTACGTAGAAACACCCAAATCGCTTGAGTTTGAGGCCCCAAAAAACTGGCGCATTCATAAACACCGCACAATCGCGCAAATCAATGCTCATCTTTATACGTGCGATGCGGATGTATAAATAAACAGCGGGTCTCTGAAAATCGGCGGGTTTGTCGGGCGAAACGCACCGCTAACCGAATTGTCACATCGCAGTTACGAGCGCTTTCTACACTGGTAGTATGTGAATAAGACAATAAACGGTTTTGCCAGCCGAATGATAAAAAATCTGTTCATGCAATTGGCTGTCGCGGTGTGCGCATGCACCTTACCACTAGCGGCGCTGTCCGAGGTCAAGCTCGGATTTCTCGGCGGCTTCACGGGGCCGGTCGAAAGCGTGACGCCGCATATCTTTGCCTCCGCCAAACTCGCCACCGAGCAAGTTAACCAACAAGGCGGGCTGCTCGATGGTGAAACCTTGCAGTTGATGCAAGGCGATACGGCGTGCGCCGAAACCGAGCAGGCACAGGCCGCCGCCGAACAGTTGCTGGAGGATGAAAGCGTCGTCGCATTCGTCGGCGCCTTGTGTTCCAGCGCAACATTGGAGGCGGCGAAGCGTGTCGCTATTCCGCGTAACGTTGTGATGCTGACTCCCGCATCAACGTCACCGGCCGTCACCGCGCTTGAAGACAATGATCTTGTATTTCGCAGTGCGCCGTCTGATGCGTATCAGGGTCAGGTCATGGCGCGCCTGCTGCAGAAAAAGGGAATCGTACGAATCGCGATCGCTTACGCGATGGATGACTACGGAGTCGGATTTTACGCTGCACTGAGTGCTGCCTTCACTGACCTTGGTGGCGAGGTAGTGTCGGCAGTATCGATAGCAGACACCTTGCCGGATTACAGCAGCAATATTGCAACCTTGGCTGAGGGTGGTTCCAACACACTCGTGGTGCTGGCCGACGCATCGAGATCGGGTACCACAATGTTAAAGCAAGCGGTTGAGTCCGGAGAGTTTGCAAACTTCGCCGTTGGCGATCGAATGATCGATCAGGGCCTGATCGCGGCGATTGGCGCCAACGCACTGCAATATTTGCTTGCCACAAACATGGTGACACCGCAACGAAGCGAAGCCCTGCAGTTCCGCGAATTTATGCGCGATGCCGGACAGGACCCGGATCGTGCATTTAGCGCGCAAAGTTACGATGCGGCGTTTCTGCTGGCGCTTGCGATCGAAAAAAACGGCAGTCGCAATCGCTCTGGCGTTAACGCTGCCTTGCGCGAAGTCGCAACCGCACCGGGCGAACTCATCATGCCCGGCGAGTGGCGCAAGGCAAAAACGCTGATTGCCGATGGTAAGGACATCAACTACCAAGGCGCGGGCAGCGATCACGAATTCGACAGCGCCGGCGATGTCGCCGGAATGGCGGTACAAATGGCGGTTAAGCGTGGCGAATTTGTCGTTGCGCGCCCGCTGTTTTAACGTAACTAATGCGTCAGCGTGCCGTTATCAGAGCCGAGTGTACTGAGAAACGCGAGCAGATCATCAATCTGACTTTTTGTTAGCTTCAGTGGCCGCAGCAGGCTGCCTGAGTCGGCGTGGATTCGATCGAGGTCCATATTCGAATAGTGCTGCACAACCTCGCGCAAGGTCGCGATGCTGCCATTGTGCATATACGGTGCGGTGTGCGCGACGGAACGCAGCGATGGAACCTTGAATTCACCCCAGTTGCGCTGTGACAAGCTCACGTGTCTTGTGTGTCGACTCGACGAGTCTCGATTCGGATCGTCGTTGTAGGGGCTGAGCAAGTTGAAACGACTGTTCACCACAATTTTGATTCCGCTGTAGCGCCCGGAATCGACACCCGAATGGGTAAAGTAAGGGATTCCGATCTCGGCAAACTCACCGTTGGTAAACGACGGGCCACTGTGACACAGCACGCATTGCGCACTCCCGATAAACAGCTTTAAGCCGCGCACCGCAGCCGCCGGGTACGCGCGCGTTTTCGCCTCATTGTTGTTTTCCAGCGCATCGCGAAAGAGATCGAATGCTGTGCGCGGTGTCACCAGCGTCTCCTGATACGCGGCCAGCACTTTGCCAAGCTCGGCCAAAAGACTGTCGTCGTCGAGACGATTAGCTGCGCCGCCCGTGACCGAGCTGAATTCCCGACCAAGCGCTGTTTGTGTCGATAAGAAATTGCGAATATGACCCGCGCTTGACCCCATTTCATTTTTTGCCAGCAGCGGACGAATACTGTGCGACCACAAGGAGTCGGACTCGCCGCCCCAGCCGAACCAGCGCGCCGCGCCTAAATTCACCACGCTGGGTGTATGACGTGTCAGTGGTAAAACGCCGAGGGCCAGCGCGCGCGCGTCGGTAAACAGCAGGCCCGGATTATGGCAGCTGGCGCATGCGCGCGTTCCATCGCCAGACAAACCGGAGGCAAAGAACAATTTTTTGCCCAGGGCCTGCGCGTGCGGTTTGCCGGAGTGCCGATTGCTGACATCTCGAATGAATTTTGGGGGCCAGGGGCCCAAAGACACGATAGCGGCCTTTTCTGCAGGACTGATCGATACCGAATTGTCTGTCGCGTGCGCAAAAAAGCTAAACAGCGTTGCACAGGAGGCGAATACAAATTGCCGCGCAACGAACTTCACAAAATCGCGATTAGTTAAGCTGATAGTCGAACAGCACGCGCCGTCGTTTTTTGCCGTCCTTGAACACAATTTCAAATCGCCAGAGCCCGGTCATATGCAACAAAAACCCGCGCGCCTCATAAATCTGGTGCCCAGCCTGCGCGATAGTGACCCGATAATTCATCCCGTGGGCGTGCGCTGGCATGGTGGCATCGGCCCTGATCGAATCCGGATCGACGAACTTCCCATCGCGGCAAAACTTGAGATTCATCAAAAAGAATTCACCGACGGCAGGTTGCTCCGGTGCAAACCGGTAAAACAATACGTGGTCGCTGTCCACCCGGACGGATTCCGCCTCTGGCCATTTGCACGCAATTGCTAACGGGCTGAGCAGCCCTAGCATGACGAAAACGATCAGTCGCTTTGCCATCCCACCGCGTCCAACAACTGTTGTGCGTTACGAAAAGCGAGATTTTCAGCCAGCTCATCGGGCAGGGAACTCATCCAATCGCGCGACCAGCTGGCGTGCTCCTGGACGTAGTACCAGCGCTCGGGAGTGTAGGTGTCAGTACCCACCATCACGCGCGTAGGGAAGCGTTCAAACAACGCGCGCCAATCTTCATCAACCTCTCCATCGAGCGCATGTTCTGAGCGAAAGGCCAGATCAGCCCAGAGTTTTGGGTGCTTGTGCAACATGCTCGCAACTTTCTCGGGGCCGACAAATCCTGCGTGTGCCCAAAGAACGATTGCCCCCGGGTCGGTTTTAAAAATCCGGTCGATAGCATCTGCATCGGAATGGGCGTGCAGAAATATGCGATGCTGTTTAGCCAACTCGATTACGCCCTGTAAAACCGGCAAATCAATGTCGCTACCGAACGCGTGGAACTCACCGATCCCCGCATAGCGATGGGTGTCCAAAAGCGTGCCCAGCATATCGACGACGCTGGCGTCGTACATCCAGGTGCCCAGCTCGCCCCGCCTGCGGTAGGGACGAAGCACCGGCACGATCAGATCAGGTGCCTCTTTTGCCAACATCTGTGTCCCAGCATCACTCGAACTCGATACAAACGCTTTCTTCAGGCCGGCGTCGCGCAAGACATTCACTGCCAATGCGGGAGGCAGCCGCTCCCAAGCATCGTGGCTGTAGTGAATGTGGGTATCGATAATAGGCAGGCGGTCAGATGCGAAAACAGCGCTGCTGGCCGCCACCGCCAAGACCAAATGAAAAATCCAGACGATTCGATTGAACATCAGGTCATGCTAACGCACTCGCGGAGCGCTTGTGAAGCGCTGAACCAACCGTCTATCCTGTTGATTTGAAAAGACACAATCCTTGTCTATGAGTGCGCGCTGATTTAACCTGCGAGTCGGCCTAAGGTTTAGCGCCCACATCACTCTTCCGAATAGCATGGAATCGGCACGATCATGCAAATAGAAAAATACACGCCCTCGCTGAGTCGCAACGCCCTTTTAGTGATGCTGCTGACGTTTGTTGTGGTCAGTATCGTAATCGTACTCAATCTCAATTTTTTGAAAAATGTGTACTTCAGCAATCAGCTCACGCGAACCGGGATTTTTGTTAACGGATTGATTGTGCTGATGTTTGTTCTCGGGATTGGCAAGATCATTCTCAATCTGCTGTTTTATCGTCAGCAGGAGATCGCGATAAGCCATTTTCTCGAAAACGACATCATCAACCCCGACATGGCGATGGCCAACATCGACGAAACCACACTGGTCGCGCAGCGCTACCAAACGATGCAAAGCATGCGTCGCGCGAGTGCGCCGATTGATCAAGGTGCCCTGGCCGCGATCCTGGTCGCCACTGAAAGCGCGCGCAGCAGTCTGCCAAAATTCGTCAACAACATTTTGATACTCACCGGGGTATTCGGCACGATCGTCTCGCTCTCCATCGCCCTGATCGGTGCATCCGATTTGCTGCAAACCGCCGAGAGCCTCGGAGGTATGAATCTCGTCGTACACGGAATGTCGACGGCGCTCTCGACCACGATCACCGCGATCGTGTGCTTTATGTTTTTTGGCTACTTTCATGTGCGCACTACTGACATTCAAACCCACGTGATCAGCGTGTTGGAGCGCGTCACGCTGGAGCGCTTAATGCCGCGTTTTAATGTCACGCAAGCTGGCGCGATGGGAGACGTTGGCGCACTCGTCACGGCCCTGCAAAACGTGGGTGAATCACTGCAGGCGGTCAAGCCTGCGGTTTCCGGTAACGTGCCGGACGAACTCATCGCCTCGGTCGCCCATCAAGAGCAACAGCTCGCGCTGATGAATCAGCAATTGCAGGAAATGCTCAAAACCTTGCGAGTGGGTTTCCGACTCGATCACTGATGAGCAACTTCACCGATCTTCGGCTCAACCACGTCGGCGGCCAGCCGGACGAGAGCTTCTGGCCGTCATTCACCGATATCATGATGGTGGTTGTGATGATTTTTCTCATCACCTCTGCCACGCTGATTCTGCGCAACACCGAGCTGATCCGACAAGTCACCGAATCGGAAGAGGCTAAAGAGCTTGCCGCAGCAATGGCTGAGGATGAGCACGCGCAAAATGTCACGCTGGAAGAGCAGCTCGAGGCAGTTCGCCATCAACTCTCGATGGCGCGCCTGCAACAGCTTAAAACCATGGAAGAAAAATTTGCACTCGAAAAGCAACTGACCACGGCGCAGGAAAAGCTCGACGCGCTGGAATTGTCACGCAAGGAAATTGACGCGATGCTGGAACAAACCAAATCACAGTCGAACTCGCTCGACGAGCGCGTAAAACAACTGCAGGCGCAGTTGTCGCAATCCGAACAACTGCGCGGCACCGCAGCAGAGGATCTAGAATCGACACTCGCGCAGCTCGAGCTGACCAACGAATCGCTGAATTCGCTTCAGGAACAATACAATTTGTCGCGACAGGAACTCACCGAGTTGATTGAGCGCATGGCCGCTTCCGACACGCTAATTGCACAGTTGCAGACTGAAAAATCGGCGCAGCTTGAGACGGTGCAACTCAGTGAAGAACAGCTCGCCGAACTGCGCGCCGAGTACCTTGATCTCAAGTCCAAATACGACAAGCTCGTGCGCCCGGCGCGGACCACAAAGGGCAAGTACGTGGTCTCCGTGCGCTATCTGCGCATTGGTGAACAGCGCATAATCGACATCAAACAACCACAGGATGCGACGTTCTCGTCGATTGATCGCGACACGCTCGACGCAACGCTGAGTGCGCTGAAGGAGCGCCATACCGATAAGCTCTACATCAAGGTGATCATTCCTGATGACAGCAACCTCAGCTACAACGAGGCGTGGGGCTTCACCCGTGATCTGCTGAGCAAGTACGACTATTACCATCAGGGGGATCAGTCGGCGCTGCCACTGGAAGAGTGAGCGCGCCCGTAGCCACTTCCTCGGGCTTTATACTTAGGCAATGGAACAATCAATCAAAAGCATTCTGATCACCGGTGCCAGTCGCGGTATCGGTGCGGCCACTGCGCGCCTTGCTGCAGCGCAGGGCTATCGCGTGTGCGTGAACTACCTTGAAAACGCGTCAGCCGCCAATTCTGTGGTCGACGATATCGAGCAAGCCGGTGGCAAGGCGTTTGCTTTTGCGGCAAATATTGCCGAGGAAGGCGACATCCTCGCGATGTTCGAGCGAATCGACAGCGAGTTCGGGCAGCTCGATGCGCTGGTCAACAATGCCGGTATTCTGGAAACGCAAATGCGCCTTGAGGCGATGACAGCAGACCGGCTGCAGCGGGTCTTTGCTGCAAATGTCGTCGGCAATATTTTGTGTGCGCGCGAAGCGGTGAAGCGCATGTCGACCAATTCTGGTGGGAGCGGCGGTGCGATTGTGAATGTGTCGTCCGGCGCGGCTCGACTCGGTTCGCCCGGCGAATACGTCGACTACGCTGCCTCCAAAGGCGCGATCGATACCTTTACGATTGGACTTGCAAAAGAGGTGGCCGCTGAGGGTATTCGTGTCAACGCGGTTCGCCCCGGCTACATATACACCGACATTCACGCGAGCGGCGGAGAGCCAAATCGCGTCGATCGCCTAAAGTCGCGAATACCGCTGCAGCGTGGTGGCACCGCGGAGGAAGTCGCGCAGGCAATCATGTGGCTCGCGAGCGACGCGGCAGCCTACTCCACTGGCACATTTATTGATGTCACAGGGGGAAACTGACTTCGGGGAAGGCGAATGATTGTGCGATTGGGATTGCTGCTTCTGTTAGTGTTTTCGGGCACGAGCGCGGCGAAAACCTCATTATGGGAGGTGAGCAACGGCGAACGCATGCTCTATCTTGGCGGCACCATACATATGCTCAGCGAGACCGACTACCCGCTGCCCGGTGAATTTAACGCCGCCTACAAAAGCGCCGACCGCCTGGTATTTGAAACCGACCTGCGACAGCTCACCGAGCCCCGCTTTCAACAGATGCTATTGCAACGCGTGGCGCTGCCGGTCGGGCAAACGCTTGCCAACACCATCAAGCCGTCAACCCACAGGGCAGTCGACGCTTTCTTGCGTTCGCGCGGGCAGAGCATCGTTGCGTTCGAGCGACTGAAACCTTCAATGGTCAGCATTTCACTCTCGGTGATGGAAATGCGCCGACTCGGACTGACGTCGATCGGCGTCGATCAGCATTTTTTCCAGCGCGCGGCTAAAGACGGCAAACCGACTGACGAGCTTGAAAGTGCCGAGGAACAGATCCACTTCGTTGCCAATATGGGCGCAGAAAACCCGGACGCCTTGTTGCTCAACACGCTGCGCGATTTGCGCAATCTCCGCGAGATGCTGGACAAGATCAAAACCAGCTGGCGCGGAGGCGATTCAGAGGCGCTTGCAAGAGTTGCGCTCGATCCGATGCGAAGTGATTACCCCGATCTGTATCAAACGCTTATGGTCAATCGCAATAACAACTGGCTGCCGCAGATTCTGGGGATGATGGAAACCGGTGAAACCGAACTGGTGCTGGTCGGCGCCTTACATTTGGTGGGTGAACACGGCTTGTTACAGCAACTGCGCGCTCGGGGGTTTAGCGTTCGCAGAGTTGAAAGCTAGGCGTTCGGATTTTTAACCTGTAACCAGAACGTCACTGGCCCGTCGTTAATCAGGCCGACCTGCATATCCGCCCCAAACACGCCACAACCGACTCTCGGGTGCTCACCCTTGGCGCGCTCAACGATGTAGTCGAACAGCGTTTCACCCAGCTGCGGCGCGGCAGCGGTTGAAAATCCCGGTCGCGTGCCTTTTTTCGTATCGGCAGGCAGCGTGAACTGCGGTACAAGAAGCAAACCGCCCTGGGTATCGCGCAGGCTTAAATTCATCTTGTCGTCCGCGTCACTGAAGACGCGATAACCCAGCAGACGTTCCAGCAGGCGGTCAGCCTGCGCCTCGGTGTCGTCGCGCTCCACACCGACGAGCACCATCAGCCCATGTTCGATTTCAGCGACACGCTTACCGGCGATGTCGACACTCGCCTCGGTCACGCGCTGCAACAGCCCAATCATTGCCCGACAAGCTAAGCGAGTTTGCGTGCAAAGTCGTCAGTGGCGTGCACCAACGCGCTGGCAATTCCGGGTTCGGAGGCGGCGTGTCCCGCATCCGGAATAATCTGCAGCTCGGCCTGTGGCCAGACCGCGTGTAAATCGAATGCCTGTTTGATTGGGCAGACAACGTCATAGCGACCGTGCACGATAACCCCGGGAATGTCGTGCAGGCGCGGCGCGTCGCGCAGAATTTGGTCTGGCTCGAGCCAGCAGCCGTGGTAGAAGTAGTCACATTCGATGCGCGCGAGACTGAGTGCGACGTGCGGGTCGGCAAAATGCTCCTGAACCGAACTGCTGCGCGATAAGGTCGCGGTTCGCCCCTCCCACATGGACCAGATTTTGGCCGCCGCCATGCGCGCGATTTCGTCTGCTCCGGTAAGGCGTCGATGATAAGCCGCGACCATGTCGCCGCGCTCGTCTTCGGGAATATGATTCCAGTATTCGCTCCAGTAATCCGGAAACAAATGGTGCGCACCGTGTTGATAAAACCAGCGTACGTCCTCTCTGCGGCACAGAAAAATTCCGCGTAACACCAGGCCGGCGACGCGCTCGGGATGCGTTTGCGCGTACACAAGCGCCAGCGTAGAACCCCAGGAGCCGCCAAAAACCAGCCATTTGTCGACGCCGAGTTCGTCGCGAATCTGTTCGATGTCGGCGACCAGATGTTGCGTGGTGTTGTGCTCAAGCGACGCGTGAGGCGTGGAGCGCCCGGCACCGCGCTGATCGAACAAAATAATGCGGTACTTTTCCGGATCAAAAAAGCGGGCATGGTATGGCTCGCAGCCCGAGCCAGGCCCACCGTGCAGAAACACCACGGGAATGCCGTCTTCGCTGCCGTATTCGCGACCATAGATGCGATGGCCATTGCCTACGTCAAAGTTTAACTCGCGGTTGTGATTAATTGATGGGTAGAGCTGTCGCATAGGCTTTCTGATTGGTTGGTAGCACACGCGATTCGGCCGCGTGAAAAGTCAGTATACCGCTAATACTGCGAATTCGCCCTCTCATACAAGCACCGGCTGAGCGTCGGCACCCGCTTGAATAGGGTGTGAAGACATCTCTCATGAGAAGAGTTACAGGAGGGTGTTGCGTCACGTCGCACATTCAAAGCACAATGCAGTCAACCACCGGTCTTTCGTTCTCGCTCAAACAAGAACGCACGTTTATGCCAGAAGAAAAAAAACCGAATCGCGCGCGCCGAATTCGCATCGCGTTTCGTATCATCTCGCTTCTGCCGCTGCCGCTGATGCACGCGCTGGCGTCGGTCGCGGGTCAGGTAATGAGCTTTTTTCCCAACTCATTGCGCCGCGTTTCTCTGGTCAACATCGCCTTGTGTTATCCGGATTTGAGCCGTGGCAAGCAGCGCAAGATGATGCGCAAAAGCCTGCGCGAAACCTGCAAGACACTGGCGGAGTTCGGCGCACTGCGGTACTGGAAAAAATCGCGCATCGATAAACTCGTGGTAGAGGTTTACGACGAGGATGTTATCGAAAACGCAGTCGCCGAAAACAAAGGCGTGCTGGTCGCTGCCCCGCATTTTGGCTCGTGGGAACTGGCCGGCGTGCAGGTGTGCAAGCGTTTTCCCATGACGGTTTTATTTCGTCCGTCGCGTATCGAGGATCTCAACCCGTTTTTGATCAACGTGCGCAAACGCAACGGCATCAAGACCGAACCCATTGACGCCAGCGGTATCAAGAAAATTGTCATGGCGTTGGCCAAGGGCGAGGCAGTCGGCATGCTGCCAGACCAGGAACCCAAACGCGGAAACGGGACCTTTGCAAAGCTATTTAAACAGCCCGCGTATACCCCGCTGATCCTGTCGAAGATCGGCGCACGCAAGCAGGTGCCGGTGGTGTTTGTCGCGATGGAGCGATTGTCTTTCGGGCGTGGTTTTGCAATGCACTATTTGCGCGCCGACAATTCGAAAATCTACGCAGCCAACCCAGAGGTTGCGGCACGCGAGATCAATCGGTGCGTCGAGCGCTGCATCAGCATTGCCCCCGAGCAATACATGTGGAACTACAAACGTTTTCGCACGCTACCCGATGGCTCGCTGCGCAACTACAAAAAGGCCGCGCGGGAGTCGGTGAAAGAGCGTTGGGAGCTATTCGGCGTTCCTGTGGTCGACAGGGTAAAGAGCAAGGTTTCACGCAAGAAGCGTCGCTATCGACGACGAAGTGAAAACAATATTTAAACCGTTTCCGTCGGAGTCGCAAAGCGTTCGCGTAAATAGGCGATGACATCGTCGGACTCGTACAGCCAGCGCTCGCGACCCCCACCCTCGTTAATCCGCAGGCACGGAACTTTATATCGTCCACCTTGCTCGACCAGGTCGCGTTTGTGCTCGGGGTTACGCGCGGCATCGCGGCGCTCAAGGTCGACACCTAAACGCTTCAGCTCGCGCCTGACCTTTACGCAAAATGGGCACGCACGGAACTCGTAAAGCGCCAGCCCGATCGCCCGAGCGTTGACCGCCTGCTGGTCTTCGACGCTGCGTTTGGGCGCGGACGGGCGCGTGACCCAGTCGACAAAAAGAATAAGCCGCCCGAGACACCAGCGAACAATTTTTAACATCGGGTGTGTTCCTGCATGATTCTGGTGCAACACTATAATCACCTTTTTGAAAATGTATAATCATTTCGGACAATACGTTTTGACCGGCTGATATTTCGATAAAGCCACTTCGTACGGGAAACCACTATGACAAGACTTACCGCGAAACTAACCGTTACCTTGATCGCCACTGTCGCCACGATCGGCCTTTCGGGTTGTGCGTTTGTCGATAAAACCGACGGCGGCAAAAAAGTTCGCGTTCTCACCAGCGCCGAAGTAACAACTTGTCGCAAGATCGGCAATACGCGTACCTCGGTTACCGCAAGCGTTGCGGGAATTGAGCGCCCCGCTGAAACCGTGGCAAACGAACTCGAAACTGTCGGGCGCAACAGCGCCGCCGAGATGGGAGGCGATACAATCGTTGCGGCAACCCCGATTGAAGACGGCAAACAAAGTTTTCACGTGTATAAATGCGTCGACCCTAACGCTGAGTAAGGCCGTACTGGATGAGACCACTGCGCGTCGCGCTGATCGGTGACTACAGTGAATCCATAGTCGCGCACCGGGCAATCCCGCTGGCACTGGAACTGGCGGGAAAAACACTATCTCGCCAGATCGACGCTCACTGGATTGAAACTGACGCGCTTGTGATCCCAACCGACTCACAACTGACCGACTACGATGCGATCTGGTGTGTGCCCGCAAGCCCCTATCAAAACAAAAATGCAGCTATCGATGCAATTCGTTATGCGCGCGAAAACACGCGGCCTTTTTTGGGCACCTGCGGTGGTTATCAGCACGCGCTGCTTGAGTTCGCCCGCAACGTATTGGGCCACGTTGAAGCAGACAACCTTGAAGACAACCCTGAAACTCAGTTCCCGCTGGTGGCGCCAATGGCGTGTGCGCTGCGCGATACCGCAGGGCAAATCGACCTGATCGCGGAAACACAAATAGCGGGAATTTACGGGAACACGCGTATCGAGGAAGAGTACAACTGCGGCTTTGGTTTTAATTCCGAATACCGCGAACTCTTTGATGACAGCGCCTTGCGCATTAGCGCCGTCGATGCGTTAAACGACCCGCGCGCAATCGAGCTTTCGAATCATCCGTTTTTTATTGGCGTTGCGTTTCAACCCGAACGCTCCGCGCTAAAGGGTGACCAACATCCTTTAGTCACCGCTTTCGCACGTGCAGCGATTGAGCGATGTGATTGATGGGGCGCTGGAAGCCGCCCGCGCCAAAATCCTCACCTTACATTACACCCGAAGGTTACGCGCGACTCCACAAAGAGCAAGAATCCCTGTGGGAAAAACGCAGCGAAGTGACAGAGGCAGTAAGCGCGGCCGCAGCCGAGGGTGATCGCTCCGAAAATGCTGAATACATTTACCGTAAAAAACAGTTGCGCGAAATTGACGCGCGAATCCGTTACTTACAAAAGAGATTACCCGAACTGAATGTTGTTGATCGGGTCGGCGACGAGAGCACCGTGCGATTTGGCGCAGTGATTTCACTGCTTTGTGAGAACGGTAACCAGGTTGAATATAAAATTGTCGGCGCAGACGAAATCGACGCCAGCGGCAGTAAGATTTCAGTCGACTCACCACTCGCCAAAGCGCTGATTGGCAAACGCGTCGACGATGACGTGTCGCTCACCCTGCAAGGCAAACGGATCGAATATTGCGTCGAATCAATTCGCTATTAAAACCCACCCCGAGTCCCGATCGAACAAACGCTTGGTTATTTCAAAAAAAGTTGGCACACTGCAGCTCCAACAACTCGAGGCCCCTCATCGAAACAACGTAAAGCAGGAACCAGGATGAATAATAGCAACGTGCGCATTCTACGATTGAATAAATCTGGCTTGCCGCGCGCGTGGCTTTCACGCGAAGAAGCAGTAACCGTGTACGTTAAAGACCAGGTTGTCTGGACCCTTGGTGACGCGCAATTCGTCATGCGCGGTGGCATCAATCGCGAAGGTATCCAATCTCAAATTGCACTCCCACCCATTATCGCAAGCGACGGCAATACTGATAAACACAGTTTTACACCCGCGCTCGACAACCGTCTGCTGTTTCGCCGCGATGAGCACCGGTGCATGTACTGCGGGTTCGAGTTTCGCGATGAAGAACTTACGCGCGATCACATCATCCCGCGTGTACAGGGTGGTACAGACCGCTGGCGCAACGTTGTCGCGGCGTGCCAGCGTTGCAATCATCGCAAAGGCGGCAAAACACCGGAACAGGCAGACATGGAACTGCTGGCGATTCCGTTCGAACCAAATATTTTTGAATTCATGTATCTCGCCAATCGCCAGATTTTGGGCGATCAGATGGAATACCTTAAAGCGCGGTTTTCAGGACAGCGCGAGTGGGGCATTGCCTAGACGTGGGTGACGCGTATGCCTGAGCAAGATCAGCGCCCGAGTGTGTGGGTTGGCCATATTGCGCTTCATACAAAAAAGATCGCCGAGTCCTGCGAATTTATGCGACAGGTGGGGATGCGGGTGTTGATGAATCAGGAGAATTTTGCGCTGCTCGAATTGCGCGGTGGTACGCATTTGGTACTCACAACTGACGAAAATTCAAGCCTGCTTCGCCGCTCATTCGATTTAATGGTCGACGACATTGATGCATCGCATAAGGAATTCACTGACCTTGGACTCAATCCTGATGAGATCGAACGCGGCAACATTCACGACAGCTTCGAGATAACAGAGCCCGGAGGTAACGTGATTATGTTTAATTCAAGTCACGTTGGGGATTTGCCGGTCTAGTTCAGGATCGCTGACGTTTTGAGTTGCGAATTTCTCGTGGCTTTCAATATCCAAACGCAAAGCGTGCGAGTCTTGTCTCGGATGTTTATGGATTCCCGCTTTCGCGGGAATGACAAGGAGCGGGCTGAGGCGAGGTTTTGATGCGTAGCTCCTACTGCGCACGAACTGACCTCCCAGCCGTTTACTCCAGACACTCGCGAAGCGAGCAGTCGAATAGTCGCGCCCGCCGTGTTCGCACTTCGTCAGGCTCACCACGAACGGAAATTACAAGCGTTTTATTCGAGCACGAAAATAATCCAAAGTCGTTCACCCCAGACACTCGCGATGCGAGTAGTCTAAGAGTCGCACCCGCCGTGTTCGTACTTCGACAGGCTCATCACGAACGGTAGTGAAATTTGTCATTCCCGCGCAGGCGGGGATCCATTTCTTTCCTTACTCACACTCGGCAAAAAGAGCGGAGAAAAACAAAAAAACACCGGTCTGATTTATTCCAGCAATTCCCGTCGGTGATATTGCTCCACGTAAATTATTACGCGCACCTACGACCTCAAATACGACGCCCCGTTTACATCCACAATACACCCCGTCATAAATTCCGGGGCTTCCATGGCGAGATAGCAAATCGTGTTGCCGAGTTCATCCGGCTGCGCAACGCGACCGATTGAACTCTGCCTGCGAATATCATCGCCTTCGGGAGAGGCGAGCGTTTTTTCAGCCATAGGCGTCTGTACAAATCCCGGAGCAACGGTATAAACAAAAATACCGTGAGGGCCTAGTGCTTGCGCCATCGATTGGCCCAGCGCATTCATTCCCGCCTTCGATGCACCGTACCATGGCATTTTCGGTTCACCGCGAAAAGCGCCGCGGGACGACACGTTAACGATACGACCGCCTCCAGCGGCGATCATTTTCTGCGACGCACAGTAAGACAAATTTGCCGCCGCTGTGAGGTTTGTATCCACGATATCGCGCCACGCTGTCTGCCACGTCGCGAAGTCAATTTCAGCGATATTGTGTCGGCGAGATACGCCGGCATTATTAACCAGCACGTCGATCCCGCCCATGGTGTCGCAAACACTTTCGA
Source organism: Pseudomonadota bacterium (assembly GCA_039029275.1). Taxonomy (GTDB): domain Bacteria; phylum Pseudomonadota; class Gammaproteobacteria; order JBCCGL01; family JBCCGL01; genus JBCCGL01. The sequence continues at coordinate 40,897 of JBCCGL010000008.1, read as the reverse complement.
TTAGATTTTGCGCGCTGTCGGGCTGCGTTATGTCTGCCTGAAACAACGTGTGTCCGTCGCCCGTAAGTGACTCATACAACTGCTCCGCCGATTCTCGATTGCTGTTGTAGTGGACAGCGATTCGCGCACCGTACTTTGCACAGTGTTTTGCCGCGGACTGACCGATCCCGCCCGATGCACCCGTGATCAGAATGACTTTTGACTCACCCACACTTCGCCCCCGTTATGTTCGCATGATGCTGCGTCAAGTTAGAAAATTCTTGTAAATTTGCGCACAAGATTAGCACGAGGCGACGTGTTAGAGTGCACGCAGCGAAAACGATCGGAGACGCCGTTAGCCATGCCAACTGAAAAGCCAGACAGCATTCTGGAATCCCGACGACAACTGCTTATCAACGCGCTGCGCGCCGGTGTTTTCATGGGTGCCACCGGCGCAAGCGTAAAGGGTTGGGGCATGGCCAAGGTGAGCAAAGAGCTTCCGCCGGGGCGCTCGATTTACGATCTGTCTGGTGAGGTCACAATCGACGGTGTCGCGGCGACGTTGGAAACGCAGGTTAAGCACGACTCGGTGGTCAAAACCGGCAGCGACGGGGAAATAATTTTTGCTGTCGGCAAGGACGCATTTTTAATGCGCAGCGACAGCACACTCAGACTCGAAGGTAACAACGGGCTAGTCGATACCCTCAATCTGCTGACGGGAAAACTGCTTTCTGTATTCGGTAAAACAACGCACACGGCCAAAACGGTGGTTGCGACGATCGGCATTCGCGGTACCGGCATTTACATGGAGTCTGAACCGGATCGTACTTATATATGCACGTGCTACGGGATAGTGGATCTGGAGTCGAATAATGACAGCACCAGCGCACAAACCGTAAAAACCACGTACCACGACGCGCCTCGCTACATTTTGGCAGACGCTGAACCCGGCCAACACATCATCCCCGCGCCCGTGATTAACCATACCGATGCTGAATTGGTTTTGGTCGAAGAGTTAGTCGGGCGACTGCCTCCTTTTGGTACCCGTAACCGAAACTATTGATCCAGCCGTGCACGGATAGCGTTTTGCGCAACGGATATGCATTGCATGCCTGTCGATTTTTTAAACCGTCTTTTTATCGTCCACGATATTCATCGTCGCCATTCCACTGTTTCCCAACGCAACTGAAGCAAACGGCCCACCGTGGCACATCTGTGACAGATCATCGGTGTTTGAATCGGGCGCCTCGGCGAGTATTTTTTCAGCAAACTGTTCGGCATTGTCTTTCGGTCGAAACCCCAAATGACTCGCCTTACTGTTATCCACTGGCGCTCGATCATTATTGGAAACCCCGTAGACGACGCTGTAGCCGGTGGTCGGTGTATCGATTGCGCGGGTGACAAGTTGAATCAGATCGTCGTAGCTTAACCAGGTCCCGAGCGCGCGCGCGGAAGTCACCTGTGCACACGACAGGATGCGCAAACACACCGACTCAAGCTGTCGCTTATCCCAATAAAGTCTGCCGAGATCCTCGGCGAAACATTTCGCCAGCCCGTAAAATGTATCCGGCCGATGCGATGCATCCACACCAATAAAGTCCTGCTTAGGGTGCATCCCCACTGCGTGAATGGAGCTGGCGTAAACCACGCGTTTCAACTTGTTTTGATAAGCCGCTTCCCACACGTTGTACGCGCCGATGATATTGGGTCCGAGTATCTGTTCAAACGGCGCTTCGTCTCCAATCGCGCCGAAGTGAACCACCATATCGGCGCCGTCGAGCAGAGAAAAAACCTCATCGTAGTCGGCGAGATCAGCACGACGATATTGCTCGCCCGCGTACCGCTTGCCAATGTCGTCGACTATGTCGGATGAAACCAGGGTTTCGCAGAGTTTGCCAAGCGGCTCCCGCAGGTAAGAACCAAGACGTCCGGCGGCGCCGGTGAGAACAAGTTTTTTCATATAATCGCCGATTCATTAAACGGTTCGTTGCGTTCGATGCGATCGAATCCGAACGGAGCAAAATCCAGCGATCGGTATTCACCGTAAGCCACAAGTTCAGCGATACCGCGTCCGAAAGCGGGCGATTGTTGAAAGCCGTGCCCGGAAAATCCGTTAACGAAAATGAAATTTTCAACTGTTGTGTGCGGCCCAACGATCGCATTCTGATCGAGCGTATTAAACGCGTAGTGGCCGACCCAGGAGTTCACGAGCTTAATCGATTCAAAAGCAGGCACGCGCGTGGCGAGTACCGGCCAAACTTTGTTTTCCCACAGGCTGTGATCGGCATCGTAGTCGTCGTAGTCGACCGCGGGGTCATCGTCCGGCGGGCAGCCCGCTAAATAATACGCACCGTCGGTACGCATATGCACACCCGAAGGATCGATCGTCAGGGGCAAATCCTGATCAAGTGGTTGTGCCGCGTCAAAAATAAACGTGTAGCGTTTGCGTGGTTCGACCGGTATTTCGACGTCAATCATCCGAGATGTCAGCACTGCGCGTGGGCCGGATGCATTAATCACAGTCCCGCAGGCGATCACTTCACCGGACTTCAACGTGACAGTTTCAACTCGCGTGCCCGCGGCATTGCGCGTCATTTCCACCACTTCGTTGGCGAGCAGCTCAACGCCTTTTTCCTTGCCGGATTTGCGCCACCAGTCGAAGACTGTCGCGCCATCGAAATAGCCTTCGTTAATCAGGTTGTGGTTGCCACCCACGATGGCATCCATGTTGTAAAACGGATACTCCGCTTTGATCTCTTCTGCGGTCATATAGCGTGTACCCGCGCCGCACTGCTGTTGAACTTTCTGACTGGATTTTAACGACTCAGCGAACGCTTCATTGTCTGCCAGGTACATATACCCAAAGCTCTGAATTGGGAGATACGGCACACGCTCATCACCGCCCATGTAGTCACGCAGATTTTGTACGAAGTCGGCACCGAACTGCGAAATCCGCACGTTGAGTTCGTTGGAAAACTGCTGACGAATACAACTGTTGGTGTGCGTCGTGGAGCAAGCCTCATAGCTTGGGTCACGCTCGACGACCAGAATACTGCCGTCGAAATCTGGATTGTTGGCTAAAAACCAGGATACAGACGAGCCGTACATAGCCCCGCCGACGATAACGACGTCGTAGCTTTTTTGTTTTGGCGAATCGTTTCGTAGCGCCGCGCACATTATTTTGCTTCTCCGCGTTCAACCGCAAGTTTAACCTTGGCGATATCGTCATTGCCAAGACCGTATGTGTCGCGCGCAACCTGCTCGGAAATATAGCCGCGCGCGAGGTCACGCTTGACCAGCGCGGGATCACGATCTGCCGGTGCGCCGTAGCCTGCACCACCGGGGAATGCCAGCATGACTTTTCGTCCGGCGGCGACGAATTGCTTGCCCTTGCCACGCATGGGCGCGCCGTCATCCTGCCCTATCGAGGTGCTACCGCCGGGTTCGCCTCCCTGGCGGCCCCGTGCCGGATGATCGACGCGATCAAACATCGCGGAAAAATCAAACTCGTGGCCCTCGATTGCGCCAATTTCCATGAATTGGCCCAGCCCGCCGCGGTGCTTTCCCGCGCCGCCGCTGTCCGGGCGCAGTTCTTTTCGCCAAATCACGATTGGCCCGGTGTGCTCGGTTGCCTCGACCGGCATGGTCATCACGCCGGATGGAAACGCAGTCGCGTTCATACCGTCAGCGTTTGGACGCGCCCCGGAACCGCCTGAGTTAAACGTGAGTACTTCAGCACGGCGCGTGTGAGCGGGTGGCCGCTCGTCGGTGCGCGGGCGCAAAGAGACCTGAAAATTGCACAGCGATCCCGCGCCTTCGGCCGGTACGGTGTTCGGTAACATTTTGTCCAGCGCGTCGAAAACTGTGTCCGGGATCATGTGACCGATGACATGGCGCAGCGCAACCGGCGCGGGATGTACCGCGTTTACAATGGAGTTTTCCGGTGCGGAGACCTTGAACGGTGCAAGCGAAGCCGCGTTGTTTGGAATGTCCGGCGCCAGCGTGCACTTAAGCGCGTAACACGCATAGGCTTTGGTGTATACGAGCGGAACGTTGATGCCTTTCTTGTCGAGGCCCGACGTGCCGGAAAAATCACAGGTGATTTCGTCCTTAAGAAATTTGATCTCAACGCACAATTCGACGGGCTCGCTGAATCCGTCAATCGTCATCGATCCGCTCGCTTTTTTGTGAGGCAGCGCGTTGATGCGCTCGAGTGTTGCGCGGCGTGAATTCTCCAGAACGTATTCCGCCACGCCACTGATATCGTCGAGTTTGAACTCTTCCATCATATCGATGAGTCGTCGATGCCCGATTTCGTTACAGGTCGCGAGTGCGTAGAAATCGCCCACGACCTGATCCGGTTCGCGCACGTTCCCGCGCACGATGTTGATCAAGGTTTTATCGACCTCGCCGCGCTCAGCGAACTTCATGATGGGAATGTACAAACCCTCTTCGTAAACCGAATTCGCATCTGCGCCGAAACCGCGACCGCCGATATCCACGATGTGCGCGGTGCAGGCGAAAAACCCGACGTGATTGCCTTTGTAGAATGAAGGTGTGACAACCGTGATGTCGTGCAGATGACCGGTGCCTTCCCACGGGTCATTGGTGATGTATACATCGCCCTCAAACATATTCTCGTAGCCGATTCGGCGAATAAAATGCGCGACCGATTCGGCCATCGCGTTCACGTGGCCGGGCGTGCCGGTTACCGCTTGAGCCAGCATCTGACCTTGCGTGTTATACACACCGGCCGAAAGATCGCCTGCCTCGCGCACTGACGTCGAGAACGCTGTGCGAACCAGCGCCTGCGCCTGTTCTTCGACTACCGAGATAAGCCGGTTCCACATAACTTGATACGAAACCGATTGAGCTTTTTGCAACATGCGTTTGTTTCCTGTCAGTTTTGAATGACATCCAAGCAGCCGTCGGGCTGACACACCGCGATGCGACTCGAAGGTACGACAATGGTTGTTTCATCCTCCGTGATCGCCGCGGGGCCTTGCGCGAAATGCCCGTGCGTCATCGACTCACGTTGCACAACCGCGGCGCTGACAGAATCACCCAGCGCCGGATCAAACAACTCCCGAGTCCCTACCTGTGCGGATTCGCCAGCCGCCTGGGCTTCTTCAATCAGCTTGACCGATGGCCGTGCTGTGCTCGCATTCGCCGACCATCCGGTAAATTCGATTTCCATTCCGTCGACGACGCGACCGAAAAGCGCCGCATAGGCAACTTCAAACAAATGTTCATAACGCTTTGCGTCCGGCTGCTCAACATCCTCTGCGCTCAGCGCGACGGGAATTTCTTCACCCTGCCCGGCGTAGCGTACGTAGGTTTTAAACTCGGCGTTGATGTGCGCGTCGGCGTCGCAACTGCGTACAAAGCCACTCGCCTCGTGCATGAGTTCGAGCATGATTTTTTTCACGCTCGCCGCATCAAATTCGGACAATCGCATGTACACACTGCGATTGGCTTCAAAGCTGAACGGTGCACGTAAAAATCCGATGGCCGAACCTACGCCGGCACCCGGTGGGACAAGGAAACGCGCAACGCCCAGCTTCTCGCACAACCGACCCGCGTGCAGGGGTGCGGCACCACCAAAGGCGATCATCGTGTATTCAGACAGGTCCTCGCCATTTTCGACCGCGTGCACGCGCGCCGCGTTCGCCATGTTTTCATCGACGACTTCGGAGAGACCAAATGCCGCGGTTTGTGTATCCATACCGAGTTCGCCACCCAGAGTTTGGTCTAGCGATTCAGCGGAGTTGTTTACGTGCAGTTTGATCGATCCGCCGGCAAAGTTGTCCGGATCCAGCCTGCCGAGGATCAGATCCGCGTCGGTGACCGCCGGTCGCACACCGCCGCGCCCGTAGCACGCAGGGCCCGGCTCCGAGCCGGCGGATTCGGGTCCGACGCGGATCTGGTTCATCGAATCGACGTGCGCCAACGATCCACCGCCCGCGCCGATTTCAACCATATCGATCACCGGAATCGAGATCGGCATCCCCGAGCCTTTTTTAAATCGATAGGTGCGCGCCACTTCAAACACGCGGCTGGTTTTCGGCGTCTGATTTTTGATCAAGCAGATTTTCGCCGTGGTGCCGCCCATATCGAACGACAGCACCTTGTCGAGGCCGTAACGCGCGGCGATGTGGGCGGCAAAAACCGCACCACCCGCGGGGCCGGATTCGACCAGGCGCACGGGAAACTCCGCCGCGCTTTCAATCGAGACAATTCCGCCGCCGGAGTGCATCAGAAAAACCGGACAGTCCGCGCCCTCGTTTCGCAACCGTTCACGCAAACGCTTGAGGTAGCTCGCCATCATGGGTTTGATGTAGGCGTTGGCAACGACAGTGTTAAAACGCTCGTACTCGCGCATTTGCGGCGAGACTTCAGAGGAAATTGAAACCGATACATCCGGCAATTTTTCAGCCAGCACATCGCGAATCAGACGTTCGTGTGCATCGTTTAAATAAGAGTGCATCAAACCAACCGCAACGCTTGCGTAACCTGCCCGTGCTATCTGCTCGACGACGGTTTCAACGTCACTGCGTTGCAGCTCGATCAGCACTTCGCCGCCTGCGCTGATACGTTCGCACACGGTGTAGCGCTGGTGCCTTGGCAACAGCGGCTCTGGCAAGGTCAGATTCAGGTCGTATTGTTCAAAGCGGTTCTCGTGGCGCATCTCGATCACGTCGCGAAACCCCTGCGTAGTGATTAAGGCGGTCCTGGCACCGCTGCGCTCGATCAAGGCGTTGGTGGCGAGCGTCGTTCCGTGAATGACTTGCTGGATCTGCGATGTCTGGATTTGTGCCTGCTGGCAAACCTGCCGCAGGCCGTCGAGGATGGCCTCCTCGGGTGCCGTATAGGTGGTGAGAACTTTGGTGGAGAAGAGTTCATCGTTGTGTTCGAGCACGACATCGGTGAACGTTCCGCCGATATCGACCCCCAGACGCGTTGAATTGACTGCCATCAAACTCTCTCTAAGTAAAACAATCAGGACAGGCTAACGCGAGCATAAGATTAGCTCCAATGATTATATTGTATCTATTGGATCAGATATTTTTATCAATTAGTGGGTTCTGACTCAAACTCGAGGTGTGCCTGGCGAGATCAGCCGCCTGGGCTACAAAGCCCGGCGCGACATCGGGTTCAAAGCGGGCGAAAAAGTTGAGTGGCTCCGGCGTCCAGATGTAGTCGAGCGCGATCAGCTTTCCGTTCTCGAGATTTTCGCGCACCATCACTTCGGGCAGGCACGCCGCGCCCAGGCCCTGCAGTGTCATTTGCATGCACGCTGCGATATTGGTCGACGGAATCAGCCGCACAGCTATTTCGGGAAATTCAGTGATGTGATGGCGCAACTGATCAAATGGCAGCGTGCCGCGCGCGTGCGTGATGATGGGCTGCCGCGCGATGTCGGCAAGCGTCAGGGTGTTGTGCTCGAACCCAAGTGCGGGCGCAGCGACCCACATCATGGCGAATTTACCGAGTTCCACGACGCCGCCGGCTTTGCGCTCAAAGGGGGCGCTCTGGAACGCGAGATCGATCGAGCGACTGAACAAACCCGTACTCAGATTAACTGAAAGATCCACGATCAACTCGACGTCGATGTTGGGGTAACGGTGTTTGAACGCGGCCAGAAAATCGGTCAACCAGGAGTGTACGATGACCTCCGTGACCCCGAGGCGAAGCCTGCCCTTGATCAGCGCGTCATCGCCTGCGGCTGCGGTGAACGCCTCCAGCGCACGCAGGATTTCGCGCGCCTTGGACAGCAGCGTCTCACCGATTGGAGTGAGTCGAACCGAGCCGGCGTCACGTTCCATCAAACGAACGTTGAGCTGCGCCTCCAATCCTGAAATTCGAGCGGAGATATTTGGCTGGGTCGTGTTCAGCTTTTCCGCGGCACGTCTGAAGTTGCCCGTGTTAGCGACCTCTACAAATGCCTCGAGCTGTTTGAGGTTCAAACTGGCCATAAAGACTGCGTTATTTGTTTAATCGACTTTCGCGCCAGCCAATGAAAATCGCACTGGCGATGATCAATGCTATGCCAAACACCGTCCATTTGTCCGGAATGTCGCCAAACATCCAATACCCCAGTGCAGTCGCAAAAAAGATTTGCGTGTAGGTCAGCGGCGCTATTCGGCTTGCCTCTCCGTACCGGTACGAAAGCACAATGAAATAGTGCGCGAGTGCGGCCACAGCGCCGATGGTGAGCACGATAAGCGTATCTTCGAATGTCAGGTTAATCCACACAAATGGCATCACAAAAACGAGCATTGCCGCGCCTATGAGCGCCGGCATCAAAAGCATCACCAGGCTGGGCACGCTGCCGGACAGTTTGCGGGTCATCAGCACGTAACCCGCTGCGCACAACGCCGCACAGACGGCAAAAGGAACCCCTGTATTCATTTCGCCCAGCCCGGGTCGAATAATAAAACACGCGCCGATAAAACCGACGGCAACAGCGCTCCATCGCCGCCAGCCTGCAACTTCTCCCAGCAACCACGGAGACAGCGCGACGATTACGAATGGAAAGGCAAACGTGATCGCGAGCGCATCAGCAAGTGGCATCCAGCGCAAGGCGAAGATGTATGTCGCTGTCATTCCCACAAAAAACAGGCTGCGAAGGCATTGTTGTAAACCAAGGTTTTGAACAATCGTGGCGGAACCGTATTTTCGAACCGCGAACGGCAAGACAATCAAGGCGTGAACGCCGTTGCGCAGAAACGTTATTTGTTCGGCCGGGTATCCCGCAGATAGCACCTTGGACAAGGCGTCGACCACCGGTAAACACAGCATGGCCGCCAACATAAATACGACGCCGCTGGAGTGGGTGCTATTGCTATTCACGCTTTTTATATCCGCACAGTTTTTTACGTTATGACTTGATGGAGTGTCCAACAGAGATCAACTGGCGAGGGTCTTGGCTTGATGGTTTGCTTAGCCACGCATCTGAAGGTGATTGGACGTTGCGTAAACTCAGGGGCGCATTTGTACACGAGAATCCATTCTGTGGACAGTGTAATGAACGCGTTAACGGGTGGATTGATCGCCGCCGATTTGCTGCAATCACTCGATCATTGATTTCCCACTCCACTGCCGCCAGAATCTGAGAAAGTATTCGGCTAAGAGCCAAGCCTAGTCCTGCCAGGCTCGTCTGTCGTTACCTTCCTTTTTATGTTCACAATCGAGGTTTTTGCAAAATGGTCAAAATTGATCAGTTTTATATCGATGGAAAATGGGTCGCCCCGACTGGCAGTCGAACAATGCCGATCGTCAACCCGGCGACCGAGGAAAGCGTGGGCGACCTGGCACTCGGCAGTAAAGAAGACGTCGATTTGGCCGTCGCTGCGGCGAAGCGTGCGTTTGAGTCTTTCAGCCAAACCAGCGTGAGCGAGCGCCTGGACTTGCTGCAAAAGCTGGCAGACCGTTACGAGGCGCGCAGCGCTGAAATGGCGGATGTCATCACAACCGAAATGGGTGCGCCGCGTGCGCTGTCCGAGGGCTCACAGACACCGGTGGGTCTGTCGCATATCCAGTCGATAATCGCGGCGTTGAAAAGCTATTCATTTGAACAAACAACGGCCAGCGGCGAGACAATGCTGCGCGAGCCTATCGGCGTAGTCGGCATGATTACGCCCTGGAACTGGCCGATGAACCAAATAGCGCTCAAGGTTGCACCGGCCATCGCTGCGGGCTGCACCATGGTGCTCAAACCGAGCGAGATCGCGCCGCTCTCCGGCCTCTTGTTTGCCGAGTTAATGGACGAGGTGGGCTTTCCTGCCGGGGTATTCAATCTCGTGAGCGGTGAGGGCACGGTTGTCGGTGAGGCGATGTCGGCACACCCGGATATCGACATGATGACGTTCACCGGTTCTGCCCGCGCGGGTACTGCTGTCGCCAAAGCAGCGGCGGATACTATCAAGCGTGTATCACAAGAGCTTGGCGGCAAATCCCCCAATCTGATTCTCGACGACGCCGACCTCGAAGCGGCAATCAAACGTGGAGTGTTGCATTGTATGAACAACACCGGGCAGTCGTGCAACGCACCGACTCGTATGTTAGTGCCGCGCAACCGCTACGACGAAGCGGTCGAGATCGCAACCAGTATCGGCGCGCGCGTCGAGGTTGGTGACCCGACCGAACAAGGTCGTCACATCGGCCCACTGGTAAGTGATGTGCAATTCGACAAGGTGCAGACACTGATTCAGGCGGGCATCGACGAAGGCGCGCGTTTGGTCGCCGGTGGAACCGGCAGACCCGACGGTCTGGACAAGGGCTACTATGCGCGTCCGACGATTTTCGCTGATGTGAACAATGACATGACGATCGCGCGTGAGGAAATTTTCGGGCCGGTGCTATGCATGATTCCTTACGACACCGAGGAAGAAGGCATCGCAATCGCGAACGACACGCCCTATGGCCTCGCCGCGTATTTGCAATCCGGCGACTCGCAGCGCGCGCGCCGCGTAGCCGGAAGACTGCGCGCGGGAATGGTGCACATCAACGGCGTGGGTCAGTCCGCCGGAATGCCGTTTGGCGGGTACAAGCAATCCGGTAACGGTCGCGAGGGCGGCGAACTCGGCCTGGAGGAATTCCTCGAGGTGAAAGTTGTCAGCGGAATTAACGCTGCTTAGGTTTCGCGCGTTTGCGAAACCAACAGGTGTGAACCGCAAGCGAAGTTATGGTCAATGAGTCCAACGATATCTGGCTGTTTGCCACCTTGACCATCGCGGTACTTTGGCTGGGAGCGGTCATCGGCGTTTCGATGATCGCCACCCCGGTCAAGTTTCAGGCCGCTTCGCTAACGTTCCCGGTTGCGCTGGACGTCGGTCGAGTGACGTTTCGACTGTTTACAAAAATCGAACTGGTGATCGGGATTCTTCTCGCCGTCGCGATGTTCGCGTATCACAAATCGGTTCCTGCAATCTGGCCTGCGGCGGTCTTACTTGCAATTGTATTGATGCAGGGTTTTTGGTTATTGCCGATCCTCGCTGAACGCACAAACGATGTGATCAGAACCGGCGTTAAGCTGCCGCCGTCGAATGCTCACCATATTTACGTTGTGCTGGAAATGGCCAAAATGTTGCTGCTTGGGTTTATAGGTTGGCGTATGGTCTCTGCGGTCCGCGCGGCAATAATTCAGTCCTGATTGTCTTTGCACTGCGTTGTTGAATTTATACTGATTCGATTTCGCGGAATTTCAAAACCAGTGTGTCGAATTGACCCCGTGGATTTTCGTTAGGCGTCGATCAATCCAGTCGCTTGTTAAATAGTATGGACAAGCAACAGACGACCTTGCCTTCTGTTGCCTACGTGTCAGAATCAGCTGTGCTGACAGGGCGTGTACGATGACGCATACGCCGCAACTAAAGTCATTCCAGACAGTATCAAATCAATGAAACGACAGATTACTGGCTACCACAAAGACGACGAAGGTGACTGGGTCGCAGAGCTCGATTGTTTTCACAATCAGCACGTGCGCAACCAACCGCCGTTTACCAATCGGCCATGGGTAGAAACGGAGGAAGGCCGACAAGAAAAACTTGGCAGCGAGCTAAACTGCGTGCGCTGTGACAGGCTTGAGTTTCCGGATGGTCTGGTTGCACAGCGTCGAACACCGGAATTTAATCAGGACTCGATTCCAGCCGGTTTGCAGCGGGATCACAACACGAAAAAAGGTGTGTGGGGTGTGATTAACGTTGTCGAAGGCGAGCTGATTTACAACGTGTGCGAACCCGAGGAGCAGACGTTTGTTTTGTCTCAAGAAAAATTCGGCATTATCCCGCCAACAATGCTGCACAATGTTGCGGCAAACGGTGAGGTAAAATTTTTTGTGGAATTTTATTCGAGATGAACGAGCCTATTTATAAAACAGCACTTTTGGTCATCGACGTTCAAGAGGGTTTGGACAACCCCGCATTGGGTAAACGCAATAACCCGGATGCAGAATCCAATATAGCGCGTCTTATCTCGCATTGGCGCAAACACGACGCGCCCGTTGTTCACGTCAAACACAACTCAACCGAAGAAAATTCTGCGCTGCGGCCGGAGCTTCCCGGCAATGCAATAAAAGATTGTGCAACACCGCGCGATAGCGAAGCGCTGTTTGAGAAAACAGTTAACAGCGCGTTTATCGGAACCGATCTGGAACGTCATCTTCACGCTTCCGGCATCTCTGATCTGGTTATTGTTGGCTTAACGACGGACCACTGCGTATCAACGTGTGTTCGCATGGCTGCCAATCTGGGTTTTAATGTTCGCCTCGTTGGTAATGCGACTGCAACGTTTGAACGCATCGGGCACAACGGCAAATACTACAGCGCCGATGAAATGCATGAGATTAATCTGGCGAGTTTGAACGGTGAGTTTTGTACCGTTGTGACAAGCGCTGAAGCGCAATCGCAGTTAAGTTAAAACATCGATACGTTGAGGGTTGGAAGAAATCGCGATGTACAAATTATTCTACGCACTAAAAAGCGCCTCCATGGGTGTGCGCACGATTCTTGAAGAAATTGGTGCACCCTATGAATTAATCGAAATCGATATCGATCGCAGCGTTCCGCGGCCGCCCGAGCATCTTGCGATTAATCCAAACGGATGGGTACCAGCCTTAACATGGGACGGCGGCGCAATGTACGAGTGCGCTGCGATAACGATTTTTTTGTGCGACCGACATCCCGAAGCAAAACTGGCTCCTGCTGTTACTAACCCGACGCGGGCGACGTTTTTACAAACGCTGGTGTACTTTTCCAACTCAATTCAGAACGCTTACCAGCTCACGTATTACCCGGATCGTTTCGCCGATACCCCTGCCGACGAGCCGAGCGCAGAACGTCGCGGCTGTCGCCGCCTTCGCGAAACCTGGCAGGTGATCGACGATCAAATCGGAAAAAACGAGTGGTTACTCGGCGAGAACTTCAGCGCCGCCGATATTTATTTGTTTATGTTGACGACGTGGTTGCGCAAGGCCAAAGGTCACCCCTCGCCGGAAGAGTTCCCCAACGTCAAGCGCATTGCAGAAAAAGTGCTTCAGCGTCCGAGCGTGCAGCTCGTTTACAAAGAGTGGATTGCCAATCCCGAATATTGACGAGTGTGAAGATCTGGGAGCGCCCGACCGGGCACTCCCGAACAACAAAAAGTTACTACCAACCAGTCGCTTGTTTAACGCCCTGACCGAGTTCCGCAGGTGACTTAACTGTCGTTACACCCGCTTTCTCCAGCGCCGCAAACTTCTCCGCTGCGGTGCCTTTGCCGCCCGCGATAATCGCGCCAGCATGGCCCATGCGCTTGCCTTTTGGTGCAGTCACCCCGGCAATGTAGGAAACCACAGGTTTGCTGACGTTGCTTTGAATAAACTCGGCGGCTTCTTCCTCGGCGCTGCCGCCGATTTCGCCAACCATCAGGATCGCTTCGGTTTGCGGATCGGCTTCGAACAGCGTCAGCGCGTCGATAAAGTTGGTGCCGGGAATCGGATCACCGCCGATTCCGATGCAGGTGCTTTGACCGTAGCCGAGATCGGATGTCTGTTTCACGCACTCGTAGGTGAGCGTGCCGGAGCGCGATACCACACCGACCTTGCCCGCTTTGTGCATAGGCCCCGGCATGATGCCGATTTTGCATTCGTCCGGCGTGATGATGCCCGGGCAGTTCGGGCCGATCAGGCGCGCGCCGCTTTGTTCGACCGCGATTTTGGCTTCGAGCATATCCAGCGTCGGAATGCCTTCGGTAATGCACACGATCAGGCCAACGCCGGATTCGGCCGCTTCGATAATCGAGTCTTTGCAGAATGGCGCGGGCACGTAAATAACGGAAGCATCGGCACCGGTGGCGTCGACCGCATCGCGCACGGTGTTGAAAACCGGCAGGTCGAGATGCGATTGCCCACCCTTGCCCGGCGTCACGCCGCCGACCATTTTGGTGCCGTACGCGATCGCCTGCTCGCAATGGAATGTGCCCTGCTTACCGGTAAAACCCTGACAGATGACCTTGGTATCTTTGTTGACCAGTACGCTCATTTCGCTTCCTCCACCGCAGCCACAATCTTTTTGGCGGCTTCACCCAGATCCTGCGCGGCGATTAAATCCATGCCGCTTTCGTTGAGTAACTTCGTGCCTTCGGCCGCTTTGGTGCCCTCTAAACGTACCACCACCGGCACGCTGATGTTGACCTCTTTGACCGCCGCCATAATGCCTTCGGCAATCAGATCGCAACGCACGATGCCGCCAAAGATGTTGACCAGAATGCCTTTGACCTTGTCGTCCGAGAGAATAATTTTCAGCGCCTCGGCGACGCGCTCTTTGGTCGCGCCACCGCCAACGTCGAGAAAGTTGGCCGGGTCTCCGCCGGACAGCTTGATGATGTCCATCGTCGCCATCGCCAGACCCGCGCCGTTCACCATGCAGCCGATTTCACCGTCCAGCGCGACGTAGTTCAGGTCCCACTCGGCGGCGCGGTTTTCGCGCTCGTCTTCCTGCGTTTTGTCACGCATTTCGACAAGATCGGCATGGCGGAAAAGCGCGTTGCTGTCGACGTTGATTTTGCCGTCGAGGCAGAGCAGGTCACCGCTGCCGGTGATCACCAGCGGGTTCACCTCGACCAGAGCGAGGTCTTTTTCGACGACCAGCTTGCCGAGGCCAGTCAGCAGTTTGGAAAACTGCTTGATCTGGTCGCCACTGAGGCCGAGCCCGAACGCCAGTTCGCGACACTGATAAGGCATCACCCCGACGAGCGGATCAATCGTCGCCTTAAGGATTTTTTCCGGCGTTTCGTGGGCAACCTTTTCGATTTCGACACCGCCTTCGGTCGAGGCCATGATCACCACGCGACGTTTGCTGCGATCGAGCACCGCGCCAAGGTATAGCTCGTTGGCAATGTCGCATGTCTCCTCAACCAGAATGCGGTTGATCGGCTGCCCGTTGGCGTCGGTCTGGAAAGTGACAAGATTGGTGCCCAGCAGCGAATCCGCGAACTCGCCCGCTTCTTTGGCACTGTCGACCAGCTTGACGCCGCCGGCCTTGCCGCGACCGCCCGCGTGCACCTGTGCCTTGACCACGACCTTTGGCGTGCTCAGCGATTCGGCCGCTTTAACGGCCTCGTCGGCTGAGAACGCAACCTCACCGTTGGGCACGGGAATGCCGTAGTTTCGAAAAAGTTCTTTCGATTGATACTCGTGTAGGTTCATAAACCTATTTCCTCTTTTTCGTCATCCCCGCGAAGGCGGGAATCCATTTTTAAAAAAATCGAGGCCATTTGCTTCCCGCCATTGCGGAAATACGGGCCGTTTATCAGCGACGCTTTTTGTTGGCGATGTGGATTGCGCGGCCATCCGCACCGAGCGCCGCCTCGTGCAGGGCTTCACTGAGTGTAGGATGTGCAAACACGGTGTGAGCGATATCTTCGGTGGTGCCTTCGAATTCCATCGCCATAACAGCCTGCCCAATCAGCTCTGAGGTGGCAGCGCCAACCATGTGGACGCCCAGGATTCGGTCAGTGTCGGCGTCGGCCAGCACCTTGATCAAGCCTGATGTGTCCTCCATCGCTTTCGCGCGACCGCTGGCAACAAAAGGGAACACGCCGGCTTTGTAATTATCGCCGCTGGCTTTTAACTCTTCCTCGCTTTTACCGACCCAGGAAATTTCCGGATGGGTGTAGACCACAGAGGGTATCGCATCGTAGTTCACGTGTGCGTGGTGCCCGGCGATGCGCTCGGCCACGGCAACGCCTTCTTCCGATCCTTTGTGTGCCAGCATCGGGCCGCGAACAACGTCGCCAATTGCGTAAACGCCCGGCACATTGGTTTCGCAGGCGTTGTTAACGTGCACAAACCCGCGTTCATCCAGCAGAAGTTCGGTTTCCGGCGCAAACAGATTGTCGGTTACAGGGCGTCGGCCGACCGCGACGATAAGGCGGTCGACGGTTACCTGCTGGTCGCCGTCCTTGTCCTGGTAGTCGAGCGTCACGCTCTTTTTCGTCACCTTCGTCGCGGTAAGGCGCGCACCGAGTTTGATGTCCAGCCCCTGCTTTTTAAGTGTGCGCTGCGCGTCTTTGGCAACCTGCTGATCGACCATCGGCAGGAATGTGTCCTGCGCTTCAAGCACGACGACTTCAGAACCAAGGCGTCTCCAGACGCTTCCGAGTTCCAGACCGATGACACCGGCCCCGATCACGCCCAGTTTCTTGGGCACGGATTCCCAGTCGAGCGCGCCGGACGAGTCGACGACGATGTCACCCTGAAGCGGCGCCGAGGGAATCTCGATCGGCGTCGAACCGGTGGCGATAATCACGTTTTTTGCCGTGTGGATGACTGTGTCATCGCCGCTGACTTCGACTTTGCAGTCGGGCAGCAGCTTGCCGTGACCTTGCAGCCAATCAACGTTGTTGGCCTTGAATAGCTGTTCGATGCCACCGGTGAGCTGCTTAACGATTTCGTCCTTGCGTTTGATCATCTTGGGCACGTCGACTTTGACAGACTTGGCAATCACTCCGTGCAATTCACCGTGCTCGAGCAGATCGACGAATTTCTCCGAACTTTCGAGCAGCGCCTTCGACGGAATACAGCCAACATTCAAACACGTGCCACCGAGCGCGAGCTTGCCCTGTTTGTTAACCCATTTTTCTACGCAGGCCGTTTTCAACCCCAGCTGCGCGGCACGGATCGCGGCGACATACCCGGCGGGTCCACCGCCAATTACAATCACATCGTAGTTGTTGCTCATAATCTGTTCCTCAAATTCCAAACTCTTTGCGGTCAGTCATCCGCCGGGGAATAACGCTATTGATTCCCCTTGTTGTCGCAAACGAGTAACGCCGTAAATTGCGGATTAAAGCGAGCGGCTTTTCGAGCACAGCGAGTTTTGCTCGCGCCGCAATTTCAAGCAACGCAGTGCCCGCAGGGTGCGACAAAGCGGGGGAGCGTTTTTTGGTGACTTTTTGTCGCGACAAAAATGTCACTCGCCTGCCGGGGCGAGGCCCGGCCGTCAATCTGAATCCGTGGCAACGCGCAAAATCAGTGGCGCGCGCAATCGGACAGGCAGATAAAAATTAAATATCCAGCAAAATTCTCGCTGGCTCTTCAATTAGACCCTTAATCGTTTTCAGAAATGTTACGGCACCCTTGCCATCGATAATGCGATGGTCATACGACAGGGCGATATACATCATCGGGCGAATAACGATCTCACCGTTTTCCACCACCGGGCGCTCCTGCGTGGCGTGCATCCCGAGGATCGCGCTTTGCGGCGGGTTAAGAATTGGCGTCGACAGAAGCGAACCGAACACACCGCCATTGGTGATCGTGAAGGTGCCGCCCGTCATCGCTTCGATACCAAGCTTGCCTTCGCGCGCCTGCGTGGCGTAGTCCATGATCTGGCCTTCGATTTGCGCCAGCGACAGGTACTCTGCGTTACGCAAAATCGGCACCACGAGCCCCCGGTCAGAGCTGACCGCGACGCCAATGTCGCAAAATCCGTGGTAAACGATATCGTTACCGTCGATTGACGCGTTGACGTCCGGGAAGCGCTTGAGAGCTTCGGCGGCAGCTTTCACAAACATCGACATAAAACCCAGCTTGATACCGTGCTGTTTTTCGAATCGCTCTTTAAATTCAGTGCGCAGGTCGATCAATGGCTTCATGTTGATCTCGTTGAACGTGGTCAACATCGCGGTTTGCGTGGTTGCCTGCATCAGGCGCTCGGCGACTCGGGCGCGCAAGCGCGTCATCGGAACGCGGCGTTGGGAGCGTTCTTCGTCCGCCAGATTCACGCCTGCCGCGGCAGGCGGCGCGGCGAATTTGATCGCGCCACCCGAGTCGGCCGGAGCCGCCGCTTGCGCAGCAGGCGCGGGTTCGGACTCTGGCTCTGGCTCGGACGTTTGGGCATTAACGTGCGCGAGAACGTCCTCTTTAATAATGCGTCCGTTTTTGCCGCTGCCTTTTACATCGCTTGCACTAAGATTGTGTTCGGCCAGGAGCTTGCGCACCGCGGGGCTGGTCTGCGGCTCTCCGTCTTCACTTTCTTCGGGCGCATCGGCGACGACTGTTTCTTCGGTCGAGGGAGCGGGCGCAGCTGCGGCAGCACCCTCGGCGACCATACCCAGTACCTGATCTGCAGTAACAGTCGCGCCTTCGTCTTCGGCGATTGATTCGAGTGTGCCGTCACTCGGTGACGGAACCTCAAGCACGACCTTGTCGGTCTCGATGTCCACCAACACTTCGTCGCGCGCCACGGCATCACCGGGCTCTTTATGCCATGCCAGTACGGTTGCGTCTGCGACGGACTCGGGGAGGGTCGGTACTTTAATCTCAGTACTCATTGCGCTTTCCTGTTGTTCAATTCAGCGATGTTTATTTGATGTAAGGGTTTTTGTTCGGTTTAGTCGGCCTGACTGTTTTCGACCAGGCCAAGCGCCTCGTCAACCAGTTTGGCCTGTTCTTGCATATGCAGGTTGGCGTAGCCAACTGCGGTCGATGCCGACGGCCCGCGGCCCGCGTACTCAAAGCGTTGTTTTGATTTCAGGATGCGCTCGATGCGGTGGCGGTTAGAGCGCCATGCGCCCTGATTGCGCGGTTCTTCCTGACACCAGACAACCGATTTAACCTTGCGGTATTTATCGACAATCGCCTGCATCTCGGGGTAAGGGAACGGGTAGATCTGTTCCAAACGCACGATAGCAACGTTTTGCAAATCCTCGGCGCGGCGCCGCTCGACCAGGTCGTAGTACACCTTGCCGCTGCAAAAAATCAGGCGTGTGACCTTGTTTGCCTTGATCTCGTCGGTCTCGTCCAGCACCGGCTCGAATTCGCCGTCGGCCAGGGCTTCGAGTGAAGACACCGCCAGCTTGTGTCGCAGCAGACTTTTGGGTGACATCACAATCAGCGGGCGGCGCAGCGGGCGCACCATCTGGCGACGCAGCATGTGATAAACCTGCGCCGGTGTACTCGGCACGCAGACCTGCATATTTTCCTCGGCGCACAGTTGCAGATAGCGTTCGAGGCGCGCGGAGCTGTGTTCGGGCCCCTGTCCTTCGTAGCCATGCGGCAGCAACATCACTAAACCGCAGAGTCGATCCCACTTGGTTTCGCCCGAGCTAATGAACTGGTCAATCACCACCTGTGCGCCATTGGCGAAATCGCCGAACTGTGCTTCCCAGATCACCAGCGTGTCCGGGTCGGCGGTGGCATAGCCGTATTCAAATGCGAGCACGGCCTCTTCCGAGAGCACCGAGTCAATAACCAGAAAATTCGGCTGATCTTCTGCCAGATTGCGCAGCGGCACGTAGCTGGTGCCGTCTTTCTGGTTATGCAGAACAGCATGGCGATGGAAGAAGGTCCCGCGTCCGCAATCCTGGCCGGATATGCGAACCGCGTAGCCATCATTAATCAGCGTCGCGTAGGCCAACGTCTCTGCAGCACCCCAGTCAAATGGTGCGCCACCGGCGGCCATTTTGCGGCGATCGTCGACAATTTTCTTTACCCGGGGATGCAGCCCCAAGCCGTCCGGCAGGGTTGTCAGTTTGTCTGAAAGCGATTTCAGCATCTCGGTAGGAACGCGGGTGTCACCCGGCTCGCGCCACTCTTTATGCAGATACGGACGCCAGTCGACGGTGTATTCATTGCCTAACTCCGAGTCCTGGAGAATGTTCTCGGCGACGCAGTGACCGGCGTCGAGCTCGTCGCGGAAATTGGTCACCATTGCATCCGCCTCGCCTGCGGCGACCACACCCTCGGCGGCGAGCGCATCGCCGTAAAGCTTGCGTGTCGTCGGCAGCGCTTTGATCGCCTGATACATCATCGGTTGAGTGGCCGCGGGTTCGTCCGCCTCGTTGTGACCGTGGCGGCGGTAACAGATCATGTCGATGACGACATCCTTTTTGAACTGCATGCGGAAGTCGAGGGCCAGCTGTGTGACAAACAGGACCGCCTCGGGATCGTCTCCGTTGACGTGAAAAATCGGCGCATTGATCATCTTGGCCACGTCGCTGCTGTAGATCGTCGAGCGCGTGTCCAGCTTGTTACTGGTGGTAAAACCGATCTGGTTGTTGACGATGATGTGGATGGTGCCCTTGGTCGAATAGCCGCGTGAATCGGCCATGTTGAAGGTTTCCATCACTACGCCCTGACCGGCAAATGCCGCGTCGCCGTGAATTGCGATGGGCACGATGTGGTCGCCGTCAGCATCGTTGTGGCGATCCTGGCGTGAGCGCACCGAGCCCTCGACCACCGGTGAAACGATCTCCAGGTGTGAGGGGTTGAACGCCAGTGCCAGGTGCATTTCACCGGTGCTGGTTTTCACATCCGAGGAGAATCCCTGATGGTATTTCACGTCGCCCGATGACAGCGACGCCTTGGGCAAGGTGCTGTGCTTGCCCTCGAATTCGGAAAACAGGTCGGCGGGGTGTTTACCCAGAATATTAACCAATAGATTGAGCCGGCCGCGGTGTGCCATACCGATGATCATTTCGCGCACACTGGCGTCGCCGGCGCGCCGGACCAGTTCGCTCATAATGACAATCAAGCCCTCGCCACCTTCCAGCGAGAAGCGCTTTTGACCCACATACTTGGAGTGCAGGTAGCGTTCGATGCCCTCTGCTGCGGTCAGGCGTTGCAAAATCCATTTGCGCGTTTCCGGGGTTTGTGTTGGTTTCGCGTTGACGCTTTCCAGGCGTTGCTGCAACCAGGCTTTCTGCGTGGTGTGCGGCAAGTACATGTATTCACTGCCGATGCTGCCGCAGTAGGTTTTTTCGAGCTTATCGATGATGTCACGCAGCGGCAGTTCCTCTGCACCGTAGAGCGAGCCGGTGCGAAAAACGGTATCGAGATCAGCGCCGCTGAGGCCAATCTCGTGCAGGTCGACCTCTTTCACCACCGCGGGCGGTTGCCGATCAAGCGGGTCTAACTTGGCCAGCTGGTGGCCGCGCATGCGGTAGCTGGCGATCAGCTCCTGCACGTGGACCTGCTTGCGTTCATGCTCGATCGATCCATCGCTGGCACTGACGGCAGGGCGCTGACCCTTGTGACGGGTTAGCTGATAAAAGTGTTGGCGTACTTCCGAGTGCGGAATGTCCTGTGCGGCTACGCCATCCACAACTGGGAGGCGCTCGAAATAATTTCGCCATTCAGGTGAAACCGAATTTGGATCGCGCAGATATTGCTCGTACTGCTCTTCGAGGTAGACAACATTTCCGCCGTCGAGCAGCGAAGTGCTGAGCAAGGCCTTCATCATGGTGAATTATCCTTGTATTTGGCTAAAGCCACACGGGGACGCGCCAGTGTCGGCGAAATGGAGAGAGTCTTCAGTGTTCGCAGCATCTTTTAGGACAGATAGATCGTTCGATCATCAGTCCGCTAACTTTACCCAATTAACCAATGAAAACCAATTCGACAAACGAATAAATTGCCAGAATAACAAGAAGTTTAGACGAGGATTTCGTATTTGCCGCGAATAGCGCGTGCTAAGTGACTGAGTGTACGGTGATCTGGCGAAATCGGTCGTTACCAGCGATGTTTGTCCCACATTTCCGGGTTAGCCCAGTTGTCTTTGTTTAACCATCTTGGCGTGGCTTTATAGTTGTGCAGGCTGAAGTCAAAAATGACGGCTTGTTGCTCGTGGTGGCCATGATTCGACACGCGTTTAAATCCAAGCGCGAGCATATCGGCTGCAGACCAACCGTTCGAATCGATATTGCTCAGGGGGACCGCAACGCAAGTGTATCTGGCATCGACATCCCGCAGCCGCGCGACTAACGCTTTGCCGTCGGGTTTTTCCATTTCCTCAAGCGCGCCGACCAGGAAAGCGGCATCGAATCGTCGACTGGATTGATATTCACATACCCGCTCACAGACTGTGACGTCTAACTGCGAAAGCTGCGCTTCACAGATCTGTGCCAGGGCGGGCGCATCCCGACCGATCAAGAGAGCAGACGCCGCCGACGTTCGCATCAGTGCACGCGCTACGTGTTGTTCAATTAACGCGTTCACGATGAATTCGTCACCCGATTTCTGGCGATAAAAACTGTGCTCGCGAGTATTGACGCACTGCAGACGCACATTCCAAGAATCGTGTTGCGGAAAAACTCGCGCGGGGTGATATACCAGGTCACGTCGGTGTGGCTGGTAACCCAGTCACGATTGTCAAACAGCGCGGCGTGAAAGACGTCGCGCCACACAAACCCGAATACAGGAAATACCAGCACTGCGGTCACCACCAGCATAATCAAGGCGTGCATGCTCGCACTGGCGAGAATGCCAGGCCACCTGACATATACGACCACAACAGCGAGCATCATGACAATGGCTGCCGCAGCTGCCACGCTGTAGATATCGCGTACCTCTGCCAGATGGCGCTTTTCCTTGTCACTCCAAAAGCCTTTCAGTGAGTCTTTATACAGCAGGAAGTCGCTGAAGTTGTGCACATGGCGCTCGGCGGTGGGGAGATGAAACGCCTCGCAGCGACCGTGCCAGTCGCAGTTCTGCATGTACCATGCGGGCGTTAGCGCAAACGCGGCCAACGGAATCGAGAGTGAGCTAAACAGCATTGCGAGCGCAAGCCCGGCCTGCGCGATCCGTCGCATCAGCGTTAGTGTGGCGGATTTTTTTTCGCGTACTCGGCCAATTGCTCGGGCGTGGCCTCTAACTGGTACTTTGATTTCCACTCGCTGTACGGCATGCCGTAGATAATCTCGCGAGCAGCTTCGTAGTCCATCTCCAGGCCGCGTTCATCGGCTGCCGCTTTGTACCACTTTGACAGGCAGTTGCGACAGAAATCAGCCAGGTTCATTAAATCGATGTTTTGTACATCGGTGCGTTCGCGCAAATGCGATACAAGCGTGCGGAACGCTGCCGCTTCAAGCTCGACACGGGTTTTTTCGTCCATTTTGGTTCCTCGCTAAAGAATGCGGAGTATTATATCGACGGTCTGTTGCGCGCTGCCAATTCTGTGAACGAAATTATCCCCATCGTCATTGTCGCCTTGATCGCTTGGTTCTGGTGGGGTGCGACCCGCGCGCGCGAAGTGGCGATCAACGCTGCCAAAGCTGCATGCCAGCGCAGCGACGTTCAACTGCTCGATCAGACCGTACAATTGCGGCAGCTAAAACCCAAACGCGATCCACATGGGCGCTTGCGAATCGCACGCATGTACAGCTTCGAGTTCAGTGTGCATGGCGTGGAGCGCGAGGCCGGCTACGCCGTCACATTGGGCGATGCGCTCGTCCACGTACATCTTGATCTCGATGCGGTAGAAACGCCTACGGTGCACTAGTGAGTGATAAAAAATCTCAAGATCCACTCGGCACGATCATCCAGTTTCATCGACGCGTTTGCGCGCTACTGGTTGTCGCCTCATTCGCAGCCTACGGGGTGGCGTATTATGTTTGGACGCTGGGTCAATCGGTCGGTGCAGTGGTCATCGCGACTATGGGCTATCTGTTCTTTCGCAGCTTGCGCAAAATCGCGTTCAACATGACGTGGCAACATTTTTCTGACAAACCCGAATACAATACGCTTGTTCAACAGCTCGACAGCACCACTCTTGCAAAACGCGAATATACGATCCGTGAGCACTTAGCTGAACGACAGAACGAAGCCAAAAATCCGGAGAGCGAATGACTGAAAACCTCTGTCCCTGCACATCGGGTACACCTTTTCCCGAGTGCTGCGAACCTTACTTAAACGGCGCGAAGATTCCGGAAACCGCCGAGCAAATGATGCGCGCGCGTTACACTGCGCACACGCGCGTCGAGATGGAGTTTGTCGTCAACACGCATCATCCCGACACCGCTCAAGACATCAATGTTGAAGGGACGCGGCAATGGGCGGCGCAATCCGAATGGCTGGGCCTGGACATCGTGCGCGCTGAGAACGGTCGAGCCGATGACAAAAGTGGCAAGGTCGAATTTATTGCGCACTACCGTGATCGAAATGGTATTCGACAAGTGCACCATGAAGTAAGTTTGTTCGACAAGGTAAACGGCGAGTGGCGTTTTCGCGATGCCGAGTTACCGCACCTTGAGCAGATCAAACGCGATGCACCGAAGGTGGGGAGGAATGATCCGTGTCCGTGCGGGAGCGAAAAGAAATACAAGAAGTGTTGTGGGAAGGTGGCTTAGGAAGTTTGTCCTTTGCTCCGCTGCTGTGTCGAAAAAGTCTATTCTAGGGTTTGTCATTTGTGTTTTGTTCGTTTCAAAATCGAATGCGGATAGCTCGATTCGACTGTATTTCGGGGACGTCCCAGAAAGCACTGTTCATCTATACAAATACTTTTCCAGAACTACGTCCTTAAATGTCATCGGTAAAGTTGAATCTAACGAGACGCCAAATTCAGAAACAAGCAAGTTAAAAATTCAAAGAGATGAGTCATATAAGACCGTAACAGGAACGGCAGGTCCGGATGATAGATTCGATTTAAATCGCAAGTTAAATCGTTTCGATTATTTAATGGTTGATTTCAACCAAGAGAAATACCGCCTACCACATTCGCTAGAAAATTTAGTGGGCTCAGAGCTTGTAGGAAAGTCGAATAAAAAAGGCTGTGTATCAATCTCGCGCGTCGTAGGCGGGAATTTGACGGATGATGAAAAACGCGATTTCATCGTTGAAACAAACAATGAGCTAACAGCACGCTGCACTGATCAGGTTGTCGAGTTAGCAGTCGATGAACAGTTCTCGCGATCGGAACAAGTCGTGGTCCCTATTTCCAAAACTGAGCTTATGACAGCTGAAATGGAGGTTGTTTATACGTTGACTTCAATTTCTTCAGGAATAGCTCAGTTTGATGTGGCTACCGAATTCAAGTTTGGGAACAACAATTTAGATAGCATCATCGGAATTGGATCGGGATTTATGTCGTACGACTACGATTTAGGCATGCAAACCAAAGAAGAACTGACATGGACAGTTAAAACCGAAAGAGCCGACGCTTACGGGAGTACAATTACAAAAACGATCGCCAATTCAAAGTTCTTACAATTTCGTGAAGACTAATCGGCGGTCGGACTCTGAAAGTCACATTTAGGAAGAAAACATATAGCTCCGCTTGCTATGCACGTGTCGCATCACGCGCCAACACGACTCATTCATCCTGAACACGATAAACACTCGTCATCCCCGCGAAGGCGGGATCCAGTTACTTCTGAGCTAAATGAATGTCCGCCTTCGCGGTCCACAATCGTGGGGAGGAATTGGGTTAAACTTTCTTTGCTAACTGCTGACGAACGTGCTGCGCCTTGGTTTAGGGCGGTTTTACGCAGATCCCTTCTGCAACATTTGAATAATGTCGTCCCGCAATTTTGCAATATCCATCTCACCGATTTTTTTGAAAACGACTCGACCGTCGGGATTGATCAGGTAGTTGGTAGGCGTCAGGCGAACCTGGTCAAACGCTGCAGCAATTGCTCCGTCGATATCGAGCGAAATGGTGTAGGGCACCTGACGGCTTTCAACGGTTTCGACCACGTGGTTGGGCGGGTCGTAGTCCATGGCGACACCAATGATTTCCAGCCCTTGCGCGTGCAAATCATGGTGCATTTCGATCAGATGCGGCATTTCGCGCATGCAGCCCACGCAGGAAGTCGCCCAAAAGGTCACCAGTACCGGTTTTCCGCGTAAGTCATCGAGTTGAATTTGTTCGCCCGTGAGCGTTTTGAATGTGACTGAGGGTGCTGAGCCAAACCCGGCCGGGGCAAGCCAGACGTAAGCGAGCGCCGAGATAAACAGTGCGGCGACCGCACCAATGGCGATGTCTTTGGTCTTCATCTTGGCGAATCCTGACGGCTATATGCAGATCATAGCGGGCACAGGCAAGAACCCCAAGTTACCGAAATCTAACGGAGTCCCGGGTTAGCCTGATCAAAACGTAGGTGTTTTCGTGGGCCAGACGAGCTAAAATCCGCGCCCTTTTCGAAAATTGTCAGCGGGCCTGTTCGCAGGTCAAAGAAAAAATGAGCACATCGGACCTGAATATCGGCATCGTTGGTGGCACCGGGTACAGCGGCGTCGAATTGATGCGCATTCTTTGCAACCACCCGCATGTGCGCGTATCCGCTATCACGTCGCGCGGCAACGCGGGCCAGCGTGTGGACGATTTGTTTCCAAGCTTGCGCGGTCATAGCGATCTCACTTTTTCGTCGCCGGACGAGGTTGACCTCACTCAGTGCGACGCCGTGTTCTTCGCCACCCCGAACGGCGTGGCGATGAAGTCTGCGCGCGAGCTATTTGATGCGGGCGTACGCGTCATCGATTTTTCCGCTGATTTTCGACTCAACGACGTTGACCAGTGGAGCGCGTGGTACAAGATGGAGCACGCGTGTCCGGAACTGCTCCCCGAATCGGTCTACGGACTGCCGGAAGTCAACCGGGAAGCGATTCGTGATGCGAAGATCCTCGCCAACCCCGGCTGCTACCCGACTGCCGTGCAGCTTGGTTTTTTGCCTTTGCTGGAGGCAGGTGCGGTCGATTGCAGTCGCTTGATTGCCGACGCCAAGTCCGGTGTGAGTGGTGCTGGTCGCGGGGCAAGTGTGCCCAATTTGTTGTGCGAGGCGTCCGAGAGCTTGAAAGCTTATGCCGCTTCGGGGCATCGTCATCACCCGGAAATCGTCCAGGGTCTGGATCAGGTCGCGACCGATGCGGTGGATCTGACCTTCGTCCCACACCTCACACCAATGATTCGCGGTATACATGCCACGCTTTATGCAGAACTCACGCGCGAGGTCGATGTACAGGCGTTATTCGAGCAGCGTTATGCCGACGAGCCATTCGTCGACGTTATGCCTGCGGGCTCGCATCCGGAGACCCGCTCGGTAAGAGGTGCTAACGTGTGCCGGATTGCGGTTCATCGACCCGGCAACGGCAATCGGGTCGTGGTTCTTGCGGTTGAGGATAACCTCGTCAAAGGCGCGGCAGGGCAAGCGGTACAAAACTTGAATATCATGTTTGGGTTAGACGAGCGCGCAGGCCTGCGTCATGCTGCCTTGCTGCCCTGACAAGCAATGGTTGGAGTTCGGGTATTTTCAGTAATCGCCAATTCACAGTAAAACGCCACCGCCCCGGGCGGAAGATTTTGCTCGTTCTTGTTTGCCTGATCGTCCTCGCGGCAACCGGATACGGCCTTTACGATTACGGTCGCTACCGCGGTGGCTTCAATGAAGAATTGGCAAACCAGCGTATCGACGAACTGGAGCAGGAGATCGAGGAGTTAAGTAGACGCAATCAAAAGCTGCTTGACCAGAACGCGTTGCTGGATCGCTCCAGTCGCATCGATCGCAATGCACACGACGAGGTCAAGGCGGCGCTGAATATCGCGCAACAGCAATCGCTCGAACTGCGCGAAGAACTGGCTTTTTTTCGCAGTCTGGTGTCTCCATCCGAGATGGAGCCGGGAATGCACATCCAGAATTTTTCGGTGGAGCAGGATGCCGAACCGGGCTCCTTCAACTATAAATTGGTGCTAACGCAGGTGCGCAAGAACAACCGGGAAGCAGTGGGACGGGTGTTGTTGCGGTTCAGTGGGTTAATTAACGGTAAGTCGGTTATCTATGCGCTTTCGGACATCGCGCAGGTGAAAACAGAGGATCTGAACTTTAAGTTCAAGTATTTTCAGAGTTTTGAGGGAAGTCTGCGATTTCCCAAGCGCTTTCAGCCAAAATCGGTATCCATTACCGTTCGGCCTGAAGGTGAACGTTTAAAATCCGTGCAGAAGACCCTTGAATGGGATTCGGCACTGACCAGGAGCTAAAGCAAGAGATGTGGGGCAGCAGCACTAAATCGAAGTCGGCCAAAGTTGAAACGCTGATTGGCGAGAACACCGAGTTCGTCGGTAATGTTCATTTCAAGGGCGGTTTGCATCTGGATGGTCTGATCAAAGGCAACGTGGTTGCCGATGACGGCTCCAGCTCGGTGGCGATTGTCAGTGAGCGCGGCTGTATCGAGGGCGAAGTGCGCGTACCCCGATTACTCCTTAATGGCAAGGTCGTGGGTGATGTCTACGCCACTGAGCGTGTCGAACTGCATCGCCACGCCCGTGTAACCGGAAACGTCTACTACAACATGCTGGAAATGGCGATGGGTGCGGAAATCAACGGCAATCTGGTCCACCGCAAGCCGAATGAAAACAAGCTGTTGGAAGATAAATCGGCCGAGAGCAAGCACGCCAAGGCAGCCGAAAGTGCTGCTGCCGATAACTCTGGTAATCCGGAACCTCAGGAAAGTTAAGTCATACACGGTTGATCTAACGGTCGTTGACCTCCATATAATGAGTCTATAGAGTCCGTTTGTAGTGGGCGCCTGATGTAAGGTAAAGATCATGATCGAAAACATCGACGACTTCGAAATGCCAGACCCGCTCGTGTTTACTGAAGCGGCTGCGAGCAAAGTGAAAACCCTGATCGACGAAGAGGGCAACCCCGATCTTATGTTGCGGGTGTTCATCTCCGGGGGTGGCTGTTCGGGCTTTCAGTACGGGTTCACGTTTGACGAAGAAATAAACGATGGCGATACCGAAGTTGAAAAGGGCGGCGTTAAGCTGCTGATCGACCCAATGAGCTTTCAATATCTGACCGGTGCAGAAATCGACTACACCGAAGGACTGGAAGGCTCCCAGTTTGTTATCCGCAACCCCAATGCCGTGACGACGTGTGGTTGCGGGTCCTCGTTTTCCGTTTAGTTTCAACCAAGCCGCTTGATCGCTAACCCCTGCCGATGCAGGGGTTTTTCATTTAAGGTGAGCGCGCATCGCTGTTGCGTTTAATGATTTGTGGTCAGTTAGACATAGAGCGAATTGCAACAGCTTGGACTATCCAGTATCTTGTGCGCTGCACAAATTTCATGAGAGAACAAAAACCATGACCGAATACGTACCAGGCCTGGCCGGAATCCCGGCCACAAAATCGTCGATTTCAGACATCAACGGTGAAGCGGGGATTCTCTCGTATCGTGGCTACAGCATCGAGGATCTGGCGCGAAACTGTTCCTTTGAAGAAACCACATATCTGCTGTTTCACGGCGAACTGCCAAGCAGAGAAGAGCTGGCGATCTTCGACAACCGAAACAGCCGTCGGGTCAAATTCAACGTACGCGAAATCATGAAATTTATGCCTGTGATCGGCCACCCCATGGAGATGCTGCAAACCGCGGTCGCCAGCCTTGGCATGTACTACCCTGAAAGCCGCGAGATTGTTGGCGGCGATGTTGAGGACGAATACTACCTCGATCAAATGGGCCTGAAAATCGTCGCGCGCATGGGTACGCTAGTGGCTTTGTGGGAGAATATCCGCAAAGGTTACGATCGCGTTGAGCCACGCGAGGACCTGGGTTATGCGGCCAATTTTTTGTGGATGATGGCCGGCAAAGAGCCGAGCGAATTATTCACCCGCATTATGGACGCCTGCCTGGTACTGCACGCCGAGCACACGAT
Source organism: Pseudomonadota bacterium (assembly GCA_039029275.1). Lineage (GTDB taxonomy): Bacteria > Pseudomonadota > Gammaproteobacteria > JBCCGL01 > JBCCGL01 > JBCCGL01. Next base: position 11,510 of record JBCCGL010000008.1, on the reverse strand, counting down.
CAATGCGTCAACGTTCTCGGCAATGGTCACCGGTTCAACGCTCGCTCAACCCTCGATGGTTGCCGCCGCCGCGATTGGCACGCTGGCGGGCCCCTTACACGGTGCCGCTAACCAGCGCGTGATCGAAATGTTGCAGGAAATCGGTTCCGTCGACAAAGTTGAGGAATACGTCGAAAGCCGCCTCGCCAACAAGCAGGTTGTTTGGGGTATGGGACATCGAGAGTATTCGACCAAAGATCCGCGCGCCAAAATCCTTGAGACATTTATCCCGCAGGTGGCGGAGGAACTCGGTGGCAAGGTGTCGCCGCTTTTCGAAATCGCGCAGAAGGTAGAGGCGTACTGTAACGAGCGCCTTGGACCCAAGGGTGTGTATCCGAATGTGGATTTCTATTCGGGCATTCTGTATCGCGAGATGGGAATCGCGGTCGATCAGTTCACGCCGATTTTTGCCATCTCTCGCAGCGCCGGCTGGATGGCGCACTGGCGTCAGCAGATCCGCGAAAATCGCATCTTCCGCCCAACCCAGATTTACGTGGGCTCCGAGCCGCGTGAAGTGGTCCCGCTAAGCGAGCGTGGATAGCCAGACTAACCGTTAGAGGGGAAGCATTGCTTCTCCTTGAAAACTCAAGCCGGATAAATCGCGCCGCAGATTCTCTCTCCCGCGGCGCCCGTGACGCTGGGTAGATTGCCCGGCAATCCCGAAAGAGTTCGCGCTGTGAGCCACGCGATCATCATCGCTTCAACCCAGTGCGGGTCAACCCCGTGAACGGATGTGCTCTCCACGATCCTATCGTCAAGGTGCCGCTGGATTCGGGCGAGCAAATCCCGATTATTCACGCCTCCCCCGCATATCAGTACGCGTTTGGACTGCGGCGCGTGTTGTTTGACGGCATCGGCGACAGTGTGTGCACTCAGTTCCGCCAGTGTCGCCTGAACGTCTTGTGCGTTGTGTGCGGGTGCCAGCTTCGCGTTAAGCCAGTGTTCGTCAAAGTAATCGCGCCCGGTGCTTTTGGGCGGTTGCCGGTGAAAAAATGTGTCGTCGAGCCACAGTTGCAGCAATGACTCGATCACAGTCCCGCCGCTGGACCATTCACCGTCGCGGTCAAACCGTTTGCCGATGTTTTTTTGCGACCACAAATCCAGCAAGGCACTGGCAGGGCCTGTATCAAATCCCACCACTGGCGCTGACGCCTGTTTTGGCAATACGGTCACGTTCGCGATGCCGCCGAGATTCACCACGCAGCGGTCCTCGGTATCGCTGCGCAGAACAGCCGCGTGAAAAACGGGTGCAAACGGCGCACCCTGACCGCCGGCGGCCATGTCGCGATGTCGAAAGTCGGCCACCGTAGTGATGCCAGTGCGTTCGGCTATCTGCGCCGCATCGCCGAGTTGCATGGTGCCTGATGGTGTCTCATCGGGCAGGTGGCAGACGGTTTGTCCGTGGCTGCCGATGGCGACGACTGTTTTCGCTTCAATGTCGCTTTCGTCGATCAGATCTTGCGCTGCGTCTGCCAGCTCGGCGCCAATTTTGGCATCGAGTGAGCAGATTTCGCTGACGCTGCAGGGCTCCCCGTGGGTGACTTGAATGATGCGATTGCGCGTGTCGGGGCTAAATGGTTTGGAGACCGCTTTTATCAATTGCGGTGCACCTGAATCAAAATGCACCAGCGCGGCGTCAATTGCATCGACGCTGCTGCCCGTCATGAGTCCTATGTAGTGACCGTTCACGCGCGCATCATCGCCGCGCAGGCATTTGGCTGCAAGCGACGGGATGGATTTACTGAACTATTCGGATTCCGCGAGCGCCAGACGACTGCGGCTTATTGTATCGAGCTGCGCTATCAAGGAAGCCGTCTTGCGATGAAAGTCGTCGCGATATTCATCCGCGACCGGTGCAACCCCGGGGAATTTGAAACGAAGTGGATTACGGTGCACGCCGTCGGCACGGAATTCGTAGTGCAGGTGCGGACCGGTGGACAAGCCAGTACTGCCCACGTAGCCGATGATATCGCCCTGGTTGACGCGCGAACCAACACGCGCCTTACCTGCGTATTTTGAAAGGTGTGCGTAAAGCGTCGAATAACGGCTGCCGTGCTGGATAATAATTGTTTTGCCGTATCCGCCCTTGCGGCCCCGGTGGATCACCTTGCCGTCACCGGTTGTGCGCACCGGTGTGCCGGTTTTGGCCGCGTAATCGACACCTTTGTGAGCGCGGATCTTGTGCAACACCGGGTGCATGCGTTTCAGGTTAAAACCTGACGAAATGCGCGCAAAGTCTACGGGGCTGCGCAAAAACGCTTTGCGCAGGGTTTCACCCTTAGGCGTGTAGTAATCGGTATTACCCTTTGGGTCGGTATAGCGCAGTGCTCGAAACAGCGAGCCGGTGTTGATGAATTCCGCAGCGATGATATCACCGTCGCGAACAAACTCACCGTTGCGATACAGCTGTTCGTAGACGATGCTGAACTGATCGCCACTGCGTACATCGAGACCAAAGTCCACGTCCCAGCCAAAAAGGCCTGCCATGCCCATGATCACAGACGATGAGACGCCCGCTTCGTTTGCGGCGCCGAAGAGCGAATGCTCAATGATGCCGCTGGCGTAGTGGATGCGGCGTTCGAGAGGGTCACTGACTTCGGTAGCGACAAAGCCTTGATCGGTGCGTTCTACGGTCAGGCGTGTTTCTTCATCGAGCTGCTTGCTGACATGCAACACATGGTCTTCGGTGTCGAAGCCGAACTTGATTTCATCGCCCGGGCGCAGATGTGCGAGCTTTTTCGCCGCTTGATCGCTGTACACGATTCGGTGCAGCTCGCTGGGGCTGATATTGTATTTGTCTGCGATAGAAGAGAGTGTATCGCCGGATTTCACCACTGACGTGACCCAATTGATGTCTGAGTGACCGGAAATTCCGGCGGCCCCGGAGTACGCGGAGTGAAGTAGACAAGCTGTCGCTAATACAATAACAAGGAGCCATCGCGGCGGTATCAGGCATGGGTTGACGTGCGACCCGGATCGCTCGAGATTCTTTGGTGGCAACATACGTTCTCTTCCGAAGCTGTTGTTATATTTTTTTTGCGGCGAACCATAGCGGGATGAACCGCAATCTGCAATTGCTAATTGCACAAGCGGTAGCATGCCAGTATGGTTGCGCCCTCTTTGAATTGGGGTATTGGCAGTGTCCTCGCAAGAACAGTGGGATCTCATCAGTCGCGGAGCCGACGACATTATCGTCGCCGAAGAACTCAAGTCGCGCCTCGACAAAGGAGAGACACTCAGGGTCAAAACCGGCTTCGACCCCACCGCGCCCGATTTGCATCTCGGCCACACGGTGCTCATTAATAAGATGCGTCAGTTTCAGATGCTGGGGCACGAGGTTGTTTTTCTAATCGGTGACTTCACCGGCATGATCGGTGACCCCAGCGGCAAAAACGTCACCCGACCGCCGCTCAGCAGAGAGGAGATCGAGGCTAATGCCGAGACGTACAAGTCGCAGGTGTTCAAAATTCTCGACCCCGACAAGACCCGCATCGCGTTCAACTCCGAGTGGATGAATAAATTAGGTGCAGAGGGGATGATCAAGCTTGCCTCCAGCTACACCGTCGCCCGAATGCTGGAGAGAGATGATTTCAGCAAGCGTTTTAAGGGCAACCAGCCAATATCCATTCACGAGTTTCTCTACCCCTTGGCGCAGGGCTACGATTCGGTGGCGTTGCAGGCAGACGTGGAGCTCGGCGGCACTGATCAGCGTTTTAATCTTCTCGTCGGTCGCGAGTTGCAAAAAGACAATGGCCAGACGCCGCAGTCGATTCTGACCATGCCCTTGCTCGAGGGGTTGGACGGCGTCAACAAAATGTCCAAGTCACTGGGCAACTACATCGGGATTGAAGACGCGCCGGGGGAGATGTTTGGCAAGATCATGTCGATAAGCGACGAGCTGATGTGGCGCTACTTTGATCTGCTCAGCTTTCGCAGCAATAGCGAAATTGCGGCGTTCAAAAAACGCGTCGAGGATGGCGAAAACCCTCGCGACATCAAGTTCGAGCTCTGCCGCGAGCTGGTCGCGCGTTTTCACGATGAAAAAGCAGCCGAGGAAGCGCAGTCAGAATTTATCGCGCGCTTTCAAAAAGGCGCTATGCCAGATGAGATCGACGAAGTGACTCTCGCCAGCGAGGGTGGTTCGATACAGATTCCGCGATTACTCAAAGACGCGGGTCTTGTCTCCAGTACGTCGGATGCGATGCGCATGATCCGTCAGGGCGCAGTCAAGATCGACGCTGAAAAGATCGAGGATACCCGGCTGGAGATTCAGGCCGGAACGAGTCACGTCTATCAGGTCGGCAAGCGGCGATTTGCACGGGTGGAAGTAACTTAACTTATTGTGGTTGCCTGCCTTCGACGACGCTTGTCAACCGTTGCGTTAGCGGCAGGCAAAAATTGCTTTTCTCTCGGTGTCGTCAAGGCTTGTGACCAGACTCGCCTTTGCGCCAGTACGCCATGCAGTGCCGGTCTTTTCTGGACAAACCAAAACGATTCTGAAAAACCTCGCGGGCGGCGCGCGCAGTCGTAAATTCTCCGGCAAACCACGCGTAGGGAACAGTGTCATCTGTACAGTGTTTAATCGTATCGGTCACTTTTTTATCGAAAGTGTCCAGGGGAATTGCGATCACCTTCAAGTTTGATTGGGGCAGATACTGGTTCAGAGCCTGCTGCGACGGCGCGGCACCAAACAGATAACCTGTCACGTGACCTCCCGCCGCATCAATCAATCGCGCAACTGCGGGTAAACCGGTGAGATCAGCGGCGAGGATAATGTTCTCAGTTGCCGGCAAATGCATCTCGCCTCCGGGCCCCATCACCCCCACTTGCTGATGATCCCCTCGCAGTGCTGCCCAGTCGGAAATCAGCCCACCGCTGTGATGTGCAATATCGACATCAATCTCGCATTGATTCAGGCGTATCGCGCGGATGGTGACAAAACGGGTATGCAGCCTGTCCTCGCCCTCGGGCCAGACAAGGCCGCCGTTTTTGCCAATCACAGGCCATACCGGTTGCCGACCGCGCTGTTCCGGCATCATTAATCTGATATGAATCCCGTCGTTGACCAGCGACTTGACGCCGTCGCCTGCGAGCGTTACTCGTATCAAGCCGGGAAAAATTTCGCGGCGATTGGTCGCGCGCAGGATGTAAAAATTGGCGGGCATTTGACCAACCCTGACACCGCCTTCCCAGCGCATTTCGTCCACCGCCTGCGCGTCGATTTCCCGAATGTGCTCGATGATATTGTCGCGGATAAAAATCATAAAATTTTCGGTAGGTGTTTCGATTCGGATATCGATCGCCTGGTTTCGAGTCTGCATTAACACGGTGCAGCCCATGGCTTCCATTCTCAGACACCCGGGTGCGGGCCGTGCACAGTTAATGCCCTCCTCGGAGAAATGTTCTGAACAAAAGTCCAGAATTGCGACAGCTTTTTTTGTCACTAAGGTACCGGTCGAAACAAAGGTTTCGCCGTCGAGATTGACAGCGGCATTGCGCAGTGTCGCGAAGCAAATCTGCAAAATCGCGAGCGGTAAGAGCGCGAGTAAAATTGCCGTATAAAACACCGGCAGGTACCCCACCGTATCGATCATCGCTCCGGCGAGAGGATTCGACAGCATTGCCAACAAGGTGAAGAGCGCGACTTGAATGGAGAAATCAAAACCGGGAAGTTGCGGGCGCACCTTATCCATCGCACAGCGCAGTAACAGCGTGTCGGTGGTCGCGATAAGCACCCATGTGATAACGATGGCGTAGCGAATAGCATCGGGAAGCGCGCTGGCAAGCACACACAGCGCGATCAACATCGCGAGATTGATAAATCCAACCAGATAGAGCGCCAACACCCTGGGTAGTTTGCGCATCAAAGGGCCGACGACCAGCGCCGCACTGCCCGCTGCGCTCATCGCGATCAAACCAAACCAGAGCGCGATCTCGTCTGTGCTCATCCCTTCGTCGACCATCATCAGGCGGATCGGTAAAGAGACAAAGATAAGAGGCACGCGTATTGTGCCTAACAACGCTAACCAGCGTCCTATGCGCGGCTGCGTAAAAAATCCCAGCGAGCTGCGAAAATTGATTATTGGTGCGTCGCGCGGACGCTCAGGCTCGTCAATAAAACGCAACGATATCAGCGGCAGCGCGAACAACGCGGCCTGAATTTGCACCGTTGCTGTCCAGCCGATGTGACCATAAAGATGAAGAAACCCAAACGCGCCGACGACTGCGCCCACATAAACTCCAAAGGTTTGAAAACTTGCACCAAGCGCACGCTCCGTGGGGTGCATCAGCGAGATGGCCAGCGCATCCACCGCAACGTCCTGCGTACTGACGGCTGTTACAGCGATCAACAGCACGATAAAAAAAGGCAGGATGGGACCGGCGGGATCAAGCAACGCGAGACCGAGCAGCGCTACGACGTGAATGCTTGAGAGAATAAGTATCCAGGATTTATAACGATGGCGGCCGGGCTTGAACTTGTCGATCAGCGGCGCCCACAGGAATTTAGCGATATGCGGGATCCCGACTAACTGCACCAGACCAATGGTCGTGGCCGAATGCCCGGCGTCACGCATAATGATCGGCAATGTCATAAAGATGAATATCGCCGGTACAAATTGTACGGCGTACAGAATTCCAATGACAGCAAGGATACGCCAGCGCATGCGGACTCAATCGATAATGGGTTAAGAACGGTTAAAGATTGCGAGGGCTGAAGGCGCGCAATCGTGCTAACGCCTTCAGGGTTGCCGCTGTTTTTTAAAAGGTCATCTGCAGCCCCACCCCGTACTCGCGCGGATCGCCCAGCGATGAATTCCCCGGTCTTAACTGCCAGACCTGGTATGTCTCATCGGTGGCATTGCGCACATAGGCAAAGGCGTGCAGATCATCAAAATCGTAGCTTGCCTTGAGGTCGACGATCGTCACGCTGTCGATTTCCAACTCCGGTGTATTTGCGTCATCGCTGTAGTAGCTCGCGCTGTAGCGTGCATTAAGATCCAGTGTCAGTTGCTCGGTGGCTTTTATATTAAATCCAAGTGCCGCGGTGACCTCAGGTGCACGTTGAAACTCCTTTCCCAGAATTGGGTCGTTGGGCAGATTGGTTTCTTTGATCTCGGTTTTCAGAAAACCCAAGGCAGCACGCACACGCAAAACGGGGTTTGCGGCCCATAGACTTTCCAGTTCCAGGCCGTAACTTTCCGCAGACGGTGCGTTCGCAAATTCTGTCGATTCTGTTGGCCCGCTGGGTGTGTCTACGATGGTAATCAGGGGACGCTGTGCATCGGTAAAATCGGTGAAAAACAGATTGCTGGACAGCATCAGATCGCCGCCGGCCAGGTTGGCACGCGAAAACAGCTCGTACGACCACAGCGTTTCTGCATCGAATTCATCGATGGCACCCGTGGTGAAGGAAACCGTTGTGCCGCCTGGGTTAAATCCTTTTTTCGCCGATGCCCCGATAACGACGTTGTCGCGCAAATCATAGGCAACTTCGACCTTCGGCAGGAACTCGTCAAAGCTGTTGTCGTAATCGAGCGAAGCCGGGCCCAGGCTGCCCGAGCGGTCTTGCGAGTCTTTCTGGAAACGACCGCCTGCTGTCAGGTGCAGCTTGGGTGTCACGTCATATGTCAGCTCGCCAAAAACGCCAACGCTTTGCTGCTCGTCAGTGAAATCACCAAATCCGAGAAACGCGGAAAGATCGCTGGTTTCATCCTGGTCTGCCGTGAAGTAGGCAACGCCGACAATCCCGCGTGTGCGGCTGCCGGGCGCGTCAAAACGCAGCAGACTTTCGAGCGAGTATTCTTCGGCTTTGACCACCGCCGTGCCGAACCCGGGTGCGGCGAAACGTTCGCTTCTGGAATCCGCATATGTCGCTGTGACACTCGCATCCCAGGTATCGTTGATGGCATACGTCGTTTCCAGTGTCAGTGAATCTACATTGGTGTCCCAAAGCGCGCCGTTTTGAACATTCTGTATGCGATCGTCAAAAGGCTCGTCTGCGGTTTCGAGTTGTGGATTGCGTGCATCCAGATGTGTGTAAGTCGTCAGGACTTCAAGATCGGGGTTGTCAGACGGCGTGTATAACAATTTGGCGCGCGCGGTGGCGTAGTCGTCTTCTTCGCGATCGGCACCGTCGAGCACATCGGGTGAGACATAATTCATCCAGCTCTCGTGCTCGCGCACATCAACAGCTAACCGCGCAGCTAATTCATCCGCGATCAGCGGTCCGGATAAAACGAATGATGCCTGCCGCGTGTCGTAATTTCCGAGCACCACCTGAGCGGCGTTCTCGGTTTCGAACGTGGGGTCTTTGGTTTCAACAAAAATGGCACCTGCGGTTGCGTTGCGACCCTGAGTGGTTGTCTGCGGGCCGCGAAAAATCTCGATCTGCTCTACATCCCAAATTGAGGTCAATCCGTAAATTGATTCATTGAAATTGAGGACCCGTCCGTCGACCTGTAGGGTGGCACGCGGTCGGGTGCCACCGAGAAAAGCGTTGGCACCAATGAGTACACCGGTGCTGTCCTGCCCGCGTATGGATACTCCCAGATCGCTTTCACCTCGCTGCAGGTTTGGCACAAAGTCGTACAATTGCTCGATGCGGTCCGCCCCGGCCTGTTCGGAAAGGCGTTGCTCATCGAATACCACCACGCTGGAAGCCGTATCCTGAACTGAGCGCTCAACGCGTTCGCCCGTTACCACCAGGGTGTCCAGTTCCGCGGTCACCTCGTCCTCTGACCATGAGTTTTGGGGCCACACAGTTGCGTAAACGCTGACAAACACGGTGGATACCAGCTTCAGGCAAAAGCTTTTTGCATTCATATTCGAGCCCTCACTCGTATTTATAATTGAGAATGATTATTATTATCGAGGTGGTTACCTTGTATCTATGGCCCGGCTAGCGCGAAACCAAATAATGCTGTCGCAAAACGTATTTTTCTCTGTGCATTGAATGGTCGAGGAGTCAGCAAAGAGCTGTTTGCCCCAAATACTCTGGAAGATTTACATGCTAAAAAGACAGATGAATATCCACGGCGACGTGACGGTTAGCCGCTTGATTTGCGAGGCGGCGGAAAGCTGTTTGGACGTGGCCCTGACACCGACTCCCGATAACAATATCGAAATGCCATTTGGGTCTGGGCAAATGCTGATAGAGGAGGTGCAACCGGGTCTCACTTGCGAGATACACGCCCTGAACTGCCACAGCGATCTGGAATTTGAATATTCTATTGAGCCGCAAATCGTTTGCCCGATCATGCTGGAAGGAAACCTGGATGGTCTCCATATTGACGGCTACGGTGTGGTTGATAATCCTATCAACCGGGGAACACTGATTGGGTCTAGTGAAACTCTGCACTGTTCGCGACGGGTGCGGGCCGGGCAATATTTCAAAACATTCAGCGTTGCCTTAAAACCGGCATTTTTCGAGCGTTTTGCCAATAACTTTGACGATCAGCAACTGTCGACGCTCGGAGATATCCTGCCGGGCTTAAGGGTTGAGGCACTGCCTGTGTCTCAACGCCTGATCACATTGGCCCACAACGCGTTCAATCACTCCTATGGCGGGGGCCTCGCAACGCTATATCAGGAAAGCAATGCGCTTCAATACGTTATGGAAATTGTCCAGCTATTGCGCGAAGAAAACCGGCTGGTGCAAAAGATCGGCCGCACCCATTTCGATCGGCTGATGCACGCCCGCTCGATCTTGGATTCATCGCTGCTAGATCCACCCAAAACTCTCGACCTCGCGCGGCAGGTCGGCACCAATATCACAACGCTTCAGGCGCACTTTAAGCTCGCCTTCAGTACCACTATTTTTGGCTATATCAAATCCCAACGTCTGCACATGGCTCGGGTGCTGCTGATAGACCACAAACTTGCCGTCGCGGAAACGGCGCATCGCGTAGGGTTTTCCAGCCCTTCTGCGTTCACGGCCTCGTATCGTAAACACTTTGGTCACCCCCCGTCTGCCGAGGCTGGTTTGCCGACGTAACTGCGGCGCCATCGTCGGAATCCGGTTTAATTATGTGGCTGAACGCGATTTTGACAGCATCATCATTACCTGAGGTGCGGACTTGAGAGCGGCACCACGTTGTTAGATCACCGAGTTGCTTTGCGAGTCGCAAGAGAGCCGCTACTGACCGAGGACTGTGCTCAGGAGGATGCCCGGAATGCGTCAATCCGAGTGAGAGTTTTTCACTTTATTCGCCCGCTTTAAGCGTATTCACAACCTGGACATTGTTCCGTTTGGGCTGATAGACCGTATGCGTGCAAGATCGAAGGTGAAAAATCGTGCGCATGCGGTGGGAAATTGCCGCCGTTAATTGCTGCGAGTATCCGGCGAGCGGACGGCGGGTTAAAAGGTTAGCGATCCAATAGAGTTAGCCTACCGATGTCCCGTCGCTAATGGATTAGAATTGACTCTAGAGTTGATATCAAATCTGTTCGCGAGAAAGGTTTTTGCAGCATAGCGGTGTCGCCAACACGTTGCCCCAACTGTGGTACCGAGTTTTCCGCATAGCCGGACATAAACACCACTGGGGTCCCGGGCAGGCGTGTTTTCAGTTCCTTAGATAGAGCGCCCCCATTTATCGAGCAGGGCAGAATTACATCCATGAGGATCAGGTCGACCTGCAACCCTTCATCGCACAGCTGTAAGGCTTGTCCCGCGCCAGTCGCGGTGACGACCTCGCAGCCGGTGGCGGCAAGCATGCTCTCCAGCAGTTGGATGATGTCCGTTTCATCATCGACGATAAGTACACGTTTATCAGCAAGTGAATCCTTTGGTTGAACCTTTAAGGTAGAGCTATTCATTATTTGTCTCCCGCATCAATATCTGTGCGTGGTTGGCGTGTTTTAAGTTTGGGTGAATGCCTGACCCCAAGGGGTCAATGTCTGGTGGCCAAAGCCATCGTCTCAAGTACTACAGGGTCATAATATGCAAGTCCTGTGCCTTGAATTGACGTATGTTTTGCCGCCCTTAACGTCGGTTTTTGAAGTGGTCAGAACAGTATTTTGCAGGCGCGAAATCCGGCCAGCCTTAACCTGTAAAAAATCTTTTTTAGAAAGTCGTTGACGAGGTCAAAGTCGGCTGTATAATGCGCGCCTTCGCCAGCTGGCGGAAATTGTCCCAAAGCACAGTTTCAATGGCTTTCGGGGCAATTTTTTTGCCTCAAAAGTATTGACTAAAACTGAGTAGGCATCTAACATTCTCCAGCTCGGCCAAGGCAAAGTGCCTTGACGCTCTTTTACAATTCGAACTTAAGTAACTTGTGTGGGTGCTTGTGTCGATGATGTCATTTGTACGACAAAATCGATGAAAGTATCCCGAACCTATAGTCAGTAGATTCGGGGTCAACACTTCATCAAATTGATATACGGAGCTATCCGTAAATAGCTTTGAACTGAAGAGTTTGATCCTGGCTCAGATTGAACGCTGGCGGCATGCTTAACACATGCAAGTCGAACGG
>JBCCGL010000007.1:0-285073 GCA_039029275.1 Pseudomonadota bacterium | reverse complement strand
TATCAAGTCGATGCCGATGGCTTACTTAGTGTAACCGCGATAGAAAAGAACAGCGGTGCGCAGGCAAATATTGAGGTGAAACCGTCGTTTGGTCTTGCCGATGGCGATATAGAAAAAATGCTGCGCGAATCCATGGAGCATGCAACTGACGATATGCTTGCGCGTAAAGTTCGCGAGCAACAAGTCGAAGCGAGCCGTGTTATTGAAGCGCTCGACTCTGCGTTGGAAAGGGACGGCGAATTGTATCTCGACGATGCAGAGCGAAGTCGAATTTTGGCGAATCGCGAAGCGCTTGAAAGAGCGGCAGAACACGATGATGTCGATGCGATAAAAACTGCGATTAAAACGCTGGAGGATAGCAGCGAAGATTTTGTGGCCAGACGAATGAACGCCAGCGTTGAGTCAGCAATGGCTGGCCACCATATTGATGAATATTGAGATTTTGGATGATTAAATGCCTCAAATAATCGTTTTACCGCACGAGGAGATTTGCCCAGACGGGGCTCAGGTTGACGTAGAGCCTGGCGTGTCGGTTTGCGACGCTTTGCTGCGCAACGGCATTGACATTGAACACGCGTGTGAAAAATCCTGTGCATGCACCACATGCCACGTTTACATTCGAGAGGGTTACGATTCGCTTGAAGATGCAACCGAACTGGAGGACGATTATCTTGATAAAGCTTGGGGGCTGGATCCTGACTCACGACTCAGTTGTCAGGCGCAGGTAGCCGACGAAGATCTTGTTGTTGAGATTCCAAAATACACCATCAACATGGTTTCAGAAAACCATTAAGGAGGTCATCATGGAGTGGACAGATACACTGGAAATTGCACTGCAACTCGATGAAGCACACCCAGACGTCGACCCTCAATACGTACGATTCACGGATTTGCACGCATGGGTTTGCGAATTGGAAGAGTTTGATGACGACCCAGAGCGCTCGAGCGAGAAAATTCTTGAAGCCATCCAAATGACATGGATCAGTGAAAAGGATTAAGACTGGCTCCCATCTGTCTAAGATCTAGTGCGCCGGTTATCCTGTTTCGGTCGTCGCTTTATTCGAGTGCTTTTTGATGCGAATGGATTCTTTTGCGACTTCAGCTCAATTCTCAGCGGCGTACCTTCAAGTTTAAGCGCGTCTATAAAGAAGTTGTTTAAATAGCGTTTGTAATGATTGGGAACACGGTCTGTCTGGTTGCCGTGAATAACAATTATCGGCGGATTGGAGCCTCCCTGATGCGCGTATCGAAGTTTAATCCGTCTGCCGTTCACCAACGGTGGCTGATGTTGCTGAATCGCGTACTCCAGCATTCGAGTTAACTCCGACGTTGTCATATTGCTCATTGCCGCACGGTAGGCGGAATTGACTGATTGAACCAGCTTGCCGACGCTATTGCCTTTAAGTGCTGAGATGAAATGAATTTTTGCAAAACTGGCGAACGTTAGTCGGCGTTCTATATCGAGCTTTACTTCGTGTTTTTGGTCGGGCTTGAGCGCATCGGACTTGTTGAAAGCGATTACCAATGCTCTGCCTTTAGTCACTATATAATCGATCAGGTGCAGGTCCTGCTCTCCAATGCCAGAGGTCACGTCGATAAGGAGAACACTCACGTGAGATTGATCGATCGCTTGCAGGGTTTTGATCACACTGAATTTCTCAACAGTGTCTGAAACTTTGGATTTTTTACGGACACCGGCAGTGTCAATCAAGGTGTATTCCCTATTGTTTCGCGTGAAATTGACTGCGACGCTGTCACGCGTTGTACCGGGCCGTGAATTTGCAACTACACGCTCTTCGTCCAGCAATCTATTGATAAGCGTGGATTTACCGGCGTTTGGTCGTCCGACTATCGCAACTCGTATAGTTTTATGATCATCGTCTACGCTGCCATCTGTTTCAAAACTATCACACACAACGTTTTCGATGCAGTGATTGATTAGTTTGTGTACGCCTCGGTTGTGAGCGGCGGCAATTGCCAGAACGGATTCGAAACCCAGAGCATAAAAATCAGTTCTGGCTTTTTCGTCGTCCAAACCATCGATTTTGTTAACAACGACTACAACCGGTTTACCGAATCTTCTTACTGATACAGCCAGTTCTTCGTCTGCAGGTGATAACCCGTTTCTGCCATCAACCATAAATAAAACGGTGTCAGCGTCTTCGATGGCCATCAACGTCTGCTGAGCCATCTGCTGGTCAAGTTCGTCTTTTTCTCCGCTCAGTCCACCAGTGTCGATAACAATGAATTCATGACCATCGTGGCTACCATCCCCGTATTGACGGTCTCGTGTTAAACCGGGTAAGTCAGCAACCAAAGCATCTCTGGTCCGGGTCAGTTTGTTAAACAAGGTAGACTTGCCAACATTGGGTCGACCAATTAAAGCGAAAACGGGCTTCATGGATCAGAGGTTCAGAACGTAAAGCCGTATTATCTCATGAATCTGGACAATAACAGGGGTTTCCCATTTATCGTTAGTTGTCCGTTTCTTAGGGCGATTCTTGCAGCGTAGTTTGTGCCGTCATAATCGAGATAATCCTGACTCTGCAAAACATCGAGCTGTGAGGCAACCGAGTTTGCAATCAAGGGGGCAGCTTCAGCGTCACTGAATGTAATCATCTCGCCAAAAGAGTCCGTGCGGTTAATGATGTCACGCGTCCGATTTTCCAGAAGTTCGTAAACGATTTTCTCGTTTGCAATTATTTCTGAATCAAGGGACACTTTATTGATAACGGAAGCCGCTTCCTGGTTACAGCAAACGATGTAATTGCTCGTTTCAAGAGTGGCCCAAAAATTTACCTTTCTTCCCTTATTTTCAAAACTCAATTGGTTAATTGAAAACACGCTGCCCGCTGGTAAAACGAAGCTGATTTGGTCTTCTGTACCTTTTTCTTCCATTGCGATTAGTGAAGATGTTTGCTCTTGGTAGGGTATAGATAGGCTCATATCGTAAGTAAAATCGCGAAAAAGCTCTTCACCCACTGCCACGAGGCCTGAGGTTCCTTCGATCTTAAGTAGTATGAAATCATCGTCCCTATTAGTTTCAACGTTGATCCAGTTAATTGCGCTTTGTAAATTAGTATTGTTTGTCGCTATTGATAGCTCATCGAATTTCAGATGAGTTCTAGCGCTTGTTTCATTGGGTTCTATTCGCACGTTAAATTGCGAATACCCATCAATAAGCGTTGCCTGGAATGCGTTATCTGTGATTTTTACTGATCTGACCTCCACCCAGCCTTGGTTGGTGTTGTCCAATAGATTTGTTGAGTTATGTCCAGCAATTTTGTTAGCTTTCAGCGAAACCCGAGATAGTCCAATTTCGGAAGATTGAAAGGTGAAGGGCGCGATAATCGTTTCACTATTCCCAAAAAGACTAATCTTCGTTTCGATTGGTTCCGGGTCGTCAGCTGAGTTTGATGAGGGGCGTTGCCACGCAGAAATGCTTGTGCCTATCGTCGCGAGTCCAAAGTTGGGTGTTCCATTGTTTGATAGCCATACAGGTCCGTGGTGAATGTTGTGTGAAAGGTAAAACTTGAAGTTTGAGTTGGCTAAGGTTAAACGACTAACTACTCTGCTACGCAACCAACCTCGTGAGTAAAACACCACCTTGGAATCGACAAATTCAGTACTTCCGATGCTATTGAGCCCTGTTTGGATGCGGTGCTCAGCAACCACACCTAAAACTAACGGCGACAGGAACACAATCAATGAAAAAGCTGCTGCGGCAACGTAAGCCGGTTTGAATCTGAATAAAGGCATTGGCCTGTAACAGCCGCTTAAAAGTGCTGTGTATCCTACAGGGGCTTGAAGGCTTCGTCACCAGTTTGAAGTGACTTGCAGGTCAAGTCTAACTGGTATTCAAATCTCGAGAATTTTTAACGCCGAAATCGAGCCATACTCAGTCTGCACAAACAAGATTTGATCGGAAACTGCAAGCGCACTAATAATCCGGCTTTTATCGATACGATAGCGTGCGACAAGCTTTCCGCTAAATCTTGAAAGCCAATGAACATATCCTTGAAGATCGCCGACTGCGATGTAGTCTCCGAAAACAACAGGTGCTGTTAGATGCCTTGCACGCAGTTGGCTGTTTGTCCAAAAGCGTTGGCCATTGGTTTTGTCCAACGATGCAAGTTCACTGTTTGTGTCAGTTACAAATAACGCATCATCAGTAAGAGAAAATCCTGCTACGGAAGACAGATCCTGGGCCCATACAATGCGTCCGAGATTTGGCGAGATTCGCGCGATTTGACCCTGAAAAGCACTGGCAAAAACTTCACCTTCGTCAACGTGTATTTCAGCATCAATATCGCTTAATCGTTCAAATTCGGTTCGCCCCGTGGGCTCGGAAAGAACAATGTCCCATTGTGGCACGCCCGTTGAAGTATCCAATGCGACCAGTCGACCGTTGTCCAGACCCACAATGACACTCTTGTCAGTGAATGATATCGAGCTGTTGCCTCTCAATGTTAAGGCTGGAACACTGAAGCTGTACGTCCATTTTTCGTTGCCGTCATCAACAGAAAAAAGTGAGACCCGGCCATCTATTGAACGTGCAGCGAGTTCTCCTGCATGGACCTTGGGGATCGCGATGATTTCCGATGTCATCTTAGCGCGCCATGCGACGGAACCATCCAGCATCGAAAGAGCGAGTAACTCACCCTCTTTAGTGCCGATGTACAACTTATTTTGATCGCCGGTTATTGCAGCACTAACGTCGACACGTAATTGCTTACGCCAGTTAACCGAACCATTTTTTTGCGATAGCGCACTGAGGTTACCCTTGTGATCGATGACGAAAACCTGTTCACCGAAAATATAGGGTTGCAAATTGAATGAGAACAGGTTGACGTGGCTGCTGACTTTCGCACGCCATACACTCAAAACCTGCAGCTGCGCATCGAATTTCTGCAACGGCGCAGGGGGTTCACTGTTGTCAGGGTTCGCACAAGCGCCCAAAATTACTGCTATCACTGTCGCAAGAATGAGCCGCGACATTTTGAACCTCACGACTAGTCTTTTAGTGACGCGAGGTCATCGATTTTCATTTGTAGCACAGTCGATCCGCCTGCCTGAGGACCCGCACTGAGTGCAAGTTCATAGGCTTCGAGTGCTTCTCTACTCTCCCCACGAGCGAGATAGATATCGCCTCTAATTTCCTCGTGCAATGATCGATAAGCGGCCGGAACCGAGTTGCTCAGCAGGTCAAGTGCCTCATCGAGACTCTCTTGGTCAGTTAGAACGCGAGCCAGGCGAAGCCTTGCAATAATGCGAACGTCATCTTCCGATGAGTTATCCATCGCCCATCGTAATTCTGCGGCCGCACCTTCGAGATCTCCCTCTTCGACTGCGATTCGAGCTTGCAACAGCGCGGTCAGGGACGCGTAGGGTGTATCGGCAAATTCGTCGCGAACGATCGTAGCGTTCGCGCGTGTCGCATCAACATCGTTTTGTTCATGACTGCGCAAAACCTGATAGTAAGCGGTTGACGCATCTTCAGCGTAGGAGATCTGATGTGCCTGCCAGTAACGCCATCCAAGAATAGAAGCGCCACCGATAGCGACACCGAGTATGATCGCGCGACCATTCTCACTCCACCATTTTTTTAGCGCTTCGACTTCTTCGTCGTGTGTTTCAGCCATTACTGTTTCTCTTTTTCGGTTCAGGGATTGTAAATGAATCGAATGGGACAAATTGCGATAATCAAATTACGGGTTTGTTACTACAGTCCAAATAGCGCTTTCAAGGTCGAACTCGCATCTTGTACTGCAACAGTTTCCTGCGGTTTATCTTCGCGCAGGAATTTTATCGAAACCGAGTCCTGTGCGATTTCTTCTTCACCGATCACAATCGCGATTTTTGCTCCGGATTTATCCGCGCGTTTGAATTGCGCCTTAACGCTGCCGCCGGTGCAGTCCGTGTCGAGTCGAAAACCGTGGGCATCATCGTGTAATCGTTCAGCAATAGCGAGCGCACCTGCTATGTTGCTTTTTTGCCCCCCAACAACCAAATACGCATGTGGAGCAGGAGAGTGGATCTTTCCTCGAGCATGCTCGATGAGCAACAGAACGCGCTCAACCCCGCTTGCCCAGCCAGCCCCGGGAGAAGGGCGGCCCCCAAGCTGCGGAACTAGCCCATCGTAGCGACCACCGGCACAGGCAGTACCTTGTGCGCCGAGCGCGGTGCTCACCCATTCAAAAACAGTATGCGAGTAGTAATCAAGACCGCGCACAAGACGAGAGTTCAGGGTGTACGTAATGCCATTTTTTGCAAGGACTTCCTGAAGCAGGTCGAAGTGACTTCTCGACCCATCGCTGACCATATCAATAAGGCTGGGAGCGCCTTCGATCATTTCCTGCATATTTGGGTTTTTACTGTCGAGAATACGCAAGGGATTTCGTTCTAAACGAGAAAGACTCTCTTGATCCAGGTCTTCCTTGTAGCGTTCGAAGTACTGGACTAATCCGTCGCGATACCGGGTTCTGTCTTCGGTGTCGCCTAGTGTATTGATCTCCAATTTAAGCAGGTCGTTGATTCCAAGCGACTTCCACAAGCGAGCGCTAAGCAAGATCAATTCTGCTTCGATTGACGGGCCGGATACGCCAAATACTTCGGCGCCAAACTGATGGAACTGGCGATAGCGTCCTTTTTGTGGACGCTCGTGGCGGAACATTGGCCCCATGTACCATAGCTTTTGAATAGAATTGTGGAGTAACCCGTGCTCAATTCCGGCTCGCACGCAACTCGCAGTGTTTTCTGGCCGCAGACTTAAGCTATCACCGTTGCGATCAGGAAATGTATACATTTCTTTTTCAACTATGTCGGTGACTTCACCAATCGACCGGCAGAACAAATCGGTTTTTTCGACGATCGGAGTGCGGATTTCGTTGTACCCGTACGACGGCATCGTTTGCCGAATCGTATCTTCCAGCAAATGCCATGCTCCAATATCAGCAGGGAGAATGTCGTGCATCCCGCGGATGCTGTTAATCGTTTGGCCCATTGGGTAATTAAAGTTTACAGATAAAGCAGGTCGTTAGGGTCGGATAAATTCGCCGTCTGCATCAACCAAAAAGCGTGATGTTTTGCTGATCGAGTTGTAGCTTGGTGTTTCAATTTTTGTACCATTGACAAAAATTGCGACATCAGGGGTATTTCCGAGGAAAATCTGAAATGGCGCAGTACCTCGCATGGCGCGCTCGCGAGTGCTGCTGAGCATGTCGTAGATCAAGCGTATCCCGTTCGCGTCCACGACCTCTACCCAAGTTTCGCTTGACGTCGACATCCGTATGACGTCGTCACCAACGATTTCTTCATTCTCAACGGGTTCCGTAGTTGCCTCACTTGAGGGAACCACTGTGCTTTCGAGTTGTTCGTCGGGAGCTGTGACTTCGATAGTATCGTTGTTGATAAACACAGTATTTGCTTCGCCAGAATCAGCTTGTGCCAACTGTGTCTCCTGGACAGAGTTAAGTTCGTTTTCGTCTTCGTTCTCTACAAGTACACCATTCTCGTTTTCAAGATCGGCAATCTCTACTATTTCTACACTGGATTCAACCGCAATGTTCTCTGGGAATGTTTGAGGTTCGATAGAAAGACTATTCGGAATATCTTCTGATTGTTGCTCAACGGGCTCGTTCGATTCCTCGGACGACAACTCGATTTGCGAGTTGACCACAACTGCTGTTTTATCGTTGCTTTCCGTCGTTTCAGATGTTTGCTCAGCGTTTTCGATCGTATCGTAATCAACTGTTTCGCCGTTCCCGTTTTCCGGGCCAAACATCCAGAACCCGAGTAGCGCAAGAATGATGACAACAATTACGATACTGGTCCAACGAATCAACGGATGATCGCTTTGCGCCTCGGGCGCGAGGGCACTGGCTGAAACCAATTCTGGATCGCCGGGGGAAACTTCGTTGTACAAATCAATGAGCGGTTCGCTATCGATTTTTACCAATTTTGCAAAGCTTCGAATATAACCGCGAGTAAACGACGGAGGCGGTAGGCTATCGACTTCGCTTGATTCAATTTGCTCGATGGTCCTTAGTTGCAAATTGAGCTGATTGGCAACCTCTTGGGTCGTTAATCCTTGTTTTTCACGTGCGCTTGCAAGCTGGTCGCCAAAATTTTGTTCGTTGTTATTCTCAGTCATAGCTCTTTTGATTCGAGGTATTCCAGCGTTTGCTTGGATTCCGGAAAGTCCCTCTTAAGTCTCAAGCCGTAATCATCAATTGTTTGCCTGTCACCGAGAAATCGTTTTATCTGAATACCAAGCCACAAGCTATCCGCGTTGTGTTGGCCGTATTTCAAGTAGCGGGAAAAATACGCGTCAGCGACTTCGATTTTTCGATTTTCAAGTGAAACCTCTGCCATATTCAAAAGCGCAGGCGGAAACTGCGGATTTTGACGCAATGCGGCGCGAATATTTTGCTCAGCCTCGTCGAGTTGCCCTAAACTCAGCAGACAACTTCCGGCATTGTTGTATGACTGCTCTGGTCTCTGGTTGAATGGATTCTTTGCAGCAAAAAGGAACTGATCCGTCGCATCATCGGCTCTGCGCTGCCCGCACAGGTAAACCCCGTAAGCTTCGTGGTAGTGAATTTCATCCGGTGCATGTTGAACCGCCGAAGCGAAATACGGTTCTGCATCTTCAGCGTGCTTGAGACGCGCCAGTAAAAGTCCATAGTTGAAGTTTGCCGCTGCATTTTTGGGGTCTTGTTCGAGAGCCTTTTGCAGTTTGTCACGTGCTTTTTTTAATTCTCCGGCGCGAAGGTAACGGGAGCCGAGTTCCGCGTTGATTTCCGCAGCTTCTTTTTTGCTGGATTCAGATTGCACACGAACTGTTGTAGTGGTGCACGCAGTGAGACTTATGGCGACTAAAAGACAAGCAAAACGAGCAATCATTTGCCAATTTCTCCAAATCGGAGTTCACTGAATTTCAAGGCCCGTCGACTTTTATCCTGCACCTTGCCTGCGAGTTGCCCGCATGCGGCGCTGATGTCATCGCCGCGTGTTTTACGTGTTACGGCTACGAGTCCTGCATCACACAAGATTTTACGAAAACGGTCGATGCGCGTTTTACTCGAACACGTGTAACCCGACTGCGGGAAGGGGTTAAACGGGATAAGATTAATTTTCGAAGGGACACCTTGAACAAGCTTCGTCAGTTCGTATGCGTGTTCTGGTTCATCATTGATACGATCCAACATGACATATTCAAACGTCACGTGTTTCTTGCGGTCGCCATCTATATATGCACGACACGCGTCCATTAACTGAGAAATGGGATATTTTCGATTTATCGGAACCAGCTTATCGCGAAGTGCGTCGTTGGGTGCGTGCAGAGATACCGCCAGTGCGACATCGACTGCATCGTATAAGCGGTGCATCGCCGGAACGATACCTGAAGTACTGATCGTTACCCGACGCTTGCTCAAACCGAAAGCGAAGTCATCAATCATCAGCCGAAGCGCCCGGACAACATTTTGAAAGTTGGCGAGTGGCTCACCCATTCCCATCAACACAACGTTAGTAATTCTGGGTGGGTCGTCAGGCTGTGAATCGCGCAATAACTTGGTTGCGAGCATCAACTGACCGACGATTTCTCCAGTGCTCAGATTGCGGTTAAATCCTTCTCGAGCTGTAGCGCAAAACGAGCAATCCAGCGCGCAGCCGACCTGAGATGAGACACATAGAGTGCCGCGACGCTCTTCTGGGATAAACACGCATTCGATGCTGTTACCACTATCCAATCTGAATAGCCATTTCCATGTACCGTCCAGCGATTGGTGGCTATGGGTGACGCGTGGCAAACGAATTTCTGTGCTCGTCTCAAGGGTTGCTCGCAAAGCCTTGCTCAGGTTGCTCATGTGCGAGAAATCCGATTCTCCCTCATGGTAAATCCATTTCATCAATTGTTGGGCACGAAAGGGTTTTTCGCCGCTTTCAACAAGAAAGTCACGCAGGCCTGCCTGATCGAAATCAAGCAGGTTGTATTTTGCCTGGGTAGCGGCGGCCAGCATATCAACGAGTGCGGGGAACCGTTCCGTCCGGGAAGAAGAAAGCGATCTCATCTTTCGCCGTTTCCGGTGCATCGGACCCATGCACGGCATTCTCTTCAACGTTGCTGGCAAAATCTGCGCGAATCGTTCCGGCGTCGGCATCGGCAGGGTTTGTTGCGCCCATGATTTCGCGATTGCGTGCAATGGCGTTTTCGCCCTCAAGAACTTGAACCATAACCGGGCCGGAGGTCATAAATGCAACCAGATCATTGTAAAATGGACGCTCGCTGTGAACGGCGTAAAACGCTTTAGCTTGCTCTACTGTCATGTGCAGCATTTTTGACGCTACAATTTTCAAGCCCGCTTTCTCGAAACGGCTGTAGATTTCACCGATCGCATTCTTGGCAACGGCGTCTGGTTTGACGATAGAAAAGGTTTGTTCAATTGCCATTTAAACTGGCTCCGGTTGGGATACAAAAACGCGCTATTGTACTGCGGAACTTAGGGTGAATAAAGCAACCGCAAATGCCGACTACACAAGGCTTCAGCGTGTAAAAGTGCGAAAGTGAAGTTGTTTGAGGCTGCAGTTCCGCCGGCCAGGTGTTCCAGGTGGATTAGGGTGTTGTGGTTTTGCAACCAGATGATAATCCGGCGCAGGAGCAACGCCGGAAGCTAATCGCTACGTCAATCAGGCAGCTTTGTCTTTTGGATCAGCCTTGCCAGCCTTGCCTTCCAGGCTTTCGAGCAAGTGTTCGTCGAGAACAGGGAGGTCGTCGATCTTTGTATCTTTGCCGGCGAGTGACTCTAGCTGTGTTCGCTGGGATTCGCAAAATTCATACAGTTCACGGTAGCGCTCGGCTAACTGGCTGCTTTTTTCAACAGTTGTTTTGCCTTGTTCGACCTCATCTTCGAGTTTCTTTTTGTCCTTTTTGAGTTGACGGACTTCACTCTCTGCGCGTTTGCAGGCATTCGCTTCGTCCAGCTTTTCCTTCTTTAATTTCTTCAGTTTTTTAACGACGTTCTCTGGGGTATCCGCTAAAGCCGTGTGAATTGCCTTGATAGTGCGCTGTTTTTCGGCCAACTGTTCGTTGAGCTTTTTAAGTTCCTTAGCGTTGGCTTCGCGCGCCGCCGTGACGCGGTGCTCGGCGTCACGTTGACCCTGCGCGGCGTCATCGTTTCTACCTTGTGCTTCGGCGAGCGCCTTTTCGGTTATTTTGAGCTTTCGTTCGATGTCGGCGATTTGCGCTTTGGATTGCTCGTCTGCCGCCTCGACGGTTTTCTCGGCGTTGTTGCCTTTGGCGATGGCCGCCTCCAGAGCAACTTTCAGCTCATCAGCGCTGCAGTCGGGGCTCAAGCCAAGTGCGTCAGAAGCGGTGCGCATCAAAATTTGTTTACTTACGGCGAGATCTTTCCAGACTTTCAGCTCGATGTTGTCGGGTTCCAACTAGTATTTCCTCTATCTGGGGTGAAATTTTGGGGGCGTATTATTACAAAAAATTTTCATTAGCGCGCGGAAAATTTCGCAAAACTGGTGCCAGTTTTTAACCGCGTGCAAATTCCGCAATCAGTTTCTGTTGGTTTGTTCAAATTGCGTGATGAAATCTCTAATCTGGTGACGCTGCTTTTATGCGGAGTTCATCTGAAATTGTTCGCATAAGTATATGAATAGATTAACAGTCGCTATTCCGTGGGCACCTGCTTATTGGCTTTTGAAAGTCCCGTATGTCGGGTTTCATCTGATTTTGCCGGGCATATGTTATGGGAGGCTCTATTGCGTTCTGCCACCTTTTCAACTGGCTCGACGATGTTGCCATCGGGGTTTTCGGCAACAACATCCTCGATTGATTTGCGTGTACTCAAAAACTTACTGCGGAAAACCATGTTTGTTTGCACACTCGATCGGGTCGCTTAAGTGTCTTGAGTGTCAAATCTCGCCTGCCTCTTCAAGCACTTTGCGCGCTACGCGAAAACACTCCAGCGCTTGCGGTACACCGCAGTAAATGCCTATAACGTGCACGATCGCGCGAATTTCCTCTTTGCTGACACCATTGTTAAGTGCACCTTTACAATGGATTTCCCACTCATGCATCTTCCCAAGCGCGCCAATCATGGTCAAATTCATCATTGATCGAGTCTTGGGTTCGATAGCGTCGTCACCCCATCCAAAACCCCAGCACCATGCGGTCATTGCCTCCTGAAACGGTCGCGTGAAATCATCCGCCGCGGCAAGGTTTTTTTCGACGTATTCAGCGCCCAGGGTGCTTTTGCGCTGGTGTAAGCCAATTTCAAAAAGATCATCTTTCATAGGTATGCTCGTGTTCTTTGCAGATATCTATCGATTAGGCGCACTCTTCGTCGCCGATGGCCAGTATCTTATCGAGAATATCCAAACCCATAAACATATCTTCTTCGGAGATATTTAGAGGGGGAGTAAGACGAATCACATTTGAGAAACATGACAAATACAAACCGTTTTCCATTCCGGCCTTCATGATCACGTTCATCGGTGCCGCCGCATCGCCTTTGGCAGCAAATGGGACGAGCGGTTCGCGGGTGTCACGATCTTTGACCAACTCGATACCGTTAAACATGCCAAGGCCGCGAATGTCACCAATACAGGGATGATGATTCGCCATTTCGCGCAGGCGCCCACGCATTTTCTCACCGAGACGAGTGGCATTACCGAGGGTGTCTTCCTCCTCCATTGCGCGTATTGCAGCGATACCGGACGCACAGGCCAATGGATGGCCGGCATACGTCAATCCGGCGGGTAGGGAGTAATCCTGCAGCCATTCTGCGAGTTCACGCGACACACTCATGGTGCCGAGCGGCACGTACCCTGAATTGATACCTTTCGCTGCGGTAATGATGTCTGGTTCAATTCCCCAGTGATCGACAGCAAACCACGTGCCCGTGCGCCCGAACCCAGCCATAACTTCGTCGGCTATCAGCAAAATGCCATACTTTTTGCAGGTCTCGGCGATTGACTGCATGTAACCATCCGGCGGCACGATGATCCCGTTGGTACCCACGACAGGTTCCAGGATAACCGCAGCGACGGTGTCAGGGTTTTCGTACATCAGGATTTCTTCCAGATGCGGAGCACCCTGACAGATAGGACAATGCGCGGGGTCCGTGTGACCGGACGGCAAACGATAAACATACGGATCCAACATTCGCACGACCCCCGGCATGTCAGCGCGGGTGAGGTGATGTCGCGGGTCGCCGGTCAAACTCAAGGATCCGCCTGTTGCGCCGTGATAGCTGCGATATCGGGCGATGACTTTGGTACGACCGGTAAAGTGGCGAGCTATGCGAATGGCGGACTCATTGGCCGCTGCTCCACCGCTGGTAAAAAACGTTGATGTTATGTTAGCGGGTGTGATGTCAGCGATCATCGCCGCGAGTTCGCTGCGCACATCAGACCCCATCGCGGGACCGATGTAACAAAGTTTGTCGGCCTGATCTTTAATGGCCTGAACGATTTTTGGGTGTTGGTGACCCAGGTTCAGGTTGACCAGCTGTGATTGGAAATCGAGGTACCTGTTGCCGTCACTGTCCCAAAACCAGCTTCCCTTGCCACCGGTAATAACACGCGGTCTGGCCCCTTGCTTGGACCAGCTCTGCAAATACAGGTTTGCATGGATCTCAGAGACCCATTCTGGGTTGTCGCTGGGGTAATGGCTTGCTAGTAGCATATTGTGAACTCACTTTGTGATTCAGGCATCGACTCGCGGCAGTTCGCTCTTGGGGTCATACACGGGTTCAGCGAGCACGCGCGCGGGTACTTTTCCGTCGAGTAAAAGGACTTCCAGTTCAGTACCTGGAGCCGAGTGCTCTGGCTTTACGAACGCAAAGGCGAGGCTTTTCTCGACGCGGTGCCCATATCCCGCGGTTGCAACTTGCCCGGTACGAACACCATTATGAAAAACCGTTTCGGACCCGACGCAGTCAATATCGCCACCGTCGACTTCAAGGTACACGCAAATCCAGGGGAGCGGCTTATCCATACTTTCGACAGTTTTGTCGCGTCCATGAAACTCGCCCTTGTCCACCTTAACAAAACGCATGACATCGGCCTCGGGCAGGGTAACTTCCGAGGTGAGTTCGCCTGCGCCCTTGAATGCTTTTTCCATGCGCATTGCATTCAGGGCGAACGATCCGAAATTGACCATGCCATGCGGTTCTCCTGCCGCTTTAAGCGCATCATAAACAATCATCAGATTGATAATGGGCACGTACAGCTCCCATCCCAGTTCTCCGACATAGGAGACACGCAGCGCACGCACGGTAACGCCATCGATTATGATGTTGCGCGCCGTTAGCCAGGGAAAGTTGGCGTTGTCGAGCGGGTCGTCACAAACGGCGGCCAGGACATCGCGTGCGCGTGGACCATTGAGTGACAGCACGCCAAAGTTTTCTGAAACCACGTCAATGGTGGCGTTTTCATCTTCGCGCTTGTGTTGAATGAGCCAGTCGTGGATGCGCAGTTCAAAGAATCCTGCGAAAACCAGAAAGTAGTGGTTGTCGCCAAGCTTGCAGATCGATGTTTCCGATTCGATCGTGCCTTTTTCATTTAAAAAGTGACTAAGTACAATCCCGCCGCTCTTTTGTGGCAGTTTATTGGCTACCAGGCGATCCAGAAAACGCTCCGCATCTGCTCCGTAAATCTCAATCTTGGCGAAGGCGGTCAGGTCGATTAACCCGACGCGATTTTGAACTGCAAGGCATTCTTCTTTTACCTTATCGAACACGATGCTGCGTCGAAAGCTGTGCACATCTTCACGAGGCGTATCGCCCGTGGCAAACCAGCGCGGGCGCTCCCAACCGAAGACTTCTTCGAAAATGGCGTTTTGATCGATTAAGCGGTTGTAGATTGCGGTTGTTTTGACCGGCCTGCCTGCGGTTCGGTTAAACCCGGGAAACGGGATTTCGTGACGCAACAGGTAGTCTTCTTTGGCTTTCGTGATTTGATAATCGCGGTTAGCGAAGTCTCCGTAACGACGCGGATCGAACTCGCGCATATTGATGTCTGCTGCGCCGTGAACCATCCATTGCGCAAGGTACTTGCCTGCGCCAGGGCCCCATGCGATCCCGACCTGGGATCCGCAGCAGCACCAGTAATTTTTCAGGCCGGGGGCAGGTCCAAGCAACATATTTCCATCGGGAGGGTGCGTGATCGCCCCGTGGACGGTGCGCTTGATGCCAAGGTCGGCGAGTATCGGCATACGATCCATCGCGTTTTCCAACCACGGCATGATGCGGTCGTAATCCGCATCAAATAGTTCGTTTTCCGACTCCCAAGGCGTCCCATCATCCCACACGGTGTTCGCATTGGCTTTTTCGTAAATACCGATAAGGCCTGCCTTTTGCTCCATGCGGATGTAACCTGAAACGAGTCTGTCATCACGAACAACGGGCAGTTCTTTATCGATGTCAGCGAATTCCGGTACGTTTTCAGTGACGAAATAGTGATGAGTCATATTCGTACTGGGCAAGTCATACCCGACCCATTCAGCCATCTGTCGCGCGTAGGTGCCCCCAGCGTTGACCACCAGTTCGCAGGTGATGTCGCCTTTTTCGGTTTCAACTTTCCACTCGCCGTTGGGCAGTTGCACTGTATTGGTAACGCGGTTGTGACGAATCACCGTGGCACCCATCATGCGCGCACCTTTGGCGAATGCGAAAGCGGCGCCCGCCGGGTCGGCGTGTCCGTCGTTTGGTGTGTGCAGCGCCGCGATGACGCCATCGAGATTGTAGAACGGATGCAACTTCCGAATCTCGTCAGGACTGATGATCTCCATCTCGTTACCGGCACCCCTGCCAATCGCGACCGTGTATTTGAGCCAGTCCACCTCGTCGCTGTTATACGCCAGCCGCAAACTACCGCTGCCGTGCCAGCTAACGGATTGCTCAGTCTCCGTCTCGATTGTTGAGTAGGTTTCGCTGGCGTACTTACTCATCAAAGCAAGTCCCCAGTGCGATGTTGAGTGGCCGACTTGACCAGCTGCATGCCATGTTGAGCCTGAGGTGAGCTCCGCTTTTTCGATCAGCACACTATCTGTCCAGCCTACTTTGGCCAAATGGTACAAGAGGCTGGTGCCCATAATTCCACCACCGATAATGACGACTCGTGCGTGACTTTGCATAGGGAATAACAACTCAATTTTGCGCTAAAAAAACTCGACTTGGTCGCGTAGTATTGATACATTTGAATAATTGTCAATACAAATTAGTACGTGTGTACCATAATGGAGTGATATGCCAGCCCTGACCGCACAATCCGTTCTGGAAAAAGTCGCTGACTCGTATCCTGAGTTAAGTCCACAGCTCAAGCGTGCGGCACAGTATCTGCTTGATAACGGCAATGAGATCGGAATCAATTCCATGCGGCATGTTGCCAACGACGCCAACGTTCATCCGAACACCTTGGTCAGGCTTGCACGTGCTGTTGGATTTGACAGTTACGAAGGGATGCGCGAGCCATTTCGCCAGTCGCTACTTGAGGCGGGTGAGAGCTTTCCTGATCGCGCTCGTTGGTTACAGTCAATAAAAAAAGGACACAGTCACAGCGACCTGTTGGCCGAGATGGCAGCCGCAAGTATTTCGAATACGGAAGAACTGTTCGCCGGAATCGATGTGGCGAAACTCAAAGAGTTAGCTGACGCAATCGTCGCGTCACGACTTACATATGTGCTCGGGGTTGGAGCGGTTTACTCGATGGCGCACAACTTCTGGTACGTGACGCGAATGGCGTTAGACAACCTGGTGCAGGTTCCGCGAATTGGTAGTCTGCCAATTGACGATATGGTCAAAACGGGTAAAAGCGATCTGTTGCTATCGATGACGTTTGCGCCTTATCGCACGGATGTAATTGAAGCGACGGCATACGCGCAATCAAAGGGCGCGACGACGGCGGTGATTACCGATAGCCTATCTGCTCCGATTGTCGCTGGGGCAGATTACGTCTTCATAGCACCGAACAAGACTCCGCAGTTTTTCCCTTCGCACATGGCGACTTTAGCATTGCTGGAAACACTCACGGCGTTTATCGTCGCGGACTCCGAACCAGAAGTTGTCGCGAGCATCGAAGGCTTTCACCAACTTCGCTTTGAAACAGGCGTCTATGACGACGGTAAGGCATAACAGTTTGTAGAGATTGACCAATGAGCGCAGAATTAGTCACGGCACTCCCAAACCACTATTACACCGATCCGGCGATTTTCGAGCAAGAAAAGGAGAAATTATTTTACCGTACCTGGCAATATGCCGGACATGTCTCGAGCCTGCGAAATCCTGGAGACTACATTACGACGCGCATCGGTGATCAAAGTGTGTTTATCTCGCGCGGCAAAGACAACGCTCTGCGCGCTTTTTATAATGTGTGCCAACACCGGGCGCACGAACTTTTGGAAGGGCAGGGAAATACGAGCGTCATTGTATGCCCGTATCACACGTGGGCTTATCAACTGAGCGGCGAGTTAATTCGAGCGCCACACGCCGATAAAGTACCAGGCTTTGACAAAGGAAAAGTCTGCCTCACTCCAGTTCGTCTGGAAAATTTTCACGGCTTTTTGTTTTTGAATCTCGATGATAGCGCACCAACAATGGATGAACTCTATCCACAAGTTCGCGAGCAGCTCGCTGAATACCTCCCAAACCTGCCTGACCTGAAGCCGGTTTTGCGGGTAAGTGCAGAAGAAGCATGCAATTGGAAAGTCAGCATTGAAAACTATTCCGAGTGTTATCACTGTGCGCCTGTGCATCAGGCATTTACGAGCGGTGTGATCGACGCGAAGTGTTACGACATTCGTCCGCAGGGGTACTGTTTGCGTCACCAAACCGTATCAAAAGGTGACAAACAGACCTATGCATTTGATGCCAGTGTGCCCCATGCGAACGATTACAGCTCTTGGTTCTTGTGGCCGATGTTTTCATTCCAGGTGTACCCGGGAAACGAACTCAATACATACCTGTGGGAACCCGTGGATCATGAAAACGTGCGAGTTCATCGCGACTGGTTTTCAACCAGCGACGAAGCGTCTGAGACCACGAAACAAGTCGCTGAACTGGATCGCAATACAACGGTGGCCGAAGACATTTTGCTGGTCAACTCCGTTCAAAAAGGACTTAAGAGCAAAGGGTACCGCCCGGGGCCATTGGTGATAAATCCCAACTTCGGTGTTAACAGCGAGCACACGATTCAATCCATTAAAGAGTGGACCCTCGAAGCAATGCAATAGCCGCTCCTCAGAGCTTGAATTCTGAACGCTCACAATTGCTTAGACACAAGAGCTGCAGAGGGTCAAGGCTCGTGCTGAACCATCCAAATAGACTCGGGCTTATATTGACAGCGATTTGCCCCGCGATACGTAATTCGGCGTAACCACGACAATCCAGATTTCCCCGCGCTGCGATACAAAGAGAATCGCGAAACCTGCCTTTCGTTGATGCGAATGTCTGAATGCGCATCGCGTTGATAGTGAACTGATAGTCAATAAGTTTTATCTGTTTGTGTTAACCGCTGCGCTCATGTTTTCCTGAAAGATCTGTTCTGATTCGACGCGTTCTCACACAATGGTGATCGCGTTCACAAAAACAATAGTATTCAACGCGTTGCCTCTCATTACCCCAGCGCCCTTGGAGCAGATTCTGTGCTTCACCTCAAAATAACCCGTCCGATCAGCGGTTACACTTTCGACCGCTTTACTTTTTCATTAAGCGGTCGACACATCACCCATCGAACGGAAATTTTGATCAACACAAGATGACAAGCAGACGAAGAAACTGGGGGCGCAAGCGTGTGCTTGTGACAGGGGGAGCAGGGTTTCTTGGCTCACATTTATGCGAGCGTTTGCTTGCAGAGGATTGCGAAGTCCTTTGTGTCGACAACTACTATACCGGCTCACGCGACAACGTTGTTCACTTACTCGACGACACGCGCTTTGAGCTGTTGAGGCACGACATTACATTCCCGCTTTATGTGGAAGTAGACGAAATATTTAACTTTGCGTGCCCGGCGTCTCCAATACATTACCAAAGCGACCCCGCGCAAACGGTAAAAACAAACGTTCACGGGGCGATCAATATGCTCGGGCTGGCTAAACGCGTCGGCGCCAAAATAATACAAGCATCCACCAGTGAAGTTTACGGAGACCCTGAAGTCCATCCACAACACGAAAGCTATCTCGGTAGCGTGAACCCTGTGGGGCCCCGTGCATGCTATGACGAAGGCAAACGCTGCGCAGAAACCTTGTTTTTCGATTATCACCGTCAACACCATCTTGAAATTAAAGTCGCCCGAATATTTAACACTTACGGTCCACGTCTGTATCCGGACGATGGGCGTGTGGTTTCAAATTTCATAATTCAGGCTCTCAATAATGAGCCACTGACGGTGTTCGGTGAGGGCAATCAAACCCGTTCGTTTTGTTATGTTGATGACTTAATCGAGGGATTTATCAAAATTGCACAAACCGATTCTAAGTTCACTGGCCCTGTTAATTTAGGCAATCCCTCGGAAAAAACTATACGGGAGTTAGCTGAGCTTGTGATCGAATTATGCGCGTCGAATTCGGAACTCGTTTTTGAAGAACTACCACAAGATGACCCGGTGCGTCGTTGCCCTGACATTACGCTTGCTAAGCAGGAACTGAAATGGAAACCGGAAATTGGGATAGAGCATGGGCTCGCGAAGACCATAGACTATTTTAGGTCAATTCAACTGAAACCGCGCGTGGCAGCGGTTACATGATCATGGAATTTGGATGTATGTGTTCCGGGTTTGAATTCCGCAAATGGTCAGCGCAAATTTTGGTAGTCATTACATGAGTCAGGACTTTAGCGTTTCGCCGTCGGACAATGAGATAAAGCCCAGACGGAGACGAAAGGTGGTGCCGTATTCTGAAGCCGTGATCATCGCTGCCGTGTTCACTGTCGATTTCCTGATCCTGATTCTGACCGGTGCTGCTTCCTTCGTAGTCATCCTTGGGGTAGAAAACGCCTTGCTTAGTCAGCATTTTTCTGCCTGCGTTATGATCTCGATAGGGATTGTAGTTTCCAATTTTTTATGGAAGTTGGATAGCTTTAATGCGATTTCGCGCCCGGTTGGATTTGTTTGGAGACAAGTACTTTCCGTCGGCGTTGTGTTTCTACTATTCACTGCGGTCGCCTTTTTTCTAAAAATCTCTGATCAGTTTTCACGCCTGTGGTTGCTCAGTTGGTTTGCATCCTCATTGGTTCTCTTCGGCGTTCACCGAATCGTCTGGTTTTTTCTATTGCACTGGTTAGCGCGGCATGGTCGTTTCGTTCGCCGTATTGTCCTGATTGGAGGTGGCGCCGAGGCCGATCATTTTCTCGATGGTCTGGATTACGAATCTGAGCCTTGGAACCGAGTAATAGGGGTCTTTGACGACAGAATACAGCGAGAGGGATTCGAGAGGCGACTTCAATCGAAAAAATGGGGAAAGGTTGACGACGTTATAGAGTTTTGCCGTCGTAATCGAGTCGACGACATTGTCATTACTTTACCTTGGACTGCCAATAAGCGTATCGGTGAAATCATAGAAAAGTTGATGGAATTACCGATTAACATTCGCCTTGGCAGTAATCTTGAAAACTTCATTTACTCCACCCCGACTAACAGTGCAATCGGCAACGTAAAAACATTAGATATCGTATTCCACCCCCTGGACGGATGGCGATACGCGCTAAAACTGGCAGAGGATAAAATCCTTGCTTTTATTCTAATCATTTTATTATCACCGATCTTACTGATAGTGGCGATTCTCATTCGATTGGACAGCCCGGGACCTGCATTGTTTAGGCAGCCTCGTCACGGATTCAATAACAAGGAATTCTTCGTTTACAAATTTCGCACAATGAAAGAAGGCGCCGCACCTGTCTCAGGTGAAGATCAAACGTTGCGTGACGATCCTCGGATTACACGAATTGGCGCGTTTCTGCGAAGCACCAGTATTGATGAGTTACCGCAAATATTGAACGTCTTGCAAGGCACTATGTCGCTGATTGGTCCCCGCCCACACCCAGTGCCATTGGGTGACGAATTTGCGCCTGTTGTCACACGATATTTTGCGCGCCATCGCGTACGCCCAGGCATCACCGGCTGGGCTCAGGTTAATGGATTGCGTGGAGCAGTGTGGGAAGAAGCCGACATGCGCAAACGCGTCGATCATGACCTTTACTATATTGATAACTGGTCAATTGGTTTGGATATCAAGATTCTGGTGATGACTGCATTTCGCGGCATCGTTGGTGAGAACGCGTACTAGCGATTGCGGACTGAAATGAATCAGAGCAATTCACAACAACCGCTGGTCAGTATCGGGGTACCGGTGTACAACGCTGATGAGTTTCTATCAGAGTCGCTCGACTCATTGCTCGCCCAGACTTACGACAACATCGAGATCGTGATTTCGGATAACGCATCGACCGATCAAACAGCTGAGATTTGTCGATTATACGCGGAGAAGGACAAAAGAATACGTTACGTCAGGGAGAGTCAAAACAAAGGGTCAAACTGGAATTTCTCGCGTGTTTTCCACTTGTCCAATGGTAAGTATTTTAAGTGGGCCGCTTGTGATGATCTATGTGATCCGGAGTTCGTGGCAAGGTGCGTAGAGGTTCTGGAGAACGATTTGAGCGTTGTTTGTTGTCACTCGCGCACGATGACGATTAACGAGTACGGTAACGAGATTAAGGGCTTTCCTGACCCCACGGATGGTGGTCAAGAGAAGGACAACATCCGGCACAGACGCGATGGGTCGTCACACTATTTTTCCCGACGTTTTGGCGATGTGTTGCTGTCGTCAGGGTGGGGCGTGCGCTGCTCCGGCGTTTTCAAGTCCGAAGCATTGGGTAAAACCGGACTAATGCAATCGTTCTACGGGTCAGAAAAGTTAATGATGGCTGAGTTGGCTGTACATGGACGCTTTTGGGATTTACCACAGATGCTGTTCAGCCAGCGTGTTCACTCCGGTTCAATTTCAGGCGCTACACGTGAGTCAAAAAATTCCGCTATTCGGAAACGAATTATACATACCCCCCTGTTGCGGCAGTTTTCCGGCTACTTGTCGGTTGCAATGGACAGTGGGAACGACGCGTCTACGAAACTTAAGTGTATTTTCTGGCTTATTGTTTACCTATTTCAATACAAGAAGTGGTGGCTCATCGCGGAAACTCGATTGAACAACATCGTGTCGCGAGTGTCGCCAAAGATTGCTTAGTTCAATCAGTCTATTTTGGTTTATCACATTGTCAAACCAGTTGTTTCAATCAATAAAAGGTAAGCGGGTTTTCGTTACCGGACACACCGGATTTAAAGGCCCGTGGTTGTGTTTGTGGTTGCAACGTCTTGGCGCGGAGGTAACCGGCTATTCATGGACCCCTCCAACAACGCCAAATCACTTCTCGATCTCACAGATCGAATCGACGCTTGCACGCCATATAGAAGGTGATATCCGTGATGAGTCGAAGATGCATGCAGCGATGCGCGAGGCGACCCCAGATTTGATAATTCACATGGCAGCGCAAACTGTCGTGCTAGAGGGTTATCGTTCACCGCGCGAAACGTTCGATATAAACACAGTGGGTACTGCATGTCTGCTGGATGGTGTTCGGGGTCTCGACAAACCTTGCAGCGTTATTGTTGTGAGCAGCGACAAGTGTTATGAAAATCGTGAACAAGTGTGGGGCTATCGTGAATCAGACGCCTTTGGATCACCTGACCCTTACGGGGCAAGCAAAGGTAGCACTGAGATAGTTGTTCAAAGCTACCGCTCTTCTTTCTTTCCCGAAGAAAAAATTAGTGAACACGGTGTAAAACTAGCAAGTGCGCGTGCAGGCAACGTAATTGGAGGCGGTGATTGGACGGCAGATGCCTTACTGGTTGATTTGATCGCCGCGATATCGCAAAACAAACCCGCACATATTCGAAATCCGGGTGCATACAGACCGTGGCAGCATGTGCTTTCATGCCTGAGTGGCTATCTCACATTAGCTGATCGACTTTTAAGCTCTGACGATCCAACGTACTGCAGTGGTTGGAATTTTGGCCCCGTGCCCGGTAACGAGCTGCCTGTTCGCGACATTGTTGAACGCTTTCTGTCTGTTTGGGGGCACGGCAGTTGGCAAGATTGCAGCGATCCGGAGCAACCGCATGAATCGACGATTTTGCGCCTCACGATTGACAAAGCTCTATGGCAATTACACTGGCGGCCAGTGTGGGGTATTGACGAGGCGCTGCAACATACAGTCGACTGGTACAAGCACTATTTCACTGATTCAGCTCATAACATGCGTGATTTCAGCCTCGGTCAGATCGAGGTGTTTGAACGTGCATACCGTAGCGCACATGGATTGACCAGATAGAAAACTTGAAAGCGAGTTAATCATGCAGTCAGATGAATCAAAGTCCCTACAAAAAATCTGCCACGAAATTATCCCAGGTGGATGTCACACATATGCGAAGGGCGACGACCAATTTCCGGAAAATTCACCGGCATTCTTGAAACGCGGATCGGGTAGTCACGTATGGGACTTCGATGACAACGAATATATCGAGTACGGAATGGGCTGCCGCGCGGTCACTTTGGGGCACGCGTATCCACCAGTGGTAGAGGCCGCGCAGAATGAAATGCTAAATGGGGCTAATTTTTGTCGCCCCGCCCCAATTGAAACCTATTGCGCTCAGTCACTTTTAGAAATGGTACCGGCAGCGGAAATGGTTAAGTTTGTCAAAGATGGTTCGTCAGCGACAACTGCAGCTGTAAAGCTCGCGCGTGCGGTGACCGGTCGCGACAAGGTAGCGTTTTGCATTGACCATCCGTTCTTTGCCACGAATGATTGGTTTATCGGAAAAACTGCCATGGACGCCGGTATTCCAGAGCAAACAAAATCGCTTTCTCTAACATTTTCCTTCAATGATATAAACGGCCTTGAGGCACTCTTTAACGCGAACCCCAATGAAATCGCCTGTGTGATTTTGGAGCCGACTAAATACGAACCGCCGAAAGATAACTTTTTACACAGAGTTAAAGATCTTTGCCATAGGAACGGTGCCTTGTTTGTTCTGGACGAAATGATAACGGGTTTTCGCTGGCACAACGGTGGCTGCCAGTCTCTTTACGATATCGAACCTGACCTATCGACATTTGGCAAAGCGTTAGGCAATGGGTTTGCCGTTTCAGCACTGTTAGGAAAATCGCAATACATGGAACGAGGTGGCCTGTATCACAATCACCCACGTGTGTTTTTGTTATCAACCACGCACGGTGCAGAAACTCACGCGCTAGCAGCCGCTATCGCAACCATGGATACATACAAGAATGAACCCGTCATTGAAACCCTGAGTAATCAAGGCATGAGGCTGAAATCTGGGTTGGATGAAGTAATTGCAAACCACGATCTCCAAGACTATGTGCAAATCGTTGGCGAACCCCAATGCCTTGTCTATGTAACTAAAGATCAAGACAAAAAATCATCGCAGTATTATCGTGCCCTGTTTATGCAGGAAATCATCAAGCGCGGTATTATCGGGCCGTCATTCATTATCAGCTATTCCCATTCGAACGATGATGTCGACAAAACCATTGAAGCAGTAGATGGAGCACTAGCGGTTTACTCACGTGCGATCAGCGACGGGGTTGATCGTTATCTCTCTGGCGGTCCAACACAGGTTGTGTACCGAACCTATAACCAGTGAAAAACTCACCTCATAGTGTTCATCCGGCAACCTCACCGAGTGTAGAAGGCGACGCGATCTATGAGTTCATGGAAACACTGTTTGATCTTCCACGCAGTATCACCGGCGATGGGAATCGGATGACGCTAAACGCGATTGGAGAGCACGTTCCAATCCAGACTTTTGAAATTCCCACTGGCACGGCTGTATTTGACTGGACTGTGCCGAAAGAATGGCGAGTCAACGCTGCGTATATCGCGGACTCAACCGGTCGCAAGATTGTCGATATCGAAAACTCCAATTTGCATTTAATGAGTTACAGCACGGCGGTCGATGCATATTTCACCTGGGAAGAACTGGAGCCGCATTTATATACAGTTCATGAATTTGACGATGCTGTTCCTTATCGAACATCGTACTTCACGCCGTCGTGGGGTTTTTGTGTTAAGCGACAGCAATACCGCGATATGAAAGCCCGAAGCGGGGAGCGATTCAAGGTATTTGTTGATGCTGATCATTTCGACGGTTCTCTTAGTTATGGCGAAGTGCTTGTACCGGGCGCGTCGAATGAGGAAATTATTGTCTCCACGCATATTTGTCATCCAGCGCTTGCCAACGACAATGTTTCAGGAATTGCAGTATCGGCGTTCTTGGCTAAAACGCTTTTGCAGTCAAAATGCCACTACAGTTTTCGGTTCGTATTTGTGCCCGCAACAATCGGCTCGATTACATGGCTTGCGAAAAACGAAAATCAACTCAACAAGATCAAAGGCGGATATTCGATCGGCCTTTTAGGCGACAGTGGTCATATACACTATAAGCAATCACGGCATGCAACAAGCGAGTTCGATAGGGCTGCAGATTTGATTTTGCAACAAAGCGGTGACGATCACGACATTCGCCCATTTGTGCCCTGGGGGCACGACGAGCGCCAGTATTGCTCGCCAGGTATCAATCTGCCTGTCGGTTGCGTGATGCGGACGCCGTACGGGGAGTATCCGCAATACCACACCTCGGCTGACAACATGGACATCGTCTGCCCTCAGAGTCTGCAAGATTCCTACGACAAGGTGCTCGCAATGTTACATGCGGTAGACGCAAACGCGGTATTCAAAACCGTTTTGAATGGCGCGGAGCCTTTTCTTGCGCCGCACAACCTTTATGAAGGGTATTCGCGAGATGCAGGACGCGACGCATTTCACAAAGCTGTTTTATGGATGCTCAGTTGTGCCGATGGCGAACAGGATTTGCTGAGCATCGCACAGCGCAGTGGATTAAGCGTGGGTACCCTCAGGCGAGCAGCGAATACGCTTAGAGAAAAAAATTTGCTCGAAATGATTCAAGGTATTGAGCAGGCATGCTGATATCAGGTGCCGTGATTTTTTTCAATATTCCACTAGATGCGTGAATTAATATGAGTGCCCAAGCCGCAATGAAAACCTCAGTCGCCGGAGCGACCGCTAGCAAACACTTCTGCCGGTTTTGCGAGTCAGAATTAACACAGCAAGTCGTCGATCTTGGCATGCAGCCATTGTGCGAAAGCTACGTTGCGCGTGAAGCGCTCGATTCTATGGAGCCCACGTACCCGGTCAAAGCCTATGTGTGCAGCTCCTGTTACCTTGTTCAAGTACTGGATTTCGTCAGCGGTGAAGAAATCTACAGCCACTACGCATATTTCTCTTCATTCTCTGAATCATGGTTAAAACATGTTGACGATTACGTAGGTAATATGGTTGAACGGTTTGGAATTGACGCAAATAGCCAGGTAATCGAAATCGCAAGTAATGACGGTTACCTCCTTCAATACGTTAAAGCACGTGGAATTCCGGCCTTAGGTATTGAACCTGCAGAAAACATTGCGGAGTACGCGCGAAGTAAAGGCATTGAGACAATTGCCAGATTTTTTGGCAGCGAATGCGCAAGAGATTTGACCGAAGAAGGGCGAAAAGCAAATTTGCTGATCGCAAACAATGTCTTTGGTCATGTCCCTGACATCAATGATTTTGTCGCGGGGATGAAAATAGCGTTAGCGGATGACGGTGTCCTGACAGTTGAAATACCGCATGTGGCAAAAACGATCAAAGGCAATCAGTTTGATCAATTTTATCAAGAACATTTCTCGTACTACTCACTACTCAGTGCTCAAAAAATATTCGAGGCCCACGACCTGATTGTTTTCGATGTTGATGAGCTTCCAACACACGGTGGCTCACTGCGTTACTACGTTAAACACGCGGACTGTCAGACACACAAGGTATCTAATTCTGTCGATCGCGTTAAATCACAGGAGATCGCTGACGGTTTTGATCAGATGCAGACTTATCAGGCCTTCAGCGATAGAGCAAAGGAAATAAAACGTGCCTTGCTCGAATTTCTGATCGATAAGAAACGTGCCGGCGAATCAGTAGTCGGTTACGGTGCCCCCGGTAAGGGCGGTACTCTGTTGAACTATTGTGGAATTCGTGAGGACTTTCTTGACTACACGGTTGATCGCAGCGATTTCAAACAGGGCAAGTTCATGCCTGGCAGCCATATCCCTATTCACTCTCCGGATGTGATAGCAAAAACCAGGCCTGACTACATACTTATTTTGCCCTGGAACTTACGGGAAGAAATCACTGATCAGCTCGCCTACGTTCGTGAATGGGGATGTAAATTTGTAGTACCGATCCCACACCTTGATGTTTTTTAAAATGATCATTTTCGTACGCCAGGTTTGCTTGGAGGCTCGTAGGTGAAAGTATTACTTTTTTGCGGTGGTATGGGAATGCGTCTTGGCGGCGACACTAACCCTTTGCCAAAACCGATGGTTCCCGTTGGCGACAGACCAATGGTCGTCCACATCATGCATTACTACGCGTACTTTGGACACACTGAATTCATTTTGTGCGTGGGCTGGAAAGCCGACATCATCAGGGATTACTTCAGCAAGCGACCCGAT
Source organism: Pseudomonadota bacterium (assembly GCA_039029275.1). GTDB lineage: Bacteria > Pseudomonadota > Gammaproteobacteria > JBCCGL01 > JBCCGL01 > JBCCGL01. The sequence goes on along the minus strand of JBCCGL010000007.1, from coordinate 257,430 downwards.
TGCGTTCCAAATGACTGGACAATCAGCGTTCGTGACACGGGGATAGACGCAAACCTCGGCCAGCGACTTCTAGCGTCCCGTGAGTGCTTTGAACCAGGGGAGACATTTTTTGCGAATTACGCCGACGGTTTGTCGAGTGTGCGACTTAGCAAAATGTATGAATTTCACAAAGCCAGTGAGGGCACTGCTACGTTTGTTGCTGTCTCACCCAAGTACCACAGCTTCCACGTAATTGAGTCCAAGGATAGCGGGCAAGTGCAGAAAATATATCCTGTCGATCAGGCCGGAGTTTGGATGAATGGCGGTTTTTTTATATTCGACTACGATATTTTCGAGCATATCAACGAAGGTGAAGAGCTCGTTGAAGAACCCTTTGACCGTTTAATCAATGCAGAAAAACTTCACGCGTATCATTACCCGGGCTTTTGGGGCTGCATGGACACTTATAAGGAGAAAGCGATGCTTGATGAAATGTATGCCAGCGGTGAAGCTCCCTGGGTTTTCTCCGACTAAGACTTAGATCGAAAACCGGGCCGCTCAATGTATCATCCAGATCTTTCGTCAATTGGCAGCGTTCTACTGGTGGGAGCACACGCCGACGACATCGAAATCGGCTGCGGTGGTGCGCTTCTACAACTTATTGACTCAAACCCCAATATCAGAGTTTACTGGTTAGTCATGAGTGCAAACGGGGTCAGGCTTAAAGAAGCCGAAGCGTCTGCCCAAAAATTTCTCGCCACCGCCAAACATGCAAATGTCAGATGCGAATCATTTACCGACACCCTTTTGTTTGACTCACACAAAGAAATAAAAGCTCTATTCAGTGAATTACGAGGAGAATTCAATCCGGATCTGGTCATCACACATAGGCTTGAAGATCGGCATCAGGACCATCGCTTGTTAGGTGAGGTATGCTGGAATACGTTTCGTGACAATCTGATTCTGGAATATGAAATTCCAAAGTATGAAGGCGATCTGGGTCAGCCCAACCTTTATTTTCGACTGGAACCTGAGACAGTTAAAAATAAGGTGGACTATCTGACCCAGTGCTTTACAAGTCAATTCGAGAAAAATTGGTTTTCTCGTGAGACATTTGAAAGTTTGATGCGCATTCGCGGCATCGAATGCAACGCAAAGAGCGGTTACGCCGAAGCATTTTATTGCAGAAAAATTGTGGTGTAATGCGCGTACTCGCCTGCCACAATTATTACCAACTTCGCGGTGGTGAAGACCTGTCGTTTCATGACGAAATTTCGATGCTCAGGAATCATGGCCACGCTGTCGAAACACTAACCGTGCACAACGATCAGGTAAACGATCAAGGGAAAATTGCATTAGCAATCGATACTTTCTGGAGTCGCAATTCTTATCGCCGTGTTGAGAAGAAGATTAGCGATTTCAAGCCGGATGTCATTCACTGCACCAATATATTCCCGCTGCTTTCACCGTCTGTTTACTTTGCGGCGCAGAAGAAAGGCGTCGCTGTCGTTCAGTCGCTAAGAAATTATCGCTTAATCTGTCCCGGCGCAACGTTATTGAGGCAGGGAAGCATCTGCGAGAAGTGCATTAATAAACGTATTGCGTATCCCGCAATCGTTCACAAATGTTACCGGGGTGACTTGGCCGCGTCCACGATCCTCACGCTCCATAATGCGGTTCACCGTTCCGTTCGTACCTGGCAGAAAAAGGTGAGCGCATTTTTTGCTATCAGCGAGTTCACTCGGAAAAAATATATCGAAGCTGGATTTGACCCGCAACGTATGTTTGTTAAACCGAATTTTCTATCAGGTGAAATTGACAAAGGACAAGGGTCAGGAAACTACGCGGTGTTTGTTGGTCGTCTATCTGAAGAAAAGGATTTAGAAACGTTACTGAGTGCATGGGAAATACTCGGTTCTAACTATCAATTGAAGATAATTGGCGACGGACCTATGGCAGATCTTGCGCGTCAAGCGTCTTTAAGCTGTAACATCGAATGGTTGGGTCAATTACCACTTGAGCAAACCATGAAGATAGTAGGGGAGGCTAAATGCCTGGTCATCCCATCACGATGGTATGAGCCGTTTGGTCGTACGGTGATAGAGTCATTTTCAAAAGGAACACCTGTTGTCGCCTCCAATATCGGAGGTATTTCAGAGCTGGTTAACAATGGCGTAAACGGACTATTTTTCGAGCCAACGAATTCCGGCGACCTGGCTGATAAAATAGCCGAAATATACAGCACATCGCACCGACAGCTCGCAACAATGCGAAACAATGCGCGTAATACTTATCTTGATAACTACACGGAGGAATCAAACTATCCTCTGCTGATGGATATCTACGAACAGGCAATGCAAACGTCGCAACAAACCCGCGCCGGCAATCACATAAGGCACTGACAGTGAATCGTCCTGGCCACATGTCAACCCTGTATCTGCCTGCCTGTATCATTTTTCTGGTTGTGATGGCTTTTATGCCCGTTGTGGAAACTGGCAATGTAATGACCAGCGAGTCCAGCATTAGTCGTGTGATTGAAATCGGACTTTTGTTGGCCGCATCCGGAATTATCGTCATAGCGATCATAGTGAACCAGTGCTATGTTGCGATTAAGTCGGCAGGATGGTTTGTAGTACTGGCGTATGCCGTCTGGGCGATGCTCACATTTTTATGGTCGACAAACCCCGTATTGTCGTTCGGCAAAGGAGGTGAGCTCATTCTATGTTACTTCATCGCAGTTGCGCTTGTGGTTTACATGAAGGGGCTCGACATTTTGGACTCCAACAGCTTTCTGCGTGTAATTGCGTTAGGCGTCTTTGCGGCGGTGGTGGCATTGATATTCGCCAACTTTGCGATAGAAGGAGGATCGCCGTTTAGATTTACCGAGGCATCCGAATGGAGCGGTCGCCCAGGTCGCTTTTACCTCGGCTATTCTCACCCTCTTGAAACCGGTGAGCTGATGTTGATTGCAATAATTATTACTACCGTATTACGTGCACCCATTGCACTCAAATTAATACTCGGTGGTGTGTTTTTCTACATACTTCTCTTGACCCACGGACGTAACCTCATCGGGATGTGCCCCCTCGTTGTAGCAGTTGTGATGTATTTTTCTGGCGGAATCACTACGCGAGTAGCACTGTGGTTTTGCACAGTCGCATGCGTGTTGGTTTTCGTCGTTTTCCTATTGTCAGGTGACATCATCGAGAATTTGCCGCGTGACTTTTGGACTTTAAACAATCGAGTTCCACTATGGATAAAATCCAGTGAATTTATATCAGACAGCCCTTTTTTCGGTGTCGGATATTTTTCCAGTCGATATTTTCTTTTAGAGCATTTTGCGTTCGCTGGACATGCCCACAACAGTTACGTGGAAGCGGCATTAACAACTGGCATTATCGGACTGGGATTGATGCTGATCATCCTTTTCTACGCATTGATCATTGCTATCAAATCGAAGGATGCCTTTTTGATGGGAATGCTCGTTTCGGGTGTTATTGGCGGACTATTTAATCCGGTACTGATTATCCCAAACCCCACGACATTTTTATTAATACTGGCGTTGGTCGCAGCGTCTGAAAGGTTAGCCGAAGATCAAGCTGACCTTGTTGTGCTGCTCGCTGATCGGCGTAAGTCGGGGCAGCGAAACACAACAAACCAAAGCACCCCGGGGCAATACCAGAATGGTTGAACGTTGCAATATTCTTGGCGTACGACAAAGTGCGACCAATATGCCAGAAGCAGTCGGCACCATTCACTCGTGGATTGGCAAACGGGTTGCTCGGTACGTTTGTGTGACGTCGGTACACGGCATAATTGAAAGCCAGTTTGACGATGCGCTGAAGCAAATCCACAATCATGCTGGCCTGGTTACTCCTGATGGTATGCCATTGGTTTGGTTTATGCGCAGCGAAGGCCACAAACAGGCTGACCGCGTATACGGTCCTGACCTCATGCTCGAAGTGATCAATCACGGGCACGACCACGGATATCGCCACTTTCTCTATGGGGCATCAGAGGAGTCTCTGGCAGCGCTGCAGGCAAATCTAAAACGGCGTTTTCCCAAAATCCAGATTGTAGGCGCCATATCACCGCCGTTTCGTGCACTCACCGATCAGGAGAGCGAAGAAATTGCCAATCAAATTAATGCGTCTGAAGCCGATATTGTTTGGGTCGGATTGAGCACGCCAAAGCAGGAGCGATGGATGGCCGAACATCGAGCCAAATTACACGCACCGGTGCTCGTTGGAGTGGGGGCAGCATTTGATTTTCACGCGGGTCGAACCCGTCAGGCGCCGAAGTTTTTGCGACGTTCTGGCTTGGAGTGGTTGTTTCGACTTATTACAGAACCTCGCCGGTTGTGGAAGCGCTACTTCACAATCGTGCCTATGTTTATCTGCTTTGCTACGATGCAAAAACTTGGTATTCGAAAGTACGAGGCGTAAAGCCACTCGACCACTTTCATTTCGTTGGTCTGCGCGTGTTAATTTGCCCGCTGGGCCTTCCGGTCTCTTCTTCTTTGAATAGCGTTTTGTATATAAAATCGCCAGGCGATTTGTATCGTTAAATAGCCGGCAGCCGCACTCAGAGTTCCCAGTAGCGCGCAACCGAGTAAAAATGGCTCCCAAATCTGAAGCAGTGTGCCGGTGAGCCACTCCAGACTGATATCAAACTCGACGGCCTGCATTTCGTGACCAAGTACCCATGCACCAAACAGGTATGCTCCCAGGAACATAGGCGGCAAAGTGATTGGATTGGTGATCCAGACCAGCGCAATTGCAATGGGTAGGTTTGCGCGGCACGGAATTGCAAACAGCGCAACAACTAACATTTGCATTGGGATCGGAATCCACATCGAAAACATCCCGAGTGCAAACGCATTGGCTACGCTTCGCCGGTTGAATTGCCACAAGCGGCTGTCGTGAATCAGATCTCCCAGAAATCCGAGCGCGCTCGATTGTCGCAATCTACCCTCATCGGGCATATATTTTCGAATCAGTTTTTTGATGATCGATATCCTGGAAGTGCCGAGTCTGATCAGTCTACGCTGACATTGTCGAGTGGCTATCGGCACGTTTAGCCATTAGTATAAATGCCAAACGGATTTGATGCGTTATCTTCATGACGTGATTTGGGAGCTGATTGGTGTTTCTGGCAGGGATAGCTTTTCTCGTGGGCGATTTCGTCGCGTTGTGTTTGCATGAGCTACCATCTGCGTGGTTTACCCTTACTCTTACGCTAATCGCGCTTATCGGGTTCACTTATCGCCACACTCGGCTATTCGCAATTGCGTTGCTCGGTTTTTCCTGGGTCTGTTTCAACGCCGATCTTCGTCTCAACAATGAATTGCGCCAATATTTCGAAGGTGAGGTAATAACAGTGACGGGAACTGTGATGTCCCTGCCTGATGCCAACTCGTCGCGGACACGGTTTTTGTTCGAAATTGACTCACCCTTCAGGCTTAACACGCGAATCAGCTGGTACAACACCGATGCAAACGTAAGGGCGGGCGACCGTTGGCAACTCACCGTCAAGCTCAAGCAACCGCACGGATTTCGAAACCCCGGTGGTTTTGATTACGAGGCCTGGCTCTTCCGTAAAAACATTCGCGCGACCGGCTACGTCCTGCGCAAAGGTGACAATTTTGCGCTCAAAAGTGCTGCGTCTGACATCTCTTTACAATCCTTGAGACAGCGCCTATACAGCTCTCTTACAACTACAGCCGGGCATCTTGATCATTTCGGCACGATAATCGGGTTAAGCCTTGGCGATCGGTCTGGGTTGGCTACTGTGCAGTGGGACCGGTTAACCCGCAGCGGCACAAATCACCTGTTTGCCATCTCGGGGCTTCATATCGGCTTGATAGCGACATTGATGTATTTCTTGTCGGGTTTGGTGTGGCGATTTTCCGGAACGCTGAAATACGCTATCTCCAGACCGACATTAGGTTGGGCTATTGCTGCGGTCGCCGCCTGTTGCTACGCCGCGATGGCCGGTTTTTCTCTGCCCACGCAGCGAGCCATCGCCATGTTAATGGTGCCCGCAATTTACGCCTTCTGTCAGCGTCAATTTAGCCCATTGTCAGGTTACGGTCTCGCTCTGCTGGCTGTGTTGTTGATCGATCCGTTTGCGGGTTTAGGCGCAGACTTTTGGTTGTCGTTTGGCGCAGTTGGCGTGATCTTTTTGTACCTTGGTGGACGGCTCGGATCACCGACGCGCATTGCGCGATTGCTGGCGCTGCAGGTGGTCATTGCAATTGGTTTGTCGCCATTACTGCTAACACAGTTTGGTCAGATTCCTGTAACCAGTGCGTTGATAAATTCAATCGCAGTGCCCTGGATCGGGCTTTTAGTCGTCCCGACAACACTTTTTGGTGTGGTCTTAAGCTTGGTTCACGCACCGAGCGGACTGCTGATTTTGAAGGTGTGCGACCTATTAATCGACATGTTCTGGCGGTGTCTGGGGCTGCTGGATAGTCACGGCTGGCTAGAGACTGTCGCAATTCCAACAAGCCCGGCTGTTATCGGTACGGTCCTCATGATGGGCGCGGTCGCTTTATTACCTGCACGTACACCTCGGGTGTTGGTGTTAGTGTCGCGAGGCGTTTCGCTCATTGTAGCAGCAGTGCGTCCCCAGCCATTGGAGGGTGATTTGCAGGTTACAGCACTCGACGTCGGTCAAGGCCTGTCGGTATTGGTGCGCACGCGCAACCACAATTTGCTTTACGACACGGGCGGTCGGTTTTCTGATTCTTTTAACGCGGGCAGCGCAGTAATTGTACCCACGTTGCGTCAGCTGGGAATCCGCAAGCTTGACGCTGTGATCATTTCACACGGAGATCTCGATCATCGAGGCGGCTTCAACGATCTGGTTGAGAATGTCGATATCGAGCGTCTGCTTAGCGGCAATCCACTGATGCTTCCACGCCCGGCGAAGCCTTGCTTTCAAGGCCAGACCTGGAACTGGGACGGGGTACTATTCGAGATATTGCATCCATCTGCAGGAAAACCCTCAAGTAATCGAAATGATCGATCCTGCGTGCTGCGAGTTTCCTTCGGTGAGCGGGCCGTGTTGTTGCCCGGGGATATCGAGCACACCAGCGAAAGTCGTCTCCTGCGCTCGCACCAGAACGTTTCCGCCGATATTTTGCTTGCACCACACCATGGAAGTGCCAGTTCATCCACGCCAGCATTCATAGCCGCGGTCGAGCCGGATCATGTGGTCTTTCCTGTTGGTTACCGAAATCGCTTTGGCTTTCCGAAACAAGATGTAGTTAATCGGTATTCTCAAACAGATGCGGCCTTATGGCGAAGCGATCATCATGGTGCAGTTGTCTTCGAACTTCTTGATGATCACACGGATTGGCGCGCCTATTCGTTCCGTAATGACCAATTGCGCTTTTGGCATCATCAAGCGGGCAATCCCGCATTCACCGCGATTGCCGAATAAAGTATCATTGCGCCCGTCGTCAGCAGACCTGACAGCAAAATGAATTTCGGAGCGATTGCGTGTACGAGCTGGTAGTAGCGGGAGGGTGGCTTATGCTACCCATAGTGTTGTGTTCGATTGTCGCTCTGGCAGTTATCGGGGAGCGTTTCTGGACACTGAGACCGAGTAAGGTTTTGCCTGCCAACCTGGTTACCAATACCCGGCGCCTGGTGAACAGCAAGACCCTGAACGACGACCACATTCGAGCGCTACAGGAAGGATCACCGTTTGGACGCATTCTCGCAGCAGGGTTGATTAATCGCTCTAAAGATCGCACCGTGCTAAAGGGGATAGTTGAGGATGTCGGGCGTCACGTCGCGCACGACTTGGAACGGTTTCTCAACGCGCTCGGTACGATTGCGGCTGTGACTCCGTTACTTGGCTTACTCGGCACAGTGGTAGGTATGATTAGCGTGTTCACTACGATCACCAGTGTTGGGGTTGGGGATCCCGGCGAACTCGCCAGCGGCATTTCGCAAGCGCTTATCACGACCGCAGCTGGCTTGTCAGTCGCTATTCCCTCGATGATGTTTCACAGATTCTTTCGCGGGCGGGTCGACGCACTGGTTGTGGAGATGGAGCAAGAAGCAATCAAGCTTGTTGAACTGCTGCATTCGGATTCGGTTAGACGCTCGTCTCGTAACGAGAAAAACGCCGCATGAATTTCCGCCCTGTCGAACGCGACTCCGCAGACGTCAATATTACTCCTCTGATCGACGTGGTCTTTTTACTGCTGATCTTTTTTATGGTCTCGACAACGTTTCAAAAAGAAGCTGAGTTGCAGGTTCAATTGCCAGAATCGACAACCAGGACAATTGATCAAAATGAAACGCCAATCGAAATCGTGATTAACCCGGTTGGTTCGTATTTCGTCGGTGGGCAAGAGTTGCTCAACAGCGATGTCGCAACGTTGCGCGCCGCGCTAATTCAGGTCACGGAAGGCCGGGTAGATCGGCCGGTCGTTATTCGTGGCGATTCGCGTGCGCCGTTGCAAGCGATGGTGACGGTGATGGATGTTGTAGGCCAACTAGGACTCGTTAAAATGTCTATAGCGACATCGCAAATCAACGAGCAACAATAGTGTCGACTCCCAACGCGGACGACAAGGAAGGGCTGCTCGCCTATCGCAGACTCCTTCGCTACGTTTTCCCGTATAAATACCAGTTCACAGTCGCTGTCGTCGGAATGGTACTCTACGGCTTGACCTTTGCGGCCTTTGCCGCGTGGCTGGAACCTCTATTGGACAGCGGGTTCTCCGACCGCACATCCAACGCTGCGATCTATGCGCCACTCAGTATCCTGGTGATTTTCTTTTTCCGCGGCCTTGGCAGCTTTTTGTCAATGTATTACATGGCATACATTGGAGGTCAAGTTGTCAACAAGCTGCGCTCCGAGGTTTTTAGCAAGTATTTGCAACTACCCTCTACGCACTACGATCATTCATCCTCTGGCGAGATGATTTCACTGGTTTCCTACAATACTCAGCAAGTCTCTAAAGCTGCGAGTAATGCAATCACCGTGTTAATTCGCGACAGTATTGCCGTCTTTGGTCTACTTGGGTTGATGTTTTATCACAGCTGGCAACTGTCAATCAGTCTCCTGGTGTTGGCCCCAATTGTTGCAAGCATTGTTTACTACGTGAGTAAGCGTTTCCGAAGAATCAGTAAGAAGCTTCAAGCATCGATGGGGAAAGTCAGCCACATAATTGAAGAAGCGGTAGAGAGTCACCGTGAAATCAAAATTTATGGAGGGCAAAACTACGAGCAGGCACAATTTGAAGATACGAATGAACGCAATCGAAAACAGCGCTTGAAAATGACTGCAACGCGCGCCTCGAGTGTGCCGATTATGCAGTTTATTATCGCGATATTTATGGCAGGGATCGTCTACGTGTGCACTCAGAGCGACTGGATAAACCCCATCACTCCGGGTCAATTCGTGTCCTTTATTACAGCGATGATGATGTTGTTCGCTCCGATCAAACAGCTCACCAACGTTAACGAAAAGCTACAACAAGGCATAGCAGCGAGTATTTCAATTTTCAGCTTGTTGGATACACCGTCCGAATCTGATCGCGGTGATACCAAAATTGACCTACCCATCTCTTCAATCGATTTTGATAATGTGTCTTTTGCTTATGCGGAGGAAGCTGACCCTGTTTTACGCAATGTTTCACTCACAATAAAATCAGGTGAAACCGTGGCGCTGGTGGGAAAATCAGGTAGTGGCAAGACCACTCTGGCAAATTTGCTGGCTCGGATGTACCAGTTAGGCGATAACTCTGCGTGTAGCGGATCAATATCGATTAATGGAAAAAACATCGAAAGCATAAGTTTAGAGAACATGCGTGCCAACATCGCTTATGTTGGGCAACAAGTGACGCTTTTTAACGACACGATTTCTCACAACATTGCGTACGGAAGCCTCCATTCCCATACCCAGGATGACGTCAGGGGAGCTGCCACTCTCGCGCACGCGGCAACATTTATCGAGAAGCTGTCAAATGGCTACGACACTATGGTTGGAGAAAACGGCGTGTTGTTATCAGGCGGTCAGCGCCAGCGGCTCGCTATAGCCCGGGCTCTTTTGAAAAATGCGCCTCTTTTGATTTTGGACGAGGCGACCTCGGCGCTCGACACAGAATCTGAGCGGATGGTGCAACGAGGGTTAGAGAGATTGCTAGAGGGTCGCACAACGCTGGTTGTGGCACACAGACTGTCAACGATCGAGCATGCAGATAAGATTGTAGTTATGCATCAGGGCGAAATAGTCGAACAGGGTTCGCACAAGGAATTACTCAAGGCAGGCGGTCACTACGCCAATTTGCACGCGATGCAATTTAAGGAAACTGCTACTGAGTCGAATGACCACGCTTGAGCAACATTGGCGAACATTTACGTGGGTAAGTGCGCTTCTATTACTTCCTTCGCTGGTTTTCAGACTTTTGGTATATGTTAGACGAGTTTGTTACAAGGTCGGATTTTTCAATTCGAAAAAATCAACCATTCCAGTAGTAGTAATTGGCAATATTACAGCGGGAGGAACCGGTAAATCGCCAACTGTCTCGGCACTCGCTCTGTTGTTGTTGAAACACGGTTATCGACCGGGAATTGTGTCAAGAGGATTCGGAGGTACAGCGTGCAGCACCCCGACTCTGATTACCGAAAAGACCGACGTGGCACAAGTTGGGGATGAACCGTATTTGCACTTCTTGAAAACCGGGGTCTCGGTCGTGGTTGACAAAAACCGACCGGCTGCCATTCAATTTATCCAGGAAAAAACACCGTGCAACATTGTCCTGAGCGATGACGGGTTGCAGCACTACCCAATGGCGCGAGATATTGAAATAGCGACCATCGACGGAGAGTGTGAATTGGGCAACCGGTTGCTTCATCCTGCAGGCCCTTTGCGTGAACCAGCTTCACGATTGAAGTCTGTGGACTTTGTTATTTCGAAAAACAAATCTTCCTACACAAACGATAGTTTTTCCTTAAAGCCATTGAGGTTTGTATCGACTAGCGACAATGCCATAACACTCGACCTCAACGCATTCTCCGGTTCAGAAATTCACGCGGTCGCCGCCATTGCCCGACCTCAAAGCTTTTTTGACTCTCTGCGAAAGTATGATATCAAGGTAATTGAGCACGCCTTCCCGGATCACTATTTTTTTAGTAAAAGTGATTTGGCATTTGGCGATTCGATTCCGATTGTAATGACAGAGAAAGACGCAGTGAAAATAACTTATTTCAATATTAGCAACGCTTGGGTAATGCAAGTTGGCGTTGAGTTTCACTCGGACTTTTCCCAAAGACTATTGGACAGAATCAAATCATTAAACAACGCGCAGTCCACTGACGTATGACACAAACGTGCTTTTTTAAAGTTGTTATTCCGGCAAGGTACAACTCACATCGATTGCCGGGTAAGCCTTTGCTTGAACTGGCAGGTAAGCCGATGATTCAGCATGTATATGAACGCGCAGCGCAATCCGGTTCGAGCGAAACCGTTATCGCGACAGATGACAAGAGAATTGCCGAATGCGCATCAGGGTTTGGCGCGTCAGTTTGTATGACATCTTCAGAACACGTAAGTGGCACTGATCGCATCAGCGAAGTCGTTGAAAAATTGGATTGGTTAGACGAGGAAATTGTCGTGAATGTTCAGGGGGATGAACCACTGATTAGCCCTGTTTTGATCAATCAGGTCGCGAGTAATTTAAACAAATTTTCAGAAGCCAGTATCTCGACGCTGTGCACTGCACTAAAAGATGCTGAACTTGTAAACGATCCGGCGGTCGTCAAAGTGGTCAGTGATCGAAAAGGATTTGCACATTACTTCAGCCGCGCAGCAATACCGCACGACAGAGATTCAGCTGCATCAGATGTTCGCGCCTTTGCTTACAAACACATCGGGCTGTACGCGTATCGGGTTGGGTTTCTTAAATCGTACCCAAATCTTCCCATTAGTCCTCTTGAAGAAATTGAAAAACTTGAACAGCTAAGAGCGCTTTGGAACGGCTACAAAATTTATGTAGATGTCGCTCGGGAGATTCCTGGGCAAGACGTCAATACTGAGAACGACATTGCGATGGTAGAAGCGGCTTTAAATCGCTCGGGTGAAGCTTAGTGGAAAAAGAAGTAAAAGTTCTGAACAAAGATCCCGCTTACACGGGCTATTTTAGAATCGACAAGCTTCGTTTTCAGCATACGCGATTTGACGGTAAATTGAGTGAACCGATAGAACGGGAACTATTCGACCGCGGTCAGGTTGCGGCAGTGCTAGTCTACGACAACAACCTGGATGCCCTGTTACTGGTTGAACAATGTCGAGTCGGCGCGATCGAAACTGACTATGACCCCTGGCTGATGGAGATTGTCGCCGGGATGGTTGAAGATGGGGAAAACCCGGATGACGTCGTGGCGCGCGAAGCGCTGGAAGAAGCAGGCTGCAATATTTTCAATATTCGACCGATTTCATCGTTCTTTACCAGCCCCGGCGGAACATGTGAAATCGCTCATTTGTTTTTTGCCGAGAGTGACCTGTCCAGCGTGGGCGGAATCCACGGCTTGGCGGAAGAGGGCGAAGACATTGCTGCGCATGTGGTGCCGCGTGCTGATGTTTTTGCCATGCTCAAGCAAAACGAATTTATCAACGCAAAAACCATTGTCGCGCTGCAATGGTTTGCATTGAATTTTGACGATTTGTATCCGAGTGATTAATCCGCAGCTTTGATCGCGCGTGCTTGTTCTGCCGCGGAGCCAGTATATGTTTCTGGCGTGAGCTGAGCGAGCTCGGTCTTCGCGGATTCAGGAATTTCCAGCGTTTCGATAAACGCTTTGATCGCCTCTTTGGTGATTGTTTTCCCGCGTGTCATCGCCTTGAGCTTGTCGTAGGGGTTTTCTACGCCATACCGTCTCATCACGGTTTGTACGGGTTCGGCTAATACTTCCCAGCTGCTCTCAATATCCGCTTTAAGCCTCTCCTCGTTCAGCTCAAGCTTTTCAATACCTTTATCGAGCGACTGGTACGCAATCAATGTGTGCGCCAAACCGACTCCCAGATTTCTAAGAACAGTGGAGTCGGTCAGATCGCGCTGCCAACGAGAAATACTGAGCTTCTCGGCCATGTGATTCATAACAGCGTTGGCGATTCCCAGATTGCCTTCGGCGTTTTCAAAGTCGATTGGGTTGACTTTGTGCGGCATGGTGGAAGAACCAACCTCACCAGCCTTGGTTTTTTGCCCGAAGTAGCCGAGTGAAATATACCCCCACACATCACGGGCGAAATCGACAAGCACCGTGTTACTGCGCGTAACAGCGTGGAACAGCTCCGCGATGTAGTCGTGTGGTTCGATTTGCGTGGTGTAGGGGTTCCAACTAAGACCCAGATTTTCTACAAATTTCCTGGCTAGTTGTTCCCAATCGACATCGGGGTAGCTCGACAAGTGCGCGTTGTAGTTTCCGACTGCGCCGTTGATTTTGCCAAGCAAATGTACCGATGCGATCTGATCAATCTGACGTTGCAATCGGTGCGCGACATTCGCGATTTCCTTGCCAACCGTAGTTGGGGATGCCGTTTGCCCGTGCGTGCGACTAAGCATGGGCGAATCAGCAAATTCCACGCTTAAATCTACCAGACGAGCAGAAAGGTGTTGCAGTGAAGGCAGGATTACGTCATCGCGACCGGCTTTCAGCATCAACCCGTGCGACAGATTGTTGATATCCTCTGATGTGCACGCAAAGTGGATAAACTCTTTGGATTCGCCGAGCGCTTCGTGCTGATCAAACTTCTCACGCAAGTAGTACTCGACCGCTTTCACGTCGTGGTTGGTTTCGGCCTCGATCTGCTTTATTCGGCCAGCTTCGGTCTCATTGAAATCGGCAACGATCGCGTCGAGCCAAGAAATTGTCTCGTCTGAAAATGGCGGTAACTCAATGATGCCGTCGTGCGCTGCGAGTGTCTTGATCCACTCGATCTCGACTTTCACACGTTGAAAGATCAAACCGTATTCGCTGAAGATCGGGCGCAGACTCTGGGTTTTGCTGCCGTAGCGACCGTCAATAGGAGAAATGGCAGTAAGCGCGGTCAAATTCATATCGGAAAAAGGGGAGTACCAAACCGCGTATTATACAGCGCGCTCACATTCCCCGTCAGGTACTGTCGTTTGTGTTGACGTAGTGAAAGCCGCCGTTATAATCTGCGCCCCTCGATAGGACCATAGCTCAGTTGGTTAGAGCGCTACCTTGACATGGTAGAGGTCGGCGGTTCGAATCCGCCTGGTCCTACCAATCCGCTCTTGATATCCGCACTTGCGACACTATAATTCGCGTGCTGGCTCGCACCCCGCCTGTAAAGGGACGAGTCGAGTGCGATTTTTATATTCGTTTTTTCGCTTTAACACTTAGCTCACGTGACCTTTTGTGGGGGTCACCACTGACGCGAGAGCCTTATGCCATTCATTACCTTGCCAGACGGCAGCAAACGTTCGTTCGACAACCCCGTTTCTATTCACGAAATCGCGACTGACATTGGCCCCGGTTTGGCTAAAGCCGCTGTGGGAGGCAAGGTCAACGGCAATCCAGTCGATACGTCGTACGTCGTTAAGGATGACTCAGACATCAGTATTCTCACGCCGCGTGACGACGAAGGCATTTACATCATTCGTCATTCCTGCGCGCATTTGATGGCTCAGGCGGTAAAACAGTTGTATCCCTCCGCGCAGGTTACAATCGGGCCGGTTATCGAAAATGGGTTCTACTACGACTTCGCGTTCGAACGAGCATTCACGCCGGAGGATCTCGAGGCGATTGAAGAACGCATGGGCGAACTCAGCAAAGCAGACTACACCATCGAGCGATCGGAAATGGAGCGCGAGGATGCCGTTGCGTTCTTTAAAGAGATGGGTGAGGAGTACAAGGCCGAAATCATTGAATCCATCCCGACCGATGAAACCTTGTCGCTGTACCGCCAGGATGACTTTATCGATCTTTGCCGTGGCACACACGTGCCCAGTACCGGTCATCTGAAGGCGTTTAAATTGATGAAGGTTGCCGGGGCCTACTGGCGTGGCGACTCAAACAACGAAATGCTGCAACGAATTTACGGCACTGCATGGCCGGACAAAAAGCAGCTTAAGCAATATCTTCACCAGCTCGAAGAAGCCGAAAAACGCGACCATCGAAAAATAGGCAAGCACCTC
Source organism: Pseudomonadota bacterium (assembly GCA_039029275.1). Taxonomy (GTDB): domain Bacteria; phylum Pseudomonadota; class Gammaproteobacteria; order JBCCGL01; family JBCCGL01; genus JBCCGL01. The sequence continues at coordinate 242,264 of JBCCGL010000007.1, read as the reverse complement.
GACCTGTTTCATTTGCATGAAGAAGCGCCGGGTTCAGTTTTCTGGCATCCAAAAGGTTGGACAGTTTTTAACAAGCTGCTTGAGTACATGCGTGCCCGCCAGGATGACGCAGGTTATGTTGAAGTGAATACACCTGACGTGATGGATCGCAGTCTTTGGGAAACTTCAGGCCACTGGGACAACTACCGCGAGAACATGTTCACCACTACAACTGAAGATGAGCGTGTTTTCGCGTTAAAACCGATGAACTGCCCTGGGTCGGTTATGATGTTCGCACAAGGGTTGAAAAGCTATCGCGATCTACCGCTGCGGATGGCCGAATTTGGCAAAGTACATCGTTACGAGCCTTCCGGGGCCTTGCATGGTCTGATGCGCGTTCGCCACTTTACGCAGGATGACGCACATATCTACTGCACTGAAGAACAGATGGAACAGGAGTGCGTTGATGTAATCGAACTCATCCTCGACATTTATAAGGATTTCGGCTTTGGCGATGTAGTGATTAAGTTTTCCGATCGCCCCGCAAACCGGATTGGTTCCGACGAGATCTGGGACAAACTGGAGGGAGCGTTAAAGGGCGCCCTTGAAAGCACAGGCCGCGAATACACGCTCTTCCCAGGCGAAGGCGCGTTCTATGGGCCTAAGCTAGAATTTGTTCTGCGAGACGCTATAGGACGAGATTGGCAGTGTGGCACTTTGCAGGTCGACATGAACTTGCCAGAACGTTTCGACATCTCGTATGTCGACGAAGAAGGAGAACGCGTTCGGCCCGTTATGTTACATCGCGCGTTGTTCGGCTCTTTAGAACGTTTCTTCGGTATATTGGTTGAGCACTACGAAGGGAAGTTTCCTGTGTGGCTTTCACCTGTTCAGGCTGCGGTGCTCACCATCACTGACAAGCAGTCAGATGGTGCGTCAGAGATTACAAAGGAGCTTAAGAATCGGGGAATTCGCGCCATTGTTGACTTGAGAAACGAAAAAATCGGATTTAAAATACGCGATTACACTTTGAAACGTGTTCCTTACCTGCTGGTTGTCGGCGACAAGGAACTCGAGTCCGGGGCCGTTGCTGTTAGAACGCAATCCGGAGAAGACTTGGGCAGCATGCCGGTTGCAGACTTTGCCCGAAAGATATCCGACGAGATCGCCTCTCGTGGGGCTAACGGTTTGGAGGGCTAACAACATCGCCGCAGCAAAAACGCATCGAAAAAACGACGAAATCGACGTCTCTGACGTCCGTTTGATCGATGAAAACGGGGAACAGGTCGGCGTCGTGTCGATTCAGCAAGCGCTCGATAAGGCGGGCGAAATCGGACTGGACCTGGTTGAAATTGTGCCCAACTCTGATCCACCCGTTTGCCGGATTATGGATCACGGTCGCTTCAAGTTTGAACAGAGCAAAAAACAACACACAGCTAAAAAGAAGCAAAAACAAGTTCAAATCAAGGAAATCAAATTCCGACCCGGGACTGAAGAAGGCGACTATCAGGTCAAGCTGAAAAAACTAGTCAAATTTCTTGAACAAGGTGACAAAACAAAAGTAACACTGCGGTTTCGCGGTCGGGAAATGGCGCATCAGGAATTAGGTGGGCAGTTATTAAAAAGGGTTGAGGCCGATCTGGCGGAATACGGGGCTGTGGAACAGTTTCCCAAATTCGAAGGCCGCCAGATGGTGATGGTATTGGCACCGAAGAAACAATAGCTTCGATGTTAAAGCCCCCCACAAAGAGGGGGTTCTAGCGCACAGCGCAAACGTTGTCCGGCTCAGTACATACTCCGACTGATCGGGCTTTAATTTAAGTTATTAGAACGGGAGTCACGAAAGTGCCGAAGTTGAAGAACAACAAAGGCGCCGCTAAACGGTTCAAGAAAACCGGCGGTGGCGGCTTTAAACGAAAGCAGTCGCACCTGCGACACATCCTCACCAAGAAAAGCAGCAAGCGCAAACGTCACTTGCGTTCAGCTTCTATGGTTCATGAATCTGACGTCGGCCTCGTTCGTCAGATGTTGCCCAACACCTAAGCGGGAGTACAGCCATGCCAAGAGTAAAACGTGGTGTTACCGCACGGGCACGTCACAAAAAAGTTCTAAAAAAAGCCAAAGGCTATTCTGGTGCGCGCAGCAAGGTTTTTCGCGTTGCCAAGCAGGCGGTGACCAAAGCCGGTCAATACGCGTATCGCGATCGCCGTCAGAAAAAACGCCAGTTTCGCGCGCTTTGGATTGCGCGAATCAACGCCGGGGCGCGTATGTGTGGGCTGTCTTATAGCCGTATGATGAACGGCTTAAGCCGTGCCGGCATTGAAATCGATCGGAAAGTGCTCGCAGGTCTAGCAGTAGACGATATGCCTGCGTTTACCAAGCTGGCAGAGCAAGCTAAAGCCAACCTGGCAGAGTAGCATCGTCGCTGGCAGAAAGCCGGCCAGAACAACGTTGTTAGCAGGGGGAAGCTTTGGCTTTCCCCTTTTTTTTGCATTAATTCAGGTCATTTAGAACCCGTGTCTTCTGAACTCAATCAATTACAAGAAAGTGCACAACACGCAGTTAGCGACTGTAAAGACCTCGCCGCGCTCGATGCTGTGCGGGTCGATTATCTCGGCAAAAAGGGAAAAATCACGCAGCAGTTAAAGTCACTCGGTGCGCTACCCAAGGATCAAATCCGCGAAGCAGGGCAGGCAATCAACGCAGCCAAAACAGCAATCGCAGAGTTGATCGAGCGCAAGCACGAGGAGCTTAAAGAACTCGCGTTTGCCGAACAATTGTCGTCTGAGTCGATCGATGTCACGCTTCCTGGGCGGCGAACCGGTCGGGGTGGGTTGCATCCGGTTACGCTAACCCGCAACCGCATTCAGGCGTTGCTCGAACAACTTGGTTTTGAAGTCGCTGAAGGGCCCGAAGTCGAGGACGACTATCACAACTTCGAAGCTCTGAACATCCCGCCGCATCATCCTGCACGCGCGATGCATGATACGTTTTACTTCGAGAACGACTTGCTGCTTCGTACTCACACATCGTCCGTGCAAATTCGTTATATGGAATCGAACCCGCCGCCGTACCGTATTATCGCGCCAGGACGTGTATACCGATGCGACTCTGATCAGACGCACACACCGATGTTCCATCAGGTTGAAGGCTTGTTGGTAGACAAGAACATCACGTTCAGCGATTTGATGGGTCATCTCGAGTCATTTTTGCAGCTGTTCTTTGATACCGACGACGTCGGCATTCGTTTTCGCCCGAGTTACTTTCCGTTCACCGAGCCATCGACAGAAGTTGACATCAAGATCGGTGACGGTAAATGGCTGGAGGTACTGGGCGCCGGTATGGTTCACCCCAGAGTTTTCGAGGCTGTCGGGCTGGACACCAGCGTTTACTCCGGCTACGCCTTCGGAATGGGCGTCGAGCGTCTCGCAATGCTTCGCTACGGTATTACCGATTTGCGCAGTCTGTTTGAGAATGACCTGCGCTTCCTGCGTCAATTCAACTGATCGAAAAGGACAAGAACAATGAAATTCAGTGAAAAATGGCTGCGCGAATGGGTTGACCTGGAAATCGACACCGAAACCCTGACCGATCAGTTAACGATGCTTGGTCTCGAAGTTGACAGCGCAGAGTCGATGATGCTGGACGATAACATCGTCGTTGGGACGATTGAATCTGTTGAGCAACATCCGAACGCCGACAAGCTTCGTGTCTGCCGAGTCAATGCAGGTGAAAGTGAATCACTACAAATTGTTTGCGGGGCGCCCAATGCGCGCGAGGGGATTACAGTGCCCGTTGCCAAGGTCGGTGCAACGTTACCTGGCGATCTCAAAATTGAAAACGCGAAACTTCGCGGTGTTGAGTCGTCGGGCATGTTGTGTTCGGCAAAAGAATTGGGGCTGTCAGACGATGCCTCTGGGTTACACGAAATGCCTGCAAGTTTTGAACCCGGCACTTCTTTAAACAACGCGCTTGGGCTCGAAGACACGGTCATCGATATAGATCTGACCCCAAATCGTGGCGACTGCTTGAGCATTCGCGGTATCGCCCGCGATGTCGCCGCACGCAACGAACGAGCGATCAATCAACTCGATATTCCAGAGGTTGAGCCTGACATAGACGACACGTTTCCCGTAAAGATCCGCGATGAGGTGGGTTGTCCACGGTTTACCGGGAGAATTATTCGCGGAATTGATCCGACGGCCAATACGCCGATGTGGATGCAACAAAAGCTGCTTCGCTGCGGTGTGCGGCCTATTTCTCCCGTGGTTGATATCACCAACTACGTGATGCTGGAGCTCGGCCAGCCGATGCACGGTTTTGATTTGGACAAGCTCGACTCAAAAATTACCGTCCGAAACGCGAAGGCTGAGGAGGAATTGCTTCTTCTTGACGGCCGCACGGTGGAGCTTGATGAAAACACTCTCGTCATCAGCGACGAAAAAGGCGCTGTCGCCATTGCCGGTATTATGGGCGGGGAGACAAGCGGCGTAACCGATAAAACAACCAATATTCTTTTCGAGGCGGCGATGTTTGACCCGAAAAAAATCGCCGGTCGCCCGCGTCAATACAGCGCACACAGTGAAGCGGCACAGCGTTTTGAGCGCACGGTCGATCCGACTCTGCAACGCCTGGCGCAGGAACGCGCCGCACGCTTATTGATTGATATTTGCGGCGGCCAGCCCGGCCCGATTGTGGAAGTGATTGATGCGAGTATGGACTATCAGCCGACCTCATTACATTTGTCGCGCGGTCGAATTCAGGCGCTGCTTGGGGTAGAGCTCGCAAATGAAGACATTGTTCGGGTCCTGTCGTCGCTGGGTTTAGGCCTCGAGGAGCATGATGACGGCTGGCGTGTTGATGTACCCAGTTATCGCCCGGATATTTCAATCGAGGAAGACCTGGTCGAAGAGATTGCGCGTGTTTACGGCTACGACCGTATCCCACGAACTCACCCAGGTTTACTTCCGGACATGAAGCCACGCAGTGAGACCAGCGTTCTCATTGATCGCCTGAAGCTCGTTTTAGTCGAACGAGGCTACCAAGAAGCCGTCACGTACAGCTTCGTTGATGCCACTGCGCAGGCTCAGATTAACCCGGGCGACCCTGAGTTACCGCTCGCGAATCCGATATCGAGCGATTTGTCCGTTATGCGCACCTCTATCTGGACGGGTTTGCTCGGCGCGCTACAGCGAAATCTTAGCCACAAGCAAACAGACGTGCGTTTGTTTGAGTCGGGCCTCAAGTTTGTCACCATAGATTCGGAACTGCGCCAACTGCCGGTACTGTCAGGCCTTGTTAGTGGTAACGTGGTCGAGGAACATTGGTCGGACCCTGCCCGAGAACTGGACTTCTTCGATGTCAAAGGCGATTTAGTGGCCTTGTTTGATCAGGCGAATGGCGTCACCGTCAGCGTCGTCAAAGACACCCATCCCGCGCTTCATCCGGGTCAATCCGCACGAATTCATGCTGGTGAGCAGCCAATCGGATGGATTGGAAAACTCCACCCGCGCGTTCAAAACAGCCTTTCAATCGGCCAGCCAGTTTATCTGTTCGAGGTTGATTTAGAGGCACTGGACAAGCGTCGCTTGCCCAATTTTCAAGATTTCTCCAGATTTCCGTCAATCCGCCGAGATATTGCTATAGTAGTACACGAAGAAGTGACGCTAAACAACGTGTTAGCGTGCATCGATAACGAATCGCCCAAATATCTCAAAGATGTGATTGCGTTTGATGTTTATGCGGGAAAAGGCGTGATACCCGGTCGAAAAAGTCTCGCTTTAGGCTTGATTTTACAGGATTTTTCGCGCACTCTTACCGAGGTGGACATCGACAAAACAGTTTCTGGGGTTCTTGCTGCTTTAGAGCAAAAGTTGGGCGCAACTTTGAGGGAGTAAGTATGGCGCTTACTAAGGCTGATATGGCAGATTTGCTTTTCGAAGAGCTTGGATTGAACAAGCGAGAAGCAAAAGAACTGGTTGAGATGTTTTTTGAAGAAGTGCGACTGGCGCTGGAACAGGGCAGCGACGTAAAACTGTCCGGTTTTGGCAATTTCATTCTTCGATCAAAAAACGAACGACCCGGACGCAACCCAAAAACTGGCGAGGAAATCCCGATCACGGCACGACGAGTCGTAACTTTTAGACCTGGGCAAAAATTGAAAGCGCGAGTCGAAGCGTATGCTGGAAATCAGCAATAACAAAGAATTAGTACCGATTCCGAACAAACGTTACTTCACCATCGGTGAAGTCAGCGAGCTGTGCGAGGTAAAACCGCACGTTCTTCGATACTGGGAACAAGAGTTTCCGGATCTGAAGCCAGTTAAACGGCGTGGCAATCGCCGTTACTACCAACGTCACGACGTCATGCTTATTCGCCAAATTCGCGGTTTGCTGTATGACGACGGCTATACAATCGGCGGTGCCCGTCAAAAATTATCCGGCGAAGAAGCCAAAGAAGACACTACGCAATCGCAGCAGATTGTTAAACAACTGCGCAGCGAACTCGAAGAAGTCCTGAAAATCCTGAAACACTAGTCGACCATCTTGGTAGCTTACTGTATTCTTCACACCTCCAAATCGGGGCGTAGCGCAGCCTGGTAGCGCACCTGCATGGGGTGCAGGTGGTCGGAGGTTCAAATCCTCTCGCCCCGACCATTCCCTCAATAAAACAATAAATTAAAATTCTTTATTCAAGTAGAATGTTATCTAGTGACAACCCGCAAAGGACTATTGCGGGAACGATCGCCGCTACTATTGCCCACTTTTTAAATTCTTGCCTGAGTAGCGCGCAAAATCCGCGAGGCTCGCAAAAAGATTTTTACATTGGCAATATAGTGAATTGCTATTTTCCAAACTAGCCAAGCAAAGCGTTGGTGTTTGATTTTGTATAAATGAGAATTTTGTAGCACAGGTAATCGATCTGCTCCGATCGTTCCTGTGGCATGTTTTCGTTTTACCACGCATATGGGCATAGATGATCCGAGGTCAGTTCCTTTCACTCCGGTCTTTTTTTTCCAAATCCGATCAATGTACTTCGTCTGTCTAGGTTAAACACACGCATTCAATCGTGTAAATATTTGATGGTTTCCGTATAGCAAATAAGTAGGTTTCATGCGTCACGGGTCACGCGCTTTCAACTATACCCATCTGACGTTTTTAACACTAATGCCATTTACAACGCGCTAAGAGCTTGCGTGTTTAGTCCTTAGTGAATACTGTTTTGATTCATCTCCTTGTAGGGATCAATTGACGGCACGGATTCACACTAATGGTTGAAAAGTAAGGGTTTACACCGCAACGTGGGTCGCCATCATGACCAGGCCTGCGAGGCTAATTACCCATACCACAGTTCGAACGTACGACACTCCAGCGAGGTACAAAATCACATGCGCGACCCGCGCAAAGAAAAAGATGCTCGCACCTAACTCTGCCGGTTCAGAGTCGAGAGTTAGAAGAGCGAGTGGTAGAAACACGAGCATCGCCTCCCCAACGTTGATGAGTGCGCGCTCAGCCCGTCGAACCAGATCTGTAGCCTCGGGCATGGTATCGCGAGTTCCCATCGACGCTGGACTGCCGCGATACCTAAACGTTACTGGTAAAAGGGTTTGAACAAAATACAGGCAGAGAGCTGCAAGAATCCAAAAAGTCATTAAAGTACTCCTGAAATCAATGGTTAAAAAATTATTTACTTTGGGCGGGTTTCGTAGATAACTTAACGAGACAAAGCTGCTTCAACAGCTTTCAATATCACTTGTGCAACGGCCTCCGGCTGCGACAACATCGCAACGTGACTCGACGCTACTGGTGTGATTTGAGCGCCCATTCGCGTTGCGAAGAAACCCTGTAATTCAGGCGGAATTATTTGGTCGTTTTCAGTTAAAACATAGAACGTTGGGTGCATGTTCCAAGCCGCGACCGTAGGCGCTTCGTAATTGATCTTACGTTGGATCGGACCTTGCGTTGCCGAAACCAGGGCCGTTTCCTCTGCGGATAAATCAGGAGCGAAAAACGTTTTTATGCCTGCCTCAGTGAGCCGCACATACCCCTGTGAATCTGCCTTAGCTTCCGCTTGCCAAGGTGCTGGTGGTTTATCTTTCAGCAAATCCTTCATTGCTTGTCCCGCATCCAGAGCGAATCCAGCAACGTAGACCAACGCTCTGACGTTGTCGTTGGCGCCAGATTCTGTAATTACATTTCCACCGTAGGAATGCCCGACCAGTATGACGGGTCCTTCCTGAAGTTCGATCAGGCGCGGCACAACGGAAGCATCCTCCTTGAGTGATGACATTGGCAACTGGGCAGCATTCACTGAAATTCCAGCATGCTGCAATATCGGAATCACTTTGTGCCACGCGGATCCGTCCGAAAATGCGCCATGAACAAGCACAACCGATGCATCTTTAGCTGTCGCGTTCATTGAGATAATTATGGCGACAGCAGCCATCGCCGCGCGAAAAGCATTACGAAAATTAATCATTTTGAAGTACCTCGTAGTTGGATTAGCATGGTCCGAATTTTAAAAATTGAGAACTCACTTGCCGATGACGAAGACGCCGGAAGTGTTAGCGGAAACACCGATATTTGGAACGGATGCCTTTTCAGAAGTGCTTGATATCGTGCACGTGCGCGGTGAAAGTGCACGTGTGATTACCTCGCAGGGGCCGCTTGATTATTCAGTTCCCCATGGAAAGCCTTGTGTGTATGTTGTCGAACAAGGCGTACTTGAAATCCAGATTGATTCTGAATCTCCGGTCATTCTTAAGCAAAAACAAATTGCCCTGATGCTTCAGGGGACTCAGCATCAAGCCAGATTCAGTTATCCAGATTTTGATTCACCCAACGCAAGCCCTGAATCGTCACTGAATTGTTTCTGGGGGAGTTTTTCAGTCGACGGCAACCTCGCCGCCGGAATATTGCGATCGCTGCCTCAAATCATCGTTCTCACAGGACTTGATGACCATCCGATTGAGTGGGTTGATACCGTCTGTGAACTCGTGCTCGGAGAGTTGGGCGCAACCCGACCCGGTGCAAGTCTAATGGTTTCGCGCCTCCTCGATCTTCTGCTTGTCATCATACTTCGACGGTGGGCCCAATCCGAAGACAGCCTTCCTGGCTGGCTGGCTGCCGCAAAAGATAAACGTATCGCCCGAGCCGTTTCGGCTATTCACGCTGAGCCGTTACAAAATCTGACGAATGCGGAACTCGCAAATATTGCAGGGATGTCTGTCTCCAATTTTGCAGAACGCTTTAAACAGGTTATGGGGCAAAAACCGGGTGCCTACCTGCGTGCATGGCGATTGGATCAAGCCGCTGAGGCTCTTTTGCATTCAAGTACGCCAATCGAATCGATTGCTGATCGTGTTGGTTATGCTTCAAAAGAAGCGTTTAGTCGGGCTTTCCAGGCGAAGTTTGGCGAAGCTCCTTCTTATTGGCGCGCATCTCGCCATCACAAGCCAATCGCAAAGTGAAAACAGAAAGTTTCCGACAACTTATATCGAAGTTCACTACGCACAGAGAGCCTGTGTCCGACATACCCCTGCACATCGATACAGCGCGTAGCGACAACGGTACAAAGGCAAATCTCAGCCACAATGATTGATTGGATGTCGATTACCAAGTTCATTGTCGCGATTTGGCCGCCGAACAAATCGGGAGACAGATTTTTGCGGTATTCGAAAGCGGAGGACCCTGATATGATCAAAAACAGAATGAAAAGGGGCTAGCTAACGGCGGAAGGTTAGATCAAGCTCCTTGATCTCAGTGTATTTTGCTTCCCGAATCCAATGTTTCGGACCCATAGGGCAAGTTTATGCAAGAGACTGTTGAAATTAATGTCGCGTCTGCACCCACGGTGAAGCATTCCGGTAAAACGGATGTTGGCATTCAACGCGATCACAACGAAGATTTTTTGCTAGTCGATGAAACCATCGGCCTGTTCGTTGTTTGCGACGGCATGGGCGGTCATGCCGCGGGTGAAGTCGCCTCCGAAGCAACGGCCAAAGCGGTCGTCGAACGTATTCAGGCTTCCAGTGACAGTCTGTCAACGTTTAATCAAACGCCACAGAAAGCGAACAGGGAACAGGTCACCGCTCTGCTTGAGGACGCGATTGAATATGCCAATCGAAAAGTCTTTCAGCTTGCACAAGAGGATCAGACCCGGCACGGAATGGGCACAACCATTGTGCTGGTACTGGTTTGCAGGCACGGTGCGTTTATCGCACACGTTGGGGACAGCCGAATTTATCTACACCGAAAAAACGAAGTTCATCAGGTCACCGAGGATCATTCGCTGGTTAATACATTGGTGCAGAAGGGCGTTTTGTCACGCGAAGACGCCGAGAATCATCCAAACGCTAACGTCATCACCCGCGCTGTGGGTGTACAGGAGTATGTCGAAGCCGAGGTCCGATTTCTGGATACAGAAATCAATGATCGCTTCATTATTTGTTCGGACGGCTTAAGCGACTATACCTCCAAAGATGATTTGCATACTTTTAGCACACGCACTGATGTTGCGGATTTACCCGAAAAGCTGATTAAATTCGCCAACGCGCGAGGCGGTAAAGACAACATTACAGCAGTTGTTGTTCAGGTCGGCGAAGATGAAACCGCATCACCTGCGCCGGACGTTACCGCTACTAAAAAGATCAATGTTTTAAAGCGTGTCCCTTTGTTTCAGAATCTCGACTTCAATCAAATTTCTCTGCTACTCCAAGTTATCCGTGTTACCAAATACGCGAACAACGAAGTCGTGGTGCGCGAAGGCGAGGAAGGCGATGATATGTATGTACTTCTCGGCGGTGAAGCCGAGGTGTCGGTAAACGGAAAACTGGTCGCTAATTTAAAAGCGGGAGGGCACTTCGGTGAAATGGGACTGATCGATAAGGCTCCCCGATCGGCCACCGTGACAACCACAAGTAACGCAGTAATGCTTGTTTTGAAGCGGCCGGAACTATTCGCGTTGTTGAGGCGGTATCCGGACCTCGGAATGAAGTTGTTTTGGTCACTTCTCAAGAAAATGAATACTCGCCTTCGCCAGAGTGAAAGCTTGATTCACGACGTGGTTAACGCTGAAAAATAAAAGTTTTTCTCTCTGGAAATCGATATCAGCTATCGAGGTCGATAATCATCGCGGCGTGGTCGCTTACCGCGTCGCGCCTTTTTGCTTGCGTGGGGTCATGCCCCCACTCATAGCGTATGGAACAAACGGCCGGTAACATTTTTTGATTGCAGAACGCGTGATCCAATCGAAAACCATTGTTGCGATGGGAGTACCACGTGAATTCACGACGACTACCGTGAAAATGCCGATAAATATCTACCCAACGATTCGATTCGATGTTCTCCATCCAGTCGTGTTCCCGACGAAACAAAACTGAGGAATATTGTTCTTCGTCAATTCCACGTTTGCCACAGTTGGTATCACCAAGAAAAATTGCCGGGCTGGAACGCCAGCGTTTTTGTAACTCCAGCACCGCCTGCATGAACGGATACTTCAAATGTGGGTGCGTGTAATTCGGGATGTGCATGATACCCAGGAAAATCGGGAGCACTCGGTTAAGCCGAATTGATAACCATCGTTCGGCGTTATCTGGCATGCCTTTGCGCCACGTTCGTTTAATCGGAATCGCACTGGCAATCAACAACGCGTTTTTGGCCTTATCTGATGCGTTTACCGTGTTACGTTGAAAAGGAAACCCGCAGCTGACGAGCGCGCAGGCCAAGTCCAAACTGGGCGGCGTGCCACGGAATTCATTAAGGCAGATTACATCGGGTTGCCACCGTATCAAGTTGTCAAGAATGCACCCGATCCTTTTGCCGCCACCGGCTCGAATGTTCCAACTCACGATCCTCAATAGCTTTTTCCGGTGCAGGCTATAATGAAAACAAGGGTATCAGACTTGAGTCTCTCCCCCGAATGATGCGACTATTGGGCTGCCCCAAAAGGGCACAGAAGCTACCTATACTGCAGTGATCCTGAGGAAGGTGACAAAAATGTTTGATTTTCGCGCTTACGGCGGACTCCGCCTTGTGTTCTCAAATTACTTTTATTTTCTGATCTATCTTGCTGAAAATAAAGAAATTAGGGGCCTGTCATGAATCGATCAGTAGCCCTCGACGATAAATACACGCTTAATACCGGCCGAGCCTATCTGACCGGCACCCAGGCGTTGGTCAAACTCCCCATGCTGCAGCGCCAGCGCGATTTAGCGGCAGGATTGAACACCGCAGCGTTTATATCAGGTTATCGCGGATCGCCGTTGGGCGGTTTTGACATGGCGCTGTGGAAAGCGCGCGATTACCTCAAAGAACACCATATACACTTTCAGCCCGGCGTTAACGAAGACCTCGGTGCAACTGCAGTATGGGGCTCGCAGCAAGTTAACCTGTTCGATGGCGCTAATTACGACGGTGTTTTCGGAATGTGGTACGGCAAAGGGCCCGGGGTAGATCGCAGTGGCGACGTGTTTAAACACGCCAATTCTGCAGGAACATCCCAATTCGGAGGTGTCCTGGCAATTGCCGGGGACGACCATACCTGCAAATCCTCAACGCTGGCGCATCAAAGCGAATACGCGTTTATGGACGCACAAATGCCTGTACTTAACCCATCTGGCGTTCAGGAAATACTGGATTTCGGACTCATCGGTTGGGCCTTGTCGCGGTTCAGCGGTTGCTGGGTTGGATTCAAAACGATTGCCGAAACTGTCGATTCGTCAATTTCTGCCGACCTGGACCCCAGTCGGGTCTCAATCGTCATGCCTCAGGACTTCGACATGCCCGCGGGCGGCTTGCACGCACGTTGGCCCGATCCCCCGCTGGTGCAGGAGCGTCGCCTGCAGCAATACAAGGTGTACGCCGCATTGGCATTTGCGCGCGCCAACACGCTTAATCGCATTACGCTCGACAGCGAAAAGCCACGCGTTGGCATTGTCAGTACCGGCAAGTCCTATCTCGACGTGATGCAGGCACTTGACGATTTGCACATCGACAAACAAACCGCACAACAAATCGGCTTGCGGGTTTTAAAAGTAGGGATGAGTTGGCCGCTTGAGCGAGAGGGAATTCGCGAGTTCGCCGAAGGTCTTGAAGAAATTATTGTGGTTGAAGAAAAGCGCGCAGTTATCGAAAACCAGCTTAAGGAACAGCTCTACAACTGGCGTGAGGAAGTCAGGCCGCGTGTGGTCGGTAAATTTGACGAGGCAGGTGAATGGATTTTGCCTTCAACCGGTGAATTAACGCCTGCACAAGTCGCACGGGTTATCGCTCGCCGAATAAAACCTTTTTATGACAGTGACGCGGTGAAGGAACGTCTGTCATTTCTTGAAGAGAAAGAAAAAGCGTTGGAACAGGCGGTGTCACCCATTGCGCGGGTCCCTCATTTTTGTTCGGGTTGCCCGCATAACACATCCACCAAAGTGCCTGAAGGCAGCCGCGCACTAGCCGGAATTGGCTGCCACTATATGGCGATCTGGATGGATCGCCGAACCGAAACGTTTTCACAAATGGGCGGCGAGGGCGTTGCCTGGATTGGTCAATCTCCTTTTACTGAAACTGAACATGTATTTGTGAATCTGGGAGATGGCACGTACTTTCATTCCGGCTTGCTTGCGATTCGCGCAGCAGTCGCTGCAGACGTGAATGTGACTTACAAGTTGCTCTACAACGACGCGGTCGCAATGACAGGCGGACAGCCTATCGACGGACAACTGAGTGTCGAGCAAATCACTCATCAGCTATATGGCGAGGGTGTTCGCATGCTAAAGGTGGTCAGCGACGAACCTGAAAAGTACACGCACCAGGCAAATTTTGCCGCTGGTGTCACGGTGCATCATCGCGACGAGCTTGATGCCTTGCAACGCACGCTGCGTAAAAGCACTGGTGTTTCGGTCATCATCTACGATCAAACCTGCGCGACAGAAAAGCGCCGACGCCGTAAACGCGGCCTCATGCCAGAACCGAAAAAACGCTTGTTTATCAACAAGGCTGTGTGTGAAGGATGCGGTGATTGCGGAGAAAAATCAAATTGCCTTTCAATCATTCCGGTTGAAACACCCTTTGGGCGCAAACGCGCGATTGATCAGTCCGCGTGTAATAAGGATTTTATGTGCAACAAAGGATTTTGTCCGAGTTTTGTCAGTGTTGTTGGCGGCAAACTGAAAGTGAAGCAGGCCATGACGGAAAGCCCGGAATTCAAGTCACTGCCCGAACCCATAAAACCGTCACTTGACATGCCGTACAACATTGTCGTCACAGGCGTAGGAGGAACAGGTATCGTCACAATCGGTGCGATCATCGGCATGGCCTCGCATATTGAGGAGAGAGGAATATCAGTTCTGGACATGGCGGGATTAGCGCAAAAATACGGCGCAGTGGTCAGTCATATTCGTATCGCGGTTTCTCAAAATGACATTCATACCGTGCGCATTCCGGCGGGCGAAGCCAATGTCGTGATCGGTGGTGACCTTATCGTCGCGTCCAGCTTTGATACCTTGGCAAAAACCGACCCTCAAAACACTAACGCCGTGATAAACAGTTACCGTTCGATGCCGTCTTCGTTCACACAAACACCTGATCTTGAATTTCCCGCCATGCGAATGCAAAACATTATTCGAAAGGCAACTAGATCAGACAATTGCACATTCATCGATGCGACCGATATCGCGACGCGGCTCTTCGGAGATTCTGTGTTCGCAAACCTGTTTTTGCTGGGCTATGCGTATCAGTCAGGATACGTGCCAATAAAATCAGAATCCTTGACAGCTGCCATCGAGCTGAATGGCGTAGCAATTGAGAAAAACATCGCTGCATTTAACTGGGGCAGGTTAGCAAGTCACTCACCCTCGTCGCTCCCATCGACTATCGAGCTAAATCCTGCACCAGCTCAGAAAAGCGAAGATTCGCTTGAGGGTTTACTCGATCAGTACGCCAGTCATCTCAAGCAGTATCAAAACACAGCATTGGCCGAACGTTACATTAATCAAGTGCGCGCGTTCGAGTCGATCGATGAAGCTTTGGGCCGAACTGATTTTGCACTATCAAAGGAAGTTGCCAGGACTTATGTACATGTACTTGCGTACAAAGATGAGTACGAAGTCGCACGACTTTATTCGAGCGATGAATTTTGGTCGGATCTCTCCGATAAGTTTGAAGGAGACTACCAAGTCAAATTCAACTTGGCTCCGCCTATACTGGCTTCCAATAATCCAGACGGCTTACCGTCCAAACGGGAGTTTGGCCAATGGATGATTCCGGTTTTTAAGATTCTGGCCGGGTTAAGATTTCTGCGCGGAACAAAGTTCGATATTTTTGGCTACAGCGAGGATCGAAAGTTGGAAAGACTCATCATCGATGAGTATGAAATACTTCTGGGAATTTTGTTGAGAGAAACTCGGCCCGATAACTACGACGTAGCAGTCGAGCTGGCGAGTAGCGCAGCGAAGGTTCGTGGATATGGTTATGTCAAAAAAAGAGCGTACGACGAAAACTATGCAGTTGTTAAACATTTACTCCGACATTTAAGAAACGTTCAAGGGGAGGAACAGGCTGCTTAAGAATTACCTGAAACAGTTCCGATCAATGTTGGTTCTGGATTCAAGATTTTTCGATATTGTCAGATTTTATTTTCTGAGTTCGCTCGACGTCATTGCTGTGTGAATATTGCCGTTTAGATCAACCCAACCAAATGCCATCTTGGGTGCGGTTTGACTCGCACCGAGATTGCCGTCTTTGTCAATTACGATCAGAGCAGACATAGACTTTCCATTCAACAACTCAAAATACTCGATTGATTTCTGAGCCGCATGCATCGCACAAGCGCCGTTGCTGATTTGATCGCATGCGTGTTTGGACAAGAGTGTGCGTGCAATCATTTCCCCATGGCCTGTCGCTCCTGCTGCCCCAATATAATTCTCAGCGTAACCACCTGCTCCGTAAAATGGAGCGTCTCCAACTCGTCCGGCTGGCTTGTAAGGGGAACCACTCGTTGATGCTGCGGCGGCCACATTGCCATCTTTGTCGATGGCAATGGCACCGACAGTATCGCTTGGTCCATCGGTTCTACGATCATAAAAGTATTCGCGCATCTCAGGGGTGACGAGCGTTTCATTCGCAACAGGGGATATTCCAAGTTTTCCGGCTTGTTGATTTGCACCGTGCCCGACAAAGAATACTTGATTCGTCTCTTCCAGTATTTTTCGAGCCAGTGCTACCGGGTTTTTTACACTGGTTACACCCGCAACTGCACCAAAATCATGTCTAGAGCCGTCAACAATAAGTGCATCGAGTTGTACGATTCCGTCCTCGTTGAGGTGTCCGCCGGTCCCCGCATCGAACACAGGATTATCTTCTAACGCAATTACGGTTTTCTCAACTGCGTCAAGTGCACTGCCGCCGTTGTCGAGGATATTCTGGCCGGCCCGTATCGCGATTTTTAACCCCTGATGCTTCCCAAAGTCTAAAGCGTCGTCCCAATCCCAAGCGCCGCCGTGCGCCATCATTCTAGGCTTCATGGGTATTCCTTTTGTTATTCGATAGCACTATATGTATTGCGCGGCCGTTTCGTTTCTGAGATTTTGTAACCAGTGCATAAAATCCGTGCCACCCCGACCGATTGGATTTTTTACCTTGCACGCCACATGTCCCTTAAGCATATTAAAATGGAGGCTTCTGAATTCGAACAAGCCTTCAAGGCAATTGTTGTATATTTGTTTTAGTGATTGGCTTTTTTGGTTCACGACGTACTTGCGAATTTTCTGGCTATCAATGCCTGCCAAAAGTTGTCGGTGAGGAGAGGGCATGTAAGGCTTCACGACTTCCAGGGGTTCGCTTAGTCCATGCTGTTCATTCTGCAGGCCTAAAAAGGCCTTCAAGGCGGGAACCACCGTACTTTGTTCACCAGTTTCACCACAAAATGTTTGTGGTCGTCCGTTAAAGTCCTCTACACCCCTGTAGACCACGTCATCAAAACCAAAACGGTAGGGGCGCGAAGTATGGAAATAGACCTCAGGACTGCAGTGTTCGTCCATGCGTTTGAACGTTGCCATCATCTTGCCGAAGGCTTCTGGTATTGTGGCGAGTTCAGACTTAACCATTTGAGCGTCATCGCTCGAGATCGCGCTCGTGGCTTCGACACAAGCCTTCAACGCGTTGGCTGCATGAGCTTCAATCTCCACGTGAATGAGGTGGAACCAGGATTCATCGGGTATGTCAACGAACTTAATGATGCACTCGAGGTTATCGGCGACCAAATCATCGTGCGGATCTCTACGCCGAAAATTACACAATGATGTCGCGGCGTAGGGCAAAATCGGCGGCCGCTCAACCATTTTTGATAACTCAACTAACGGAACAGCAACACCCTCAGGAATATGGTGTTTGGGGTTTTCTTCGTCGCACCACACGTATGCGTTAGCGAGATGCGCATATATCTGAAAAGCGCGTTCAACAACCCGAAAGTCCCTGATATTGCGCAACGCAGATACGTCATATGCTTCAAGCTCATCAATTACGTTGCGAAGATTTCCGGACTTAATCAACTCGGGCAGCGAATCGGCAATATGTTCAAGCGTTGTGCTGACGAGCAGGGGCAGGCCTGATCCGACAATTGATAAGTCGAATACAGGATCTGGGCTCATCAGAAACCCGGTGTCATTTACCGGATTCCAGCAGCTTTGTTGCATGGAAGAACCACTCATTGGTTGAATTTTTAATGCTGATTTTCAGCGGTAATACGTAAGGGCCAACTCTAGATGGGGAATCTTACGCTTCAATTTTTTGCCGAAAAATACAAATTAGTTGGACTTTGTTCCGATTTGATCAAACAATAGGTGGAAACTGGAGTAGCCATCGAAATGCAGGTTCAGGACGTCGATTTGCGTCTCTTGAGGGTGTTTGTGGCAATCGTCGAGTGCGGGGGGCTGTCAGCCGCTGAGACAAGATTGAATATCGGCCGCTCGACTATCAGTAGCCATTTAGCCGATCTGGAGGGCCGACTCAATATGCAGCTTTGCAGGCGCGGGCGCGCGGGATTTCAAATCACCGAGCAAGGAAGGATCATCTATGAGGCGTCGATTGCACTTTTTCAACAATGTGAGTCATTTGTCGCCAGCGTGGCCGACGCCAAATCTGGACTTTCGGGTACCTTATCTATTTCAACCATCGATATGTTAATCAGTGATCGTAGATTTCGCTTATCGGAAGCGATATCCAGAATTAAATCCAAAGATGGGAATTTTCAGATTAATATTCATGTTCGCTCTCCCGAGAATGTTGAACTATCGGTGCTTAACGGAGAGTACAGCGTGGGTATTGGCATTCGGAGGTATCCTCTCAGAGGGTTGCATTATGAACTTCTATATACCGAAGATATCTACCTGTACTGCGGCTCAGAAAATCCTTTGTTTGAATGTGACAGTGGTCAAATCCCGAAACTGCTCGAGAGTGCGGAGCTGGTCGGACACGGATACACACGCGACTTAGAGTTTCATGGAGCCAAACCTCCTTGCAAAACCACCGCAACAACAGTTCACGATGAAGGTGTAACTCACTTAATTTTGTCTGGGCAATTTGTTGGCTATTTACCTGAACATTTCGCCGAGACCTGGGTGACTCAGGGCTTTATGAAAGCGGTCGATCCAGATCGCTATTTTTTTAGTAATCAGATTGTTCTTATTACAAACAAGACTAAGAAGCAAAGTAACTTAGTGAGAACATTTGTGGATGAAATAAAGCTTCTCCATCAATCAGACAGATAAATAAACGCTCTAAATCAGTCATCTAATTTTGAGCACGCAGGCAGCCATTCGTACTGATTAATGTCGAACTGTACGAGTAGTCGTTCACACGTTGAGGAGCCCAGGCGGCAGCGTCGTTAGGATTTGCCAGCAAAAGATTTGAGGTATTGGGTTAACCTGTTCTGGCTCAAAATATGGCTCCCCGGGACGGGCTCGAACCGCCGACCTAGTGATTAACAGTCACCCGCTCTACCGACTGAGCTACCGGGGAATTGGGAAGCGCGCATATTACTGGCTGATATCGGCAGGGTCAATCGCAACTGCACACAATTTCACCCAGTTTCCGAATTCGCGATCTGGCGACAATGCATTAAACTTAGCGCTCTCAGTGATATTCATCCGACACACCGCCGTTTCTTACCAAAATTGTCTACAGCAACTCCCAATCCCGGCAACGATACACGCCATAAACCGTTTGCCATCGCAAGCGAGTTTAAGCCGGCTGGTGATCAACCGACCGCGATTACCCAGTTAAACGATGGGCTCGATTCCGGGTTGGCATACCAGACATTGCTGGGTGTCACAGGCTCGGGTAAAACGTTCACGATTGCGCATGTGATCGAGCGGCAGCAGCGACCGGCGATCATTCTTGCCCCTAACAAGACACTGGCTGCGCAGCTGTACGGGGAGATGAAAACGTTCTTCCCCAATAACTCGGTTGAGTATTTCGTGTCGTACTACGACTATTATCAGCCAGAAGCGTACGTGGCAGCCTCCGACACCTACATCGAAAAAGATGCTTCGGTTAACGAACACATCGAACAAATGCGGCTTTCCGCCACTAAGTCGCTGTTTGAGCGGCGCGATACGATTATCGTGGCGACGGTTTCGTCGATTTACGGGTTAGGGGACCCTCGCTCGTATCTAAAAATGTTGCTCCACGTAGTCCGCGGGGATCAGATTGATCAGCGTCAGATCCTGCGTCGGCTGGCTGAATTGCAGTACAAGCGCAATGATACCGAGTTGACACGCGGCACCTACCGTGTGCGCGGCGAGATCATCGACATTCATCCAGCGGATTCGGATCACGAAGCCGTTCGAATAGAACTTTTCGATGACGAGGTCGAAAATCTGTCCTTTTTTGACCCGCTGACGGGCGAAGTATTGCGCAGGGTACCCAGACTCACTGTGTACCCGAAAACGCATTACGTTACACCTCGTGAAACCCTTTTGGAAGCGATAGACCACATCCGCGAGGAACTGGATGAGCGTTTAAAACAGCTCTACGACGACAATCGTTTGCTCGAAGCGCAACGTCTGCGAGAGCGGACTCAGTACGACATTGAAATGATTGCTGAGTTGGGTTACTGCTCGGGGATCGAAAACTACTCTCGCTATCTCTCCGGTCGTAATGCGGGTGAACCGCCTCCCTGTTTGTTCGACTACCTGCCGCAGGACGCGATATTGGTGATCGACGAAAGCCACGTCACGGTTCCTCAGCTTGGCGCGATGTACAAAGGCGACCGCTCGCGCAAGGAAAATCTGGTGATGTTCGGGTTTAGATTGCCGTCAGCCCTGGACAATCGACCGCTGCGGTTTGACGAATTTGAACAACTCTCCCCGCAGACTATATTCGTTTCGGCCACCCCTGGCCCCTACGAAGAAACGCACGCAGGGGAAGTTGTCGAGCAGGTGGTTCGACCAACCGGCCTGGTTGATCCGCAGGTTGAAGTCCGTCCGGTTGTAACGCAAGTCGATGACGTGCTCTCAGAAATCAATTTACGCGCAGCGCAAAACGAGCGCGTGCTGATCACTACGCTGACCAAGCGCATGGCCGAAGACCTTACCGACTATCTGGCCGAGCACGGCGTGCGCGTGCGTTATCTTCATTCAGACATCGACACGGTCGAACGTGTGGAAATTATTCGCGATCTTCGTTTGGGAGAGTTTGACGTACTGGTTGGAATAAACCTTTTGCGCGAGGGGCTGGATATGCCAGAAGTCTCGCTCGTCGCGATCCTGGATGCAGACAAGGAAGGTTTTCTGCGATCTGAGCGATCATTGATTCAAACCATCGGGCGCGCGGCGCGGAATCTCAACGGCAAAGCCATTTTGTACGCCGACGACGTTACTGGATCAATGCAACGCGCAATGGACGAAACAAATCGACGGCGCGAGAAGCAAGAGCAGTTTAATCAAGTCAACGGGATCACTCCCAAAAGCGTAGCCAAAGCCGTTGGTGATATTTTGGAGGGCATTGCCGCCAGCAGCGGTGTACCCGCGCGTTCAGCGCAGCGAAAAGTCGCTGATGTATCAGCCGAATATGCCGCGAAATCACCTGCTCAGCTTTTAAAAGACATCAAGAAACTCGAAAAGGAAATGTACCAACACGCACAGGATCTGGAGTTTGAGCAAGCCGCTGCGCTACGCGACAAGATTGCCGAGTTGCGAGAATTAAGCCTGACTGCTTGATCAGATTCCGGTTTAGCAGTCTGGGTCGGCACGGGCAGCCGCAGCAACAAGTTCATTCGCGGCACTCAGGTATCGTCCGCGTCCCGCCAATATTTTCCAACGCGATCCTTTGACCTGCGCCCAAAGCACAGCGGCGCGCACACCCGCTAACAGCAAAGCTCGCACCGCATTTGCATTTTCGACCGGCTCCAGATGCAGCTGGTTACCGTGAATCAACACTCTTGGTCGCAATGAGCTTACATGCGTAGAGTAAATTTCTGCGAGCTTTGCCAGTATCGTCGATTCAGCTAACTCGTACGCACTTCGATCGCGATCAACGGACTCAAGTTTGTCTTTCAATGAACCGAGGATATTCCGGTCTTTACGGACTTTAGATTGCAGTGCCAACAGCTGCGCTACATAGCGCGCAACCATGGGATCGCGCGCGTCACCTGTACCGCCCAACTGTGCTCGTAAGACGTTCAAACCGCATTCTAGATTCGTGACGTTTTCGTAAATATCGATAGCGGTATCGACATCAAATTTAAACAAGGAGTCGATCAAGACTTGATGCGATGCTGAGAATTGCCAGCCAGAATGCGCGATCTGATTAACAAGATGTGCGGCCTGAAATGTTGCCGCCAGCGCAATGCACTGTTCGTGCACCGGGCTGTAGTTGTTCAGCGTCATTGGATGATTCCACCACCAAGGCAAACTTCATCGTGATAAAACACTACGGATTGTCCTGGAGTGACCGCTCTTATTGGACGGTCAAACTGAACCGTCGCAGTCGCCTCGCTTTGCAAGATGACTTCGCACGTTTCATCGGTTTGTCGATAGCGAACTTTTGCAGAACAAAGAAATTGTTCACCCGGGGCGAACCCGCTGCACCAACTTATGTTTTCAGCAAAGAGTTTATCCTTAAACAAGAGCGGGTGGTCATGGCCTTGCACAACCAACAGCTGTTTTTGATCCAGTAATTTCCCGGCGACGTACCATGGTTTTGTGCTGGCGTCTTTTCGTCCGCCAATTCCAATACCCTGCCTTTGCCCCAGGGTGTAGTACATCAATCCTTGATGTTCGCCGATCACCTCGCCTGAGTCGGTCACGATTTCTCCTACCTGCGCGGGTAAATAGTTCGACAAAAAATCACTGAATTTTCGTTCTCCGATAAAACAAATTCCGGTGCTGTCCTTTTTCGCATGGTTGTGAAATCCATTTTCTCGCGCAATGTCACGCACCTCGGTTTTAGTCAACTCTCCAACGGGGAATAGCGCGCGGCTAAGCTGATCCTGATTCAGCGCGCACAGAAAATAACTCTGGTCCTTGTTCTGATCCAGGCCGCGTAAAAGTTGCGTCGTGTCAGCGTCGCGTCGGCGCGTGTAATGACCGGTGGCAATGTAGTCGGCACCGACTGCAGTGGCGTGATCCAAAAAAGCGCGGAATTTAATTTCCTTATTGCAAACAATGTCGGGGTTGGGTGTGCGCCCCCCCTGATACTCTGCGAGGAAGTGACTGAATACCCGATCCCAATATTCGGTTGAAAAATTAACGCTGCTTAATTCGATTCCGAGTTTCTGGCACACGCCCTGCGCGTCTTTGTAATCTTGTATTGCGGTGCAATAGTCCTCATCTTCTTCTTCCCAGTTTTGCATGAATATGCCTTCGACCCGATACCCTTGCTCGAGCAACAGGAGCGCGGCGACGGACGAGTCAACGCCGCCAGACATTCCGACGATGACGCGCGTGTCAGAGGGGGTATGATCAAGAGACATGGCAGCGAATGAAAATTAAACGCGTTGCTATTCCGCATCCGGATTATAGGGGAGGGTGACTTTTCTCGACCAGTCGGCAACCGGCTGAATATAGGGCTGTAATCCGTTGTCCAGATGCCAGCTGTCAACGGCCCACGATTGCGCACCGGATATTATTGTGATTGTTGCCGCATAGTGCTGGTCGAAAATTCTTGGCCGCCGATAAGAATGCTCGCCAACCGTATGCCACTTCAACAGGTCGTTGTCGTCTAATGCGTTCAAAAACGTAGTCGTATTGATTGACTCTGCTATACAGTCAAGTTGCCCGGGCAGTCCGATGCCGTCGATATTGCCTCCCTTGTCCAGCGCAATGACACTCATCTCGCCTGCAATTGTCTCGAACTCGGCGATTGCAGCCGCGATCGCATTGCGTTCGTTGAGCGGGGATTTCGGCGCGGGCAGAAAGTGGCGCTGGACCCTCTGCCAATGTGATTGATCGAGTTCAACCAGCACTTTCTCCTTGCACGAGAAATTAGTACAGATTGATAGATTTTCGGTTGCAGATACCGAACTCGCGATCGCAAGCGAAAACGCGCTTGCCGCTAGCCTAACCCAGGACTTCTTGAACAAAAGTGAGCGGATATCGAGTGCCGGCGAGGTAGTCATCCAGGCATTTTAATACGAGTGGGCTGCGGAGTCTGCCGAAGGATTGAATCTCGTCGTAGCTCATCCATTTGACGTCGAGAATATCTGCATCGATCGATGCATCCGGAAGTGGGTCCGCCACATAACCAATATAGGCGAGTCGCAAGAACGTCAAACCGTTGTTAGCGTTTCGCCATCGGTAACAGCCAAGCAAGCTCTCAGCGTGAAACGGGTGACCGGTTTCCTCCAACACTTCACGTTGCACCGCCTCCAGAAAAGTCTCATCGTCTTCAAGATGACCGGCGGGCTGGTTGATAACGCGATTACCGTTACTTATCTCCTCAACCATAAGGAAACGGCCCTCTCGCTCAATTACAGCCGCGACCGTTGTGTTGGGGCGCCATACATCTTCCAACATACTTTCTACCTAACAGTTGTAGAAGTCACGATACCACTCGACGAAATGAGCGATCCCGGTTTCTACTGTGGTTGTCGGCCGGTAGCCGACATCGACAACCAGATCTTCTACGTTTGCGTAGGTATCAGGTACATCACCGGCCTGCATGGGCAGAAGGTTCTTTTCCGCTTTTTTGCCAAGGCAATTTTCCAGAACTTCAATGTAGTGCATGAGTTCAATCGGTGAGTTATTTCCGATGTTATAGAGTCGGTAGGGTGCCTTGCTGGTGGCGGCGTCGGGCGAGTCGCCATTCCAGTCCGGATTGGGTTTCGCAACGCTATCAAGCGTGCGAATGACGCCTTCGACGATGTCATCGATGTAGGTAAAATCGCGCCGATGGTTTCCATAGTTGAAAACATCGATAGGCTTGTCCTCAAGAATGTTCTTGGTAAATTTGAACAAAGCCATGTCCGGACGCCCCCAGGGGCCGTACACGGTAAAAAAACGCAAGCCGGTTGTCGGAATGTTGAACAAATGACTATACGTGTGCGCCATCAACTCGTTGGATTTCTTACTGGCGGCGTAAAGGCTGACCGGGTGATCAACATTATTGTGAACTGAAAACGGCATGGAAGTGTTAGCGCCGTAAACCGAGCTACTCGATGCGTAAACCAGATGCTCAACTTCATTGTGGCGGCAGCACTCGAGCAGATTCATAAAGCCCAAAATGTTTGAATCGATATACGCGTAGGGATTAGTCAGGGAATATCGCACACCCGCCTGCGCTGCCAGATTGATCACCCGCTCAGGTTTGTGCTCCGCAAATACTTTTTCGATTGTGTTTCGGTCTTCAAGGTTTGCATTGATTTCAGTGAATCGATCAAACGCGTTCACGCGCTTAAGCCGCGCGTGTTTGATGGCAACGTCATAATAATCGTTGAGGTTGTCTATACCGATGACGTCATCACCGCGTTCGAGTAATCGAATCGCCAGCGCAGCACCAATGAAACCGGCGGTTCCTGTTACAAGAATTTTCATAAAGCTGTGTTTTCCAAATTCATTATTATCATAAGTATCGTCTAAAGTCGGCCGTCTACCTGTTCTCTCGGGTACAGACCTTTGACGTCGTACAGTACGCACGTCGATTTGCCATAGCGAAGGACATCTTCGACCGACATTGAGCGAAAGGAATCATGCGCAACAGCGACGACGATTGCGTCATACTCAGACTCGGCCAACTCCTCAATAACCTTAAGCCCATATTCGATTTGCGCATCTCCTGGGTCTACGCAAGGGTCGTAAACATCGACTGCCACATCGTACGAGCTGATTTCATCGACAATGTCGATGACGCGGGTGTTTCGAATATCGGGACAGTTTTCCTTGAACGCAAACCCCATCACCAAGACCCGCGAATCGGCAATCGGAATACGTTTCTTTGTCATCCGTTTTATAACCTCATGCGCGACGTGTTTACCCATGGCGTCATTGATTTCCCGTCCCGCCAGAATCACGCGGGGGTGGTAGCCAATTTCCTGCGCTTTGTGGGTTAGGTAGTAAGGATCGACGCCGATGCAGTGTCCGCCGACAAGCCCTGGTTTGAATTTGAGAAAATTCCACTTGGTTTCGGCGGCTTGTAGCACTTCGTGGGTGTCTAAACCCAGTTTCTCAAATATCAACGCCAACTCATTGATCAATGCGATGTTGACATCACGCTGGGTGTTTTCAATAACCTTGGCCGCCTCAGCTGTCTGAATCGATTTTACCTTGTAGGTGCCCGCGGTAATGATCGATGCATAAAGATCGTCAATATAGTCCGCTGCCTGTTCGCTGGACCCAGACGTCAATTTGAGAATATGGCTTATTCTTCTGCCTGGATCCCCAGGATTAATGCGTTCCGGGCTATATCCGACCGCAAAGTCCACGTTCATTGTTAAACCCGAATGGCGTTCGAGTAGTGGCACGCAGACCTGTTCGGTGGCGCCGGGGTAAACCGTTGATTCGTACACAACCACGCAATTGGGTTGCAGGTAAGAACCCACCAGTTCGCTCGCTGAGCGCAGGGCTGTCAAATCGGGGTTTTTGTGCCTGTCGATCGGGGTGGGTACTGTGACAATGAACGCATCGCAACCCGACAAGGCTTCTGGATTGCTGGCAAAAACAATATTTTGCGCACTTCGCAGGTCTTCCCGATCCACTTCGTTTGTCGTGTCGACGCCCGTTTGTAAAGCCTCGATTCTGCGCGGATTTGTATCAAATCCTATCGTCTCAAATTGCTTCGCAAACTCAATCGCTAACGGCAAGCCCACGTAACCGAGTCCGACAACCGCAATCCGGGGGTTTTCAACAAATTTGAGAACAGGAGGATTCAAAGCAAACTAACCGAGAGACCAACCACACAAAACGCAGCATAAAGCTAAGCTACTGCAAAATAAGGGATTATACCGCTCAAGTTCAACACCATTGTGACGATGACTACAGAAATACGAGCTTATACGACGCATTCACTCAATACATGTTTACAACAAATGTTGCAGACACATCCCTAACTGCAGCTTCGCCACCTGCACGTTGCCAGCAAATTTTGAGTGAAAAATCGCGTAATTTGAACTACTTATTAGGGTAACCAATGAAAAGGTAGATGCATCACATGGATCAGAAAATCACACTTCTCGTGGTTGATGATGAAGAATTTAATCTTGAGATAATCAGCGAATATCTGGAAGACATGCCGTATGAGCTAGTGACTGCGTCTAATGGGGTAGAGGCATGGGACGCTCTCGCGCTCGAACCCAATCGATACAGTGCCGTCCTGCTGGATAGAATGATGCCTGAGATGGATGGCATTCAAGTGCTCACTCGAATGAAAAATTCTGCCGATTTGCGCAACCTTCCGGTGATTTTGCAAACAGCAGCTGCTTCCAAACAGGACATTAGCGAGGGCCTGCGCTGTGGCGCGTATTACTACCTGACCAAACCGTTCGACGAGGAGGTTCTGAAGTCGATTGTTGCCGCAGCGATCGACGACTTCACTAGAATTCAGGCCTTGCAGGATCAAGTGCGTTCGGGCGCCGATGTTGTATCGATGCTGACTTCGGGATTTTTCACGTTACAGCGCCTTGAAGAAGCTCGGGACTTGTCCAGCTTTCTGGCTAATTCTTTTCCGGATCCCGAGCGCGTGGTGTCAGGCCTGTCAGAACTGCTCATCAATGCCATCGAGCACGGAAACCTCGGTATCATGTATGACGACAAAACACAGCTGGTCACCAAGGGGACCTGGCAAAATGAAGTCAACCGGAGACTCGAACAGATCGAAAACAAGGATAAGTTTGTCGAGGTGGACTTCTACAAGGACAAACAGTCCATTCGAATCAAGATCTCCGACTGTGGCGCCGGTTTTGATTGGGAGAATTACCTGGAGTTCAATACCGACCGGGTTTATGACAACCACGGTAGGGGCATCGCCATGGCCAATAAGCTGAGTTTTGATAGCGTTGAATACATTGGACGTGGCAATCAGGTTGAAGTAACGGTTATTCTATAAGCGATGCCACGGCTGCCTTATTCGGCAGACCGGCGGCTGATTGATCCAGTAAATTGAACCCGCAGGGTGGGGTAACGAGGTACCATCGGAACGTGATGACAGCCAAACAAGCACTGGTTGTAGACGATTCGAAGTCGGCCCGTGTTGTTCTCAGTAAAATGCTTGAGAAGCACGCGTTGGACGTGCAATCTGCGAGCTCGGCCGAAGAAGCGCTCGATTATTTATCCCGCCACGTTCCCGATGTGATTTTCATGGATCACACCATGCCGGGTATGGACGGCCTCCAGGCGATCGAACAAATCAAACGAGATCCCAGCACCGCTATGATTCCGATTGTGATGTATACCTCGCAAGATGGAGAAGTGTACGTCGGGCAGGCGCGTGCGCTGGGTGCAGTCGACGTACTGGGCAAAGACATCCGCCCAACACAACTTAAAAACGTCCTGTCCCGCCTGAGTCTGATCGAATCACCCGATTCAGCAAAAACTCCGCGACAACCCGAACCATCGCAATCCAGGAAACCACAAACCACATCTTCGCGCACTGTCAAAATTAATCTGTCGGACAGCACAATTCAGCGCCTCGCGCGCGAGACATCCGATCTGGTCCATACGTCTGCAAGCAGCAATTTTCGAGCGGATCAGTTCGACGCTTTGCTCGAGGAGCAGCGGCTTAACCTGCGCCAGGACGTTCTCTCCGCCAATCGAACAGTCCTGAAGTCGCTAAGCCATCGACTACAAGCTCTGGAGGCCAGCTTTTCTTATCTTAAAGATGTGGTCGAAAATCAAAACGAGCGGGAAAGAGGCAGTCACAGTTCAACGTTCATTTGGATGATTACTGTTTGCGCGGCGATTGTCCTGACCTGGGTGTTGGTGAGTGCATTTCAATCGCCCCCGAGAGTCCATCAGGCGGCAAGCAGTGACTCGATACTGTTAAGTCAGTTGCAGCGCGAAAACGACGATTTGCAGCGGCAGCTTAGCGAAAGCACGGGACAGTTTGAAACGATTTCAGATGTTAGCGCGTGGTTGTCAGCGATTGAATGGGCGTTAAATCTCTCCAGTACATTCGACTACACAGAAGTCCCACTCGACGATGCACAACTACTCAAATTGCGTTCATTGATTGACGAACTCACCGCCAGCGGCGCCTTCGTCGAAGTGACGCTGAACGTACACTTCGGCGAGTTTTGTTTGGTTCGAAACGACTCGGATCAACTGGTGCCTGGTGATTCCAACGCAACATTTGCCGACTGCGAAGGCCTGACACAGGGACAGCAGTCAAGCGAGATCGCAACAATAAATCAATCGATAAATTTTGCTAACTACATCACATCTGGGCAATTTCACTCTGAAAGCCCGATCCGTTTGATCGTTCAGGCACACGGCAACAGCAGGCCAAAAGTGTCTTATCCTGATCCCGAAGACAGCGAATCTGTTTTGCAGTGGAATAAAATTGCTAAGAAAAACAATCGGATCGAATACCAATTACGACAATTGCAGTGACCTGAACCACACGGTGACGTCCTACCGTAATCGGTCTTGACGGAACGGAACTGGCTGTGTGGCACAACTCTCTGATTTTCATGTTTGTGTGCCTCCTCATTGAATTAACCTCAGATTTATTTACATTTACTCCGAGAAATCTATGTGGAGTCACTCATGTTGCGCGAAGAAATCAACGATGCATCAAAAAAAATAGTCGCCGCACTTGTCGACAGCGGGGTTCGCGAAGCGCTTAAAAATCTTCGCTTGGCAATGCGATCCGACAGCTTGCGCCAAAAGTACTCCGAGTTACTCACCGCATACGGACGCTATTCAGCGCTAGCAAGTGAATTTGGAGACAACGAAAAGCGTATCTCAAAAGCGCTCGAACTCGACGAACTACTAAACGCCGAGTTTTGGAGCAGCGTGGTCAGCAGTCAGCGCATTGATGCGCAATTGGCTCAACGCCTGTTTGCAATCTCGAATCGCGTTATCTTCGCTATCGAACACTTTCCCTTGTTTCTGGACACCCTACAACCCGATTACATCGACCCAAGCGAGGATGGCAAGCTGGAGACCCATCACGCCGGAAAAGCTCTGCTGCGCGTGACCCTTCCAGAAAAAGAGTACGGGTTGTCAATTCCCGGGCGTATCACTCAAATGCTCGATAGCATCAATTTGATGTACTCGGCCTGCGCGATGCTGGAAGACAAAAAAGAAGATGAGTTAGTTGTTGCCGGCTGCGACTCAGGCTCAGATAAATCATTTGATTTTCTGGGTGACGCCAATGTGGTCGCCGCAGTCAAACACATCTTGTTGTCAATGTGGGATCGCATCGTTTTGATGCGGACAATGGATATAGCGATGCGCAATCGAACAATTGCGCAGACCTTACCAATAAACGACACGCTTGAAGAAATGGAAAATTCCGGTGATTACGAACGCGAGTACATTGCAGTTCTGCGCAACAAGCTGAACAAGAGCGTCACCATGTTTGCAATGTGTGGTGCAACCCTGCCGGAATTTGAACAGGAGAAGTTGCACGAGCCGCGAAACCTGTTGCAGCCTGAAGTCAAACTGCTGGCAGCGCCTCAAACCGAAGAGCTCACTGCGACATTATCCGATGAGTCCGTGAAGGACGCAGAGCCTGAGCTGCAGGAGCCTGAAGTTCAGGAAAATGTACAAAATGAGGAACCGTCTGACTCTGATGTCGAGACACCCAATGTGTCACCAAGTTCTGCGGTGGCGGCTGCATCGGTTGCAGTGTTTCCCCTTGAAAACTCGGACAATGATGATGTGGAGCGCGAGAGTGATTCGGAAGTCGCGCAAGACGAAGTAGCAGAAGAAAACACCGTATCTGAAGAAAACGACGAAGACACGTCGAATGACGAAAGCACTGATGAAGTAAGCGCCGATGAACTAAGCGAAAGTAGATCGCCTGAAAACCTGGACGAACAGGTTGAGGAGAATGCAATTGACGCCGACGACACAATCCCAACGTTAAGTGTTACCGCACCAAAAGCCGCCGAAGTAGCGAACGAATCCTCTGATGACGACGATTCAGATGATGAAGCGATAGACGCGGAGGCGAGTCTGGAAGACGCGGAGACCACCGCGGAATCCGAGATAGTCAATATCGAACCAGAGAGCAGCGATGATGCTTCACCGTCGCCAGATGATAGCGAGCCTGCTCAAAATGACGATTCTAAAGTGACCTCCATACGGCCACTTGAGATCTCGGGCATGGAGAGTGAGGAACCAACGCAAGACCCTGAAACCGAGGAAGCTGCCGCAATTGAAACCCGCGAAGATGAATCTGCTGATGAATCTGACGAAGAGTCTGACGAAGATCAGGATCCGGTCGAAATTGAGCTAGCCAGTGATGCGCTTGACTCTGCAGATGAAGACGAAGATGACGACGACGGCGACGAAGACGAACTGGATCAAACGCTCATGATCGATAGCGACGAAGACCTCGATGGAATCCTCGATGCCGCTGCGGCCCAGATACAAGCAGACGCAAACGACAAAAACGATGCCGGCGCCGTTCAGTCTGATGGTCAGGAATCGGAGCCCCCAAAAGCATCGGTCGAAGATGATATTGCCGCAATCAACAAAATTCTTGGTGGCGATCAGCCAACCGGCAAGGATTACTGGTCTAAGGTGCGTTCGAAAATTTAAAGCGGCAGTCCAGGCACTCACCATCCGAGAGAAACACCGATCACAGGCACCCATAGCGGTGCTTTGCGCGCCATAACAACGCCGCTTGAATCATAGGGTCTAAAGATAAACAATACAGCGCTTAGAAATGCTGCTAATTCAGCAGAGTTTAACAAGCAATGATTGATGACATTGGCGCACGCCTGAAACAGCTACGTGAACGTTTTTCACTCTCACAGCGCGAACTCGCAAAACGTGCAGGCGTAACCAACAGCCTTGTATCGCTAATTGAAACTAATAAAACCAGCCCAACGATTGCGTCGCTACGCAAAGTACTGGACGGGTTCCCTATAACGATGACGGAATTCTTTACGCCGGAGGACCCATCAGCAAAACAACAAACGTTCTACCTAAAAGGCGAGCTGCCCGATGTCGGAACGCAAGGAATTGCCTATCTACTCGTTGGCGCCAAGAGGCGTAAGCGCGCGTTGTGCATGTTACACGAACACTACGAACCGGGTGCCGACACAGGCGAAGAAATGATTAGCCACCCGGGTGAAGAGGCGGGGGTGATCGTTTCGGGTTTTATTGAAATTACGGTTGGTGATGAAACTCGTGTACTGGGCGAAGGCGACGCTTACTACTTTGAGACAAGTTCACCACATCGCATGCGTAATCCGGGCAACGAGAAATGCGTTGTCGTCAGCGCCAGCACGCCACCCACGTACTAGCTCGACGCAGCGACTAAATTCCCAGGTACCAATCAAACTCTGAGCGCGTGAGAGCGCGTCTGAACAGCGCGGCATCTACCTGTCGGCACTGCGAATAAACATGACAAAACTTCGCGCCTAAAATCGAGGAAACCGTACCGCTTTGGTCAAATACTTTAATCGCCTCATCAAGACTGATTGGCCAGCAGTACTCAAACTGCTCGTAGGCGTTTCCGCTAACCGGGTCGGGTGCGTCAAGCGTGCTAACTAATCCGTTACGAATTCCACCCAGAATCACTGCAAGCAAGAGATATGGATTAGCGTCTGCGCCAGCAACGCGATGTTCAATGCGCGTGGACGCGACCTCCCCAGAGGGAATGCGAATTGCGGTTGAACGATTGTCAAAACCCCAACACGGCGCGGTCGGCGCATACATAAACGGTTGCAAGCGCCGATACGCATTCACCGTCGGTGCGCTTACCAGCGTCGCATCGCGCATTGAATCAAGCAAACCCGCTACAGCATGGCGCAACAGCGTCTCATTTGTGAATATGTTTTCACCGTTCTCATCCACCAGGCTGATGTGAATGTGCATGCCGCTACCGGGCGATTCGATAAACGGTTTAGGCATAAACGTCGCCAGGAATCCGTGCGCTTTCGCGACCTCACGAATAGTCCGTTTGAGAAACAGCGCGTTATCGCACGCCTGCTGCACGTCACTTTGATGATGTAAATTGATTTCAAACTGCGCAGGCGCGTACTCCGCAACTGCTGCGCTTGCCGGTATGCCTTGCTCGGCGCAGGATGCACGCACGTCGTCGAGAAACTCGGCGTAGTTATCAATGTCGTCCAATGAGTAAACCTGTGTCGCCTGGTCTCGCCGCCCGGTACCAGGTGCAATCGGCGTTTGAAGCTGATCATCGGCAACCCGTACCGGATCGAGCAGATAAAATTCCAATTCGACAGCGACTACGGGTTGCAACCCGGTATCTTTCACAAACATCGACAGCGTATTGGCAAGAACCTGACGCGGATCAGCGAAGAAGGGCGATCGGTCATGCTCATGCATTGTCATCAGCATATACGCTCGCTTATTTGATCCCGGGACGGAGCGCAACTGCCCGTCAACCGGCAGGCATAACCGGTCCGCGTCTCCGTGATCGTAGCCCAATCCGCTGGATTCGACCGTATCGCCGTTAACGTCGAGGGCGAAAACCGAGGCCGGTAAGGTCATGCCTGAATCCAACACTTTTGGCAGTTCATCAGCATCAATCCGTTTGCCCCTAAATATCCCAAGAAGATCGGGAATAATTAAATCAACGGTTTTATAGTGTTTGTCGGCGGGATCAGACATTAAAATTCACCTGCATCTGGGTGTTCAATATTATGAACATGGTCTATCCCACGTGCAATGACATTACGGATTCTTGATCAATATTCGTTGTTTTTGCTTGCTAAAGTTAGATGATAGCCGATTCTACGCCAAGATCGGCGGCGCACTGATTGTTGAAAATAGTTGACGGCAATTATGCTGCCGTTTAGCATCTTCAACCGCGCCGAGCGAAAAATTTTCATGTCCGAAACCAATGAATACATCCGTGACTGGATAGAGTCACACGATATCAGCGAGGTCGAGTGTTTGATCCCGGACCTCACCGGTAACGCGCGCGGCAAAATCGTACCCGCATCCAAGTACTGCAAAGAGTACGGCATGCGAATCCCCGAGGTCATCTTTACCCAAACGGTAACCGGTGAATGGACCGAAGGTTCAGACGTCGTTAATCCTGTTGAGATTGATATGTTTGGGGTACCTGACAAATCCACGATTCGCAAATTGCCGTGGATTGAGGAACCCACTGCGCAGATTATTCACGACTGCAATTACCGCAGCGGAGAACCCGTCGACCTTGCTCCGCGCAGCTTGCTAAAACACGTTTTGTCGCTCTACCAAGCCGAAGGGCTGGTTCCCATCATCGCGCCGGAATTGGAGTTTTACCTGACCAAACCAAACCCGGACCCGGATCTCCCGCTCGAACAACCGATGGGGAGAAGCGGCAGACGCTACAACGCG
Source organism: Pseudomonadota bacterium (assembly GCA_039029275.1). Lineage (GTDB taxonomy): Bacteria > Pseudomonadota > Gammaproteobacteria > JBCCGL01 > JBCCGL01 > JBCCGL01. The sequence goes on along the minus strand of JBCCGL010000007.1, from coordinate 208,336 downwards.
CGACAAGCGTACAGCATTGACAGCGTTAACCAGTTCGACCCGGTTTTGGATGACGTTTACGATTTTTGCGAAGTTCTGGAGCTTGACGTCGACACCTTGATTCACGAGTCCGGTCCAGCGCAAATGGAGATTAATTTTTTGCACGGGGAGGTGCTGCAACTCGCGGATCAGGTCTTCATGTTTAAACGTGCTGTTCGTGAAGCGGCGATGCGCCACGATATCTGCGCAACTTTTATGGCTAAACCGCTCGCGGGGGAGCCCGGTAGCTCAATGCATATTCATCAGAGCATGTTGTCCCTGGACGACAAGCGAAATGTGTTTGATGACCACGGAAAACCCAGCGACATCTTTCTCCAGTTCATCGCCGGACAACAAACGTATTTACCGCCCGCCATGGCGTTTCTTGCACCTAATGTGAATTCCTATCGGCGATTTGCGCGATTCGAATCGGCGCCGATCAACACAGAGTGGGGCTACGACAATCGAACTGTCGGGCTGCGTGTTCCGTTTTCAGATTCGGCCAATATGCGAGTTGAGAACCGACTGGCCGGTGCCGATGCAAACCCGTACCTGGCGTTTGCAGCGTCGCTAGCCTGCGGTTACCTAGGGATAAAACAAGGCTTGTCACCACGTGATCCGTTGGAGAAAAGCGCCTACGATCTCCAACAAAATCTGCCACGGACCTTGGAAGAAGCGCTGCAATCGCTTTCAGACTGCAAGCCGCTTGTAGATCTGTTGGGCGAGCGATTCATCGCCGTCTACACAGATGTCAAACAACTCGAATACGAGACATTTTTTCAGGTAATCAGTTCGTGGGAACGCGAGCATCTGTTGTCCAATGTCTAACCACCACGTTTATCACTAGTCCAATCACACACGGGTATCCGCATGTCTGCATCGTTGTCTGCCAGTGAACTCAAAAAGCTCGACGCCGAGCATTATTTGCATCCTTTCAGCAACTATCAGGAAATCAAGCAAAAGGGCAGTCTGGTTATTAAAAAGGCAGACGGTGTCTGGCTATGGGATGCCAATGGCAATCAGATTCTTGACGGCATGGCAGGGCTTTGGTGCGTCAACGTGGGGTACGGTCGACGAGAGCTTGCCGATGTCGCGCACGCGCAAATGCTCGAGCTGCCTTACTACAACAGTTTTTTCAAAACGTCGCACACCCCCGCGATAACCCTTTCCAAAGCCTTGAGCGAAATCACGCCGCCGCAGTTCAACCATGTGTTCTTTACAGGCTCAGGTTCAGAGTCAAACGACACGATTGTGCGCATGGTTCGCCAGTTCTGGGCGCTGCAAGGAAAACCAGAAAAACGAACAATTATCAGCCGTTGGAATGCTTATCACGGCAGCACGATGGCGGGTGCAAGCCTTGGCGGCATGAAGCCGATGCATCAACAGGGTGGACTGCCGATCCCCGAGATTGAACATATCAGTCAGCCGTTTTGGTACCGCTACGAGGGTAATCTCGACGAGGGTGAATTCGGCAAATCTGTCGCTGCAGAGCTGGAGGCCAAAATTAACGAACTCGACGTTGACAAGGTTGCCGCATTCATCGCCGAACCGATTCAGGGCGCTGGTGGCGTCATCGTGCCGCCAGAGACGTATTGGCCAGAAATCTCACGCATATGCAAAGAGTACGGCATCTGCCTAATCGCCGATGAAGTGATCTGCGGCTTTGGTCGCACCGGCCATTGGTTCGGCAGCGATTTGTACGATCTCGAACCGGACTTCATGCCGATAGCAAAAGGCCTGTCGTCTGGATACCTCCCGATCGGAGGCGTTATGGTCAGCGACCGAATCGCACAGGTGTTTGTCGATAGCGGCAGCGAGTTTGAACACGGCTATACGTATTCCGGGCATCCCGCTGCATGTGCCGTAGCAATTGAAAATATTCGCATATTGCGGGAAGAGAAAATTGTAGAAAACGTGCATGACGTGACCGGCCCGTATCTTCAGTCACGCTGGCAAGAGTTAGCGGATCACCCGCTTGTCGGAGAAGCGAGGGGTAAAGGCTTTTTTGGCGCACTGGAACTGGTAACCGATAAAGCAAGTAAAAAAGCGCTCGAAAAACCAGGAGCGCTTGGCACAATCTGCCGCGATCACTCGATTGCCTCCGGTTTAATGATGCGATCAGTGGGCGACAGCATGATCATTTCACCACCGTTGGTTGCAACAAAGTCAGAGATCGACGAGCTGATCAATCGGGCGTCGCAGGCGCTGAATCTCACGGCCAAAGACGTCCTATAAGTAAGATTATCTCGCCCACGCATTTCTTAACGTGGGCACTTTGGGGCGACGGCAATTGCTTCGCACAGGTCAGTTGACGTTAACGTCAACGTAAATCATAATCGCTGACGATCGAGCGACCATACAACGATTATAAAACGTGCTCATCAAACAAGATCAAGACGTGCCGCAACCGGCAGGCGCGTCAGACTTTGGAGGATGAAAGTGCTCTGCAAAAGCAGAGTCGTGAATCATGTCTGTTGACGATACGTTTCCGAAACTGCTCGAGCGCAATGCTCGATCCTTTTCACACTCCCCCGCCATTCGCGAAAAAGAGTTTGGCATTTGGCAAACCTGGAACTGGTCGCAGGTCTCCGTTGAGGTGCAAGCCCTGGCAAATGGTTTGGCCGCTATGGGGTTTAAGCGCGGTGACAAGCTTTTCATTATCGGGACCAACCATCCACGCATGTACTGGGCGATCTGCGCAGCGCAGTCACTGGGCGGGATTCCGGTACCGACTTATCAAGATGCGGTTGTAGAAGAACTCATTTATGTAGTCGATCACGCCGAGGTGCGGTTTGCCATCGCGGAGGATCAGGAGCAAGTCGATAAGCTGCTTCAGGTTTGCGAGCAGGGCGGCACGATTGAACAAATTATCTACGACGACGAGCGCGGACTGCGCGATTATGACCCCGAAAGAGTGCACTCATTTGTCAGCGTCCAGCAAAAAGGCCGCGATTACGCCGCTGCAAACCCCGGCGCATACGCGAATGCCATCGCGCAGGGCAGCGGCTCGGATATTGCTGTGTTGCTCTATACGTCTGGCACCACCGGCCGACCAAAAGGTGTCGTCCTTACGCACGAGAGTTTGATATTCGGCTCGGCTCGCGTCGCGGAATTGGAAAACCTGAGTGTTGAAGATTCGGTCATGGCGTATTTACCAATGGCCTGGATCGTCGATCACTTTCTCTGCTACACGCTGGCCTATTACACCGGGTACTGCGTTTGTTGCCCAGAGAGCGAATCGACACTTCTGCATGACAAGATCGAGATCGGGCCCAGCTTCCATTTTACGTCGCCTCGCGTACTCGAGGGCCAAAGGACAGACATTATTACGCGCATGGAAGACGCCGCTGGACTAAAGCAAAAACTGTTCAATTTTTTCGTCGATCACGCGAGCAAATTTGGCATCGACATCCACTCGGGTAAAAGTGTCGGTTTCAAAAACCGGTTTTTGTACTGGCTCGGCGAAATCTACGCATACGGCCCACTGCGCAACGCGCTTGGTTACACCAAGACGCGCATTACATGGACAGCTGGTGAAGCGATTGGCCCGGACATGTTCGACTTTTATCGGTCGATTGGAATCAATTTAAAACAGGTATACGGTCAAACCGAAGCGGGGCCATTTCTGACTGCACAACCCCACGACGCTGTACGATCCGATACGGTCGGTGTGCCACTAGCCGATGTCGATGTCAAAATCGACGACAACGGCGAGGTCATTTTTCGCAGCCCCGGCGCGTTCGCCGAATACTACAAAAACCCGGATGCGACGCGCGACGCCAAAAATTCTGAAGGCTGGATTCTCACAGGCGACGCCGGACTTTTTGACAGCGAAGGTCAACTGAAAATTATTGACCGAATCAAAGACGTGGGCGCGTTAAGCGACGGCTCGTTGTTCGCGCCAAAATTTATCGAAAACAAACTTAAGTTTTTTGCGCACATCCTCGAAGCTGTGACCTTCGGGCATCAGCGCGATCAGGTCACTGCGATGATCAATATCGATTTGATTGCCGTTGGCAACTGGGCTGAGCGACGCAACATTGCCTACGCCAGCTATCAGGAACTCGCCGCGCGCCCGGAGGTGTATTCCATCGTTCAGGAGAGCATTGAGCAGGTCAATATGGACCTGTCCCGCGACGAAATGCTGAGCAATTCGCAAATCACACGATTTGTGATTCTGCACAAAGAACTTGACGCTGATGACGGCGAACTCACGCGCACACGAAAAGTCCGTCGTCGAATTATCGCCGAGCGATACGATGGTTTAATTGATGCGCTTTACGATCAAAATCAAAAACGCATCTCGGTTGAAACGGAAGTCACGTTTGAGGATGGACGCAAAGGGTCGATCTCCGGCGATCTTGAAATTCGAGACACCAAAACCTTCCAATCTGCGAAAAAAGCCAGCTAGATTTCCCGCGATGTTAGAAACTCCCCAGCAAGGCGATGTCATCCTCAGCGTTGAGGACGTGAGCCTGTCTTTTGGTGGCGTGAAAGCGCTCAACAGTGTCACATTCGATATTCGCAAAGGCGAGATACGCGCAATTATCGGACCGAATGGTGCGGGCAAAAGCTCGATGCTGAACGTTATCAACGGCTTTTATCATCCGCAGCACGGCACGATTACCTACAAAGGAAAAACCCGCAGTCAGATGCGACCGCACGAAGCGGCCAGTCAAGGTATCGCGCGCACGTTTCAGAACATTGCGCTGTTCAAAGGCATGACCACGCTCGACAACATCATGACCGGGCGCAACCTGAAAATGAAAACCAATATGTTTTGGCAAGCACTTTACATGGGACCGGCAAAGCGCGAGGAAATGCAAAATCGGGAAGCCGTCGAACACATTATCGATTTTCTCGATATTCAGGCGATTCGTAAGAAACCGGTCGGAAAACTCCCATATGGATTACAAAAGCGGGTAGAACTGGGACGAGCGCTGGCAGCGGAACCCGATTTGTTACTGCTCGATGAACCCATGGCCGGCATGAACAGCGAAGAAAAAGAAGACATGTCGCGATTTATTATCGATGTGAACACTGAGTTCGGAACAACCATCGTTCTGATCGAGCACGATATGAGTGTTGTGATGGATATTTCCGATCGCGTGGTTGTGCTCGACTATGGCAAACAGCTTGCGGATGGGTTGCCGAATGAAATCCGGGCCAACCAGGAGGTGATCGATGCGTATCTTGGAATCAGCCATGACTGAGAACATTTCACCAACCCACATTTTGCAGGTAGTTCCAACGTGAGCCCGGACATACTCAATACAATTGAAGTCATCCTGAACGGCCTGATGACGGGTGTGATGTATTCACTGGTAGCCTTGGGATTCGTTCTGATCTTTAAGGCCTCAGGGATATTTAACTATGCGCAAGGGGTTTTCTGCCTGTTTGCTGCGCTCACGCTGGTCGGATTTCAAACCGGGCAAATCCCTTTTGCGCACGTGATAAACGTCGTCTTCGGCAGCAATATTCATCATTGGGGGGAGGGCTTGCACACGGTGCTGGCTATCATACTCACCATCGCAGTGATGATTGGTCTTGCGTGGTTGGTGGAACGATATTTGTTGCGGCACATGGTCAATCAAGCGCCAATTATTTTGTTTATGGCCACGATTGGTCTTGCCTATTTCATGGAAGGATTAGGCGACTTAATGTGGGGTGCAAATATCAAAACGCTCAACGTCGGTTTGCCCTCCGGTGCCTCGTTCTGGTGGGAGGACGTGACACGAGAATGGGCAGAGCCTGGAACGCGCTACCTTGGAATGTATATCGACGTCCTCGACGTTTGGGCAGCAGGCATAGCGCTTGCGCTCGTTGTCGCGTTAACGATCTTTTCGCAATATACAAAAACAGGCCGCGCGCTTCGCGCTGTGGCAGACGATCACCAGGCCGCTCTTTCGGTGGGTATTTCTCTGCGCGGAATCTGGGTTATTGTCTGGTCGATTGCCGGCATCGTAGCGTTGGTAGCGGGCATCATGTGGGGGTCTAAATCCGGCGTGCAATTCTCGCTTTCATTGATCGCACTAAAAGCGCTGCCGGTTTTAATACTGGGTGGGTTCACGTCAATTCCCGGCGCAATTATTGGTGGCCTGGTTATCGGCGTGGGTGAAAAATTGTTCGAGTTTTCAATTGGCCCGCTGGTTGGAGGGGCGACTGAAAACTGGTTTGCCTATGTGCTGGCATTACTTTTTCTGATGTTTCGTCCGCAAGGCTTATTCGGCGACAAGATTATTGAGCGCGTATAACTATGCTGTATAGAGAATCTGGCGATTACAAAGTTTCCTACGCGCAGGATCAGCAGCTTTTTCCGATCGTTCAGGATCGCTGGTTTGTTATTGGTGTATGCGCAATCGCGATTTTTGTTGTTCCCTTTTTAATCAATGACTATTGGGAAAAGTCGGTCCTGGTTCCTGTATTGGTTTGGGCGCTGGCAGCACTCGGACTCAATATTTTGACCGGCTATTGCGGGCAGGTGAGTCTTGGCACAGGCGGTTTTATGGCTGTCGGTGCGTACGCTTCGTATAAATTAACAACCGCTTTTCCAGATTTAAATATTATTTTGGTCATGCTGCTATCCGGCGGTGTCACTGCGATCGTTGGCATTTTGTTTGGTCTGCCAAGCCTGCGAATTAAGGGTTTTTACTTAGCGGTAGCGACTCTGGCTGCACAGTTCTTTCTAGTCTGGCTGTTTAACAAAGTTCCGTGGTTTTATAATTATTCTGCGTCAGGTCAAATTACCGCACCGGAGAGACTGTTATTTGGCGTCGCCGTCACGGGGCCTAACTCACCACCCTGGGCGACTTACTTATTCTGCCTTTTCTTTGTAATCGTTCTTTCCTTAATTGCCCGAAATTTAACACGAGGGCATATAGGTCGTTCGTGGATGGCGATTCGGGATATGGATATCGCCGGCGAAATCATCGGCATTCGTCCATTGCAAACAAAGCTATCAGCTTTCGCAGTCAGTTCTTTTTATATCGGCGTGTCAGGTGCACTTTTTTTCATGGTGTATCTCGGCGCTGTAGAACCGACTGAAGCATTCGGGATCGACAAATCGTTTCTCGTCTTATTTATGATCATCATCGGCGGGCTTGGATCGGTATTAGGATCGTTTATCGGCGCTGCGTTTATCGTTTTAATGCCGGTACTGCTCAAAAATATTATGGTCGGCGGACTAGGGTGGCCCACTGATATGGTTGCTCACTTAATTTTTCTGCTGCTGGGTGGTTTAATTATGTTTTTTCTGATTGTTGAACCGCACGGTCTTGCTCAGCTGTGGCGGATCACCAAAGAAAAATTGAGGATCTGGCCATTCCCTCACTAGTAAAACTGTGAGTAAAAATGCCGATTCGATGTACCATGCAAAACAACCTACATTCTTGAGGAGGAGGTTATCAACATGAAAGCAAAACGCTATTCAGCTATTCCGGCTGCGGTTGTTGCACTTACGCTAGCAGCATCCGCCAATTTGGCGACTGCGGCGGAACTGGTGTTTCCGTCACTTAGCTATCGAACGGGTCCTTATGCACCAAACGGTATCCCATTTGCGGACGGGTACGCCGATTACTTTACGCTGCTCAATGAGCGCGACGGTGGTATCGGTGGTGTTCCAACCCGGTTACTGGAATGCGAAACCGGTTACAACACAGAAAAAGGCGTTGAGTGCTACGAATCAACAAAAGGTGAGGGCGCTTTGGTTTATCAGCCGCTGTCGACTGGTATTACCTATCAGTTGATTCCAAAAGCAACTGCCGACGGGATTCCTGTCCACTCTATGGGCTACGGTCGGACGTCTGCAGCAAACGGTAAAGTCTTCAGCCACATTTTCAACTATCCGGGCACTTACTGGGATGCCGCGTCGATAATCGTCTCCCACATTCAGAATGAGGAAGGCGGCAACTTAAAAGACAAATCCATCGCGCTTGTGTATCACAACTCCGCTTACGGTAAAGAGCCGATCCGCACACTCGAGGAATTGTCGAAGAAACACGGCTTCGCTTTGGATTTGCTGCCTGTTGACCATCCTGGGCAGGAACAAAAATCACAGTGGCTGCGAATTCGTCAAACACAACCCGACTACGTATTAATGTGGGGATGGGGCGTGATGAATCAGGTTGCGATTCAGGAAGCAACTAATATTCGTTTCCCGATGGATCACTTCATCGGCGTTTGGTGGTCAGCATCTGAAAATGATGTATTGCCGGCTGGCGAACGTGCAAACGGCTACAAAGCTATCGCGTTTCACGGTGTAGGTGACGGCTTTCCAATCTACGCAGACTTGAAAGAGCATGTGGTAGATGCTGGTAAAGCTGCCGGTGACGGTTCAAACCTTGGCACTGTTTTATACAATCGCGGCATGTACGCCGCGATGCTAGCCGCTGAGGCCGCGGCAACTGCGCAAAAAATTCACGGTGTTAAAGACATTTCGCCACAGCAAATGCGTGACGGAATGGAAGCACTGCAAATTTCGCAGGCGCGAATGGCGGAGCTGGGTCTCAAAGATTTTGGCCCGGAAATTAATGTCAGCTGTGAAAACCACGGTGGACCCGGACTCGGCGCCATTCAACAATGGGATGCCAACGCAAAATCATGGTCTTTGGTCACCGATTTTTATGGCGCGGACCGCGAAATTGTTGACGCGCTGATCGCTGAAGATTCTTCGGCATATGCAAGCGAAAACAACATTACTCCTCGTGCCTGCAACTAAGTTGTAATGCGTAGACCCACCCCGGGGAATTTCCTCCGGGGTGTCCCAAGGTTTTGCGAAGCTCAAACGAATGACAGAACAACGGCAATCACTGCTTAGCGTGAATAACGTAGAGGTCATTTACGACCACGTTATTTTAGTTTTGAAAGGCGTTTCACTTGACGTGCCCGAGGGCGGAATTGTCGCGCTATTGGGTGCCAACGGCGCGGGAAAGACGACGACGTTAAAAGCGATATCAAATCTGCTACGTGCAGAACGCGGTGACGTAACAAAAGGAACGATCGAGTTCCGTGGAGAAAGAATCGATAAGCTGACCCCATCTGATCTCGTGAAACAGGGTGTCATCCAGGTCATGGAGGGGCGACACTGTTTTGAACACCTGACCGTGGAAGAAAACCTGCTCACAGGTGCGTATACCCGCAAGGATGGAAACGCCGCTGTTCAACAGGATCTGAACCTCGTATATAAGTATTTTCCGCGTCTACTTGAACGAAAAAAAGCGCAGGCAGGTTACACTTCCGGCGGCGAACAACAAATGATCGCAATAGGACGCGCGTTAATGTCGCGCCCTAAAATGATTTTACTTGACGAACCCTCTATGGGTTTGGCCCCGCAACTTGTTGAAGAAATCTTTGAGATCGTTGGCCGTCTCAACAAAGATGAGGGTGTGACGTTTCTGCTGGCCGAACAAAACACCAATGTCGCGCTGCGCTATGCCAACTACGGGTACATTTTAGAAAATGGACGAGTCGTCCTCGACGGCACAGCCGAGAGCCTGCGTGAAAACGCTGACGTGAAAGAATTTTATCTTGGTGTGAGCGGCGATGAGCGCAAGAGTTTTCGCAACGTCAAACACTATCGCCGGCGCAAACGTTGGCTTGCATAGTGACCGATTCAGACTTTTTTGACTCGCTTGAAACCCGTTCAGCGGATGAGCGTGAATCGGCACAATTCAAATCACTCGGCACGCAGCTTAGTATCGCTAAATCGAAATCCTCTGCTTACACAGACCTTCTTCGCGATGTCGATCCATCAACTGTCGTGGATCGCTCAGCTCTGGCTCAAATTCCGGTAACGCGTAAATCCGAGCTCATACAGCGACAGTCGAAAGACAAACCGTTTGGCGGGTTGGTCGGTGGCCAGTTAAGTGACTGCCGACAGATTTTTGCATCGCCCGGACCCATATACGAACCCGAAGGTCACAAAAACAATTACTGGCGTCTGGCACGAGCGCTATATGCCGCCGGCTTCCGCCGAGGCGATATCGCTTACAACACGTTTTCGTATCACTTCACTCCGGCCGGCTCGATGCTGCAAAGCGGTGCACTGGAATTGGGGTGTGCGGTTTTTCCCGCAGGTCCTGCGCAGACGGAATTGCAGATTCAAACGATCAATGATTTGAGACCTAACGCGTATGTAGGAACGCCATCTTTTTTGCGCTTGTTAATCGATAAGTCACGCGAGTCAGGCAACTCAATCGATAGCTTTACCCATGCTCTGGTGTCCGGCGAGGCATTGCCAACCGCACTTCGTGATTCACTTGCGAGCGATGGTGTTAACGTAATGCAGTGTTATGCAACCGCAGATGTCGGTCTGATCGCTTATGAGTCCAGTGCGTTGCACGGCATGATTCTGGATGAGCAAATCCTCGTTGAAATCGTTCGCCCGGGCACGGGTGATCCTGTTGCAGATGGCGAGGTAGGCGAAATGGTGATTACCATGCTGGATAATCCTCTGTACCCATTGATTCGCTTTGCCACGGGTGATTTGTCTGCATTGATGGATTCGAGCAGCCCTTGTGGACGCACTAATCGTTGCATCAAAGGCTGGATGGGGCGTGCAGATCAAACCACCAAGATTCGCGGAATGTTTGTACACCCCGAGCAAGTTGATCGTGTCGTCAAAGCGCACCCTGAAGTGACTCGAGCGCGACTTGTTGTGGCACGAGTGGGGCACAACGATGAGATGACTTTGCAATGCGAGTGCGGTTCCTCAGACGCTTCACTTGGCGACGCTATCGCCGAGTCCCTGCGTGCAATTTGCAAGTTGCGGGGAACCGTCGAACTCGTCACCGCAGGCTCACTACCAAATGACGGTAAGGTTATCGACGATACTCGTCCAATCGATTAACGTCTTGCGCTAAAATATCGCGGTTGATCCAACCGGTTTAATGCGCAAGTGAAAGATAAAATCCCCGCAATCCGCACTGTTGCGATGCCCGCCGATACGAACCCCAATGGTGATATTTTTGGCGGCTGGTTGTTGTCCCAAATGGATGTGGCCGGTGGCGCACATGCCTATCAGGCAACAAAATTGCGCGTTGTCACGGTTGCAATCGACGCGCTTACATTTCATCAGCCGGTCAAAGTTGGTGACGAAGTGAGCTGCTACTGTGAAACCGTACACCGTGGCACTACCTCGATTGGTGTCTATATCGAGACATGGGTACGTCGACGCGATGGGAGCGCGTCAAAAAAGGTAACCGAGGGTAAGTTTACCTACGTCGCGATTGATGGCGATGGCAAGCCTCAAAAATGGACGGATACGGGAGTCGAGCAATGACCCGGACCCCGCTTTGGACGCCGACACATGCGCAGATCGAGCAAGCTCGCGTAACCGATTTTCGCAATGCTGTTAATCGCCACCACGGCACCGCACTCGAAACATACGATGAGTTGTATGATTGGTCAGTCGAATACCCTGAAAATTTTTGGTCGAATGTTTGGGACTACGCGGGAATTGTAGGCGATAAGGGACAAACCGTGCTGGATGACGCACATCGCTTTCCCGGCGCAAAATGGTTTCCGCAAGCGCAGCTGAACTTTGCGGAAAACCTTTTGGCCCATCGGTCGGATGATGAAACCGCGATCTACTTTCAGGGAGAAAACATTGTTTCTCGCGAGTTGACTTTTGGTGAACTCACGGCACAGGTTTCTCGTCTTAGTCAGGCGATGCGCGCGATGGGAATAGTGAGGGGTGACCGTGTTGCCGGTTTTATGCCCAACGTGCCAGAAACAGTTATTGCCATGCTGGCGACCGCCAGTATCGGTGCGATTTGGTCTTCGTGTTCGCCAGACTTTGGCGTCAAAGGCGTCGTCGACCGCTTCGGCCAGATCGAGCCAAAGTTACTGTTTACGGCAAATGGTTACTATTACAACGGCAAAGCGCACGAATCGATCTCGCGCGTTCGGGAATTTGCGCAACCGATTCCCAGCATAGAAAAAATCGTGGTTGTAGATTACATCGATAATCAAAAAATTCCGCAGGACTGGTCTACGTACGACGCGTTTGTCGAGGGATACGCTGCTACCGAAATCGAGTTCACTCGTTTACCGTTCTCCCATCCCCTGTATGTCATGTATTCATCCGGCACGACAGGTGTGCCGAAATCGATTGTGCACAGCGCAGGCGGTACGTTGATTCAGCACGTTAAAGAACATCTTCTGCACGGTGACACTTTAACCGGCGATCGGGTGTTTTACTTCACCACCTGTGGATGGATGATGTGGAACTGGCTCGTCTCCGCGCTCGCGTGCAAAGCGGCAATTGCGCTTTACGATGGATCACCTTTTTACCCCGACGGGAACGTGCTGTTTGATTACGCCCAGCGCATCGGTATGACGTGTTTTGGCACATCGGCAAAATACATTGACTCGCTCAACAAGGCCGGCGTTCATCCAATTTCGACACACGATCTTTCGAGTGTTCGTAGCATTCTGTCAACGGGTTCTCCACTTTCACCCGAAGGGTTCGAGTATGTGTACACGTCAGTGAAGGCCGATCTTCGACTGTCGTCCATCTCTGGCGGCACCGACATAATCTCGTGCTTCGCGCTGGGTTGCCCAATCAAACCTGTTTACACCGGCGAGTTGCAAACGCGTGGGCTTGGCATGGCGGTCGATGTCTTCGATGACAATGCTCAACCAATCAAAAACGAAAAAGGTGAACTTGTTTGCACGCACCCATTTCCTAGCGCACCGATAGGGTTCTGGAATGATGCTGACGGCAGCCGCTATCACAGTGCTTACTTCGATCAATACGAAAACATTTGGTGCCATGGTGACTACGTTGAGCTAACGGAGCGCGGCGGCATGATTTTTTACGGTCGATCGGATGCTGTCCTTAATCCTGGAGGCGTTCGCATAGGCACCGCCGAAATTTATCGCCAGGTTGAAGCGCTCGATGAAATTGAGGAATCGATTGTGATCGGACAAAATTGGAACAATGACACGCGCGTTGTTTTGTTCGTTAAGTTGCGAGACGGGATATCGCTGAATGAGCAGCTGGTAAACAAAATCAAACAACACATTCGCGCGGAAACGACACCACGCCACGTTCCAGCAAAGGTATTACAGGTCAACGATATACCGCGGACAAAAAGCGGAAAGATAGTTGAGCTCGCTGTGCGCAATGTGATTCACAATGAACCAATCAAGAATAAGGAAGCGCTTGCCAATCCTGACGCGTTGGAACTGTTCAAAAACCGTGATGAACTCCAATCCTGACTCCAGCGATTAGGCACATGTCCAACAGCATCGACAAGCTGGCAACTGAAATCGGTCGAAATCGAACGGCTCCCGTGCATTTATGGAAGCCCGATCATGAAGGATCAATCGAAATACGCATCGATTCTAAAGGCGATTGGTACTATAGAGAGTCGTTCATACAGAGGCCGGAACTCGTTGCACTGTTTGCGAGCGTTTTGTTATGCGAAGACGACCGCTACTTTTTGATTACGCCAGTAGAAAAACTGCAAATCGAAGTAGAAGATGTCCCTTTCATCATCGTTGATATGGACATACACAATGAACATGACATCCAACATCTTGCGCTGACCACCAATGTTGGCGATCGTATCATCGTTGGTCCACAAAACCCGATTGAAGTGCGTTATCAAAAGACAAGTGACACAGACATTCCTTATGTGCTCGTTCGGGCAAACCTGTACGCCCGCGTGAATCGAGCGGTTTATTACCGAATGGTCGACGCCTGTGTTGAGATCGAAGGTTTTCACGGCATAAGCAGCGGCGGCCAGTTTTTTCCTTTGGTACAAGCGTCTTAATTCAAGGTCACGAGAATATGCGTGATAAAAACGGTTACTCAATCCTTGAAAAATCCACTCAGACGTTTGATCAAATTTATCAGTCTTTTCAATGGGATGTGCCGGATCACTTCAACATGGCGCATGCAGTTTGTGACAAACACGCGTCAATCGGCGATAGCATTGCGCTGTATTATGAAAATGAAAATGGCGAGCGAGAGCAGTATACATTTACGCAAATAAAGCGTTATTCAGACAAGTTTGCCAATGTCCTTAAAAGTAAAGGTGTTGAAAAGGGTGACAGGGTCGCTCTGATCCTCTCGCAACGCGTTGAAACAGCCATTGTCCATATCGCGGCTCATAAACTCGGCGCGATCTCACTCCCGTTATCGGTTCTGTTTGGCCCTGACGCTTTGCAATACAGGTTGAAGGACAGCGGTAGCAAAATCGTTGTAACCGACACTGCGCACGTTCAACAAATTGAAGGCTTCAACAACCTGCTGCCAGACCTGCAAGAGACGATTAGCATTGATTCAGCCAACCAATTTTGGTCCTTACTCGAGTCCGCCGAAGAACAGATAACACCTGCGGACACGCTCGCTGATGATCCAGCTTTGCTAATTTATACGTCGGGAACCACCGGGCCACCCAAAGGCGCGCTCATCGCGCACCGTGGTCTGATCGGCAATCTCACTGGATTCGAAATGTCGATGAATTTTTTCCCGCGGGATGACGATGTTTTTTGGACGCCTGCTGACTGGGCATGGACAGGTGGCTTGCTGGATGGTCTGATGCCCTCATGGTTCTATGGTAAGCCTATCGTTGCGTACGAAAATACGCGGTTCAACGCAGAAAACGCATTGGATCTGATGCAACGCTATCAAGTCACTACGGCGTTTATTCCGCCAACCGCGCTAAAGATGATGCGAAAAGTCGAAAATATCGAGAATCGGTATTCGCTCAAACTGCGCGCAATCGTGTCCGCAGGTGAAGCGGTGGGCGAGGAGTTAGTGCACTGGGCACGCGAGCATCTCAAGGTTGATATCAACGAAATGTGCGGACAAACTGAACACAATTATATGATAGGCAACTGCTCTGCTGTTATGCCGTTGAAGCCGGGGTCGATGGGTAAAGCGTATCCGGGTCATCGCGTGACTGTTTTGGATGAACAAGGGAACCAACTCGGGAATAACGAAACCGGTGAATTTGCAGCACACAAGAGCGATCCAGTCCATTTCCTTGGCTATTGGAATAATCCTGCGGCGACGGCAAAAAAATACGCGGGAGATTGGTTCAAAACGGGGGACGTTGGCTATCGGGACGACGATGGCTACCTTTGGTTTATGGGCCGGTCAGATGACGTCATTAGCAGTGCCGGCTATCGAATCGGGCCAGGCGAAATCGAGGACTGCTTAATGCAACATCCCGCCGTACTGCAAGCAGCCGCCGTTGGCGTACCGGATCCCGAAGGCGTGCGCGGCGACATTGTCAAAGCCTATATCGTGCTCGCGAAGGGACACGAAGCAAGCGACACCCTCAAGTCTGAGATTCAGAAAACCGTTCGATCAAGACTGGCAGCGTACGAATACCCGCGTGCAATTGAGTTTATTGATACCTTGCCGATGACAACAACTGGCAAGGTGCGACGAATTGAATTACGACAACGTGACTTAAATAAGAACGAGGTCTGATTTTACGTTTCCCTGCTTCGCAGCATAAAACCAAGATCCCTGCCGCCGACAATGTGCATATGTAAATGCATAACTTCCTGATGGCCGTGCGGCCCGCAATTGACGATCAGTCGGTAACCGCTTTCGTCAATACCTTCCATTTCAGCGACCTTGCGCGCCACCGTAAACAAGCGACCAAGCATGACTTCGTCTTCCGCTTCGCAATCGTTCACCGTTGGAATCAGTTTATTTGGAATGATCAAAATGTGGCTCGGTGCCGACGGATTAATATCCCGAAAGGCGGTGACCAGATCATCCTGATAAACCATATCTGATGGCAGTTCCTTGCGGATAATTTTACTAAAAATGGTCTCTTCGCTCACAAATCTCAACCTTGGTTATTGCGCATCTGAAATAATTAGTGCGGTGTTAAAAAGTTCTGCTAGCATACCGACTTTTCCAATTTTTGAGTAGTGACTTCACGGCTACTCAACTTACCGAATGCATTATGGGCAACCGACTTTCCAAAATATATACGCGCACCGGAGATTCCGGCACGACCGGCTTAGGTAACGGCGAACGAATAGAAAAAGACCACATTCGCGTTGAAAGCTACGGAACAACTGATGAACTCAATAGCCACATTGGCTGCGTTCTGGCGTGCGATGTACCGGACAATATTCGCGACACCCTGACGCGCATCCAGCATCATCTGTTCGATATCGGTGGTGAGTTGTGCATACCCGACCATGTTGTCATCACTGATGAACACGTAAGCTGGGTTGAGTCCAGGCTCGATGAACTTAACGAGGATCTTCCGTACCTCAAAGAGTTTATTCTACCGGGCGGAAATATGGCGTGCTCACACTGTCATGTAGCACGCACTGTCTGCCGTCGCGCAGAACGCAACGCGATTTCACTGAGTCGTGTCGAGTCAATTAATCCGGTGACTATAAAATATCTAAACCGTCTTTCTGATTACCTGTTCGTAGCGGCGCGAGTGCTTGCGAGGGTTTGTGGAGACGGGGAAGTGTACTGGAAGCGTTCAACCAGCACTGACTTTTCATAATGGCCAAAGGGAGCCATCTCAAAGCTGTCGACAAGCACGAACTGTATCAAAAATCGGTACAAAACCCAGAATTTGAACTCGATTTCATCGAGAAAACATTTCGCGAAATCCGTAACCGCAGACCATACGCAATGCGTGAAGACTTCTGTGGCACAGCGTTGTCGTCATGCGAGTGGGTCGCGCGCAGCCCGCAAAACCATGCACACGCATACGATATCGACACCGAAGTACTGGACTGGGGCCGCGCCAACAACGCGAGAGATCTGACACCCAAGCAACAGGCGCGATTGTCTATCGAAAATTGCAATGTACTGAGTGTCAGGCAATCCAATTTCGATGCGTGCCAGGCATTCAACTTTAGCTATTGGATTTTTCAAGAACGCAAACAGCTCTTAAAGTACTTTAGAAATGTTCACCGCTCTTTATGCACGGATGGCGTGTTTTTTATGGATGCTTTCGGTGGTTTTGAAGCCCATAAAACGCAAAAAGAAAAACGCGAGGTCGACGGGTTCCACTATATTTGGGAACAGGAGCAGTACAATGCTGCGACAGCGGAAATGCATTGTAAAATTCACTTTCAGCTTGATAACGGTAAAAAACTGCGAAACGCGTTTTCGTACGTGTGGCGCTTATGGGGCGCCAAAGAAATTCGCGAAGCCCTGATCGACGCCGGCTTCAGCAAAACTGTTCTGTATTTGCAGGAGTTTGACGATGAAACCGATGAACCGCTCGACAGTTTTGTTGCTACCGACTTTGCCGAAGATTACGCGTGCTGGGTAGGATATATCGTCGCGATCAAATAGAAGAAGTTATTCGTAATCACGAATAACTTCGAGGGTTACCCGCCGGTTAGCTGCACGTCCGGATTCAGACTCATTGCTCCGCAGCGGTATAGATTCTCCGTAACTCGCGTGCTGAATTAATCCCTCCGGTACTCCGCGACGGGTGAGGTAATCGACCACGCGCAATGTCCTGAATTTCGATAAATCTGAGTTGTATAACTCGGTACCTATCCAATCCGCGTGTCCACCGACAACAATGCGCCTCACTTTACGATCAGTTTTAACGTATTCAACAACCTTGTCGATGCGTTCTTTGTCATCCGCTGATAATACATCGCCGTTAAATTCAAAATTAACCTTGGTAAAACTGATGTCGTCAAATCCGTAGGGGAGGAGCTTGGCGACACAGTGATTGAACTGCTGATGCGCGTCGCGAAAATTCACTGACGATAGACCGATTTTCAACAACTCGGTGGCATCGGCTGCATCTTTGTAAGAAAACATTGGCCGCATTCCGCTTTCCAGTTCATACAACAAGCGTTTGGCTGGCCCTGCGCTCAACTGGAACGGAACGTGAGTACCGTTGTCATTCACGTTGCCCAAAGTTCGACGTATCGGCTTATAGCGCCACTCCGGTTGGTCGCTGTCAATTGTCACGTTCTGAGCACGGTTGCTCGCGCTGAAAGCTGACAAGCTGAACGAAATTTCCTCGCCCGCAAGCTTACGAAAATTAGCCACGCCGTAACGAGGAATTGTGTGCAGCAGTATGCACTCAAGTCGACTTTCAGTCGTCACCCACTCAGATTGGTGCATATCAGCAAGATACAGTCGCTCGCCTGTAGCGAGGGTTATCGGACTGGTTGCGAGGAAAACGACAATTGCAGGCCATTTGAGCATGCACGGAAATGGGCAAATACAATGCCAAACTTACTAACGTCGGCTGTCACGAAACTGGAGGATGAGATGTTTATGTCGGCAATGTTTTGCCGCAGGCGTGACAATTCGTTCAGTGCTATAGCCAAGATACCGTTCGATCGTACTCCGTACATATTTGCACGAAACCGTGATAGTCAATCCGAGAAAACTCAGGCATAAGTTTGTTGTCGATAAGTCCCCGGGCGGTGGCGTCATTTATCAGGAGGTAAAAGCTCAGCTCTGACATGCGTCCCGCGATGTTCGGTGCGGTTTTGTTCCCCGCCAGAGCGGCGTAGACCGCATCCTCAATCAATAAAATGCCGCTATCACGCTTAGCCAAACGCAAGCAGGTATTCAGTGACGTACTGGTTCCGGGGGATTTGTTGTGAATGTGCAATATAGCCATTGGGAATTTGATATGTCGTCTAAGGAATAACGTTGTTAAACCCGGAACGGTTAAAATCGGAAAACTCAATACCTCCAGTACATCTTACCTTTAAATGAACTACTTGCCTTTGTTTATCGACGTCACGCGCGCGGATTGTCTCATTGTGGGTGCCGGTCCTGTTGCTTTGCGCAAGAGTCGCTCGCTAAGCGAGCGCGGAGCCAGGATCACAGTGGTCTCGCCAGAAATAGATCAGAGGTTTCATGAGCTTGAGGCCGAAAACTTCACTTTTGTGCAACGCGAATTTGAGGCACGCGATATCGGCACGCAAACACTCGTGGTAGCGGCGACAAATGATTCAAAACTCAATACGGAAATCGCCGATATTTGTTTGCGGAAGGACATTCTGGTTAACGTGACCGATCAACCCAACCGATGCACTGTCATGTTCCCGTCCATCATTGAACGATCACCGATTACAATCGCACTGTCGACCGGCGGTGCATCACCTGTGTTGTCTCGACTGCTTCGCGGTCGGCTTGAACGGTTAATACCCGAACGTTACGGCAAGCTTGCCGAGTTTGCAGCCAAATACCGAAAACGCGTTAAAACCAGTTTTTCGGATTCTCGGCAAAAGCGACGTTTCTGGGAGCGAGTGCTTCTTGGTCCAATCAGCGAACTCGTCCTCATAGGGCGCGAGCGCAATGCAGACGAAGCCGTCGAAGAACTCTTAAAAGATGAGTCGAACCACGACACTCTCTCTGGCGAGGTGTATCTGGTAGGCGCGGGCCCCGGGGACCCTGAGCTACTGAGTTTGCGAGCCCTGCGTCTTATGCAGCAAGCCGACGTGGTAGTCCACGACCGTCTGGTCTCTGAACCGATTCTTGATCGCTTACCCGCGACCGCGGAAAAAATATACGTCGGAAAACAACGCGCTGATCATTCGCTACCGCAAGAGGGGATCAACGAACTGCTCGTGCGCCTGGCCAAAGAGGGAAAACGCGTGTTGCGCCTGAAAGGCGGCGACCCATTTATCTTTGGGCGCGGTGGTGAGGAAATTGAAGAGCTCATTGATCACCAGATACCGTTTCAAGTCGTTCCCGGCATTACCGCAGCATCAGGGTGCGCGAGTTATGCGGGCATTCCGCTCACACACCGAGACCATTCACAAGCGTGTATTTTTGTCACGGGTAATTTAAAGGACGGCACTGTCGACTTGAATTGGCCGATGCTTGCGCATGCGCAACAGACCGTTGTCTTTTATATGGGGCTTCATGGACTCGATGAAATTTGTCGTCAGCTGATTGCGCATGGCCGCGAAGTCAAAACACCTGCCGCCCTGATTCAACAAGGGACCACCGAAAACCACAAGGTCTTAGTCGGCACACTCCGCACGCTGCCAAATCTGGTCGCTGAGAATGATGTGAGCGCACCAACGTTAATTATCGTGGGTGAAGTTGTGAGTTTACAAAGCCGCCTTCGTTGGTTTATGACCGATGCAGTCGTAACTCAAATGGACTGAATTTAAATAAGGTTAAGAAACTCGTGACGCGTGTTGATGTCGCGGCGAAATCGACCGAGCATTACCGACGTCGTCATCACTGAGTTTTGCTTTTCGACGCCGCGCATTTTCATGCACAGATGTTCGGCTTCTATGACCACTCCAACGCCTCCGCCATTGGTGACGGACTGGATCGCATCGGCGATTTGCTTGGTTAATCCTTCCTGGATTTGCAGTCGACGCGCATACATATCCACAATGCGGGCCACTTTGGACAAACCAATCACCTTACCCTGTGGCAGATAAGCCACGTGGCATTTTCCAATAAACGGCAGAAGGTGATGTTCGCACAGGGAGTACATCTCAATATTCTTGACGATGACCATTTCGTCGGTGTCTGATTCAAACACTGCACCGTTGAGCACCTCCTCGAGCGACTGATGGTAACCGCGAGTCAAAAACGCCATCGCCTTGGATGCGCGCTTGGGGGTATCGCGCAAGCCGTCGCGTTCAATATCCTCACCGATCTTTTGCAGAATTTGCGCGTATTCTTCTTCCATTAAATATGTCTCAAACAAATCTCGAAAGAGGGCATACCGCCCGAACTGGCGCGCGATTATACCGTATGTATTTCCACAACCTGCATTTAAAACATGGAAATTTGGGCACCGGTGATTTGTTCAAAATCTGTATCCAAGCATGTCAGCAAGCTATTCGCTGCAGGAGCTAATTGGCGCTCTATATAATGCTCATAGTCAAGCTGTGATTCAACAAAGCCTTCTGGCTCCGGCCCATTGACCGTTACAAAGTAACTAATCCAACGACCCGCGCGAGGAAGCTTGCGTGCGGCCTGCACGTGCGGCGGCACATTTTTTGTGTACGTCTCCAGGGGTTTGCGCAGCCGTTTGCGATATTTTAGCTCCTCGTCGCGCGCGCCGTCCTGGAGTTCACGCACCGTGTCGCGAATAAACTCCTGATAGGGTTCATCATGAAAAACGCGTCTATACAGTTCACGCTGGAACTGACGTGCCAGCGGTGTCCAGTCGGTGCGCACGCTTTCCATTCCTTTAAAGACAATCTCCTGCATTTGGTTCTCACCAAGCAACCCCGCGTAACGCTTTTTACTGCCTTTTATATCACCGCGCACTGTAGGCATTAAGAAACGGGTAAAGAGCGTTTCAAATTCAAGTTCGAGAAACGACTCGATGCGGTACTCATCGAAGAGCGTCTTTCGCCACCTTTCGTTCAGTACGTCAACTAACCGATTACCCAGGTCGCGTGTCTGCTCAGGGGTAAATTCGTCTCCAAATAAAACAAATACCGAGTCAGTGTCGCCGTAGATGACTGAGTATCCGACCTGCTCGATCCACTCGCGCGTTTTCTGGATAATCTCGTGACCTCGGCGTGTGATACTCGAGGCGAGTTGGTGATGATGAAACCGGCATCCGGACGCGCCCAGGACACCGTAAAACGAATTCATGATGATCTTGATCGCCTGCGAAAGGGCCGCATTGGATTCGCGTTTGGCTTCGTCACGCGCGCTCCACAAACCCGCGATCAGCTCTGGGAGAATCGGCTGGTCGCGACTGAAACTCGCACCGTGAAAACCAGGCACCTGATCGTCACCTTTCACTGCCAGCCCCATCGGGTCGATAAGAAAGCTCCGGATAATGCTTGGATACAGACTTTTGAAATCCAGGACAATCACGTTCCGATACAAACCAGGAACGGAGTCGAGTACAAATCCACCAGGGCTGGATAATTCGATTTTGACATCCGCAACGTCGCCAGCAACAAACCCGCGCCGATGTAATGCTGGAAGGTAAAGATTGTCGAATGCCGCAACTGAACCACCGATACGCCCCAACGCCAACCCTGTGAGTTGACTGCGCTGCAAAACAAACGCAATGAGGTTTGTGTGCTCGAAGATATCTTCGACCAGTTCGCAGTCGCGCACATTGTATGCGATCAGTTTAACTGGCTCATGCGCGTGCAAGCGTCGAATTTCCGCGGTTTTGTCCACGGTTTCGTCGATCAGCTTTCCCTCGCCAAAAAGCGACTGCGCGACCGATTCAAGCGCGAAACTCTCAAAATTCCAGAATGCTGCGCGCAGCATTTCGATTCCATCGATTGCGATCCTGCCGGGAATGCTTGCGGTAAATATTTGAGCGCGGGAACCGGGCGGCAAAATCGCTGCGTGAGCGCCACCGCGTCCCATTGAAAATGCCAGATTGCGTACAGCAAATCTTTTTTGCAAATAAGCCAGATCAAAGCCGATCAGATTCCAACCGATGATCACGTCCGGATCAAACGCCAAAAACCAACTCAAGAATTCAGAAAGTAACCGCACCTCACTGTCATGAATCGACAGTTTTTGTCGGTCAATCGCGACCGGTAACGAGGACCAAGTGAGATGTTTAAGGATAAAAACACGTGACTGGCGAACACCGTTATCCTGCCAGCTGCAAGCGATCGAGATGACCTGTTCGCTGTTGGTGTCGGTTTCAATGTCCAGAGAAACGGAGCGCAACTGCCCGATGTAGTCGTCAGGTCGAAATTTTGGGTTAATGATCTGTCGGTAACCGGTTTTGTTTACAACGTTGCCAGTAACGCCGACCCCGCAGCGAACAAAGCGTTCCATCAGAAAACGATCAGCCGGTTTTACATCGGACTCGCACACCGTGACCTTGGCGTTGCGACATAAATCCCGAAACTCAATCAGCGCGCGTTGGTGATTGAAATAGACGGCTGATACAGGCTCACCACCCGTCAAAGTTTGCAAGTCCAGCGGCGTAATCGCAGTCGCGTATTGGCGCGCAAATTCCACTTGCTCCTGCGGAACGAAGCAGACTGCTCTTTGATTGGGGATAACGCATTGGATTGGGCCGGAGGGCGTTGCAACCCAGAACGTCAATTCTATACCCGACGGTGTGTCGCGCCATTGACGCGTAAGCAGTGTTCCTCGAAAGTTAGAATCCGACATATCACGACGGATTCTACCGAGAGTTTTTAGTGATTAGGGCGTGAAAGTGTTCGAATCACCGCTTTGCGGATTCACCGTAGCCCGCGTAAACGCTCGTACTACGGGAATTTTCGCTTATTTGTTCGGCATAACCGTATAAATACAGCACTAACAAAAGCAGACTAACAAGTAGCATCACCGGGCCGGTCAAGAATCGCTTCGAGTCCATTTTTCCTCCTGGTGTCGAATAAAGACACAGCATCGCACTCCCATGTCCCAGCAATTGTTATTCCTGTTTTCAGCGTCCTGGCGAGCGTTAACAAAAAGTCACATTGAAAACCAGTTCCTTTGCTCAAGCACATTACAGTACGGCAGCCTATGCGTTCAATGTGCCCGTCTCAGTCTCATTGTCGACTATGATTGTAAGCTCGCGAAATCCGTCACGTTTTTAACCTGGTCAGGAACTCTCATGTCAGTCCTTTTGTGGATCATATTGTTGTTTGGGGCGTTGTTTGCGATAGCCAAAAGTCGCGCGAGTTTTTTGACTGCATGTCTGGTAACCGCGCTTGTTCTGTTTCTGCTGACCATCTTCGATCTCGTCGGCGGATGGTTCGCGGCGTTTTTGTGGTTGTTGCTGCTGGTAGTGGCGATTCCGCTCAATGTAACTGGCATCCGCAAACAGTTTATTAGCGCGCCCCTGCTGAACTACATTCGCAAGGCACTCCCACCCATGTCCGATACCGAGCGCACCGCGATCGAGGCAGGCACCGTTTGGTGGGAAGCTGAATTGTTTCAAGGCAACCCTGATTGGGAAAAACTCCTGCGGACACCGGCCCCTTCGTTTACCGAGGAAGAACAGGCGTTTATCGACGGCCCGATCGAAACGCTCTGCGGCATGATTGACGACTGGCAGATCACACACGAACTTAAAGACTTGCCAGAGGATGTCTGGCAGTTCATGAAAGACAACGGCGTTTTTGGGCTGATGATCCCAAAGGCCTATGGTGGCCACGAGTTTTCAGCGCTCGCGCACTCCCAGATTGTGATGAAAATTGCGAGTCGAAGTGTTTCTGCAGGCAGCACAGCCATGGTGCCTAACTCGCTTGGCCCGGGAGAATTGCTCCTGCACTATGGGACCGAAGAACAAAAAGACTACTACTTGCCCCGTCTTGCCAAAGGCAAAGAGATTCCTTGTTTCGCGCTCACCGGGCCCACAGCCGGTAGCGATGCCGGCGCAATACCCGACTACGGCATCGTTTGCGAGGGCGAGCATAACGGCGAGAAAGTGCTTGGTCTAAGAGTTACCTGGGACAAGCGTTACATCACGCTTGGCCCGGTCGCGACGATTCTCGGACTTGCGTTCAAAGCTTACGATCCTGACAAGCTACTTGGTGACGTGGAGGAACTCGGCGTGACCTGTGCGCTGATCCCGACAGATACGCCCGGCGTCATTATTGGCAATCGACATTTTCCGGTTAATCAGGCGTTCATGAATGGCCCTAATTCCGGTAAAGATGTGTTCATTCCGATGGAGTGGATCATCGGCGGACAAGACATGGTGGGGCAGGGTTGGCGAATGTTGATGGAATCGCTGTCAACCGGTCGCGGGGTGTCACTCCCTTCATCGGGTACCGCTTGCGGCAAGTTTGTCAGCCGCACAACCGGCGCATACGCGCGAGTCCGCCATCAATTCGGCCTGCCGATAGCCAAGTTTGAAGGCGTTGAAGAGGCACTGGCACGCATTGCGGGTCTCACCTACATGATGGACGCGGGGCGCTTGTTAACGTGCGCAGGTCTGGATCTCGGAGAAAAGCCGTCGGTGATCTCCGCAATCCTGAAATACCACAACACCGAACAAATGCGACAGGTAATGAACGATGCAATGGACGTCCACGGCGGTCGCGGAATCTGCATGGGGCCAAACAACTATCTCGCGCGTGCGTACCAGGGTGTCCCGGTAGGCATCACTGTGGAAGGTGCCAATATTCTCACACGCAGCATGATTATTTTTGGTCAAGGCGCGATGCGGTGTCATCCCTTCGTGATCGCGGAAATCGAAGCCGCCTCGCACGAAGACCCCGATACCGGACTTGATCTTTTTGATCAGGCGCTGTTTCAACATTTTGGCTATACCGTGCAAAACGGCGCACGCGCCTTACTCTTTGGTTTGACGCGAAGCAAACTGGCCGACGCGCCGGTTCGTGGCGATCACGCACGCTACTACAAACGACTGGCGCGCATGAGCGCAGCGTTTGCGTTTATCGCCGATCTGGCGTTACTTTTTCTGGGCGGCAGTTTAAAGCGCAAGGAAAAGCTATCGGGTCGATTTGCTGATGCACTGACTTACACATTCATCTGCTCCGCAGTCCTCAAACGATTTGAAGATACAGGCCGACCGGTCGAAGACGAACCCCTGATGGAGTGGGGTGTTAAATATTCGCTCTACCAGGTTCAAAATGCGCTGGACGAAATACTGCGCAATTTCCCCAATCGTCTTGTTGGCCAACTGATGCGCGCGGTTGTTTTTCCACTTGGCCGCCGTTTTCGCGCACCAAACGATGCGCTGGGGCACCGTGTTGCTCAGGTTTTGCTGTCACCGTCGGACGCGCTCGATCGCTTAACTGACGGAATTTATATCAGTGATGATCCTTCGGATATTACGGGCAAGCTCGAATACGCGCTGGCCAACACGTTCAAGGCGGAACCGATCAGCAAACGTCTAAAAGACGGTGAGCACATTCGTCCATACGATCGCGACCATGACAGCTGGTTGTCTGGTCTCGTGGCAGCAGACGTGATCAGCGAGGAAGAAGCTGAAACACTTCGTGTCAGCCACGCCGCGACGGCAGATGCAATTGCCGTAGATGATTTCGCGCCAGGGCAGCTTTGACGTCATCGACGCTGTTTTGCAATACTCGGTACTCGCATTAAATTGAGGTTCGCATGAGCGCCGTCACCGTCAGCATTGATCAGTCGATAGCCACCGTCACTCTTAACCGGCCGGACTCCCTCAACGCGCTGGATTTTGCACTCGCCGAAGGCTTGAATAGCGCGCTGAATGACATCGCACGCAATGATAGTGTGCGCTGCGTTGTGCTCACTGGCTCCGGCGGCCACTTTATGGCCGGTGGCGACATCGCATTTTTCAAGCGCGTGCTCGACAGCGAAGACAATGCGCGCGAAACCATCTCTCCGCTGTTCAAGCATGTTCATGGCAGCATAGAAACGCTGCGCGGCATGCCACAACCTGTGATCGCGAGAGTGCAGGGGGCGTGTGCCGGTTTCGGTGTCAGTTTGATGAGCGCGTGCGATCTGGCAGTCGCCGCCGAGGGCAGCGTGTTTACATTGGCCTATTGCCATTTGGGTGTGAGCCCGGACGGCGGCAGTACATGGTCATTGCCGCGTATCGTTGGGTTAAAACGCGCGAATGAACTTATGCTGTTGGGCGACCGCTTCGACGCCACGGCTGCATTTCAATACGGTTTGATCAATCGCGTGGTCGAACCGGAGGAGCTGGACGCCACGGTTCAACAACTGGCCCGGCGTTTGGCAAGCGGTC
Source organism: Pseudomonadota bacterium (assembly GCA_039029275.1). Classification (GTDB taxonomy): domain Bacteria; phylum Pseudomonadota; class Gammaproteobacteria; order JBCCGL01; family JBCCGL01; genus JBCCGL01. The sequence goes on along the minus strand of JBCCGL010000007.1, from coordinate 181,718 downwards.
CCGCCAAGGCGTATGCGCGCGGCAAAGCGCTGATGCAACAATCGTTGCAAACGCCTTTAACCGAGCAGTTGGATACCGAACGCGATTTCTTTTTGCAGTGCACAGAAGAAGCCGATTTTGCCGAAGGCGTTAACGCATTTCTCGAAAAACGTCGACCTGAATTTGGCAACTGAGCGATGAATCGTGTAAAGGCCAAACCGACAGTTCAGGTTGACAATGAGCGGACAACCGTTACCGAGTGGCGTTTTCCTGTCGGCGCGGAGACGGGGTGGCATCGGCACGAATATGACTACATTGTCGTACCAGGCAGGGATGGTGAACTCTTGATTGAGGGAGATGACGGGGTGGAACGCATCAGCGAACTAGCGGCCGGCGTTTCCTATTTTCGCAACGCTGGGGTCGAACACAATGTTGTCAATAACAACAATTTTGAATTCAGCTTTGTGGAAATAGAGATCAAATAATCACGCACGCAGAAAAGCAGTTTTTTCCAACAACCAGTCACGAATAAATTCAATTTCGTGTGAGAACTTGCCAGGAGTTCGACGCATCACCAGGTAGTGACCTCGATCGATGGAATATGACGCAGTGCCTATTGGCCGCACCAAATGACCCAGCCTGAGCTGCTCGTGCACAAGGTGATACCAGCCAACCCCAACACCCAATCCACTGATCGCCGATTGGATCATTAACGCGTAATTGTCGAAGGCATAACCGCTGTCACCGATCTCTTGTTCACATCCCAGTTCACGCGCCAATACGGTCCAGTTAATGGGCGCCCAGCTTAGCCCGCGCCAGTGCGTGTCGCGCAAATGCAGAAGTGTTTGATCAGGGATATCCACAACCGATGTGAAGCTCGGATTTCGCTCTAGATACAAAGGGCTGCAGACCGGGAACACTTCCTCAGCAAAAAGAAAATCAGCTTGCAAATTGGGCTGTGGCTCGTGCCCCAAAACGATCGCCATGTCGGTCGAACCGAGCAGACTGTAGGGATTTTGTTCCGTCGTGACGATATTGAGGTCGATGTTCGGTAGTTCAGATTGCAATGACGGCAATTCCGAGGCCATGAACTGACTGGCAAAGGCCAGACGCATTGCGATCGAAACGCGTTGAACACTGTCGTGCCGCTTCAGCTGGGTAGCCGTTTCCGATATGTAGGATAGGCCCATTGATACGGCCTGATAAAAACGCTCGCCATCATCAGTTAAGCTGATCGTCCGGCCTTGGCGGACAAACAACTTGACACCCAAGTACGCCTCCAGTGCACCAATTTGCTTACTCACCGCGGCTTGGGTTACACATAACTCGGTGGCCGCGTGCGAAAAATTCAATAGGCGCGCGGTGGCCTCAAACGGGCGCAAACTACTCATTGGTGGCATCGCCATGTCTCTCATCAACTATTCCTCTAACAAAATTTTTTCACGCAAATATGGGCGTAAAACTGCCACATTATAACCAAGGGTAATGTGATTGAAATAAAAAGTAGTTGGTTTTTAACCAGTGAACAGCGTAATCTCCCCAGCTTAAAGAATTACTCAGTATTGTGGAGATTGCGCTATGAGCGAACTCAAGGGGATATTCGCCGCTATGTGTACGCCGTTTGACGAAAGCGGCGAACATATCGACGAAGGCAGGTACACACAGCACATCGATGAGATGATCGAAGCGGGGTTGCACGGGCTGGTGTTATGTTCGGGCACCGGTGAGTACGCATACTTGCGCGACGAAGAAAAAAATCGCCTGATCGAACTGGGTGCAAAACATGTGAACGGCCGTGTCCCGACCGTTGCGCAAACGACAGCACTGAGCACGGCGGATGCCGTCGAAAAATCCCGCATGGCCGAAGACGCGGGCGCGTCAGCGGTGATGGTTCTGCCTCCATTTCTGGAAGCACCGGGCGAAAAAGGCGTTATCTACCATTACGAAGCCATCGCCAAGGCGATCAGCATTCCGGTTGTAATGTACAACGTGCCGGAGCAATCCTGCGTCACGATTACGCCGGAACTTTACCGCAAGCTCATTGCAATCGAGAACCTCGACTACATCAAAGACAGCTCATGCGATTTTATCGCAGTGCAAAAGCTAATCGGTGTTGGTGGCAATGTGCTGTGCGGAATCGATGCGCTGGCGCCATACTCGCTTATGGCCGGCTGCGTTGGGATGATCTGGGGCGCGGCAAACTTCATGCCGCATGAGTGCGCCAGGCTTTACGATTTAATCGCTGACGGAAAACACACCGAAGCGCTCGAACTCTGGGACACGATGACTGCAATAAGTTTGTTCTTTGGCGGCAACGTGTTCGATGTCGACTACCTTACCGGTGTCAAAGCCGCGGCCCGACTGACGGGTCGAGACATGGGACCGTGTCGCAAACCCTTGCCCCCGGTGCCTGGTCCTGCGCGCAACGCCATGCGCATGGCCATGGCCAAACTTCCCTACAACTCTCCCGGCAACAATCGACTGGTTTGGCGCGATTGGGAAGACGAGCGCGACTGGCTCATTCAATCCTACGTAAAACGTTAATCGGAGAAACAAAATGCCTGACAATTCAAATGCGACGGTTAACTTTTCGACAAACTGTATTATCGGTGGCCGACCCGTGCCCGCTGTAAGCGGTGAAACCTTTGAAACAATAAACCCGGCAACCGGCGAAGTGCTCGCACAAGTCGCCAAGGGTGGAGCGGCGGACGTTGACGCTGCAGTTGCCGCCGCGCGCGAGGCGTTCGACAATGGACCCTGGCCGCGCCTGTCACCGGCCGAGCGCAAAGTCATCATGCAAAGATTCGCAACGTTGGTCGAAGCCAACATAGATGAGCTGGCACTGATGGAAGCGATGGAGGCAGGTAAACCAATTACCGACTGCACCGAAATCGACCTCCCGGAAACCGTCGGCACGCTGCGCTGGCACGCAGAGGCAGCGGATAAAATTTACGATCAGGTATCGCCATCAACACCCGGTGTCGTCTCAATGATCGTGCGCGAACCCATCGGCGTCGTCGGCGTCATTCTGCCCTGGAACTTTCCCCTGATGATGGCCGCGTGGAAGCTTGGGCCGATCCTCGCGACCGGCTGCACATGCGTACTCAAACCGGCCGAGCAGACCTCGCTGTCGACCATTCGACTCGCAGAGCTGGCCACCGAAGCCGGAATTCCTGACGGCGTGATCAACGTCGTGCCGGGTTTTGGCGAAGACGCAGGACAGGCGATTGGCGTGCACGCGGGCGTCGATTGCGTCGGCTTCACCGGTTCAACAGATACAGGGCGTCTGTTTCTCAAATATTCAGCGGATTCCAACCTCAAGCGCGTATTACTCGAATGCGGAGGCAAAAACCCAATGGTCGTGATGGCCGATGCTGAGGATCTCGATACTGTCGCGGACCACGCCACTAATTCAATCTTTTGGAACATGGGCGAAAACTGCTCATCCAACTCTCGGCTACTGGTTCATTCCTCACGCAAGGACGAACTGATCGAACGCATACTCGAACGCACTCACGACTGGGTCGTGGGCGATCCGCTTGACCACAACACGCGCATCGGCCCTCTGGTTGAAGAAGGTCATATGAACAAAGTGCTGGAGCACATCGAAGCGGCCAAGTCGGACGGTGCGACGCTGTTGTGCGGGGGGTCCCGGGTTCGCCCAGAAAGTGGCGGATATTATGTCGCGCCGACGATTTTTGCAGATGTCACACCGCAAATGCGAATCGCGAAAGAAGAGGTCTTCGGCCCAGTGCTTGCTATCTTGACCTTTGAAACCCCCGAAGAAGCAATTGCCTTAGCTAACGACACCGAATACGGACTTGCCGCGTCCGTTTTTACCGCAAACAACAAAACCGCCCATAACGCCGCGAGACAAATTCGGGCTGGAACGGTTGCGGTTAACTGTTACGGCGAGGGTGACGTTTCCACGCCGTTTGGCGGTTACAAGCTCTCAGGGTTTTCAGGTCGTGACAAATCACTCGCCGCGCACGATCAGTACTGCGAGCTGAAAACTATTTGGATCGACTTGTCCTGACCCGGTCTGACAGCAAAATGAAACTTAATGTTCTTCCACATAACGATCACAACAACGGATGGTTGAATATCCTGCCGCCACTGGCAGCAGCCAATGTTTTATCGGGCAACCATCATTTTGACTATGTGGTTGTTGGCGGTGGATATACGGGGCTGTCGGCGGCGCGGCGTCTTGCCGAGCTGCGCAGCGATGCTCGAATCGCGCTGATCGACGGCGACAGAATTGGTAATAACGCGGCCGGGCGCAGCTCTGGGTTCGCCATCGATCAGGCACACAATATTCGCGCGAAAAATTTTGGCGACAACCTCGATAATGAACGCGACCAGATAAAGCTGAATCGCGCAGGTCAGGAAGCCATTAAGGAGGCGGTCGACAAAAACGGGATCGATTGCGATTGGCGAGACTGCGGCAAAATTCACGGCGCAGGCACTAAAAAAGGACAGGCCTTCCTGCGTACCTATGCCGGCAATCTCGACATGCTGGGTGCGAATTATGAGTTTTATAGTGCCGACAAGATGAGGTCGATCACCGGCCTGGATTTTTATCGGGAAGGGCTATTCACACCCGGCACGCAACAGCTGCAACCGGCTGCACTGGTGCGCGGACTGGCTGAAACAATGCCCGAAACTGTCAGCGTATTTGAAAGCTCAATGGTAACAGACGTCGAGTACGGCGAGCCTCACCGGCTAATCACCTCAGACGGTGAAGCGACCGCCACGACGTTGGTGCTGGCCAACAACGGATTCGGGACGGCGTTTGGTTTCTATCAAGACAGTGTTATTCCGTTGCCGACCTACGCGAGCATGACACGCGAACTCAAGCCCGATGAATTAGATGCACTCCGCGGCGAGGAAGTGTGGGGAGTAATACCCGCGCATCCGTTCGGTTCAACGATTCGGCGTTTGCGCGAAAACCGCATCCTGGTGCGCAATATCTACGCATACACCCCGGATCACAATCCTACCGAACAACACAGGCTTTGGGCGCGCAAGAAACACCGCAAATCGTTTCTCAATCGTTTTCCGATGTTGTCGAACGTTGAGTTTGAATACAGCTGGGGCGGCAGCCTGTGTTTATCTGATAATGGCGCGCCGATTTTTGGTGAATTGCGCAAGAATGTATTCGCCAGCCTTTGTCACAACGGCGTCGGCATAGCGCGTGGCACCATTTGCGGAAAATTAATCGCAGAGCACGCGTGTGGTGAATCATCGGAGCTTGTCGACCTCATGCTCAATGCTGGCCGACCCAACAAAACACTGCCAAAGTGGATATTACGAATTGGTGCGCCAATTAATCTCGCCAATCGGCGGCGACAAGCGGGACTGGAGTTATAACAGTGCTTAAAAATAAAGTCATTCTGGTAACCGGCGCGACGTCGGGCATGGGCGCGGCTTCCGCGATGGCGCTTGCCGAGCAGGGCGCGAAACTGATGTTGTTTGGTCGCAATGAAATGCGAGCAAACGATGTCAAAGAAAGAATCGAAAAAGCCGGTGGGACAGCACAAATCTGTATCGGCGACATCACTCAGTCCTCGGCTGCTGATAACGCTGTGGCCAAAACAATCGAGGCCTTTGGCCAACTCGACTGTCTGGTTAACGCCGCGGGGATGATTTATCGCGGCAACGCAAACCAGACGACTGACGAGCTATGGCAAACCAGTATGGCGACTAACGTTGATGGTTCATTTTTCATGTCGCGCGCTGCGGTTCGATCGATGAAGCACGGCGGCAGTATCGTGAATTTTGCATCGACCTGCGGACTGGTTGGTGCCGCGGGGTTGACCGCGTATTGCGTAACAAAAGGTGCTGTCGTTCAGTTAACGCGAGCAATGGCGCTGGATCATGCCGCCGACAAAATTCGCGTTAATTCGGTGTGCCCGGGTGCGATAGACACGCCGATGCTGGTATCCGGCCACGAACGCTCCGGTGCTTCCAAAGACGATGTGTTCGAAAACAATCTAGCCAGCATTCCGCAAGGGCGCATTCCTGGCCCGGAAGAGGTCGCGAGCGTCGTCGTATTCCTGTGCAGCGATGCAAGTTCTCATGTGACCGGCACCAATATTCCCGTCGATGGCGGATATACAGCGCAATAAATGGCACACAATAATGAAGAGGGCGCAATGAGTAAGCGACTGGAAAATAAAATTGCCGTGGTTACCGGTGGTTCACAGGGGATTGGCCGCGGTATCAGTGACGCATTACTGGATGCGGGCGCGCACGTCGTCGTGGCAGATCTGAATCCCGCAAGCGATATTGATGATTGGCGTGTCGCCACTGCAAACCGAGTCAACTGGATCAAAACCGACGTTACTGATATGTCTTCGATTCAGGCCCTGGCAGAACAAATTCAGCAGTCTCATTCAGGGGTCGACGTCCTGGTCAACAATGCCGGCATCATGTTTGAAAAAAGCATTGATGAACAAACCGAATCGGACTGGGATTTGATGATGGCGGTCAATCTCAAAGGGCCTATCATGTTGTGTAAATATCTGCTGCCACTTTTGCGTAAAGGAGTCAAAGAAAACGGCAGTGCCGCCATCGTCAACGTCGGCTCGATTGAAGGGTACGCCTGCAATCCAAACCACACGGCATATGCGGCATCCAAGGGGGGTGTGCACGGCTTAACCCCAGCAATGGCGATCGATTTAGGCCCACAGGGAATCCGTGTTAACGCAATCGCGCCGGGGTGGATCGATACCGACCTAAATCGCGAATACGTCGAGTCAGTCGACGATGTCAATCTGGCCAAAAGCGAACTCGCCAAACTGCACCCTGTTGGTTATATCGGCGAAACCCGCGACGTCGGCGATGTCGCCGTGTGGCTGGCAAGCGACGAGTCACGATTTGTCAGCGGCCAACTCATCACTGTGGACGGCGCGCGTACCAAACGCCTTTCGCTGCCCCCTATTTTCGGGAGATAAACCAATGTCAGAAGCAGCTACTGCATCCTCTTCGTCGCGACGTGGTCGCAGCGCGCGTCGCAGCGCGCGTCTGGCCAAGAGCTTCGATTCAATGCCGGCGCTCGATCGCGGACTGCCGTACCTTGACGTAATGACGCCAGAGCAGCTGGATAAAATGCACGACGCCAGCATGCGGATACTTGCAGAGAAGGGGATCGAGTTTCGCGATGATGAGGCCGCTGAACTGTGGCGAGCCGCGGGCGCAACAGTGAATGGACACCACATTAGAATTGATCGCGATCTTTTGATGGATCTAATCAGCACCGCACCCAGCAGCTACACCATGCACGCGCGTAATCCCGAGCGGACCGTTAAACTCGGCGACGGGCACACCTGTTTTGTGCCGGCCTACGGATCGCCCAACGTGCTCGATCTCGAGGGCGTTCGCCGCAACGCTACGATGGAAGATTTTAACAACTTCGCCAAACTGGCGTACATGGCCCCGTCGATGCAGATGACCGGCGGTGTGCTGGTTGAGCCGATGGACATCGACGTTCCCAAGCGACACCTGCACATGATGTACAGCCTGCTCAAATATTCCGACAAACCATTTATGGGCATGGTCTTGGGTGAAGACAAAGCTATCGACAGCATGGAAATGGTCAAAATCGTATTCGGTGAAGAATTTCTCAAAGAACACACCGTGATGACCTCGCTCGCCAATGGCAACTCACCATTGGTTTGGGACGAAACCATGCTCAAGGCAGCCAAAGTTTACGCCGAACACAATCAGGCTATGCTGTATTCACCCTTTGCGCTGTGCGGTGCAAGTACGCCCGCCAGCGTCGTTGGCACCATGGCGCAAATCAGTGCTGAAGCACTCGCGGGTGTTGCCTTCTCACAGCTGTGCAAAAAAGGCGCGCCCGCAGTGTACGGGCAATGGTTGGCGACCGTGTCAATGCAAAGCGGTGCGCCTATGGCAGGAACACCGGAAATTTGTCATATCAATCTACTGATGGGGCAGCTCGCTCGCTATTACAAACTGCCGATGCGCTGCAGCGGCATGTGCTCAAGCTCCAAAGTGTTCGACGCCCAGGCGGGTTTTGAGGCGGGTCGAAACATGTACGGGGTGTTGATGTCCGGTGCGAACTTTGTGCTTTCTACCGCGGGTTATCTCGAAGGGGCGATGACGCAAAGCTATGCCAAGTACGCGCACGACATCGAGCAAATGGAAATGTTCCACCGCCTTGGACGCGGCCCGGATTTCAGCGGCTTTGACGACGCTATCGACGCCATTCATGAGGTCGAGATTGGGAATCACTACCTCGGCAGTGCGCATACCCTGGCCAACTTTGAAAGTGCGTTCTCGATGCCTTCGATGATGGATCACAACAGCTACGAACAATGGTCGGCCGAGGGTGCCAAAGACGCTAACCAGCGCGGCATAGAAAAAATCAAAACTATGCTAAATGAATACGAAGAACCTAAGCTCGACGACGCTGTGGAAGAAAGTCTACTTGATTTTATTGCACGACGAGAAACAGAAATCGGCGATCGTGTCGTGTAAAATGCGGAACCTGTTTAACAGGTTTCGCCCATGCCAGCAGTTCACAGCTTTCGATCGCCCAAAATACAGGTCAGCGATGATACGCTTGCCGGGCGCGGGGTGGTTGCAGTCGATCACATCAGCAAGGGCGAAATTGTTGCGATAAAATCCGGTCATCTCGTCGACCGGGAAACGGTCCAGCGCATTACCGAGAACATCGGTGACTTCAGTCTGCAAATTCACGATGATGTGTATTTGACCCCAACGACACAAGAAGAAGTCGAACAAACCACAATTTTTATCAACCATTCCTGCGACGCTAACGTCGGTTTTCAGGGGTCAATATTTTACGTGGCACTGCGTGATATCGACGTCGGCGAAGAGCTCTGTCATGACTACGCGATGGCACGCACCGACGACTACACGCTGGAATGCCGATGCGGCGCAACGGACTGCCGCGGAACCGTTACAGGGAAGGACTGGAAGCTACCTGAAGTACAAGCGAAGTACGGCGAATTTTTCGTCGATTACGTTCTGCGTAAAATAAAGCAACAAAAAGCGTCTTAAACTCCCACCACTACCAGAGATTAGTTATTTGAAGCTTTTGCGTTACGGTGCCCTTGGAAACGAGAGACCCGGAATACTTGATTCGGCCGGACAGATTCGAGATTTGTCATCACACGTCAGTGACATTGATGCTTCAAGTCTTTCTCCCGAGGTTTTGACACGGCTTTCTGCACTTGATCCAGAAACATTACCGCCGGCACGGCCAAACGAGAGAATCGGGGCCTGTGTCGGAAATGTAGGCAAAATGATTTGCATTGGTTTGAACTACGCCGATCACGCCGCCGAGGCGGGCATGGACATTCCGAGTGAACCCATTTTGTTTTCCAAAGCAACTTCCGCCATTTGCGGCGCATTTGACAATCTTGAGATTCCTCGCGAATCGATAAAAACCGATTGGGAAGTGGAACTCGGGGTTGTGATAGGCAAGCGCGCAAAATACATCGAACAAACCGACGCACTGACGCACGTCGCCGGGTATTGCACGGTGAATGACGTTTCTGAACGCGACTTTCAGATTCACCGAAAAGGACAATGGGTAAAAGGAAAATCGCACGATACGTTTGCTCCAATTGGACCCTGGTTAGTGACGCGCCATGAAATCCCAGACCCGCAAAACCTGGGCCTCAAGCTCGCGGTTGACGGCGAGGTTTATCAGGACGGCAACACGCAAACAATGATCTATGGAGTATCATTTCTGATCGCTTACATCAGCCGCTTCATGACACTGGAAGCCGGAGATGTAATCGCAACTGGCACACCGCCGGGTGTTGGCATGGGACAAAAGCCTGAGTCAATTTTTCTAAAACCTGGCCAGACCGTTGAAGCCGAGGTGGAAGGATTGGGCGCGCAACGACAAGTAACCGTGAACGCCTGAATGATCCACAAATTCGTTTAATATCAGCACAGCGTTTTTTAGATAGCCCCACGAATAATTCCAGGAGCCCTTAACATGCATCTCGCGCGCTTTAATCGAACAACCCTAGGACATTTCCCAACGCCGCTGGAGTCAATGCCGAATCTCAGCAAATACCTGGGCGGCCCAAATCTATTCATTAAGCGGGATGATTGCACCGGTTTGGCAACCGGAGGAAACAAAACGCGAAAACTGGAGTTTCTTGTCGGAGAAGCCGTTGCGCAAGGTGCAGACACGCTCATCACTCAAGGGGCGACACAATCAAATCATGTGCGCCAAACGGCGGCTGCTGCACGTAAGGTCGGCATGAAGTGTCACGCACTGTTAGAGCGCCGCGTGACAAATCAGGGTGACAACTTTTCATTCACCGGCAATGTCTTGCTCGACGACATTCTCGGCTGTACCTACGAGTTTTACGACGAACGCCCGGATATGAATGAGCAAGCAGTTGAGTGTGGCGAAAAAATGAAACAACAGGGCGCCAAACCGTACGTTATTCCCGGAGGGGGTTCCAATCCGATAGGGGCGCTGGGTTATGCAAACTGCGCACAGGAACTTGTTTATCAGGCTGACGCACAGGGCTTGAAGATTGACAAGATCGTGCACGCGACCGGCAGTACGGGTACACAGGCAGGACTGGTCGCAGGCCTTAACGCGATCAATGCGCCGATTCCGGTCATCGGCATATCAGTGCGCGCACCGCGTGAAAAACAGATCGATAACGTGCACAAACTGACGGTCGAAACATCAGAGCTAATCGGTGTGACTAACGCACCGGAGCGCGATCTTATCGAAGTGTATTCCGACTATGTAGGTGATGGATACGGGCAGCCGACTGACTCGATGGTGGAGGCGGTAAACCTGTTTGCTCAAACCGATTCTATTCTTCTCGACCCTGTTTATTCCGGTAAAGGCGGGGCCGGTCTTATCGATTTGATTCGCAAAGGTGTTTTGAATAAAAATGAAAACATTGTTTTTCTCCACACCGGTGGAGCAAGCGCACTGTTTGCGTATCAATCCCAATTTTCTGCGAATGGGTAACTCAATTTAGGAAGTCATAGCGATGAGCACAGTTAGTGAAGTTGTTATTGTAAGCGCAGTCCGAACGGCCGTAGGCAGTTTTGGCGGCAGCCTTAAGGATGTCGAGCCGTGCAAGCTTGGCGAACTTGTGATCGCGGAATCGATAAGGCGCGCGGGCATTGAGGCGTCAGACGTTGGCCATGTCGTCCTCGGTAACGTAATCCATACTGAAGCACGTGATATGTATATCTCGCGTGTCGCCGCGCTCAACGCGGGCGTTCCCAAAGAAGCGCCGGCGCTGACGGTTAACCGACTCTGTGGCAGCGGTATTCAAGCGATTGTGTCTGCTGCCCAATCAGTGATGCTGGGAGACGCCGCTGTTGCAGTTGCCGGCGGTGCCGAAAGTATGTCTCGATCCGGGCACCTGTTGCCTAACATGCGATGGGGACAACGACTGGGAGACGGTGCCGCCATCGATATGATGCTCGGTGCTTTGCACGACCCGTTCGGTCACGGGCACATGGGCATCACGGCGGAGAACGTCGCGGATCGATACGGCATCAGCCGCGAACAGCAGGATGCGTTTGCACTCGCGAGCCACACGCGCGCAACATCTGCAATCGAAGCCGGGCACTTTGACTCTCAGATACTTACAGTTGAAGTGAAAAATCGCCGGCAAGTTGTTGAATTCAAAGAAGATGAGCACGTACGTAAAGACGCGACCATCGATGATATGACTAAATTGCGCCCGGCGTTCAAAGCGGACGGGGGCTCCGTGACCGCGGGCAATGCATCCGGACTGAACGATGGGGCAGCTGCGCTCGTTTTGATGTCTAAGCCTGAAGCCGAGCGACGCGGCCTCAAACCGATGGCGCGTATTCTGGGCTATGCGCACGCAGGTGTTGAGCCATCTGAGATGGGGATCGGCCCGGTACCAGCGGTAAAAAAACTGTTGCAGCGAACGGGATTAACCACAGCTGATATCGACTTGTTCGAATCCAACGAAGCGTTTGCCGCGCAAGCGTGTGCCGTCAATAAAGAACTTGGATTGTCTGAAGACAAGGTAAACGTCAACGGTGGCGCTGTGGCCCTGGGGCACCCGATTGGTGCGACCGGCGCAATCATCTCCACCAAGCTGCTCTACGAATTGCAGCGAACCGGCAAGCAACACGGCATCGCGACCATGTGTATCGGTGGCGGTCAGGGTATCGCGCTTGCGGTCGAGGCGATTTAGACAAGGGCAAATAAACGGGAATAAAAAACCCCGCACAGAGCGGGGTTTTCCTAAGGTTTTTAACCGGGGAGCTTACTTAGCGTTGCGTTCTTTCGCGGCAGCAATCACGTCATCGGTGACATTTCTCGGGCACGGGTTGTAGTGCGAGAATTCCATCGAGAACTGGCCTCGGCCAGATGTCATCGTACGCAAATCACCGATATAACCAAACATTTCTGCCAGCGGCACGTCGGCTTTGATGCGCGCACCCGTCGGAGTCGCGTCCTGCGATTTGATCATGCCGCGACGACGGTTCAAATCTCCAATACAGTCACCAACGTGATCTTCAGGCGTGAACACATCAACCTTCATGATCGGCTCGAGCAGTTGCGGGCCGGCTTTCGGCAGCGACTGCCGGTACGCACCTTTGGCTGCGATTTCGAACGCCATCGCGGAGGAATCAACAGCGTGAAACGCACCGTCTTGAAGCGTTAGTTTCAGATCCATACACGGGAAGCCGGCTAAAACACCTTCTTCCATGCACGACCCAAAACCTTTATCGATTGCAGGCCAGTACTCACGTGGTACGTTACCGCCGGTTACGGTCGATTCGAACACATAGCCGCTGCCGGTCTCGCCCGGCTCAATGGTGTAGTCGATCTTACCGAACTGCCCGGAACCACCGGTCTGCTTCTTGTGCGTGTAGCTGTCGGTGACTGCTTGCGTAATCGTCTCGCGATACGCCACCTGCGGCGCGCCGACCTCAACCTCGACCCCGTGGGTGCGCTTGAGGATGTCAATTTTGATGTCGAGGTGCAGTTCACCCATGCCTTGCAGGATGGTTTCACCGCTGTCTTCATCAGTCGAAACTCGGAATGACGGGTCCTCGGCCACCATCTTACCAATAGCGATACCCATTTTTTCCGATCCGCCCTTGTCTTTTGGTTTGACCGCGATAGAAATAACCGGATCGGGGAACACCATAGGTTCCAGCGTCGCCGGATTCTTTTGATCCGCAAGCGTGTGGCCGGTCTGAACGTTCTTCATTCCCAGAACCGCAACGATGTCGCCGGCCTGAGCGGAATCGAGATCCTGGCGTGAATCGGCGTGCATTTCGACAATGCGGCCGATGCGCTCGGTCTTGCCGGTAAACGTGTTAAGAACGGTGTCACCCTTGCTCAATTTACCGGAGTAAACTCGGATAAAGGTGAGGGCGCCGTAGCGGTCGTCCATAATTTTGAACGCGAGCGCGCGCAACGGGTGGTTAACATCTACCAGGGCCTTCTCCCCGGTCTCATTACCTTCAAGGTCCACTTCCGGTTGCGGTTCGATTTCAGTCGGGTTTGGCAAGTATTCAACAACTGCATTAAGAACCAGCTGTACACCCTTGTTTTTAAACGCAGAACCACAAAAAGTTGGAAACAGTTTGGTCGAGATGGTGCCAATCCGGATGCACTTCTTAAGCTCCTCAATGCTTGGCTCTTCGCCTTCGAGGTACTTTTCCATCACATCGTCATCGAACTCGGCAACGCTGTCGATCAGCTGTTCGCGGTATTTTTCGACTTCGTCAACCATGTCCGCGGGCACGTCCTGCACTTCGTACTTCATCGGATCGCCAGAACCATCCCATACCCATGCTTTACGGGTTAGCAGGTCGATAACACCGGTGAATTCGTCTTCACGACCAATAGGAAGCACCATCGGCACCGCGTTGGCGCCGAGTACGTCTTTGATCTGATCCACCACACGGTAAAAATCTGCGCCGATACGGTCGAGCTTGTTCACAAAAATAATGCGCGAGACGTCTGAATCGTTTGCGTAACGCCAGTTGGTTTCTGACTGGGGCTCAACGCCGCCAGAACCGCAGAATACACCGACGCCGCCGTCGAGTACTTTGAGCGAGCGATACACCTCGATAGTGAAGTCGACGTGTCCGGGGGTGTCGATAATGTTGAGTCGATGGCCGTCCCACTCACAGCTGGTTGCCGCTGATTGAATCGTGATGCCGCGCTCGCGCTCTTGATCCATGAAGTCAGTCGTAGCTTCACCGTCGTGGACTTCACCAATCTTGTGAATTTTTCCGGTGAGGCTAAGGATGCGTTCCGTGGTGGTGGTTTTGCCTGCGTCCACGTGGGCAAAAATGCCGATATTGCGATATTTGTCTAGGTTGGCCATGTCGGTTCAGTGAAAATCAATCAGTTAAAATCGCCCATCTTTCCGGGCACGGGTATTTTTGCGGGGCGCAGCATACACTAAAATGCGGCGACATTCGCGACTATCTTCAAAACATGAGAGATGGGGTTACCTTACCAATACTTCAAGCGCTAAAAGTACAATTAGATGACGTTGATATCTGATTGATTTAAATATTAATTATTGTGACTTATAAAAATTTCGCTCGATAAGTATTTATACATGATTAGCTAATGGAGTTGGCCGCCGAAATGTGTCAATTCACACCGCGATATACCCAACTGAGCAGTGCATCTTGAACCGCCTGCCCAGCGCCCCAGTGAATATCGGTTGCATTGTGCAGCGCGACCACGATGTATCGATCATTGTTTTGGGTCTGCACGAACCCGGCCAGCGCTATAACATGGTCCAGTCGACCGGTTTTCGCATGAACACGCCCAGCAAGAGAATGATTTCGATAGCGCTTGCGCAAAGTTCCGTCGTACCCACCTAACGACAAAGAGGCGACAAATTCAGGCATAAACGGGCTATTCCATGCGTGCAGGAGCATATGACCCAGCGTGTTGGCGGAAACACGCACGTCTCGGGAACTCCCTGCGCCATTCACAACGTTGAGTTCAGGTGCGTGAATCCCTCTTTTCATAAACCACGCATCGATACTGTCGCGCGCGTTTTGCGCATTCGCAGGCACGTCCTCCTCGTGCCCAAGTGAGAGGAATATCATCCTCGTCATCACATTGTTGCTGTGTTTATTTGCAAGCCGCATTACCTTGGAAAGGGGGGGCGAATGGAACACCATTAAAGGGTCGCGGTCACCCCGGTAAGCCGCCTCTCTCCACTCTCCCGACCATTGTCCGCCTGCAGCTCGCCACAGCGCATCAAACACAGCCACAAAATAACGATTGTGATCGATCAGGCTGCGGCCAATGGTGTAGGTGTTGCATCGCGACGAGTATTCGCCTTCCAGCACTACGGTGCCGGATTGAGGCGACGACAAGGCAATTCCTCGGTTGTAACCGCCGCACGTCTTGTCTTTCAATCGCAGTTGATTGTCGATCGTCAGGCGTGGCAGCGGTGGATCAATTTCCACTTGCACTTGCCCGGTAGTGATATCTGGCGTGAACCGAAGTCGGCTGACGTTGAAATTTCCAAGTAACGCTGCAGGCACAACGTTATATGCGCGCAATGGTCGGTTATCAAAAGCCGCGGGGTCTTCGTCGATGGCTGCGAATGCGCTTTGATCGAGAATCAGCGATCCGGCAATGTCGCTGAGCCCGGTCTGGCGAAGTTGCCGTACCATTAGCCATAGTCGCTCCAGAGGCAGGTACGGATCGCCTCCGCCCTTGATAACAAGATCGCCGTTCAGAACGCCGTCCACAACGTCAGCATCTGAGTAAAATTCGGTTCTCCAAGCGTGCGCCGGACCCAGCTCCTCAAGCGCGACAAGCGTGGTTAACATCTTTATAACTGAAGCGGGGTTTCGCGCCTTTTCAGGGTTAAACTCAAGAAGCGGTTTGTTATCGCCGATCTTGTGAACAAGAATACTCAAACCGCTGCCGTCGAAGTTAAACCGGGACAGCGCTTTTTGCACAGAGGAGGGTAGGGAGCTGACTTGGTTATTTGCCGCCGTCGGCAGAGGGTTAGTGCTTAGCAACCCCACTGCCAGAGCAAAGATAAACGAGAAATTACTCTTTCGTTTTTTAGATAAAAGCCGCAATTCGCGTCCACAGTTGAGGTTTGTGGAATGGTAACTGCGCGACTGTGATTCACCAAGTGTTTAAACACAGAGTGAAATTTGATACTCAGGACTGGCGATGCAGTTTAAACGTCGTGTTGCTCAATGCCGAACCTTTCGCAGTGCGCGATATAGTCGCGGCGTAGATCGTCCTCTCCCCTAAGATGCCCGGCTTCGTCGCGATAGTTGATCGACGACTCGACCGCCTCACCTTGCCAGTGTTGCTCGATTTCCTGGCGGCGGGGGTCACTCAAAAACCCGGCTATGAAATGGTTTATCCTGGACAAGAGCCGGTAACTGCTTGGCGAGTCCACCACGGCCATCGAATAGTAATAGGGTTGCGGGGCGATGTTACCAGGCAGTATTTCCAGTTTTCCGAACCAATGGCTTGATGGGTTGTTGCATGCCCAATAGTAAATAGGTAAATCAACGCCAAACGCGTCCACAACTCCTTCTGCAAGGCAATCATGGATCCGAGACTGATCTGAGTACGCGATTAAGTTGGCCAATTCCACGCGCCCGCCTGGCACATGTCTATTATCCGCCCAACGAACCCCGGCCTCTTCAAGTACAATAAACGCTCCGGGATCGTTGATGATGCCAACAACTTTTCCATCAAGATCATCGATGCCATTGATGCGCGTATCTCCCTGACGTTTGGCCAGCACCCAATGCAGCCAAGTGTAAGTTTCGGAGTAGGCAATCCCTTTGTATTCGACACTCGGAGGCAAGGCACTGATAACAACATCAGCCGGTGGATCGCCGAACTCATGCCCAATTGTCAGAAGTTCTGTGCACACGTCCCACGGCGTTTCAAGAAACTCGCAGCGCACACCCAGATACTCAGCCAATGCATGTGCGTAGTCGACATCCAATCCTTTAAGCGGCACATCGTGACTTTCCCGAAATGACAGGCCGACAAACGCCGGTTCGATGGCAACTCGAAGAAAACCGCGTTTCAAAATGTCGTCAAGTGCATCGTGCGCTGGGTCGGGCACAAGATGAAGTTTGTTCAAGGTCGAGCCGAGGCTTTTCTCGGCAACCCCGGTTTCACCGCTAACGATATCGACTTCGGATAAACCGCTGTTAAGCTGGCCAGCCAGAGTTCCGACTAATTGACTCTTGTCGACAAGCCTTTTAACGGCGACATCGCTCAGATCAAGTGTTTCGAATATGACACTGCTATTCTCGTTTATGTTGCCCAGGCGCTCGCCGATCGCTTCGAATTGCCCTGCCAACTGGTCGATCGACTCGGCTATAGAGTTCGAAAAATCATCAAGGGTATTACTGTTTTGCTCGCGTACGTTTTCCATCGTCGATTGAACTTCGTCGAAATTAAGCTGTGCCGACGCCTCCGCTGCACGCTCCATCGTCACGCTTGCAAGACGTCGGACTTCTTCGGCTACGACGGCAAAGCCCCTGCCTTGTTCGCCTGCACGTGCCGCCTCAATGGCCGCATTCAGCGCCAGTAGATTGATTCCTTTACCAATTTCAGAAATTGCCGACAATACACCCACGGCATTATTCGCTTTACTCTCAAGCTGTGAAGCAACGGATTCCATGGATTCGACAATTCCGTTGTTTAAATTGGCAATTTCCTGCGTGATGTTTTCACCCAGAGAGTTCACGGTTCTCTCTGACGTTTGTAGATACTCGCCTGCCGATTCCAGTGAGGCATCGAGTTTGCGCACGTTTTCGTCGATTTCACCCAATAGTTTTTTTTGCAGATCTACTGCCTGAGCAGACTGGGCGGCTACTTTTTCAGTTTTTTGTCCTATAAGTTGGGCACTTCTGTAAACTCGCTGATCATCGCCAGCCGATAGCTCTGCCAGTTGCGCCATGTGCTTGCCCAGGCTGTTGATTGCCTGCGATACGGGGTCTTTGTCTTTTAGTGGTTCTTGGTTATAGTCCCCCTGCAGGTAGCCCTCGATGGATTCAAGCCACTGCCACTGAAGGTCAACAGAATCGGGGTTTCCGGAAATCTTTCTAATTAAGCTACTAATCATACCTTTTGTACAATAAGGCTTGGGTAGCTCGCTTATCGGCAAACATGACAGTGGCTTTAGATCAACCAATTAGTGAGCATGACCCGCATCCTGCGAGTACCGATCTCGAATGGATAGTGGATGTTCGGTGGCACAGCTACGCGTCTTGCTACGTTTGGTACGATAGCCCGAGCTTTGATCGATTTGGTGACAGCGCCGAAAACTACAAAGCGAATACAATCTATGTAAACAGGGCAGCCGAGTACCCGCAACGGGATCTACTTCATGAGATTGGGCACGTTGTCGGCCGTTATTTCAATACCGTCAACCATCGTGAAAACAAATTTGTCGGAGGCTCGTGGGAAAACAGATCCGGGCGTCTAATTGGTGCCGTTTCCGCAGGTCGACATTGGAGCACTTATCTGAACTGGTACGCCAACAACACCAAGGCATTCAAGTTTAATTGTGCCAGTGAACTTTGGGCCGAGCTGTTTATGCTTTATTACATCGAGCCAACCCGGCCAGAGTCGAAGTTAATTGAAGATGAATTGGGTTTGCTCAGAAAAGACATCCGTTTCGTAAGACTTGAGACAATTCTGCGAGAAATGATCCGCGGACGAGGAAAACGTATCTAAAGTTTTTGTCCTGATTTTACGGTTGAGCGTCTCCTGAAAATCAACTCTCGATCAAGTGTGAGATCAAACCACTTTCCCCCTCGCAACTTGTCGCGTGGGTTAGCTGAGCGATTTAACTAGTGGCGTTTGCTAAGCAATGCACGTGCAGCGTTGGAAGCAGGCTCGCGGCCTACAACACCAGATATGTATTCGCTCGCATCGAGCAACTTTTCCATCGATATTCCGCTTGCTATTCCTAACCCATCGAGTAAATACAATACGTCTTCACTGGCCACGTTTCCGGTCGCGCCTTTAGCGTATGGACAACCCCCAAGGCCAGCCACAGCAGAATCGACAATCGAAACGCCTAACTGCAGCGATCGCAAAATATTGCCAACTGCTTGTCCGTAAGTATCGTGAAAGTGCACGGCGAGTTTTTCGATTGGAACCGATGTTCCTACGCAACTCAAAAGTGCTTCGACTCGTTGCGGGGTGCCGGTGCCGATGGTGTCACCAAGTGAAATCTCGTCGCAGCCAAAATCAAATAAGGCGCGCGCGACGTTCTCGACCTGCGAGGGCAAAACCTCACCTTCATACGGACAGTCGATAACGCAGGATATATACCCACGAATCCTGATCCCGCGGGTTTTAGCATCTGCACAGATCGGTTCGAACCGCGCCAGACCTTCTGCGATACTGCAGTTTGTGTTCTTTTTCGAAAAGGTTTCCGATGCTGCCGTAAACACGGCAATTTCGTTGGCACTTGCCGCAACCGCGTCTTCATAGCCACGCTGATTGGGTGTAAGTACGCAGTAAGAAATTCCGCGGGAGTGATCGACGTTTTTCAACACCTCATCGCTACCCGCCATACGGGGCACCCATTTAGGCGATACAAAACTGCCCGCTTCAATCGTGGTAAAACCCGCGTCGCCCAGCATGTTAATCAGTTTAACGCGCTGCTCGACGGTGATTGCGTTGGGTTCATTTTGCAGGCCGTCTCTTGGACCTACCTCAACCAGTTTAACTTTGCGGGGTAACGACATGTTCCAGTGAAAAGCTCTCGAGATAGATTTTGATCGGCTACCAGCCGCCCGTTTCAAGCCATTTGTCGACGAGATGCAGGCGATCATTGCCCCAGAAAGACTCGCCGTCAACAATTACCCAGGGTGCACCAAATATGTTCAGCGCGATAGCATGGTCGACAGCGTCCTTGAGTGCAGCCTTGATTTGCGGGTCCTGAACACCGTTGGATACGGATTCCGGGTCGATACCAGCGCTGTGTGCAACCTCGCGGACGGCTTCCAGCGCGGAAATATTTTTGTCCTGCTCGAAGTACGCCGTGAACAATCCGTGGACTAAAGCGTTAACCGCATCAGGCGCGTTTTCCTTGGCCCAGCAAACCGCGCGCGCTGCGGTGACGGTGCTGACCGGAAACTCACTCGGCATTCGTAAGGGGATGTGATGCTCGCGAGCCGAACGCGCAATATCATTACGTGTGTAGTCACCCATCATCGGCATATCCAACAATGGCTTCATGCCGGTGATCTTAAACACAGCACCAAGCAGAATCGGGTGCCATTCGACCGCTCGTCCATGCCGTTGCGCGATCTCATCGATACGGCGACTGGCAATGTACGAGTAGGGAGAGGTAAAGTCGAAATAGAACTGCACGGCTTTCATAATTAATTAACCATTAGTTTGTTCACTTAACGATTTGCAAGTGCGCGGCTGATCACAAGGCGCTGAACTTCGCTGGTACCTTCATAAATTTGTGTTACGCGAACATCGCGATAAATTTTTTCGACCGGAAAATCTTTTAGATAACCATAGCCACCGTGAATCTGGATTGCATCCGAACATACTTTTTCCGCCATCTCTGATGCAAACAGCTTAGCCATCGAGGCTTCGGTCAGGCAGGGCTCGCCATCATCGCGCAATTGCGCGGCACGATGTGTCAGCAGGCGCGCGGCATCGATTTGCATCGCCATATCAACGAGCATATTGCTGATCGCCTGGTTATCAATAATTGGTTTTCCGAAGGCATGACGCTCCTGTGCATAATGAATCGCTGCCTCCATCGCCGCGCGCGCCATTCCGACTGACTGCGACGCAATACCGATTCGCCCGCCTTCGAGATTGGACAAGGCAATTTTGTAACCTTCGCCTTCTTCACCGAGGCGCAGCGACGCGTCGACTTCGCAATCATCCAGTGCAATTTGCGCCGTGTCGGATGCGCACTGTCCGAGCTTATTTTCAATTGACACGACATTAAAACCGGGGGTGTCGGTCGGGACGATAAACGCGCTCATACCGCGCTTGCCAGCGCTCGGTTCGGTCACCGCAAACACGATGCATAGATCGGCTTTACTACCCGACGTGACGAACTGTTTTTGTCCTTTGAGAACGTAACGATCACTCTTTTTCACAGCCTGCGTTTTGAGGTTGGCGGCATCAGAGCCGGCGTGAGGTTCGGTCAACGCGAACGCGCCCAGTTTTTCACCGTGCGCCAGCGGAACCAAAAAATCTTGTTTTTGACGATCCGTCCCAAACCTGAGGATCGGCATGCAGGCAACCGAATTGTGCACGCTCATAATCGTCGAACACGCACCGTCGCCGGCAGCGATTTCCTCTAAGGCCAGCGAATAGGCGACATTATCCGCAGCGGCCCCGCCGTATTCTTCTGGCACCAGCATGCCGAGCATTCCGAGCCCCCCCATTTGGCGTACGACATCAGTTGGAAACTGCGAATCTCGATCCCATTGCGCGGCGCGCGGCGCGATTTCATTCGTTGCGAAGTTACGCGCCATATCGCGGATCAGAATTTGATCGTCGGAATAACGCATCGACGGTTACATTCGCTCGACAGCCATCGCAGTCGCTTCACCGCCGCCGATGCAAAGTGACGCAACACCCAGCGTTTTATTGTATTTATGCAATGCGTGAATGAGTGTGACCAAAATACGTGCTCCGGATGCACCAATCGGATGGCCGAGTGCGCAGGCGCCACCATGCACATTAACGCGTTCATGCGGAATCTTGAGCTCGCGCATCGTGGCCATCGTCACTACCGCGAATGCTTCGTTGATTTCGAACAGGTCGATATCGTTTACCGATCGATTGATTCTATCGAGCACGCCGGTGATGGCATGCACAGGCGCAGTCGTGAACCACGCGGGTTCATGCGCATAACTGTGGTGCGCAAGAATCCGAGCGAGCGGCTTTTCGCCAAATTCTATTGCGTGCGATTCCCGCATCATTAAAAGTGCCGCCGCGCCGTCTGATATTGAGCTGGAGTTGGCTGCGGTGACGGTGCCGTTCTCCGCAAAGGCTGCGCGTAGTGTTGGGATTTTTTCGATGTCGATCAGATCGGGGGCTTCATCTGCGTTGACTACAACATCACTTCGTTTGGTTTTTACCGTTTGCGGCGCAATTTCGTTGTCGAACGCACCTGAGGTCGCAGCATCGCGCGCCCGTTCAAACGAACAGCGCGCAAATGCATCTTGCTCTTCGCGGCTAAAGCCAAAGTACGCGGCGGTATTTTCTGCATAAGTGCCCATCAGGCGACCCGGTTCGTACGCGTCTTCAAGGCCGTCCAGGAACATGTGATCGAGCGTCTTAGCATGACCCATTCGCATGCCCGAACGAGCCTTCGGCAATAGGTACGGTGCATTGCTCATGCTTTCCAAACCGCCGGCAACAGCTACATTGGCGCTGCCACAGAGCAGGGCGTCATGCGCCAGCATCGCCGCTTTCATTCCTGATCCGCACATTTTGTTAATCGTTGTACAAGGCACCGATTGCGCCAATCCAGCGCCGAGTGCGGCTTGCCTCGCTGGCGCCTGTCCAAGTCCGGCGGGCAATACGCAGCCCATTGTGACTTCATCGACGTTCAGGTCTTTGTTTTCTGCGCTGTCCAGCGCTGAGCGGATTGCCGTCGCACCCAGTTGCGGTGATGTTGCCGTTGAAAGCGCGCCTTGAAAGCCACCAATAGGCGTGCGCTTGGCAGAAACAATTACAATCGGATCAGACTGCATGATCGAAACCCTGAAATAACTTATACCGTGTCTGCGAATAATTCGCGCCCGATCAGCATGCGGCGGATCTCACTCGTGCCTGCGCCAATTTCATACAATTTGGCGTCACGCAGGAGTCGGCCGGTCGGGTAATCGTTGATATAGCCATTTCCGCCCAGGGTTTGGATCGCCTCCAGTGCCATCCACGTGGCTTTTTCAGCGCAGTAGAGTATCGCACCCGCAGCGTCTTTTCGCGTGGTCTCGCCACGGTCGGAGGCGCGCGCAACCGCGTATACATAAGCTTTGCACGCGTTCATAGTGGTGTACATATCGGCGAGTTTGCCTTGCATAAGTTCAAAGGTGCCGATCGGTTGGCCGAACTGCTTGCGTTCATGCACGTAGGGCAAAACGGCATCCATGCACGCATCCATAATACCCAGCGGTCCTCCAGACAAAACAATGCGTTCGTAATCAAGTCCACTCATCAGCACTCGCACGCCGCCGCCAATTGCACCAAGCACGTTTTCCTCGGGGACTTCGCAGTTGTCGAAAATTAACTCGCAGGTGTTGGAGCCACGCATGCCAAGTTTGTCCAGTTTCTGCGCGGTCGAAAATCCAGCAAACGTCTTCTCGATAATAAACGCGGTGATACCACGCGACTCGGCTGAAGGGTCCGTTTTCGCATAGACAACCAGAGTGTCGGCATCCGGCCCGTTGGTGATCCACATCTTATTGCCGTTCAAAATGTATCGGTCGCCGGACTTATCTGCGCGCAACTGCATGCTGACAACATCCGAGCCGGATCCCGGCTCGCTCATCGCAAGTGCACCGACGTGCTCGCCCGAAATCAGTTTTGGCAGGTAACGCGCTTTTTGTTCATCGGAACCATTGCGATGAATCTGGTTGACGCAGAGATTGGAATGCGCGCCGTAGGACAAACCCACGGACGCTGATGCGCGACTAATCGCCTGCATCGCAACGGTGTGTGCGAGATAGCCCATGCCCGAACCGCCGTAGGATTCATTCACGGTGATTCCCAGCAGTCCCATTTCGCCCATCTGATTCCATAACGAACGCGGGAACGCGTTTTCTTTGTCAATGTCACTGGCCAGCGGGGCTATTACGTCTTGTGCAAACTGCTCGATTGAGCGCGATAGCATTTCGGTGTCTTCGCCGAGATCGAAGTTCAAGTTGGGGTAATCAAGCATAGTCGAGCTAACTGAAGGCTTATAAACTTAGTTAAAAAATACTTTTAAGCTACTGAATTTAAATGCCAATGACAAAATCCAGTTTAGATTTGGATCGTGAGCATGACCAAGTCTATGTTTACGTTAACGTAAACGTCAACCAAATTTTTCATGTCGCGCTGTTAATTTGATCGAGCTGTTTTTTGCAGTTTGCCTCGATGCGATCCATCTCGGTAAGCGACTGCTGGATATCGCGTAATTGTTGGGTGAGTAACTTGCGGCTGGTGGTGATTTTTTCGCACATTAATTCAAGTTGACGCTTTTCACCGCTGCGTTGGCCATCGTAGAGATCAATGATTTCGCGTGTTTCGTCCAGAGTAAAACCCAGACGTTTTCCTCGCAAAACCAGTTTCAAACGCGTGCGATCACGCTTTGAATAGACGCGGTTACGCCCGTTGCGTGTCGGGTTGAGCAAACCTTTGTCCTCGTAAAACCGGATGGCGCGAGTGGTGACGCTGAATTGCTTGGCGAGTTCAGAAATAGAAAAAGTTGAAGCCATCTTAATTTAAGTGCTTTTCAAAAATGTTTCATAAAGTATTGATATTAAAAATATCTTACTTGTTTTAGTACGCAGTTGACGTAACGTCAGATACCTTACTCCCTATTGACGTTTACGTAAAGGTAAATAGAATCGTTCGAATTTCCGCGCTTCCTGTAACACCTTAAATCAGGAGAGAGCTACACCCCATGTCCGCATCTGCGCAAAGCCTGATCCAACACGAGCGTTCAAAACATCTTCGTTTTGTTACTGCCGCGAGTCTTTTCGACGGCCACGATGCCTCGATCAACATCATGCGCCGGATTCTTCAGTCGTCGGGTACAGAGGTGATTCATTTGGGACACAACCGCTCTGTGGACGAGGTCGTCACTGCCGCGCTGCAGGAAGACGCTGACGGCATTGCGGTGAGTTCCTACCAGGGCGGTCATGTCGAATACTTCAAATACATGATCGATCAACTGCGAGAACGCGGGGGCGAGAATATCGCCGTATTTGGCGGCGGGGGCGGAGTTATCGTCGCCAAAGAGATTGATGAGTTGCACAAATACGGGGTTACTCGAATCTACTCGCCGGCGGATGGCCAGGAGTTAGGACTGCAGGGCATGATCGCGGATATGCTCGAACGCACGACGGCCAAATCTCGCGAGGCGCGTGATCTTGACGTGCATACCGCACCAGACGCGCTCGCGCGAGATTGGCGGGCATTGAGCGCGACAATCAGCGTTATCGAAAACCACGCGTGCCGTGATGGTTATCTTGCAGAATTAGCCAATTCTGCGAATCAACTGTCTCTAACTCCGGTCGTACTCGGCATCACCGGTACGGGTGGATCGGGCAAGTCATCGTTGACAGACGAGCTGATTCGTCGCATTCGCCTCGATCACAGTGATTCAATCAAAATTGGCGTGATCGCGATCGACCCGACGCGTCGAAAAACAGGTGGATCGCTGCTCGGGGATCGCATTCGCATGAACGCCATCGAGCACGAAAATGTGTATATGCGATCGCTTGCGACGCGCAATGCCGACACCGAAGTGCCGGGCGAACTTCCGGATATTTTGGCGGCGATGCGTTGTGCACAATTCGATCTCATCATCGTGGAAACGCCGGGAATCGGGCAGGGTGACGCCGGAATCGTCCCTTATTGCGACGCGTCTTTATACGTGATGACACCTGAGTTTGGCGCGTCCTCACAGCTCGAGAAGATCGATATGCTGGACTACGCCGACCTCGTCGCAATCAACAAATGTGATCGCAAGGGTGCGGAAGACGCACTGCGTGATGTTCGCAAGCAGGTTCAGCGCAATCGCGAAGCCTTCGGGCAAAGCGCGGACGAGATGCCGGTGTTTGGAACGATTGCCTCGCGATTCAACGACGACGGCGTCACTGCACTTTATCAGGCGCTGCTCGATGCCTTACACGAAAAAGGTTTCACATCCAAAGGCGGTGCGTTGCCGCGTGTGCAAACAAAATTTTCCAGCAAAACAACCGCAATAATATCTGCAAAAAAAGTTCGCTATCTGGCGGAAATTGCCGAGACGGTGCGCGACTACAAAAAACGGGCAACGCAGTTCGCCACTGTTGCGCGCGAAATACAACAATTGCGCGAATCCAATCGCATGTTGGCCGAAAGCGATAAAGCGGAGTCAGGCGAAATTGCAGCATTGATTGATGCTCGCAACAAACTTCTCTCATCAGATGCAAGCGATCTTCTTGCTGGGTGGGAGGCGCTCGTCGCACGCTACGAAGCTGACGAATTCGTCAGCAATATTCGCGACCGTGAAATACGAACCCCACTTAACTTTCAAACGATGTCCGGGACGAAGGTTGCGCGAGTCAGTGTGCCAAAATTTGCAGATGAGGGTGCGTTGCTCCACTGGCTGATGCTCGAAAACCTCCCGGGCTACTTCCCGTTCACTTCCGGCGTCTTTCCTTTCAAACGGGAGAACGAAGACCCGACACGCATGTTCGCGGGTGAAGGGGATGCTTTTCGAACCAACACGCGCTTCAAAAAACTCTCGGAGCACGCCCCGGCAAAACGGCTTTCGACTGCGTTTGATTCGGTAACGCTCTACGGTCAAGACCCGGACGAACGCCCGGATATTTACGGCAAAGTGGGCAATGCGGGTGTTTCAATTTGTACTACCGAGGATATGCAAGCGCTGTACGACGGGTTTGATTTGTGCGACCCGACTACGTCCGTATCCATGACGATTAACGGCCCTGCACCAATCATTCTTGCGTTTTTCTTTGATACCGCGTGTCAGCAGCAGCGCAATAAATTTGTCGATGAAAACAGGCGCGATCCAGATGAATCCGAATGGCAGCAGCTGCGTGAATTTGCCTTGCAGAACGTTCGTGGCACGGTGCAGGCCGACATCCTCAAAGAAGATCAAGGACAGAACACCTGCCTGTTTTCAACCGAGTTTAGCCTCAAGCTCATGGGTGATATTCAGGAATATTTTGTCGAACACGGCGTACGCAATTTCTACTCCGTATCGATTTCCGGTTACCACATCGCCGAGGCTGGCGCGAACCCAATCTCGCAACTCGCGTTTACGCTTGCAAACGGGTTTACCTATGTCGAGTCGTATCTCGAACGCGGTATGAGAATCGACGACTTTGCGCCGAATCTTTCGTTCTTCTTTAGCAACGGAATGGACCCTGAATACACGGTCATGGGTCGGGTCGCGCGCCGTATTTGGGCGGTCGCGATGCGCGAGCGCTACGGCGCGAATGAGCGCAGTCAAAAACTGAAGTACCACATTCAGACTTCCGGCCGATCGCTGCACGCGCAAGAAATGGATTTCAACGATATTCGCACAACCCTTCAGGCACTCATCGCTGTATATGACAATTGCAATAGCTTACACACCAATGCTTACGATGAGGCGGTCACCACACCGACTGAAGAATCCGTGCGCCGAGCGATGGCCATTCAATTGATCATCAACCGCGAGTGGGGTCTGGCCATGAACGAAAACCCCAATCAGGGGGCGTTCATCATCGACGAACTCACCGAATTAGTTGAAGAAGCGGTACTCGTCGAATTCGAGCGTATTTCTGAGCGCGGCGGGGTACTTGGCGCGATGGAGACGGGTTACCAGCGAGGCAAAATACAGGACGAGTCTCTTTTTTACGAACACAAAAAACACGACGGGTCACTGCCGATTATCGGAGTCAACACGTTTCTGAATCCGAACGGGCAGGAGATCCAGGAAGTCGAACTCGCTCGCTCAACGGAAGAGGAAAAACAACGACAGCTGAACCGACTCCGTACTTTTCAAAGCGTGAATCAAACCGCATCAGTGAACGCCATCGATAGAGTCAAGTCAGCGGCAATAAGCGATGGCAATGTCTTTGCCGAACTGGTCGATGCGGTCAGGTACTGCTCGCTTGGTCAGCTCACCAATGCGCTATTCGATGTCGGCGGGAAATACCGACGCAACATGTAAACTGACGGGCAACCCCGCCGCGATAATTAACCGCGCCGCCAGGCATGAAAACGCTCGATCCACTCCAGCAGCTTCTCCGGTTGGTGCGCCCGTTTCCAGTTTCCGGCGAGATATTTGTTTGCCTCTGCCATGGTCGGGTAGATATGAATCGTGCCCAGGATCTTGTTTAGCCCCAAGCCGTGTTTCATTGCGAGGACAAACTCCGCAATCAACTCACCGGAGTGCTCGCCAACAATCGTTGCGCCGAGGATTTTGTCCTTACCCGGAACGGTCAGCACCTTTACAAAACCGTGTGCTTCGCCATCTGCAATTGCACGATCAAGATCATCGATTCCGTAGGTCGTGACCTCGTATTCGATGTTCTGAGCTTTGGCTTCAGTCTCATTGATACCGACACGCGCAACTTCCGGGTCGGTGAAAGTGGCGAATGGAATGACTGAGTAATCCGCGCGAAAACGTTTGAGTGTCCCAAACAGTGAATTGACCGCGCCAAACCATGCCTGGTGCGCACCGACATGCGTAAATTGATACGGGCCTGCGACATCACCAACAGCGTAAATTGTTGGCATGATCGTTTGCAGGTAGTCGTCGGTTTCAATCGTTTTCTGCGGCGTGGTTTTAACGCCAAGCTCTTCCAGGCCTAAACCCTCGGTGCGCGGCGTGCGACCCACCGCAACAAGCAGAACGTCAAATGGCACAGTGATAGTTTCTCCATCGCGTGTGCAGATCAGTTGTTTTTCGCCGTTCTCAACCAAACATCTTTCAGCGCGCGTATCAGTCATCACGGTGATGCCATCATCGATAAACTGCTGAGTCACGACCTCGCTGACTTCCGGGTCCTCGCGCACTAACAACCGAGGCAGCATTTCAATCTGCGTCACGTCGCTTCCGAAACGGGCGAACACTTGTGCGAGTTCACTACCGATAGGCCCGCCACCCAGTACAACAAACCGTTTCGGAAGTTCATCAAGCTCCCACAATGTATCTGACGTAACGTAACCTACCTCCTCAATGCCTTCTATTGGCGGGACAAAAGGTCGCGCACCGCTGGCAATGATGATGTTACGAGTGGTCAGGGTTTCGCCATTGACCTCAACTGACCAAGGCGACGTTATGCGAGCCTCGCCACTGACACAGTCAACGCCAAGCGACGTGTATCGCTCGACCGAATCGTGCGGCTCAATTGCGGTGATGACATCGCGCACTCGCTGCATCGCGAGCTTGAAATCAAATTCTGCAGACGCCGACTTAACGCCATAGCGGCTGGACCGGCTGATCTGTTTCAGCAACTTAGCGGATCGGATGAGCGTTTTCGATGGCACGCACCCGGTGTTGAGGCAGTCACCGCCCATCTTGTTCTTTTCGATCAACGTCACTTTGGCTTTAACCGCTGCGGCAATATAGGCGCTGACAAGACCTGCAGATCCCGCTCCAATCACAACCAGGTTACGATCGAAAGAACTCGGTTTGTTAAATCCTTTAAGCGCGCGCTGCGCCTGAATTCGTCCAATCACCGTCTTGGCAAAGTAGGGGAAAAGTCCAAGGATCGCGAACGATATAATGATCGGTGCAGAGAAAATCCCGTCTAGCGATTCGATTTTCGCAAGTTGTGTTCCGGCGTTGACGAACACCGCTGTGCCCGCGAGCATGCCCAACTGACTCACCCAAAAAAATGTCCGTGTTGGAATTTTTGTCAGGCCCATCAGCAGGTTGACCACGAAAAACGGCACGATGGGAATCACCCGTAGCGTGAACAAATAAAACATGCCGTCGCGTTCCATGCCGGCGTTGATTTTGGAAAGTTGTTGCGAGAACTTCGATTCGACTGACTCACGAAACAGGTAACGACACCCTAGAAATGCAAGCGTCGCACCGGTGGTGGAGGCGAAGGAAACCACAATCGTGCCGACCACTAGACCGAAGATCGCGCCACCGAGCAATGTAATTACAGCAGCAACCGGTAGGGAAAGCGCAGTGACCACGACATAAATCGCAAAATACAAGCCGATCGTGAGCACACGATTATTCTCGTAGAACTGCACAATCTCATTTTGCTGTTCCTTAATCGCCTCGAGGCTCAAAAACTTCCAAAGATCGAAAACAAAGAAAGCACCGATAAGCGCTAAGACGACAACAATAAGAATGAGCTTGTTTTTGTTCATAAAATCGGAAACCAGGAATAAACGAATGAAAGCTTGATACAGCTTAGTATGCAACTATAACGTAAGAAAATTTTGGACCCTTAACGTTAAAATAGATCGGATTCGCCGACTATGACCGCAGCAATGCAAAAAAGTGCCGACTTGTATTTTATCTTGCCCGGGTTGTTTGAATGCCCGCACAGTTCGCTCGACTGTCTGCAAAACTCGTCGCTGGTGAACTTGATGCGCGGCGCCCGTCCGCAAGCGGTAGAGCAACAAAGTTACGAGGCTGTTCTGGGATGCGCGTTTGACTGTGCATCCGGACTGCATGGGTGTCCTCCCATTGCCAGCGCGCAGGCTGAAAGAATCGGTGTTCGTAGCAACGTGGTTCGAGCGGATCCGGTGCACCTCAAGGTTGACCGCGATAGCGCACGCTTGATCGACGCCGACGCATTGGATATCTCGGTTGAGGAAAGTACCGCTCTGCGCGAGACATTGAATTCGCACTTGCAGGCCGATGGGCTGCATGTTCATGAATGTAACGCCTGCGAATGGCTGCTCGCAGGCGAGGGTGTACCGACAGTTGACATGGGACCTCCATCGTACGCATATGGTCGCAACATCGACCGCTTTATCGTCGAGGCGGGAATGGCTAACGAAGGCAAGCAGTTGCTGACCGAGATTCAGATGCTCTTGCATAGTCACCCGGTGAACCAGGATCGTATGATGAACGGCAAACTCAGTGTAAACAGTTTGTGGGTGTGGGGTGCCGGTGATTTACCTCAAAGCGACCGGTTATATACGCCTTTGCAGGTCGCATCCGATGACCCGCTAACGCGCGAACTGGCCACCTATCTCGGTTTGGCTATCGTCGATGATTTCGAGCAAATGGCGATTGATTCGCGAACTGTCATCGCCGACCGAGCAATGTTTCGACCCGCGGTAGACAACAGCGCCAGTGAATGGGAGCGTGAACTTGAGCGAATCGACAACAAATACGCAAAGAAAATCCATCGCGCGTTGAAGATCGGCACCGTCAAGTCGGTCATCATCGCACCGTGCGACGGTCGCGAATTTCACCTGCAGCGAATATCACCGTTCAAGTTTTGGCAGCCGAAATTCAATGTGCGCGAATTTATCGCTCCGCAAAAGGATATTGCTTGATGAAGATTAAACCTGCGATTGTAAGGCGCCCGCATGTCGAAGGGGATTGGACTCATTTGCACGAAAATCCCGTGTTGGCCAGAGTGCTGGCGGCGCGTGGAGTAAAAGCGCAAGATGACACCGATGTCGGGCTGAACGGTTTGCTCCCGGCTTCGACGCTGGGCGGTTTATCGCAGGCTGTCGCGCTACTTGCAAACGCTCTGATCGCGCAACAACACATAGTAATTGTCGGTGATTACGATGCCGATGGTGCCACCAGCACGGCGCTGGCGATGCGGTTGCTGGGTGACATGGGCGCGCAATCTGTTCGTTATTTCGTCCCGGATCGTTTTCACTATGGCTATGGTTTAAGCACCGCTGTGATCACTGATCTCGGCACGCCAAAGCCTGACTTAATCGTCACTGTCGATAACGGCGTTGCCAGCGTAGACGGAGTCGCTGCCGCGCGTGGGGCCGGAATCGATGTGCTCGTGACGGACCACCATTTGCCCCCGGAAGTCCTGCCAAATGCTACAGCGATTGTTAACCCGAATCTGCGCGATGATCCGTTCCCGAGTAAAAATCTCGCGGGCGTGGGCGTCGTGTTCTATCTTTTGTCGGCGCTGCGAACCGAGCTGGACTCGCGCGGATGGTTTTCCGACACCGGTATCGAAAAACCAAACCCGGCCACGTATCTCGATCTCGTCGCGCTCGGAACGGTCGCCGATGTCGTACCGCTGGACCGCAACAATCGTATTCTGGTAGAGCAGGGCCTGCGCCGCATTCGCGCGGGCGCGTGCTGCGAAGGAGTGAAAGCACTGTTGAATGTGGCAGGGCGCGATTATACGCGCTGCGTTTCGTCAGATCTGGGATTCGCCGTTGGGCCGCGACTCAATGCCGCAGGCAGACTTGAATCGATGGGAATGGGAATCGCGTGCCTGTTGGCGGATACAGAGCTGGACGCTGCGCGTCTCGCCTCACAGCTTGATTCAATGAATAAGCAGCGACGCGAGATCGAATCGGACATGCGCGAAAGCGCCAACGAATTGCTGTACGCCTGGACCGCACAACACAGCGGTCAAACGCTGCCCGCCGGCATTTGCCTGTACGACCCAGAATGGCACGAGGGGGTGATCGGCATTCTCGCCGGTCGCGTGCGTGAAACGGTACATCGACCGACGTGCGTGTTTACGCTCGACGGAGACGGCATGGCCAAAGGCTCCGCGCGCTCGGTTGCCGGTGTGAATATCCGAGATGCGATCGCCTGGGTGGAAAGCCGTGAAAACGGGTTACTTCACAAATACGGCGGACACGCGATGGCGGCGGGGCTTACGCTTGCACAAGAATCACTGCCACGCTTTGGTGAGCTCTTCGATGCTGCAGTGGTGGAACAAACCAACGGAGCGCCACCTAACGCCGAGTTGCTGAGTGACGGTGAGCTTGACTCCGAGGATTTTACGCTTGAAACGGCAGCGTTGATGCGCTCGGCGTTGCCGTGGGGCAGTCAGTTTCCGGAGCCCCTGTTCGACGGTGTATTTACCCGTGTTGAGCAACGCATTGTGGGTAGCCGACATTTGAAAATGCGCGTTCATCTCAGAGAATCACCGAGCCTGGTCGTCGATGCGATTGCATTTGGTGAAACGGGTGAAGACCTGGCGGGTGGCGACGTACGGTTGGCGTATCGGCTCGACGTTAACAACTTTCGCGGTAAAATATCGTTGCAGCTTCTGGTTGAACACATCGAAGATGTTTGATCGCGGCCTTTTTACTATCACTCATGTTTGACAGTAAAAATTTCCTTAAAAATGTCAGTCAGACACCCGGCGTATACCGCATGCTGGACGAAAGTGGCGGTGTGCTCTACGTGGGCAAGGCTGGAAATCTGCGCAAGCGCCTGAGCAGTTATTTTCGACGCGATACGGATTCGCCAAAAACTCGTTCGATGGTCGCGCAAATCGCGGACGTCGAGGTGATCTTGACGAATACTGAAGCCGAAGCGTTACTACTCGAAAATAACCTGATCAAGGAATATCGCCCGCGCTATAACGTACTGCTGCGCGATGACAAAAGTTACCCCTACATTCACATCACCGACAATCAGGAATTTCCGCGACTCGAGTTTTATCGCGGCAGTCGAAAGCTTCCCGGCTCATTTATCGGACCGTACCCGAATGCCGGCGCGGTGCGCAAATCGATGCGGCATGTACAGAAGCTCTTCCGCGTGCGTCAGTGCGTCGACTCTTACTTTAACAATCGCTCACGCCCGTGTTTGCAGTATCAAATCAAACGCTGTTCGGCACCGTGTGTTGGCCTGATCGAGGAGCAAAATTATCGTCTTGACGTCGAGCGCACCCACATGCTGCTTAAAGGTAAGGACAGCGATGTCGTCGAGCAATTAGTGGGCGAAATGGAATCTGCCTCACAGGCGCTGGATTTTGAGCGCGCGGCGAAACTGCGTGATCAGATAGCCGATATTAAATCCATTGGCGAGAAGCAGTACGTTAGCAATGCGCAGGGAAATATTGATGTAATTGCCTGCTCGGTTGAGGGCGGTCGCAGTTGCGTACAGGTTTTTCTGATACGAAATGGTATGAATCTGGGCAATCGGGCCTTTTTTCCGAGCATGCCGGCTGAGGCAGAGCCAGCCGATGTGCTCAATGCATTTTTGACTCAGTATTACCTCAGGCAGGAAATTCCCAAAGAAATACTAGTCAGCCATCCTATCGATGACCACGAATTGTTGGAATCTGTATTGGCGCAGCGTAGCGATCGTAAAATAAAGATAACCGCAAATGTTCGAGGCGAACGCTCACGCTGGCTGGATCTCGCGCAGAACAACGCCGACTCGGCGATGGCAGTCCATTTATCCAGCCGCGCCGGTAGCGCGCGCAGACTGGAAAACCTTCGAGAGATACTGGATCTTCCGACGATCCCAGCGCGCATGGAATGTTTTGATATCAGTCACACACGCGGGGAGGGCACGGTGGCCTCGTGCGTGGTATTTAACATTGAAGGGCCATTGAAGCAGGCGTACCGGCGTTTTTCTATCAGGGATGTCACGCCCGGCGACGACTACGCCGCGATGAAACAGGCGCTTACCCGTCGCTACACTCGGGCGCTTAAGGAGAACGCCGAATTACCGGACGTCTTGTTTGTCGACGGAGGAAAAGGGCAGGTGAGTGTCGCGCGCGAAGTACTGGAAGACTTGCAGCTGGATGAAATCCTGCTCGTTGGTGTAGCCAAAGGCCCGGCGCGCATTGCCGGGGAAGAAATACTCATCCTCGATGCGAGCGAGACAGAGCTGGAGCTCGGTAAGACTTCACCCGCATTGCATCTTGTGCAACAGATTCGGGATGAGGCGCATCGATTCGCCATTGCCGGTCATCGAGCACAGCGCGGCAAAAAACGCAGCCGCAGTGTTTTAGAGGATATTCCCGGTCTCGGTCCCAAGCGCCGCAAGACGCTGCTCTCGCATTTTGGCGGCATGCAAAGTGTGCAAAAAGCCGGAATCGATGATCTCGCCATGGTGCCGGGCATCAGCCGAGAACTTGCGCGCAAAATATATGAAAACTTTCATGGAGAAAATTCCAGCTAGGAATACACTACGCTCATGCGAATGACATTACCCACCGCGCTTACGCTGTTAAGAATTGCACTGCTGCCGATAGTGTTCGTGGCGTTTTACATTCCGGCCGATTGGGCGCGCCCATTGTGCGCAATTATTTTTGCCGTCGCAGGTTTTACCGACTGGCTGGATGGGTATCTTGCGCGCCGATTGGGTCAGTCCTCTGCTTTTGGCGCCTTCCTCGATCCGGTCGCAGACAAATTGATGGTCGCGGTAAGTTTACTTATGCTGGTCTCGGCCGACCCGGAACTGTGGCTCGTGCTTTCAGCCAGCATCATTATCAGTCGTGAAATTGTCATTTCAGCGCTGCGCGAATGGATGGCAGAGATGGGACAGCGCCAACTCGTGGCCGTCAGCAATATCGGCAAGATCAAAACGGTTTTGCAAATGCTGGCGATCTTCATGATGTTGTACAAAGAGACGCTATTTGGTATCGATTTCTACCTGTATGGGACATACGCGCTGGTGATCGCTGCTGCGCTCACCCTTTACTCGATGTGTTTGTATCTCCGCGCTGCCTGGCGGTCTGGTGCAGTGTCCGAGTGATCGCATCCAGCGCTTGCTTATTGACAAGTTGACGGCTTGAGCTAGAATTCGCCCTCTTCGCGGGAATAGCTCAGCTGGTAGAGCACAACCTTGCCAAGGTTGGGGTCGCGAGTTCGAATCTCGTTTCCCGCTCCAACACTAAAAACCTCGGCGACGGTCGAGGTTTTTTTTTAGTGGTAATCGCGTACTTTCGAGTAGAGTCGATTTTTAGCGCTGAAAAGTTTGGCGGTCACTTGCCGCACATTTCGGGGCTGAGTGGCAGAGTGGTTATGCAGCGGCCTGCAAAGCCGTGTACACCGGTTCGATTCCGGTCTCAGCCTCCAAGCCTATGCGTCTTGCCGGGGCGGCGTTGTGGTAGATAGAAAATCGAAGAGTTTCATTTAGAAATAAGACATTGCGATTAAATGCGCGCGAGTCCATCCCGCCCGGGTGGCGAAATTGGTAGACGCAAGGGACTTAAAATCCCTCGGTGGAAACACCGTGCCGGTTCGAGTCCGGCCCCGGGCACCAAACACTTCGTTCCGTTTCCGCCGTATTACAAATCATCCTGTATCACCAGTTACGTCCTTTTTTAAGCGTCGGTTTGAACCTTAACTGGCGTCGGGGCAATTTCACTATGCTTCACGGGCTTTTGTTGTCCAAAAGACAATAACAAGGGGATTAGTATCAATGTAATGGGTGTGGCAAAAAGTTCACCAAAAACAAGAGACACTGCGGCCGGCTTTAAGTATTGAGCTTGTTCGCTCGTTTCAGTTAGCAGTGGTAACAGACCACAGGTCGTGGTAACG
This sequence comes from Pseudomonadota bacterium, assembly GCA_039029275.1. Taxonomy (GTDB): domain Bacteria; phylum Pseudomonadota; class Gammaproteobacteria; order JBCCGL01; family JBCCGL01; genus JBCCGL01. Next base: position 145,561 of record JBCCGL010000007.1, on the reverse strand, counting down.
GTAGTCAGGAAAGTTGCCCGCACACGGCTTGCTCCTGCTTCCAGCAATGCCGCGCGCATCGAGACTCCTTGAGCACGGAGTTGATTAAAACGGCTCATCAGCACCAATGAATCGTTAATCACCACGCCGGTCATTGCCATCATGCCAAACAGCGATAAAAGGCTGACAGGCAATCCAAGCAGGCCGTGGCCGATAATCGCTCCGGCAAAACCCATCGGTATAACCGACATAATGATAAACGGCTGCCAGTAAGACCGCAGCGGTATTGCCAACAAAACGTAGATCAGTAAAAGTGTTAGCAACATAGCTTTTTTAAATCCGGCTTGGACTTCGACGATTTCAGCGAACTCGCCTACAGCTTTTATCGTCACATCGGGATAAATTCGTTCAAGGTCTTGCACCGTTTCTGCGTACAACCGTTCCCAGGTTTTTTCAGGAGAGCTGATAGAACGGTTCTGCTGCCAGTAGATGCTAATAACTTCATCGCGATCACGGCGGAATATCACTTTTGGTTCTGGCTTAAATTCCAAATCACTGATCTCGCCCAGACTCACGTAACTACCGCTTTCCAGAAAAACCGGAGTTGATCTTAGTTGTTCGATGGTTTTAGTTTGAGACGCTGGAAAGCGCGCCAAAAGCAGCGTTTCTTCGCCTTTATCCAGTAGCCGGTGAATTTCGATTCGCCCAAAGGCACCACCTACAAGACTTGCCAGGTGATTTTGATCAATGCCTAAAGCAGCACCTCTGTCATTCACCGTGACATGCAGCTGTTTCTCAATCAGTTGGCTGTCGTCGTAAACATCGTCGACTCCAGGGAACTGCTCCAAGGCAGCCTTGATACGATTTGCCACCTGCTTGGCGAGGTCGCGATTATTCGCAGAAACCGTGACTGCTGTGCCGCCGGCCGACTCTTCAGCAAGCGTAAACTTCATCGCATAGCTGCCTTCGAGGGTCCCTGTTTGTTGACGGAGTTCGTCCAAAAAACGATCGCTTGGTATTGTCGCCAGCGCATCGGACGTGAGTTCCGCCGTTAGCTCAATATTTTCTGAATCCTCCTTGGCCACTACGTACTTACTGACTGGCGATTCGGGGAGTTGATAGTCATTCTGCAATTTATGGGCTGTGTGTCTGACCGCCTGTTCCAAAACGTGAGTATTGCGTTCAGTTAACGCATTCGATACTCCGTGCACCATCGTCACCCTAATTGTCGCGTAACGGCCGGGAATTTCCGGAAAAAATACCGAACTAATGTGCCCTTTCAAAAGAGCACCGTAAGCGAACAAAAAGAAGGTGATAAACAGCGCAATACTGGTTTTTCGATTGACCAAACTCAGTTTCAGTATTGGCAGGTAAATTCGCTGGGTAAAATAGTCCAGTGCTCGGGTGCAGACATCTCTGGCTGCATTGTATGACCGCTTGACCAAACCACTTTTCCGTTCACTTTCGCGTTGAGGAGTGGAATAACTTAAATGCGCAGGCAGAATAAATTTGCTTTCGATAAGCGAAAAGATCAGCGCAAAAATGACCACTGCAGAAAATCCCGCTAGCACCTTGGCCAACTCATTTTCAATCCAAAGCATTGGCGAGAAGGCGGCGATGGTGGTTAATACGCCGAAAATTGTGGGCACCGCCACCGCCTTGACCCCTTGCCACGCGGCTTCTTTGCCATCCGTGTTTTTCCGCCTAGTCTGATAAATGCTTTCACCGACGATTACGGCATCGTCCACCAGGATGCCCAAAACCAGAATCATGCCGAACAGAGTGATGTCGTTGATGCTGTAATCCAGCGACGGAATGCCCATCAAAGCAACCGCTCCTGCCAGTGATATCGGAATACCCAATGCAACCCAAAACGCCAGTCGCGCTTCCAACAGCAGCGCCAATAGCAATACGACGATTACAAGGCCTTGCCACGCATTAGTGCTCAGTAGATCCAGCTGCTCATCTATATACGGAGACATGTCTGCCATTACATCGAGCTGGATACTTTTTGGCATCGTTGGCTGCAACGAAGCCAACACGGACTGCGTTGCTTCGCTGATATGAAACAGATTGTCTTTTTGACTCGTCGACACCATAAGTGCGACTGCAGGCAATCCCTGGTAACGAACAATGCTGTCGGTTTGCTCATAATCTCGCCGCACATTGGCGATTTCGTTCAATGTGACGCGGGAATACGGGGTTGTGACTATCGGGATGTTTTTCAGCTCTCGAAGATTGTCTGCCAGAGTGCTGCCTTGCAACAGGATATTGCCGCTGGCGGTTCTCAACTCACCCGTTCGAAATTGCACCGACCACTGACGCAGGCGATTAACCAAGTCGTCCAGCGATAGGCCGTAGTATTGCAGTCGTTCGGGATCAGGCTCTACGGCCAACAGCCGTTTACGTTTGCCCAGGTTGGTGACTTTGGAGATTTTTGGGTGTTTTTTTAACGCACGCTCAATACGAGTCGACGCTTGTTGTAGCAACTCATCGCTCTCACCGCCGTAAATCATGACGAAAGAGGCGAGGTTGGTGAACTCGCTGCGATAAATCCTCGGTCGTTCCGCCAATGCAGGAAAGCCCTCAATGCTGTCCACTTGATTGCGGATATCATCGATCAGGCGATCCAGTTCTATGTCGGTGTTTTTCTCCACTAACACCGATGCATAACCTTTATGAGACTGGCTGCTAATACGTTTTATGCCGGCGACGCCGCTAATTGCGGCTTCGATTCGCTGGGTAATGCCCTCATCGACCTCACGAGCGGAGCCACCGGGATAAACCACCGATATCTCGACTTCCGTTGGTTGAATTTGCGGAAAACTTTCGACACGCAGGCTAGGCAAGGTCAACAATCCAGCCGCCAGCACGAATACCATCAACAAATTAGCGGCAACCGGGTTATACAAAAACCATCGTGTAAGAGTGTTCATATAGAGAATTCGAATGGCGCCTATTCAAAAGGTTGTCGCAACCGACTGGCCTTCCAAAAAGCTGCTTAAGGGAAACTGCACCAGTAGACGTTTTTGATCGGGTCGATCCTGGTAGCGAAACAGTACGGTGTCCGGTTGTTCGTCAAGAATTTTGACAGTTTCCAAACGCAGTGAATTGTCAACCACGCTCCAGACTTTGCCGTCATCAGTTAACGCCGAAGCGGGAGCCGCGACCACAAATTCACGTGTGTCAGCTTCAAACACAACGGTCACCTGTTGCCCCGCGAGTAGCGGTTCGGCGCGTTGAAACGGGTTAGCAACTTGAAGCATCAAGCTTCGTTGTCGCGTTACCGCATCCATAACCGGACTTAAATAACGGATTGATGCCTGCCACCGCTGTCCGCCAGGTGAGACCACAGTTATTTCTCTCTGCGGTTCGTCTTTGGTTTTTTGATGAGCGCCGTTCAGACGCTTCCAGTTCTGTTCCGAAAGCTCGACTTTGATATCCAAAAAATCACTGGCAGCCATGTGGAACAATGTGTCACCCGAGTTCACCCACTGACCAGGATGGATCGAATCAATGATAACGACCGCGTCAAAAGGGGCTTTGATTTGCGTGTCGGCAAGTTGTTGCTTGGCTGATGCGAGGGCCGCCGTCGCGGCTTTACGGTTGTCCCTCGCAGTTTTGACATGGGGTTCAAGACGGCCAAAAGCGGATTTTGTGTTATCACCTTCATTTGCAACGTACTGGCGATTCAGAGTTTCTGCCAAATCAAGCTCGGCCGCTGACACTTTGGCTTGAGCTGCCTCTAATTCCGCGCGATAAAAAACATCCTCCAACGAGACCAGGATTTCTCCTTTTTTGACCAAATTTCCGGGGATTGCAGTATTCGCCACCTCCACGACACGACCGCTCACAGACGCAGTGATCTCCGCAAGCCAGCGCGCTTGGGTAATGCCCGTTGTGTTGATTGTTATCTCCGCGTCGGCCGGTACAGCCTCGACGACCGTCACAGGTAAGACTGATTTTTCTGGAGTTTTTACGGTAGCCGCCGGTTGCTGTTCGTCCAAAAACCAGAGTGCCATCCAGATTAGCAGTACCGTCGCAGCAAAGCCGCCAGCACGCTGTTTTAACCAACTCATCGATTTACCTAACAAGGCTTCAATCCAGCAATTTATGGAACATACTTGTACCATATATCAAAATGAATTATAGTACAAGTGTGTTCCATATCTTTGGTAACCTCCGATGTCACACCAAATAGATGCCCGCATACAGAAATCTCAAACCGCGCTAATCCGCGCCGGTATGTCACTACTGAGCAAAAACAGCGAGGCCTCGCTTAGCGACATCGCCCGCGAAGCTGGAGTCGGGCGTACGACTTTGTACCGTCTCTACGACACTAAAGAACAGCTAATCAAAGCCATTGCCATACATTGTTTAGGTGCCTTCGACAAGGCTACGGAACATCTGGAACGCGACGCGGATTCGGCTTTACACGCCATCGAGCTGATGTTTAAAGCCATATTTCCTTTGTCTGCGGAAATGGAGTTTCTGATGAAACTCAGCGAACGCGAAGAGGGTGACCCTGAAATTGTTGCCATATATGAAAGGCAAGCCAACGATATTGTCGAGTTGGTCGAGTCCGCGAAGGTCGAAGGCAGCCTGTCAAATGATGTACCGACTGTGTGGGTGGTAAACCTGATCGAAGCGTTAATGTATATCGCCTGGTTAAACAGGAATAAACCTATCGATCACGATGCGCTCGCCGATCTGGCCTTTCAAACGTTTTGCAACGGTGTTTCCCGATGACACCAGAAGCGTTGCTGAAATGACGAAGTCAACCACCAATATCGCGCCATCAACAGACAGCAAACCAGGCGCAGGTGCTCTAACATTGACTGCCGTTTTCAGGCGCTTTAGATGGCGAATTTCGTTTACCGTTTCGCTGGTCGTCGTTGAAACGCTTCTGGATTTACTCTATCCGCTGTTTATCGGCTGGGCTATCAGCGACTTACTTTACGAATCTTTCAATGGCATTTATTTATTAGTGGGATTAGGCTCGCTTTCGCTACTAATCGGCAGCGCTCGTCGATTCTACGACACTCGAATCTACGCGCATATTTACCAGGTTATTGCGCCGGAGATGGTGGCAAAGGAAAAAGATAAAAGTCAGTCCGTATCAACGATTGCGGCACGTTCAAGCCTCCTTACAGAGTTGGTTGAATTTTTTGAAAACGCGCTACCCGAGGTCATCACAGTCGTCATTGGAGTGGTGGGTGTGCTCATCATTGTTAGCACGCTTAATGTGGACGTATTTTTTGCCTGCTTAGCTTTACTTCTCCTGATCGTGATTGTCTATTCAACCGTTGGATCGCTAAATTACAGGCTTAACGCCGGTTACAACACCGAGTTGGAAAAACAGGTGGAAATGATTAAGCAGTTGAACATCAGCCATGTTCGTAGCCACTTTGAGCGCTTGATGCAATGGAATATAAAACTCAGCGACCTCGAGACTGGCACCTATTTTGTTTTATGGCTAGGGATCATCGCACTGTTTGTCTACACACCGATTACTGCCATCAAACACGGCACCGTTGATCATGGATTGCTTGTTGCTCTGCTGATGTATGTTTTTAGCTTCATAGAAAAAGCCGCCACTTTGCCACTCTACGTGCAACAAGTCATTCGATTAAAGGAAATCACAAACAGAATCAATACTTAACCGAAGCGACGGGCCAGTGAAAGACACACTTGCGGATATTACTTCTGATCCACTCCCTTTCTCCCTGGGATACTTCGCCTGTCTGCCGCACGTCAGCGATCAGCGCAATAAAATGCACCTGCTGATCGTTGAGACAATCATTCAGCCAGATATGCGTCTGATTCAAAATCTGCTGGAAGCCAGCATCCCGCCGCAAACTATTTTTCCGGCGGCAACGACGAACGCAGATGTCGTCTCTGCAATCGTGGTTTGGATTGCACCGATAGCGTCAATGGAGCGATTGCGTTCGATTAGCCGCTGATGGCTACTGTCCTCATGAACCCCACTTATCGATTAAGCCGGTGCAAGGTCGCGTCGGCACCTTAAGATCGTCTAACTGGTACCCGCCTTTGCGCGCAATCGTTAGCGCTTGCCGCACAAGGCTAAGTCAAGAATCGCGCACCCTTGAATTTTTATTTGCGGTTCTTATATCCCCTGCAAGACCTGCCCGTTTAGCAATTGTTCAAGCTGGAAATGCGCTTACAATCCGTCAGTGATCCAGCAGTTAGAAACGTTTGTCCTGAACTGAATTGCGCTAGAATAGATTCTGACGGTAAAGTTATTGAACCAATCGACAGAAAGTTACGTATTTACTCTATAAAACAAAGGCTTATAGAAAATTGAGTAACCAAGAGGAGCATACTTCAGGGGTAGGGTTAGCGACCGAAACGGCCAAGCCTAAGTTAAAAAAGCCACCAATGTTTAAGGTTGTCCTGATAAATGACGACTATACGCCTATGGAGTTTGTAGTTCAGGTGTTGGAAAGCATCTTCCGCATCGACCGCGAGAAGGCAACGCAGATAATGTTACATGTCCACACACGCGGGAAGGGTGTATGCGGAGTTTTCACCAAGGACATAGCCGAAACGAAAGTGGCACAGGTAAATAAACTCTCTCGTGATAACCAGCATCCGCTTTTGTGTGAGATGGAAGAAGAGTGATACGCAATCATGCTTAGTAAAGAGTTGGAATTCAGCCTCAATATGGCGTTCAAGATGGCACGCGAAAACCATTTTGAATTCATGACCATCGAGCATCTGATGTTGGCATTGCTGGATAATCCCAGCGCCTGCGCGGTGCTGCGCGCCTGTGGCGGCGATACCGAACACCTCAAATCTGAACTCACGGAATTTATTTTTCAGAATACACCGCTTCTAGACGACGATGAGGAGCGCGAAACACAGCCCACGCTCGGGTTTCAACGGGTTCTCCAGCGCGCTGTTTTTCACGTTCAATCATCCGGCAATAAAGAAGTGAATGGTGCGAACGTGTTGGTTGCGATATTTGGTGAGCAGGACTCACACAGCGTGTACCTGATGAACAAACAGGACATCTCGCGGCTGGATGTGGTCAATTACATCTCCCACGGAATTTCAAAAGTGCCCGACGAGGGCGAAGAAGAAACGGACGAAATCCCGGAGGAAATGTCCGAGGAACCGGACTCTGAAAATCGTCCGCTGGCAAAATTTGCCGAAGACCTGAATGCAAAGGCGGTCGAGGGCAAGATCGATCCGCTGATTGGACGTGATCAAGAGGTTGAGCGCGCAATACAGATTATTTGCCGACGCCGCAAAAATAACCCCTTACTGGTGGGCGAAGCGGGTGTTGGAAAAACAGCCATAGCGGAGGGACTTGCACGCCGAATCGTGGATGGCGAGGTCCCCGATGTTCTCTCGAATGCAACGATCTACGGTTTGGACCTCGGTGCGATGGTTGCGGGCACTAAATATCGCGGTGATTTTGAAAAGCGCCTGAAGGGTGTTCTTGCCCAGTTGAAAAAGCAGGAAGGCGCGATTTTATTTATCGATGAAATCCACACAATTATCGGTGCTGGTGCGGCTTCTGGCGGTGTTATGGATGCATCCAATATTATCAAACCAACATTGGCCTCGGGCGAGTTGAAGTGCATCGGCTCGACCACGTACCAAGAATACCGAGGTATTTTCGAAAAAGATCGCGCTCTGGCGCGGCGGTTCCAGAAGATCGACGTAAGCGAACCCACCGTCGACGAAGCAGTCAAAATATTGAAGGGCTTGCGCGAACACTTTGAGACGTTCCATGACGTTAAGTACACCAGCGGAGCATTGAAGTCTGCAGTCGAGTTATCTGACCGATACGTTAATGACCGCTTCTTGCCCGACAAGGCGATCGACGTGATTGACGAGGCCGGCGCGAATCGACAGCTGCAGGCACCCTCGCAACGGAAAAAAACGATTGGAGTAACGGACATTGAATCGATAGTAGCCAAGATTGCACGAATCCCTGCGAAACACCTCTCGACCAACGACGTGGAAAAGCTGCGTACGCTGGATCGTGACCTCAAGATGCTCGTTTTTGGTCAGGATGAAGCCATTGGCACCCTGTCGTCAGCGATTAAAATGGCGCGCTCGGGGCTCGGTAATGAAGAACGCCCGATTGGCTCGTTTCTGTTTGCCGGCCCAACTGGGGTCGGAAAAACCGAGGTAACCCGTCAACTCTCAAAAGTGATGGGTATTGAGTTGATCCGATTCGATATGTCGGAGTACATGGAACGCCACACAGTGTCTCGCCTGATTGGCGCGCCACCCGGATACGTGGGTTACGATCAGGGTGGTCTTCTGACAGAGGCTATCAGCAAAAACCCGCATGCGGTGTTGCTGCTGGATGAAATAGAAAAAGCGCACCCTGATGTTTTTAATCTTTTACTTCAGGTGATGGACCATGGATCTCTTACCGATAACAATGGGCGCAAAGCTGATTTCCGTAACATTATTTTGGTAATGACCACAAATGCCGGCGCAGAAGCGGTCAGCCGCCGAAGCATGGGCTTCTCGCAGCAAGATCACTCGAGCGATGCGATGGAGGTAATCAACCGCATGTTTACCCCGGAATTTCGTAATCGGCTGGACGCCATCGTCCAATTCAAAGCGCTCGACAAACGCACGATTGCGAGCGTAGTCGACAAATTCATTATTGAGCTCGAAACGCAACTCGAGCAAAAGAAAGTTACGCTGCGCGTTGATGCTTCTGCTCGTGAGTGGCTGGCTAAAAACGGGTTTGATCAGAAAATGGGAGCCCGACCGATGGCGCGATTGATTCAGGAGAACATCAAGAAGCCGCTTGCGAACGAAGTATTGTTCGGACAGCTAACGAAGGGTGGTGTGGTTTCTATAAGTGCCGATCATACGGGTGAATTGATTCTGGACTTTGAAAGCGAAAAGGCACTCACTTGAGCGCTCGAGAATAACTGACAACTCCGGCTACCTGCTTCGATATGTGATGCGACCCTTCGAGAGATCGTAGGGAGTTAGTTGCACGGTGACCTTATCGCCCGTCAGAATTCGTATGTAGTTCTTTCGCATCTTCCCCGATATGTGCGCGGTCACAACATGACCGTTCTCAAGCTCGACTCTAAACATTGTGTTGGGCAGGGTATCAATAACCGTGCCGTCCATTTCGATATGTTCTTCTTTCGCCATACAGTTGCCGGGTTGGGTAGGTAGTACGTTTAAAACCGCCGCAATTATCAACAAATACGCAAGTTTCGCAATGTTTTATTGATTAAAACCTGATTTTAGAGCGTATGTGATGAATTGCGCCGCTCATCAACGCGATGATTGCGGCAAAACTCGCACAAGTTAAAGCTGTGGTGATATTTAGTTGACTTCAATTGGCGCATAGTTTGCTGGTCGGCTGAATCGTTACAGAATGCAGATGCGTTTGATAACACACCGTGTTTGTTATTACACTGGCCATGGATTAAAAACTTGAATCAGACATTGAGAAACGCAGCAGTAGTCGCTAAGCCCGGTCAACAGCAATCTCGATTTGCAAGACTGATGGATCTTTACGAGCAAAATTACATCTTGTTACGTCTTCTGGCGCCAACTCTTAAATCAATGCCTGAAGACGAGTTCGTTTCTGATGTCACTGGGTGTTTACCGGTTTACATGCAAATCGTGTCTCAGGAAAAATACACGACGACATTGATGCTCACTTATAGATTTGAGAACCGATCTTTTTATCCAAAACAACCCGATCTAACAATTCGCGTCTACCACGATGCAAAAACAGCGGAGGTTATGAGCGGCTTTCTGCACGGACAACGTCGCTGCCTGCGCAAATCCCGAGAACTGGTGACAGGACTTCAAATCAATCGGTTTCTCTACAAATGGCTGCGCTACTGTCTATATCGTGGTCACGAACTGGTTGAATCACGGATGAGCCGCTCGCTGTAGCCCTGTGAATTCACCCAAACGAAGCAGATCAGTGATTCAACGCTGATTTTGCAATCCCAAGTTGGCGGATAATTTGCGCGATCCGCTGACAATACCCAAATCGGGTGTTAAAAATTGCCAATCGGTTTGCGGAATTTCTTACCTCGATAGCTAATGTTGAGTGTGTAGTCTGGTAGTATTACTGCTCTAAAAAACAACTTTTCTGCTACAGGGGATCGAGTTGACACGCTATCTTATGCTTCACAGGTCGCATGTGCTTGGTTTGTTACTCAGCATTTTCACGCTGGGCGCACATGGAAGCGACCAGCTTCTACTTGAAACTACCGTCCAACCAGCAAAAGACGACAATCAAATCGGGTATATCGCCGATCTCGCATTGTTGGCAGGTGGTCGCCTGGCTACGGCAGATAGCGGTCTAGGAGTCTCCAGTGTTCTCGATGGTAAAGCACTGTCGACGACTTCTTACAGCGATGGAGACAACGTATTCGACAGCGCCCGAATCAGCGGTATCGCGAGTTGGCCGGATGGGCGTTTCGCATTGGCCAATATGAGCGATTCACGAATCGCTGTATTTGACGCTGATTCTCAACCCTTATATCGCATCGGCACGCAGGGTACGAAGGAGGGCGCATTTGAAAACCCACGTGTTATCGCAACTGGTCCATCGGGCAGACTCTACGTCGCCGATTCTGGAAACAAACGAATTTCAGTCTACAGCAGCGATGGAGTCTTTCTTCATGCCTTCGGACAAACATCGGATACCAAAAACGCTTTGACCAATCCCGTCGTTGTGACCGTCGACAAGTTAGAAAGAGTTTATGTGCTTGAACAACAGCCAAAGAGTAAGGTGTCGGTTTTCTCACATAATGGCGAACTCATTAAACGTTTTTCGAATGATGATCTTCAGTCGTTATTAGGGGGCAAGGTTGGATTGAGGGCAATGGCCGTCGATGCCCGCGGAACGCTTTATCTTGGTGATGGAACAGCCGGTAAAATATTTATCGTCGATTGGGAAGAATCAAAACTTGTCAGTGTTTTTGGCAGCAAGGGTAGCGGACCGGGGCGCTTCGATAAATTGTCCGCGTTACTCGCACTTCCCAATTACCGATTGGCGGTTGCCGATAGTGGCGATAAAAAAATTGAAATCTATAAGATCATCACGGAAGGTGCTGATCTTGCAAATCCGCCCCTGCTGAGCAGCGTAGCAGTCTCATCGCTCACACCAAAAGATTGTGAGATGGCTTATCGGGTTGACGAGGAGCGGGTTGCATGCCTGAACGAAGACAAAGCACCAAGATTAGTCGGTGACGCAAGCGAGATAACATTCAGTTCAGTGATCGACGAACCACTGGCTTTCGCAAATACGGACGACGGATATTTTTTACTCGATGATGACCTTACCCTCAAGGGTTACGACGCGAACGGTCAAGAGCTGTTCAGTGTAGGGCAACGCGGAAAGCAAGAGGGCGAGTTCAATGATCCGCAAGATCTCGCTTTTGCCAACGATCGACTCTATGTAGCTGACACGGGTAATTCGAGAATTCAAATTTTTAGTCGTCAGGGCGTCGCTCTCGGAGCCATTTACCAAAGCGACGATGGCCTGACATATTTCGACGAGCCTGTTGGCGTTGCAAGCGACAGCCGAGGCAATATTTTTGTTGCCGATGACGGAACCAAATCTATCAAAGTGTTTTCAGCCGAAGGTTTAAAAAAGTACGAAATCGAAAACGCAGCACAAAAGACATTTAACAAATTTTTCGATCTGGCCATGGACGCGGATAATCGCTTGTATGTGCTCGCAAATTCAGGCAACAACGCCGCAAGCATCCTGATTTTTCAAGATCAGGAGTTGATTTTTGAATTTGGCGCGGCTGGCGATACCGGACCTGAATTGTATGAACCTAATGCGATGGCAGTTTCATTAACTCCTCGGCCCTGGGTGAGTGTGTTCGGCAAGGGCAATCAACAGCTCAACACTTATCACTTTAAGCAAATTCCCGCACCAGTGACAGAAATCGAAGTGATCGGGGGAATAAACGAATCTACTATCGATTGGCCTCCTGCTGAAAGCGCGACCGTCATTGCGTATAACGTCTATGCGTCAAAAGATCTAAACGGTTCGTACGCTTTCTTAAGTAATGTAAACGCGACAGAGAGCTCTTACGTTCATCGCCATAATAACGAAGCGGCGCCACTTTCATATCAGGTTTCATCGATCTCAGGTTTTAACGTTGAAGGTTTGCAATCCGAATTTGCAATTGATGATTTCAGGCAGTACCTGAATGCATACGAGGCGGGGGATTTTGAAACTGCGCTTCCTGGATTTGAACGACTGAGTGTGCTCAATCCAGCAAATGGGGCATACAAGCAGTTCTACGGGTTATCTCTAACTGCCTCAGGAAACCATTCCAAAGCGGCGTCAGTCTACGAAGCGCTGGCGGAAATTGAGGGTTACGAAACTGACGGAACCAATATGCAAATTTCCGCCCTCTCAGCTGATGGTAAAAGTATTGAAGCAAGTGCACTTATATTTAATGCGATCGCAGAAGGGACGGCAACTTTTGAGACTCTTTTAATCTGCGGTCGCATAGGACTTGAACTGGACGATGCGATCACCACGATTGATTGTCTTGAACAGGCTCTGGAAAAGCAGCCCAATCATTTGGAAACCCACGTTCTTCTTGCGCGGGCTTACCTTAGTTTGAACATTCCTGAACAGGCACTGGCTGAATTTGACATTGCACTCTCCATTGCGCCAGATGACGCCTCGATTTGGTATGAAGCCGGTTTGGTTTATCAGCTTTTAGATCGGCAGGTTGAAGCGACACAGCACTTCGAAAAAACTCTAGAGAACGACCCTGAATTTACTGCAGCGCGACTGCAGCTGGTCAAAACCTATTTCGCAACTGGTCAGATTGAGAAGGTGAATAATCTGGCAGTAAAACTTGCCGCAGAAAAAGACACCAAAGCTTACGGTCAGTACCTACTCGGCGAAGTCGCGAAACGCAAGGGCGACGAAACGCGCGCAATCGTTGCTTTTACCCGCTCGACCCGACTCGATCAAACAAATACTGACGCCTGGATTGCGTTAGCTGATTTGTATTTTGGCCAGGACAACTCCGAGAAAGCGTACAGCGTTCTGGCGACCGCCGAGAAAGCAAACCCCGACAATATCGATATCGCCAGACGAATAGGTGTTCTTAATTTCAATAAAGCAGAATACGAGCAGGCTGTGCCTTACCTTTTACGTGCGGCCGATATTGAAGGATTTGAACACGCACAAACACACAAAATGTTGGCCGAATCCTATAGCGCTTTAGAAAACACCGGGGATGCAATCAAACACTCAGTGATCTCGCTGAAAAGTGATGAAAGCCAAAATGAATTGCGATTACTGCTGGCTGATCTTTATCGAAAACAAGGGAAAAATATAAAAGCGATTGACTACATTCGTGACGCGATTGAACGCGAGCCGGGCAACGACAATTATCACGTACTTTTGGGCGAGGTTTATACAGAGTCGAATTTTTATGACGACGCACTAACAGCAATCGACAAAGCGATGGTGCTCGCGCCGACATCGACGAAAGCAATGATAGCGCTTGGTAAACTCTACAACAAAAGGCGTATGTTCGATCAAGCAATTTCCACCTTCGAACAAGTCAATAATATCGAACCAAGCGACTTTCATCAGTCGTTGCTTGATGAAGCTTACGCCAATCACAAACGCGCGAACGAATTCGCGTCGAACGCTCCCCGGGTATTGTTGTCGGATTTGCGTTTTGAACAAATTTTTTCTGCAACCTATAAACAATATGCGGAAAAACCGCTTGGCTATGTAAAGGTCGAAAATCTGAGCGGCACTGACTACGGTGGATTAAAGTTAAGCATGGAAGTCAAAGGATACATGGACTTCCCGTGGAACGGAGAGCTGGACCTGCTCGAGGCAAACAGCGTTCAGGAGGTACCGCTTTACGCATCCTTTAACAACAAAATCCTGGAAATTGATGAAGACACAGGCGTACAGGTTGAGTTAAGCCTCAACTATGTGCGCGATGGCCAACAAGACTCGGTCAGCATTAACCAGCCAATGACGATATACGGCAAAAACGCCATACTCTGGGGCGAGTCAAAAATGGTTGGTTCTTTCGTTACCCCGAAAGACACAGCGCTGCACGAATTTATTCGACCCGCGATTAATGCGTCAAAAATCCCTAATCAGCTGGTTAACAAGCAATTGCTCACCGCCATGACACTGTTCGAAGTGTTATCCGCTCACGGCATCAAATACATTGAAGATCCCACAAGTCCTTACAGTATGGTTGAAGCAGATCGCGTGGATTATGTTCAGTTCGCACGGGAAACGCTCAGTCTTAAAAGCGGCGATTGCGATGATTTGTCCGTGCTGTTTAGCGCATCACTTGAGAATCTCGGAATAGAAACCGCGTTGTTGGAGATTCCAGGACATATGTTGTTTATGTTGAATACCGGGCTGAGCGCTGATCAACGCGACCAAATCACCTCTGACGATGAGCTGCTTGCGATTTATAAAGGATCAATCTGGATTCCTATTGAAGCGACCATGATTGCGACATCGTTTGCCGAGGCCTGGACGGTTGGTGCTCAAAAGTACAGAGAGAACATTGCTAACCGAACTTTGAACATTGTCGAAATGCGGAACGCGTGGGAGTCGTTTCAGCCTGTTACTTTATCACCTCAAAAGAACACATTAGCACTGCCAGATCAAAAGATACTGTCCTACTCTATTTCGCAGGAAAACAGCTTTCTTCTGGAAAAAGCAGTTGCACGGTTAACTAAACCCTATGACGTTATCCTTGACAGCGAACCGCGAAATACGCGTGCAAAAATGCAGATTGCTATCTACTTCGCTAAGTACGGACTCGACGAAAAAGCTCAGGAAACCTTTGATCAACTGTTGATACTCGATCCTTCTAACAGTGCTGTTCACAACAATACAGGCAATATTCATTTTAGAAACGGTGAATACGATCGAGCCTTAACCTCTTACGCGCGAGCGGAGGAACTGGATGGAAATGACCCCAACATCAAGATTAATCAATCGATGGCATTCTATCGCATGGGTGATCTGGACAACGCCCGCAAAAAATTTGATCAAGCATTGGCACAGGATGCGGCGCTTTCCGAGCGATACGCTAGTTTGTCAAAGTTATTAACTCAATAAGTTGTTCAACATGATTACCCGTAACGTTTTATTTTATCTCCTCATCGCTTTCTCAGTACCGCTCGGACTTGGCCTGGCCAATGCGAGCGATAGCGGTACAAACACCGCATCGGTTGTTAAATCTGAAGACGATCCTATGAAGTCAATGTTCTACAAATTATGGAACAAAATTAAAGGCGTGAGCCCTCAGGTGGAAACAGCCGGAACAGAAGGCGACATAACGCTCACTGCTGGGATCCGTGGCTCCGAAGCGACGGAGGATCTTTTGAGCCCGTACTGGAAAAACGATCTTTCACAAGATCCTGATTACGTCAATGAAATTTCGTTGTTTTCACAAGGTAATCGTCTGGCTGTTGATGGAAACCTCGAAAAAGCGATCGTTGCATTTGAAAGTTTCTTAAAGAACTACCCACAAAGTGACCTGTTGGCAAATGCTCAATTCGCGCTGGGTGTCGCGTACAGTCAGTCTGGTGAGCAAGGTCAAGCGGTGAAAGTGCTCAGTGAGTTTATCGACAATCACGAGTCTCACATTCTTGCGAGCGATGCGCGCGACCTACTTGAGCTAATGATTTAGTGATAGTTTGCCGCTCTATAGACAGCGTTCTTTGTACGCCTTTTCATAGTCCACCAGCTTAACGATCAGATTATCCATTTCCTGCGGATCAGTTGTTTCGGGGATCGTTCGCTCGAGCCGTGTGATCTGTTCTGCAAAGGTATCGCAACGTCTCTTTGAAAGCAGCGCATCGTCGCTGATGACCTCCTCATTGCTTACTTGCTCGTCACTATTGATATCCTCGCGCATGGTCGAATTCGAATTACTCTTCGATTGTTGCTGACCCTTCGCGTTGAGTTTATGTGTGACATTTTCGTACTCGGTTGCAACATCAGGTGAAGGAGGCGTTTCGGAAAAAAATATTTCTCCCGTTTTTTCATCTACCCACCGATACACATCTGCGCTGACAGTAGAACAAAGAAGCACGGCGCAAGCGGTCAACACAACCTTTGCTGTTAAATCCAGATACATCAAAAAAACTCAGGCTTCCTCAAGTTCGATCAGTGTGCCACAGAAATCCTTGGGATGTAAAAACACGACCGGTTTGCCGTGAGCACCAATCTTTGGCTTTCCATCGCCCAATATGCGCGCACCCTCAGCTGTTAGCTGATTACACGCTTCATCAATATTATCAACTTCGTAACATAGATGATGAATCCCGCCATCAACATTTTTTCTGAGGAAGTTTGCGATGGGCGAATTGTCGCCAAGAGGTGCCAGTAACTCAATTTTCGTATTTTCGAGATTCACGAAAACAGTCGTGACCCCATGCTCTGGCAGGTCAACTGGGTCAGAGACGTCTGCACCCAACGTAGATTGATAAATTGCAGTTGACGCTGCCAAATTGTTAGTGGCGATCGCCACATGGTTAAGTTTACCTAGCTTCACTTACTCACTTCCAAAATTCAGCTACCAAGCAATGATTTTATAGCGCTACCCGGCGATAGTTTGCCGTTGGTCACGCCTTCGTGCATTGCTCTAAAGTTTGCGTTCGATTCAATTTCTTCGTGCAACCGATCCATTAGGTGCGCGTAAAGTTCGTCGCGGACCCACTGTGCTCGCTGTGATTTTCGAATCGAGTCCAGTCGGCCTGACTTGCAATAACCATCCCAAATATTGCTTAGCACTTTCCAGGTATTTTCAACATCTAGCGAGTTCAATGATGAAATGGCACACACGGTCGAAGCATCGTGCTTGTCGTCATTCGAAGTCTTCCTGAGCAATTGAAAAGCAGATCTATATTCAAGGACGGTTTGTGTCGCGGTTTCTTGCAGTACACCGTCAGCTTTATTGATGATCAGCATGTCCGCACGCTCCAGGATACCTCGCTTTATTCCCTGAAGCTCGTCCCCCGCAGACGGCAATAAAAGGAGCACAAACAAATCGACCATATCAGCAGCAGCAAATTCGATCTGCCCCACACCGACCGTCTCCACAAACACTACGTCGTAACCCGCAGCTTCGCAGAGTAAAACAGATTCACGTGTGCGATGTCCGACGCCTCCGTGATTCGATCCGGAAGGAGATGGACGGATAAATGCACCAGGATGCGACGCCAAGGTCTGCATTCGCGTTTTGTCGCCTAAAATTGACCCGCCGTTAACTGCCGACGTTGGATCAATACTGAGCACGGCGACCTTCTTACCAGAATCACAAAGAATTGTTCCAAGGTTTTCTATAAATGTGGATTTCCCGACGCCTGGCAGGCCCGATATGCCGATGCGAATCGCATCTCCGGTGTCAGGTAAAATTAGATCGACGAGGTGATTTCGAGCGTTGTGATCTTCGGGTTTCGTCGACTCGACAAGCGTAATTGCCTTGGAGAGTCCGCGTCGGTCGCCGGCTCGAACACGCTCGGCGAGATTTATGGCATCTGTCTCGACCATTTACGCGCGTGGTTCTCTGTTTCTACTCAAATTCCAAAATGGCCTGATCAACCTGGAGGTTGTCGCCTTCAGCCGCCTCGATCAATTTGATTGTGCCTGATTGTTCTGCGAACAAGGTGTTCTCCATTTTCATCGCCTCGACGATAACGAGCTCTTGACCGGCCTCAACAACATCACCTTCTTTGACCGACAGCCTGACCAAAAGACCGGGCATCGGAGACAACAAATGTTTGCTTGTGTCCAGAGCGGTTTTTACCGGCATGTACTCATCAAACCGGGCAATGTTGTTCGGCAACACATTGAACTGCCCACGCTGTCCATTATGAACCAACTGCCACTTCAATCCTTTACGCTCGACTTGAAAGTGATGCACCACACCGTCAACGCAGGCTTCCAGCAAATTTTCGCCGACGTGCCAATTGTGTTGAACGTTATGCGTACGCTCTCCTATGCATATTTCAAATGCTCCATCGACGACGTGCGATCTAACTTCGTGTTTGGTGTCACCGGCGCTGACCGTGTAAGTGCGATTTGATCGAGCCTCTGGATGATTTCGATTATCAGTCTGATGTTGAAGGCTGACTGCGACACCGACAAAGGTTTCTGCTGCTTCGTCCTGTATATCAGCGGTAAAACCGTCCGGGTAAAATTCATCAATGAATCCAGTAGTCAGGTTGCCGGCAATAAATTCAGGTTGTTTTAACAGCGATGACAAAAACATTACGTTGTGCGACACACCGCGAATGAGGTACTGGTCCAATGCACGCGTAAGATGCGCATTAGCTTCTTCTCGCGTACTTCCCCAACTGATCAATTTGGCGATCATAGGATCGTAATACATGCTGATTTCGCCGCCTTCGAAAACGCCGGTATCCACACGTACATGTTCTGACTCGACAGGCGCGGTGTAGTGGGTCAGTCGTCCTGTTGACGGTACGAAGTTTCGCTCGGGGTCTTCCGCGTAAACGCGCGCTTCCATCGCCCAACCATTAATTTCAACATCGGATTGTGAGAGCGATAGTTTTTCGTTCGCAGCGACTCGAATCATCTGCTCGACAAGATCAACACCGGTAATGTATTCCGTAACGGGGTGTTCGACTTGCAATCGAGTATTCATCTCGAGGAAGTAAAAATTGCGGTCCTTATCCACGACAAACTCGACGGTCCCGGCCGAGCAATAATCCACTGCATTCGCAAGTGAGACAGCCTGCTCACCCATTTCTTGTCGGGTCGCTTCGTCCAGAAAGGGCGAGGGTGCCTCTTCGATGACTTTTTGATGACGACGCTGAATCGAGCACTCGCGTTCGGCAAGATAAATGCAGTTACCGTGTTTATCAGCTAACACCTGAATTTCGATATGCCGAGGTGATTCAATGAATTTTTCAATAAACACGCGGTCATCACCAAAACTATTGCGCGCCTCATTTGCCGCGCTCTCAAATCCTGAAGCGACTTCATCAAGCGACCACGCGATTCGCATACCTTTACCGCCGCCACCTGCTGACGCCTTGATCATGACGGGACAGCCAATCCCCTTGGCGATTTCAACCGCCTGATCGGGCCCTGCTATGGCTTCAGTATGACCGGGAATCGTGTTGACCCCGACTTTATCCGCGAGCAACTTGGATTCGATCTTGTCGCCCATTGCGGCGATGGCTTTTTGCTCGGGCCCAATAAACGCGATGTTTGCTTTTTGCAGCGCGGACGCGAATTCAGCATTTTCGGACAAGAAGCCAAACCCGGGATGAACCGCCTGAGCGCCCGTCGCTTTGATTGCTTCGATAATCCTGTCTATTCGCAAATAACTTTCGGCAGAAGGAGAGTTGCCGATATACACCGCTTCATCCGCCATTTGCACGTGCAAGGAATTGCGATCAGCATCAGAAAATACGGCGACTGTGGCAATACCCATTTTGCGCGCAGTTTTAATGATTCTGCATGCGATTTCGCCTCGATTGGCGATAAGTATTTTTTCAAACATATCTGTTAGCCGTCGAGCGCGTTAAAGCGGAATGTTGCCGTGTTTTCGCCACGGATTCTCAAGCTTTTTCCCTGCGAGCATTTTTAATCCTCTGGCAAGGTGAACACGGGTATTTCGAGGCATGATGATGTCGTCGATAAACCCCTTGGCCGCTGCGACGAATGGGGAGGCAAATTTTTCTCTGTATTCTTCGGTGCGTTGTTCGATTTTTTCTGGATCGTTTTTATCCTGACGAAAAATAATTTCTACCGCACCTTTTGCGCCCATCACCGCGATTTCTGCGGATGGCCACGCGTAGTTCAAATCGCCGCGAAGATGCTTGGAAGCCATCACGTCATAAGCGCCGCCGTAAGCCTTGCGCGTTATCACTGTAATTTTGGGTACTGTAGCTTCGGCATACGCGTACAAGAGCTTCGCGCCGTGTTTGATAATTCCGCCGAATTCTTGTGACGTTCCTGGCAGGAAACCGGGAACGTCAACAAAGGTGACAATTGGAATCGAAAACGCGTCGCAGTACCGAACAAAGCGCGCGGCCTTTCGACTGGACTCGATGTCGAGACAACCCGCAAGCACCATTGGCTGGTTCGCAACAAAGCCGATTGTTTGCCCGTCGATGCGTCCAAATCCAGTGACGATGTTACCCGCGTACTCGGGCTGTAATTCAAAAAAGGTTTCTTCGTCCGTGACTTTATTGATTAGCTCAAGAATGTCGTAGGGTAAGTTGGGGTTGTCCGGAACGAGTGTATCGAGCGAAGGCTCGACACGACTTGCCGAATCGTGTGTTTCAAGCGCCGGCGACGGCTCGCGATTGCTCGAGGGTACGTAGCCCATAAATTCGCGCAACATACGTAACGCATCGATGTCGTTGTCGAAGGCTGCGTCCGCCACACCGGATATCTGAGTGTGCGTTTTGGCACCACCCAGCTCTTCCTGAGTGACGTCTTCGTGGGTGACAGTTTTGACGACTTCAGGACCTGTGACAAACATGTACGAGCTATCCCGCACCATAAAAATGAAATCGGTCATCGCGGGTGAATACACGGCGCCGCCAGCGCACGGGCCCATCACCATCGAAATTTGTGGAATGACACCGGAGGCGAGCACGTTGCGCTGAAAAACATCTGCGTACCCACCCAGCGACGCGACCCCCTCTTGGATACGTGCGCCACCCGAGTCGTTGATACCGATGATAGGCGCGCCAACCTTCATCGCCGCGTCCATCACCTTGCAGATCTTGCGTGCGTGTGCGGCGGAGAGCGATCCACCGTAGACGGTGAAGTCCTGACTAAAGGCGAACACAATACGCCCGTTGATGGTGCCTTGCCCGATCACAACACCATCACCCGGAATATGTTCGTTCTGCATGCCAAAATCGGCGCAATCGTGCTCGACGAACATATCCCACTCGTCAAAGGAATCCTCGTCGAATAAAACCGTGAGGCGTTCGCGTGCCGTCAGCTTGCCTTTTTCATGTTGCTTATCGATACGCGCCTGACCGCCACCCAGCATGGCGGCGTCACGCTTACTCGTGAGTTGATCGATTACATTTTGCATTCGTTGTCTCGTCAAACGGATGATTAATCACGCGTTGTGCTGCGAACGCACAAGCGATAAAAGCTCGCTGGCCGCATCAGGGATGTGCGTACCAGGCCCAAAAATTGCGGACACGCCAGCCGTTTTCAATTCGTCAAAATCCTGCGGTGGGATCACGCCTCCACAGACGACAAGAATATCGTCGGCACCCTCGGTCCTTAATGCCTCGATGACCTGCGGAACCAGTGTCTTGTGTCCGGCCGCCTGGGACGAAATGCCTAATATGTGCACGTCGTTTTCAACTGCCTGACGCGCAGCTTCTTCCGGTGTCTGAAACAATGGGCCAATGTCGACATCGAATCCCATGTCGGCGAATGCGGTTGCGATGACGTGTGAGCCCCGGTCGTGCCCGTCTTGACCCAGCTTGACAACAAGCAGGCGAGGGCGCCGGCCCTGTTCTTTGGCAAAGGCTTCAATCTCGGATTTGATCATCGCAAATTGCTCATCCTCTTTATACGCTGCGCCGTAAACACCGCTCAGTGCGCGAACGGTGGGTTTGTGTCGACCGTAGACAGATTCAAGTGTGCTTGAAATTTCACCAACCGATGCCCGCGCGCGCGCAGCCTCAATACTCAGGGCGAGCAAATTGTCACTCCCGGATTGTGCAGCAGTTTTCAGTGTGTCTAATGCCGCAGCGCACGCGCTTTCGTTTCGGGTCGATCTGATTTTTTCGAGCCTGGCGATTTGCGCCTCGCGTACGGCCGCGTTGTCGATGTCACGCACGTCTACGTCGTCGGCGTGTGGCGGCGCGTATTTATTAACGCCGACGACGACCTCCTCGCCTCGGTCGATGCGCGCCTGCTTGCGTGCTGCGGCCTCTTCAATTCGCAGCTTTGGCATACCCGACTCGACAGCTTTTGTCATGCCGCCGAGCGCCTCGACCTCATCGATCTGCTTTCGCGCCTCAGTCACAAGGCTATTCGTGAGGTGTTCGATGTAATACGAGCCACCGAGTGGGTCGACAACACCGGTTACCCCGGTTTCTTCCTGCAAAATGAGTTGTGTGTTGCGGGCAATTCGGGCAGAAAAATCTGTCGGCAATCCGAGCGCCTCGTCAAATCCGTTGGTGTGCAATGACTGCGTGCCCCCGAGCACAGCGGCGAGGGCTTCGATGGTTGTGCGCACCACATTGTTGTAAGGGTCTTGCACTGTGAGGCTAACGCCTGAGGTCTGGCAGTGCGTGCGCAACATCAAAGAGCGGGGGTCTTGCGGATTAAAAAATTCCTGCATCAGCTGTGACCACAGCACGCGCGCAGCGCGCAGCTTGGCAACCTCGGCAAAAAAATTCATGCCAATCGCGAAGAAAAATGACAAGCGGGGCGCAAAGTCGTCCACACTCAAACCGCTGGCGATGGCTGATCGCACGTACTCGACACCGTCTGCCAGGGTAAAGGCAAGTTCCTGCACCAGATTCGCGCCTGCCTCCTGCATGTGGTACCCGGAAATCGAAATCGGGTTAAAGCGCGGCATGTTGGCACTCGTGTGCGCGATGATGTCCGCCACAATGCGCATTGATGGCTCCGGCGGATAAATAAAGGTATTGCGCACCATGAACTCTTTGAGGATGTCGTTTTGCAAGGTGCCGGACAGCTTCGCCTGCTCGACGCCTTGTTCTTCTGCGGCAACGATAAACATCGACATCACGGGTAGGACTGCGCCGTTCATCGTCATAGACACCGACATTTGATCCAATGGAATTCCGTCAAACAGAATTTTCATGTCTTCAACACTGTCGATAGCAACTCCGGCTTTACCCACGTCACCGACAACGCGCGCGTGATCTGAGTCGTAGCCTCGATGCGTCGCAAGATCAAACGCAACCGACAGACCTTTTTGCCCGGCCGCGAGATTTTGTCGATAAAACTCGTTGGATTCTTCCGCAGTTGAAAAACCCGCGTACTGGCGCACCGTCCAGGGTCGACCACTGTACATAGTCGCTCTCGGGCCTCGAAGGTACGGCGCAAAGCCGGGCAGGGTGTGTTGCTGCTCGATATGCTCAATATCTTCAGCGGTATAGAGAGGTTTGACAGAAAACCCCTCCGGTGTCTCGAAATTCAGGTCGTCGAGCGGCCGGTCGCGCAACTCGCGCTGGGCGGCATGTACCCAATCCGACAGCTTGGGGCTGGAATTTCGCGTCATGATGATACTGCTGCCTTGGGGTAGCCGAGCGTGCCGAGCGCCGCAGTGATTTCCTCCAGGATGACCGGATCGTCAATAGTCGCAGGCATCTTGTACTCTTCTCCATCGGCAATCTTGCGCATTGTGCCGCGCAGAATTTTTCCAGAGCGGGTCTTGGGAAGTCGCGCAACAACCGTCGCGTTTTTAAACGCAGCAACCGGCCCGATCTTGTCGCGCACCAGTTGGATACACTCACTCACGATTTCATCGTTGCTGCGGTCCACGCCATCGCTGAGCACCAGAAAGCCAACGGGCATTTGACCTTTTAATGCATCGGCGGCGCCCATCACTGCGCATTCCGCCACATTGGGATGCGAAGCCAGCACCTCCTCGATTGCGCCTGTCGACAGGCGATGGCCGGCAACGTTGATCACATCGTCGGTTCGGGACATGACAAAGGCGTATCCGTTTTCGTCAATATAGCCGGCATCGCCAGTTTCGTAGTAGCCGGGATAGTTCTCAAAGTAGGAGGAGACGTAGCGCTCGTCAGCGTTCCAAAGAGTTGGAAACGTGCCGGGTGGCAGAGGGAGTTTGACTGCCAGCGCACCGATGTCTCCTGCGGGTACAGGATTGCAATCGCCGTCCAATGCGACCAGATCGTAGCCGGGTACCGGACGTGCGGGGGAACCTTTGACAACGGGCAACATTTCGATTCCCGCGCAGATTGAGCAAATTGACCACCCAGTCTCGGTTTGCCACCAATGATCGATGACCGGAACCTGAAGCATCCGTTCAGCCCAGTCGAGCGTATCCGGGTCGGTACGTTCACCTGCTAAAAAAAGTGAAGAAAGTGGGCTAAGATCATATTTTTTAACAAATTCTCCGTCAGGATCTTCTTTTTTTATCGCACGGAATGCGGTTGGCGCTGTAAACAACACCTTCACGTTATGCTCAGAAATTACGCGCCAGAACGCGCCGGGGTCGGGCGTACCGACCGGCTTGCCTTCGTATAAAACGGTGGTATTGCCGTTGAAAAGCGGCGCGTAGCAAATGTACGAGTGCCCAACCACCCAACCGACGTCCGATGCAGCCCAATAGACATCACCTGGTTCAACGTTGTAGATGTTTTTCATCGTCCATTTGAGTGCGACGATGTGCCCGCCCGTATCGCGCACCACGCCCTTTGGTTGACCGGTGGTGCCAGAGGTGTAGAGGATGTAATTCGGATGGTTGGCTTCGACTGGAACACAGTCCTGAGGCTCGGCTGTGCCGACAGCTTCGATCCAGTCCCTGTCGCGGCCATCTATCATGCTCGCCGCACACTGATCGCGCTGTAAAATCAGACAGTTGCTGGGCTTATGTGAAGCAATTTCTATTGCGGTGTCTAGTAACGGTTTGTACTCCACAACGCGATTCACTTCGATACCGCAGGAGGCCGACATGATCACCTTGGGTTGGCAATCGTCGATGCGAACAGCTAACTCGTTAGCCGCGAACCCGCCGAATACGACGGAGTGAATGGCGCCGATACGCGCACACGCCAGCATCGCAAAAATCGCTTGCGGCACCATCGGCATGTAAATGATGATGCGGTCGCCCTTGCTAACGCCCATCGCTGTCAACGCGCCCGCAAGCTTAGCGGTTTCCTCGCGCAACTGTGCAAACGTGTACTGTTGTGACTGATCGGTGACGGGGCTGTCGTAAATGATGGCAGTTCGATCCCCATGACCCGCATCGACGTGGCAATCGGCCGCGTTGTAACAAGCATTGGTCACGCCATCGCTAAACCAGCGATTAAAAGGGGAGTTGGACGTATCGAGAACGGTCTTCGGAGGTGTGAACCAGTGAATGCCTTCGGCTGCTTTTCCCCAGAATTCTTCCGGATTGTCCAAAGAATGCTGATGGATCGATTGGAAACTATCGCTCACAGTTTGTTACCTCGCACATAAATATTACTGCCGTTACAACAATGAGTGTTGTTTTGGGCGTTATTTTGGTTGCGTTGCTCGCCGCGGGCAAGAATCTAAGGTGACGTAGTTTAATTGACGTTAACGTAAACGTAAATTAGCCAACCACTAGACAAATAGCTAGTTTTTTGTTTCCTGACTCTACTTTGAGCCTGACAAATCGACTTCCGGGTATCGCGCTGAGCGTGTTTCAGGAATCGGAGCGTTATCGCGCGCATGGTAGCTAAAAACGAGCGAAAACTTGGCGGCGTCGGTCGTATTGGCACCCGCCGCGTGGAACGTGCGACAGTGAAACAACAATACATCACCGCTATTGAGTTCTGCCGATACGGCCGTTTTAAGCAGTTCCTGATTGTCTGCCAGGTCGGTGCGCAAAAACATTGAGGCATCAAAGCGACCGCGGTCGATCGTAAACTTGTGTGAACCTGGCACCATTTGCATACCGCCACAGGCGGTGTTTTCACGGCCTAGCGCAAGCCAGGCATTCACCAGCTCGGGGCGATCAAACGACCAGTAGCGGATGTCCTGATGCCAATGAGTTTCGCTGCTGTAGCTGGGGAATTTAGTCATCACGCAATTATGGTGGTTTTGCGTCAACTGGATCTGATCTGAACCGATCAACTGACGCAGCACACCGAGCAGTTTGGGGTTAGCCGCCCAATCGCGAAATGCGGCGTCGCGAGCGTACGCGTGCAACAAACGCCTTGGGGTGCGCCCACCGAGAGATTCAATGGACGCTGGTGAACCGGGATAGTGCACGTCTGCCTCATACTCCAGTGGAGCCAGAGGCGGGTTAAGCGCGGTACGCACGAGTGAGAGAAGATTGTCGCAAGTGTTTGCATCCGCCAATTGCCTGACAACTAAAAACCCGTCGCGATTAAACTGTTCAATCTGAAGCTCGCTCAGAGCGATATTTGGCGGAGGTGTTGGTGCGGCTTTCATGCTTGTTTAATACCGTTTATACGACGTTAGGCCCTAGTGTAAAGCAATCAAATATGCTTGCCCATGCTGGTGCGCGGTTCAACAGCAAAACCAAGTTTTTCATAAAATTGCTGCACTTCGTTATTGCCTTCGCGTATCTGGATATTCACCTTGTGACATCCAAGCAAATTTAGCTCCTTTACCGCGTGTTCCACCAGCATCGCGCCGACCCCGCGTTTTCGGTACTCGACACTCACCGCGAGCAGGTTGAGCCAACCACGATGCCCGTCGTATCCTGCTATAACCGATCCAACGACGGTATCTTTGTCCATGGCGACAAAAATGAGATCTGCCTGCACGGCGAGTTTTTCATCAAGTATTCGTTCGGGTTTGTTGTGAGCGGCCGGATTCGGAAACACGCGATTCCACAGGGCAGTTAAGCCAGGTCTGTCATTTTCACTGTAAGCGCGGACATGAATTTTCAAGCCTGGTTACCTTTTTTGCGATTGACGAGATATAGGCCGACAAGAATCGTCAGCAGTGCCAGACCCTCGCGCCAGCCCGGACGTTCACCGAGCAACACGATACCCCAACAAAGACCCAATACAGGTACGATGTAATTGACTTGAGAAAAAACAGCCGCGCCAAGATTGGCGATTAGTCGAAAATAAATTATCGCGGCGATACCGGTCTGGAACAGCCCCAGAACGAAAACTGCCAAGAGGGAATCCGTGGTAAACGCGGCGAGATCTGGCTGTTCAACCCAAAGCGCAATCGGCGTCAGGATCAACCCTCCTGTTAATAGCGAACCTGCGGCGACTGACAGCATCGGCAGCTCACCTTGCCGGCGCACATAAATGGCGGAAATGGCGTAGCAAGTTGCAGCACACAAGACCGCGATCTGCGCTACGACATCGCCACCGAGTTGCTGAACTATGTCCCATCCTACCAGGACTGTGAGTCCAGCAAACGCAATCAGCACACCTGTCAGTCGAGTTTTAGTTAGAGGTTCATCGGTGTAAAAATTGGCCAACACGACGACAACGATAGGCATGATTCCCATTAACAACGCAGCGAGACCGCTGTCGATTGTTTGTTCGCCCCATTGAATAAGCGAAAACGGAATTGCATTACCAATCAATCCAACAGCAATGCTCACGATCCAGATCCGCCTTGAGCTTGGCAGTTTGGCACCATTCGCAAAAGCGATAAGCGTGACAACTACGGCACCAATTGCAAGTCGAATCACCGTTGCCGTCATCGGAGGCACACTTTCGACGCCTATTTTGATGAGCAAAAACGCCGTGCTCCAGATTAGCGAGAGAACGCAAAGTAAAAAGTAATCAAACTTTAGTGATACAGAAGACACAGGAAGAGTTGCTGAGCGCGACCAAACGAGGCGTCGTATGCTGGCATACGCGCCAGACGTTTAGCAACGTTATTTGCGCTTGAATCGTCTTCTTACAGTCAGGAATACGAACAGGGCTATCGGCCATAGGTTCATTGAACCCGCATGCACCTCTACGGTGCTGTCCAGCGCGCTGCCTTCGAGCGGAAGGTTTGAATGGCGCGATGTCGGCCCATATCCAGCCAAATAGTAGCCAGTCGAACTCTCAAACAATTGCACCTGTAGGTCGAAGTAATCGTGCGGAAACCCCCGGCCCAACAGTACGTCAATGCTGTAGTGATCAGACGCCAGTGCGCCGTAAATCAAGAAGTCGCCTGAAGTGGCGATTACGCGCCAGTGTCCATAAGAGTCGCGCATGCGAATGTGAAAATAAACCCAATCGCTTGCCAGATCCGTGTCAGCGTCAACGTCGGTATGGATGCGGCTATAGTGTCCATCGTAGTCTCTATCGTGGGACAAATGTACATCGACACTGTAGATCCAGTGATAGTGCGCTGTGTGCCGGTCGAGATCGCGGCTCTCCAGAGGCACCGTGGAAACTATGCTTGCGATTGGCTCAATAGCGCCTGACTCCGCGTCATTCTCATCTTCAAGGGCATGCACTTCTGCTTTAACTTGGTAGTCATCAGTCGGAAACGCCTGGTTTAGTGTCGTGACGATCTCAAAGATCTGATTTTCAGTTGCAGACCCGAGGTCAATTTCCCGGCTGATAAATATCAACGTCTCATCCCGTCTATTTGACGTGACATATAGCTTGACCACCGCGACGTTCTTGGTCGCGTGCCCCAAGTTTTGAAGCACAACGCGAGTGCTCACGGCAAAGTAGTGTCCGTCGTAGTCTGCATCGGCTGCTTCGACTGGAGTTACTGAAATCACATTCGGACTTTCATTTAATCGCGAGATCATTTCTGGCGATTCAAGGTTATCGGTTATCAGCCATCGGCCGGACGAAGCCGCGTCAGGCTGATCAGCGGCCCAACCGCAAATCGGTGTAATCAACAAAAAAAAGCATGGCAACCACTTGGGCATCGTCAGCTCCTGGTATGTCCGGATGACGCAATTAGAACGAAAGCTGACTGAACCAGATATGAACGTCAGACGTATAAAATCAGGCTCCAATTGAAATATGAGGTTGGTGTTTGACAGGTTTGTCAAAGACTTTTCAAATATTTTGGCAGGCAAAAAAATTTAATAAATAAACGTACTCACGACGAAATAGGCTGGTAAGATACGCGTCGTAGCACGGCACAATTAGCATTTTCAGGAGTTTGAACATGGCAAAAGGGCAATCGCTACAAGAACCCTTTCTTAACGCTTTAAGACGCGAACGTATTCCGGTTTCCATTTACCTTGTTAACGGTATAAAACTTCAGGGGCAGGTGGAATCGTTCGATCAATTCGTTGTATTACTCAAAAACAGTGTCAGTCAAATGGTGTATAAGCACGCCATCTCAACTGTGGTTCCGGCGCGACCCGTCAGGATTGCAACCGGGGTGGATGACGCTGATGAAGTTGACGGGAACGGCTAAACGCACGTGAGAGCTGCCATTGTTTGAGCGCCACGAGGGCGGTGAACGCGCCGTTCTGGTAAATCTCGAAATCGATGGCTACCCGGACGCAGATAGCCACAACGGGACATCGAACCAAAGCGAATTCGAAGAGCTGGCGGTTTCAGCTGGCGCGTCAATAGAATCACTTGTCAGAGGCTCTCGCCACAAACCTGATCCGAAGTATTTTGTCGGGAAAGGCAAGGCGCAGGAGATTCATGACGCGGTTGTGGGCTGCGGCGCGGATCTGGTTATTTTCAACCACGCGCTTTCGCCTGCTCAGGAACGCAATCTCGAACGCCTTGTATCCTGTCGCGTGATCGACCGCACAGGCTTGATTTTGGCGATCTTCGCACAGCGAGCTCGTTCGTTTGAAGGCAAGTTACAGGTCGAACTTGCGCAGCTCCAGCATCTGTCAACCCGACTTGTTCGAGGCTGGACTCACCTCGAACGCCAAAAGGGCGGCATCGGTTTACGTGGGCCAGGCGAGACTCAGCTCGAAACTGACCGTCGCCTGCTCGCTGTTCGGGTCAAACAAATTAAAAGGCGCCTCGCGCAGGTGCACAAGCAACGACAGCAAAATCGCGTATTTCGCCGCAAGAGCGAGACGCCAACCGCCGTACTGGTCGGTTACACTAACGCCGGTAAATCAACGCTCTTTAATCGCCTCTGTGGCCAGGAGGCTTATGCCGCGGACCAGCTCTTCGCAACCCTGGACACAACCTTACGGAAACTCGAACTACCCAACGGACAGGCCGTTGTGCTCGCAGACACTGTTGGCTTTGTGAGCGATTTGCCGCACGAATTAGTGAGTGCTTTTCACGCGACCTTGCAAGAGGCCTGTGAGGCCGATTTGCTTCTGCATGTCATCGATAACTCGAGCGATGAGCGCCATAGTCAGATTCATGCAGTTAACGACGTATTGCACCAGATCGGCGCAAACGAAGTCCCAACCTTGCTGGTTGCTAACAAAACCGATCGAATTGCGGGCGATGTGGGGCTTGAACGTGACGAGAGCGACCATATTGTTCAAGCAAGAGTGTCGGCATTGAAGGGTGATGGCATTGAAGAATTGTTGCACGCCCTGCAAGAACTGCTTAAGGGTGATCGAGCCATCGGATACCTGCGTGTCGGGCCCGAAATGGGCGCATTGCGAGCACAACTGTATGCCGACAAAGCGGTTTGCAGCGAACAATCTGAATCCAACGGCAGCATGATTCTCGAAGTGAATATAGAACGGTATCGCTGGCATCAACTGTGCAAACAGTATGATCTGGAGCAAAACGCACTCGCCGACACAGAACTCAAGCTTGCCCGTCTGGCGTAAGCGACCTAAAATTTGTAGTTGTTTTTATTTTCAAATACTTAAGACTGGAGCGGACGTATGGCCTGGAATGAACCGGGTGGTGGCGGAAAAGACCCGTGGGGTGGTGGCAATAATCAGGGAGGACCACCCGATCTCGACGAGGTAATCCGCAATGTGCAATCAAAAGTTACGCAGCTTTTCGGAAACAAGGGGCGCGGAAACAATGGTAGTTCGGGTGGATCTGGTTCAGGCGGCGGCGGAAAAATCGGGGCCATTGGCGGTGGGCTGATTTTTATCGTTGTAATCATTGGCTGGATCGCTTCCGGCATCTATATCATCCAACCTGCTGAACGTGGTGTTGTAACCCAATTTGGCAAATACCAGTCCACGTCGCTGCCAGGACCCCATTGGCGTCTGCCATGGCCCATTCAGACTCACGAAGCAGTTAACGTGGACCAAAACCGTTCTGTTCGCATGCGCAATCAGTCGATGCTTACCCGCGACGAGAACATTGTAGTCATCGAAATGTCGGTTCAGTACAACGTCAAAAACGCCGAAGATTTTCTGTTCCAGGTGCGCGACCCGGATTCGACTTTGCAGCAAGTGGCAGAAAGTGCTGTGCGTGAAGTCATTGGTAAGAACGACATGGACTTCATTATCACGCAGGGTCGTAACACTATCGCCGAAGAAACCCTTGTCATCATGCAGCAGTTTCTGGACGAGTACAGAACCGGCATTCTCGTCAATACGGTGAACTTCGAATCTGCGCAACCGCCAGAAGCCGTGCAAGCGGCGTTTGACGATGCAACCAAAGCGCGTGAAGACGAACAGCGATTCATAAACGAAGCCGAGGCCTACGCGAACGAGATCATTCCGCGAGCCCGTGGTACCGCGCGACAGGTACTTGAGGAAGCGAAGGCTTATCGAACGCGCGTCGTCAAGGCCGCAGAAGGTGAAACCAACCGATTTGTAGCCTTACTTTCAGAATACGAAAAAGCACCACAAGTGACACGAGATCGCTTGTATCTTGATGCTGTCGAGCAGGTATTGAACAACACCAATAAGGTGGTGATCGATGTTGAAGGTGGCAACAACCTTATGTATCTGCCACTCGACAAGCTGATCAATCAGCGGCAATCCGGGAGTTCAAACTCCATCGACTCAGACAGCAGTTTTGCGTTGCCGACGCCGTCAACTCCATCGGGCACGCTTAATCGACGTTCGCGGGAGAGCAACTAATGAACCGCACTTACTTTGTATTGATTTTATTGGCAGTTGTAGCGTTGATCATCAGCTCCGCAACTTTTACCGTTCACGAGCGCGAACGTGCGATCAAGCTGGCGCTGGGTGAAATTGTCGAAGCTGACTTTACTCCCGGGCTTTACTTCAAGGTCCCTTTCTACAATACGGTAAGACGTTTTGACGGTCGCATCCTGACGCTGGATGCGCGCCCCGAACGTGTCCTCACCAGTGAAAAGAAAAACGTTATCGTCGACTCCTTTATGAAATGGAAAATCGGCGAGGTTGAGCGTTACTTTCGCGCTACAGGTGGTGACGAGCGCCGCGCTCTGGGCCTGTTGGCGCAGTTTGTGGGCAAAGCAGTTCGCGATGCATTTGGTAAGCGCACGGTGCAAGAAGTGATTTCCGGCGAACGCGCCGAACTCATGACTGAAGTCCAGCAAGCGGTACAAAAAGAAGCGACCGCGCTGGGCATCGAGGTGACGGACGTGCGCGTGAAAAAAGTTGAGCTGCCGGACGGCGTATCCGATTCGGTATTCAGTCGAATGGAAAAAGAGCGCGCTACGGTAGCAAAAGCGTTTCGCTCGCGTGGTGAAGAACAGGCCCGCGGTATTCGAGCAGATGCCGAGCGTCAGCGCGAAGAAATTCTTGCGGAAGCCTACAGTGAGTCTCAAGAAATTCGCGGGGAAGGCGACGCGACGGCTACAGAAGTCTACGCGCAGGCGTACAACCGCAACGCTGAGTTTTATCGACTGTACCGCAGTCTCAATGCGTATCAGAACACGATTGGTGGAGAGGGCGACCTGCTGGTCATTCGACCCGATTCAGAGTTCTTTCGTTACTTCAACCAGTCCAGCGGAAACTAACTCCACTACGCTTCCCATAACGTAGTAAAATCCAGAGATGCGGGTTTTTTAGCCCGCATCTTTTTTGTGCGCTAGACAATCATGTGGATTGAAATACTGACCGCAGTATCTCTGTTTCTGGTACTCGAAGGGCTGCTGCCGTTTATCAGTCCGGAGAAGTACAAGCAATACATTGTTCAGGTTTTGAACCTGCCTGACTCAACGCTGCGATGGTTTGGTCTGGGCAGTATGCTGCTGGGAATTCTGTTGCTGTCGGTTGTGCGCTGAGCTGCTGGGGCTTGAATGTGACCAATACAAACTGGATGCTACCGGAAGGCATCGATGAATTTTTGCCACCGCAAGCGTGGGCACTGGAGAGTTTGCGCAAAGACATACTCCAGCATTTTTGGCGATGCGGTTACGATCTCGTTCATCCTCCCGTTATCGAATACATCGAATCACTGCTGGTTGGAACAGGCCGCGATTTCGATTTACAAACCTTCAAACTGGTTGATCAGCTCAGTGGTCGTACACTAGGTGTGCGCGCCGATATGACACCGCAGGTCGCTCGCATCGATGCGCACCAACTCAAGAAAGATCACCCCGTCAGGTTGTGTTATTTAGGGTCAGTGTTAAGGTCTCGACCCGAAGGCCTGTTTGGCGGACGAAATCCGCTACAACTCGGCGCTGAGCTTTACGGCCATACGGGCGTAGAAAGCGATGCCGAGGTCCTCGCATTGATGATTGAGACGCTGCAGATTGCGGGCATCGACGAAATCTACCTTGATATAGGCCACGTCGGCGTTTTTCGCTCACTCGCCGACTGTGTCGATATGACACCCGATCAATCGTTCGCACTATTTGAGCTACTGCAGCGCAAAGCGCAGAGCGATATTAACGACTTTCTCACAACGGTCGATTGTGACAGCGAGGTCAAGAAAGCGATTGGCGCGCTGATTGAACTTAATGGTGGCGACGATGTGCTCGACATTGCCGAGTGCGTGAATCGAGATTCAGGCGGGAATTTCGCACATGCAATAACGTATTTGCGCGAGTTGGCCGCACTGATCAGACTGAGATTTCCAAACGCAGAGTTGCACTTCGATCTCGCCGAGCTGCGCGGATATCATTACCATACCGGTGTAGTATTCGCTGCGTATCAAAAAGGGCAAGGCAACGAAATCGCGCGTGGTGGACGCTACGACGAAATCGGAGAGGCATTTGGGCGAGCACGACCCGCAACTGGCTTCAGTACCGATCTCAAGTCGCTGATCGCTGGTCGAAATAAGACCGATGCGGCGCAGGAGCAAGTTGGTACATTTGCGTCTACACCGACAACATCTGACGACTGGAAAACAGTTAACCAAATGCGCGCAGGCGGAAAACGCGTGATTTGCGAGTTGCCTGGGCAATCAGGCGGTCCCAGCGAACAAGGGTGCAAAGATACCCTTACGTTTTAAGCTAAAGAAATACACTCAAAGGTAAAGAGATGGCGAAAAGCATTGTAGTGCTTGGCACACAGTGGGGCGATGAGGGTAAAGGCAAAGTTGTCGATGTGTTGACTGAATCGGTAGCGGCGGTTGTCCGTTTCCAGGGCGGTCACAATGCCGGCCACACGCTGGTCATCGACGGCGAGAAAACTGTTTTGCACCTGATTCCATCCGGGATCTTGCACGAAGGTGTTATGTGCCTGATCGGCAATGGAGTCGTGGTCGCTCCTGATGCATTATCCGAGGAAATTGACATGCTGATGTCACGGGGTATTCCAGTATTTGATCGCCTGCGTATCAGCGGTGCTTGTCCGCTCATCATGCCGTACCACATTGCGCTCGATCAAGCGCGCGAGCGCGCCCTGGGTAACGCTGCCATCGGCACTACCGGTCGCGGCATCGGCCCGGCTTACGAAGATAAAGTTGGCCGTCGTGCGGTGCGCGTGGCCGATACGCAAGACCCATCAACATTTGCAGACAAGGTGACAAACGTTCTCGACTTTCACAACTTCGTGCTGACTCAATACTTCAAGCAGGAAGCTATCGATGTGCAACAAACGATTGATTACGGCCTTGAGTTCGGTGAAAAGTTTGCCAGCTTGATTACTGACGTCTCTTACACCATCGCCAACTATCGCAAAAACGGCTGGAGTGTGATGTTCGAAGGAGCGCAGGGAACCTTGCTCGATGTAGATCAGGGCACCTATCCGTTTGTGACTTCGTCCAATACTACGGCTGGTGGTGCATGTGCAGGAAGCGGAGTAGGTCCCACCGAAATTGACTACGCGCTCGGCATCACCAAGGCATATACCACACGAGTGGGTGCCGGCCCATTCCCAACCGAATTGTTTGACGATACCGGTGCATTATTGGCCGAGCGCGGGCACGAGTTTGGCGCCACAACCGGGCGCCCCCGACGCTGTGGTTGGCTTGATATCGTCGCGCTACGCCAGGCGGTATGCATCAACGGTTTAAGTGGCATTTGTCTTACAAAACTCGACATTCTTGATCCGGTTGAGGAAATCAAAATTTGCACAAGTTATGAACTGGATGGAAAAGTGTTATCGCTGCCGCCGGTCGGTGCGGAGGCGTTTGCGCGCTGTAAGGCGGTTTACGAAACTGTGCCCGGCTGGAATTCACCAACGGACAAGGTGACGCGTTACGAAGATCTGCCCAAGGCGGCGCAAGACTACATCGAAAGAATTGAAAAGTTGCTCGAAGTTTCCATCGACATTGTATCTACCGGCCCTGACAGGCAACAGATTATTCATCGAAAGCCCATCTTTTAGTTACGTGACGCAGAATTTAGCGTGAACCGGCAACGCGATCTGCGGGGACTGCGCCTGGGTATTGCGCTGGCTGTCGTCTCTGCGATTTTCTTTGCCACCAATACTCCGCTCTCCAAAGTTGTGTATGCATCAGGGCAGGGCGCAATGGCGGTCATTGTTGCCAGGGCGGCCTGTGCTCTCACGCTGTGTACACTGATATGTGTCTTAAGCCGGCAACCGCTTGTTAGCGGTCTCGATATTCGCGGTGCAGGTTTGTTAGCCCTTTTTATGTTTGGGCAGGGCGCAATGTACATTGGATCCGTTAAATTCATATCAGTCACACTGGCCGCAATTTTGTTCTTTACCTGGCCTTTATTGATTGGACTAAGCGCGGTTTCGAACCAGTCTGCAACAGGTCGAGCGGTGTCGATAGCGTGTTTTCTTGTCGCCTTCGTCGGACTTGTTCTTGCCTTCGGTTTAGACATTTCCGTGATTGATCGGCGAGGAGTCGCGCTCGCGATTTGCGGTTCGTTTTGTATGGCGGGATATGTTCTCTGCGCTCAGCGATTCACGAGCAAATCGACACGACCACTGGGTTTGAATATTCAGATAAATCTGGGAATCGTTTTGCTTGGCGTGGTGACAATGTTGATATTTGACGGCTTCCCGAACGCCGTTGGATTCGATGAAAAATTTGTCTATGCAATAGCTGCCTTGTCGATTTTCTACACCGTCGCCACTGTCACACAATTAGTGGCAATAAAATACGGCGGTGCAGCGCCAACCGCAATCGCCTTCAACCTTGAACCTGTCGCGTCTATTTTACTGGCTGTGGCTTTTTTAGGAGACACCTTGTCGTTTCAAATCATGCTGGGTGGATTGTTGGTTATCTCGTCCCTGATCGTTTACAGCACCCTTGCTTTGCGGTGTGAAAAGCCTGAGGTGACTCGATCCCAGTGAACGCACAGCTATTCGTTCGACTCGCGCCAGCGGTATTCGTATTCTTATGGAGCACCGGTTTCGTTGGTGCCAAGTACGGAATGTCCGGTGCGGAGCCGTTTACATTCCTTTCCTTGCGATTTTTTATTGCCGGCGTGTTGATTGCATGTATCGGTTTTTTTCTGTCCACGAGATGGCCTCGCTCACCCCTTGCTTATGCGCATCTTGCTGTTTCAGGTGCTCTCATCCACGGAGTCTATCTTGGTGCCGTTTTCGCTGCGATTTATCACGGCTTACCGGCCGGCATATCCGCAGTCATCGTTAGCCTTCATCCGCTTCTGACCGCCGCGATTGCAACACGCTGGCTGGGGGAGCGCTTAACGCTTTGGAACGTCGCTGGACTCTTTATTGCGCTGTTCGGTTTGGTCCTGGTTTTGGGTGGTGAGAAGTTACTTGAAATGCCCGCTACCACATCCGGCATTATTTTGAGTGTCGCCGGGCTGTTCGGTATTTCGCTCGGGACCTTGTACCAAAAGAGGTTTTGCACAGATTTTGATCTGTTATCCGGCACATCAATTCAATATGCGTCCGCGACCTTGTTGTTGCTGATCCCTGCCTTGTTAATCGAAACACGAGAAATCAGTTGGACTCCTGCTGTTTTCGGCGCAATGCTCTGGCTGGTTGTCGCGTTGTCGCTGATAGCGGTCATTTTGCTGATGTTTCTCATCCGGCACGGTGAAGCAAACAGGGTCGCAACGTTGTTTTATTTAGTGCCCGCACTAACAACCTTAGAAACATGGCTGCTGTTTGACGAACAGCTGTCTGTACAAGCGATCTGTGGAATAATTCTCTGCATGGGCGGGGTGTATCTTGCTCGTAGCAGTGCAGAACGTTCGACACAAAGTGAATCAAGCTAAATGAGTGACTTAATCGATTTTCGTAGCGATACCGTTACGCGCCCTTGCGCAAAAATGCGCAACGCAATGGCCGACGCACAGGTCGGTGACGACGTGTATGGCGATGACCCAACGGTCAATCGACTCGAAGCACTTGCAGCTGACATGGCAGGGCATGAGGCGGCTCTGTTCTGTTCCTCCGGAACGCAAACAAACCTTCTTGCCCTGATGACGCACTGCCAACGCGGTGATGAGTACATAGTCGGCAACAGTGCGCATACTTATAAATACGAAGCCGGCGGGGCTGCGGTTTTAGGGAGCATCCAACCGCAACCTCTGGATTTTGAACCCGATGGTACGCTCGATCTCAACAAGGTTGAAGCACTCATAAAAGAAGACGATTACCACTTTGCACGAACTCGTTTGCTTGCGCTCGAAAACACCACGGCAGGTAAAGTCATTCCGCAATCCTACATTGGCGATGCACGCGCATTTGCACAGACGAAAAATCTCGCATTTCATCTCGATGGAGCACGTGCAGCTAACGCCGCAGTCGCACAGGGGATCGAGCTTTCTGAACTAACAGGGCAATTTGATTCTGTATCCATTTGTTTGTCCAAAGGTCTTGGCGCACCGGTCGGATCGGTGCTTTGCGCGAGCAGAGACTTTATCAAGGAAGCGCGCCGCGCACGGAAAATGCTGGGAGGGGGAATGCGCCAGGCCGGCACCATCGCCGCCGCCGCTATCTACGCTCTGGAAAACAACATATTAAGACTCGCTGAAGATCACGAAAACGCGGCGTACCTCGCCGGCAAAATTGACGATCTTGGGTGCGCCGATTTTTCAGTCGCGTCGGTTGCTACGAATATGGTTTTCGTGAAAATCGCGTCGAAGGTGTTGATCGAACTGAATGATCATCTTCGCGAGCACGGCATTATCCTGATTAACGACCCGGACAGATTGTTGAGCGCTGACGCACCGTATGTTAACGCGCGCCTGGTGATGCACAAAGATGTCTCGCGAAGCGATATCGATTTACTGATTAAAAACGTTCACGGTTTTCTACTACGGAGTTGAATTAAACTCGCTTAAAACGTTGATATTGATACAGGAGGTGAGATGGTGCCGAGAAGAGGACTTGAACCTCCACGGGGTTACCCCCACTAGCACCTGAAGCTAGCGCGTCTACCAATTCCGCCACCTCGGCACGGTGGTCAGTCTGGACTGAGGCGCGCAATTTACCGATACCGACTGGTGATGTCAATTGGCAGCCTCTGATATCTGATGAAATCAAATCCCAAACGGCGCAAATCGTCCGACCCTCACGCCAGCCGTGAGGCGGCGCGCTATGCAGAACCTATCGCAAGTCGCGAATACATTCTCGACATCATCACCAACCACGGCGTTCCAACAACCTTCGAACGGTTGTGTGAGCGATTAAAGATTAGCAAGCCGAGTTTACAATCGGCGTTGCAGGCACGCCTGAATGCGATGGTGCGCGATGGGCAGTTGGTAAAAAACCGCAAGAATGGCTATGTCATCGTTGCTAAAAGTCATTTGCGAGTCGGCAAGATTGCGGCGCACCCGAATGGGTTCGGCTTCTTCGTTCCAGACGAGGGCGGCGGAGACCTGTATCTTCATGCCAAGCAAATGCGGCAGGTTCTACACGGAGACAGAGTAATCGTGCGCTCGATTGGTGAAGGGCGCAATGGCAAGGAAGAAGGCATGATCGTCGAAGTGATCGAGCGTGCGGTCACACAAATTGTCGGCAAATTACATTATGAAAGCGGCATCGCTTTTGTCGTCTCGGACAACAAGCGCATACATCAAGACATCCTGATTCCTCCTGGGAAAACCGGCAAAGCGAAACCGGGGCAGATCGTCGTTGCGAATATCATCGAACAACCGGGAAAACGCAATCCGCCAGTGGGTGCCGTAACGCGTGTATTGGGTGATGCGATGGGCCCCGGAATGGAGATTGAATCCGCTATCGTCTCGCACGGTATTCCGGCTTACTTTCCTGCATCGGTTTCGGAGCAAGCTGACAAATTTCCCGACACCGTTTTGGCTAAAGACAAGAAAGGTCGGCTGGATTTGCGCAGTGTACCGCTGGTCACAATCGACGGTGAGGACGCGCGTGATTTCGACGACGCCGTCTACTGCGAGCGGCGCAAAGGTGGCGGCTGGAAATTAATCGTGTCGATCGCGGATGTATCGCACTATGTGAAGCATGAAACTGAGCTGGATCGTGAGGCCGAGCTTCGCGGTACCTCTGTGTATTTTCCGCAGCGCGTCGTGCCAATGTTGCCGGAAAAACTATCGAACGGGCTCTGCTCGCTCAACCCGAACGTTGACCGCCTGACGATGAGTTGCGAACTGTTGGTGTCCGCTGACGGCAAACTCACTCGCAGTCGTTTTCACGAATCCCTGATTCGTTCACACGCGCGACTGACGTACACCGAGGTCGGAAGAATCATTGACGGCCAGTCAACGGGCGACCTCAGCGATGACGTTCTTGGCAACCTGGCCGAATTGCATCGCTTGTACAAAGTATTGAGAAAAAAGCGTGACGGGCGCGGAGCCATCGACTTCGACACCACCGAAACGCGTATCGTGTTTAACAACAAACAAAAGATTGCGCGGATCGAACCGGTAGTGCGTCACGATGCCCACAAACTAATCGAAGAATGCATGATTCTGGCGAACGTCGCCGCCGCGCGGTTTCTGGATCGCCACGGCATCCCGGCTCTTTACCGCAACCATGCCCCGCCAAGTACAACCAAACTCGAAGATCTGCGAGCGTTTTTGATGCTGCGAGGGCTGCGTCTCGCGGGTGGCGATGAGCCTGCACCACGCGAATACGACCGTCTCCTCCAGCGATGTTCGGATCGCCCTGACTTTCACGTCATTCAGAATGCAGTTTTGCGATCACTGAGTCAGGCGGTTTATTCGCAAGGATGCGAAGGGCACTTCGGGCTGGCCCTAACGCAATACGCACACTTCACATCGCCGATTCGCCGCTATCCGGATTTACTCGTACATCGTGCGATTCGATATTTGCTGCGGAAAAAGAAAGGGTCGGGATACACGTACGACAAAAAAACAATGGAGCGCCTCGGACAACATTGTTCGCAGTGCGAGCGTCGAGCAGATGAAGCCACCCGCGACGTGGATCTGTGGCTTAAGTGCGAATACATGCAATCACGCGTTGGCGATGTTTTTTCTGCCGTCGCGACCACAGTCACATCATTCGGCGTGTTTGCAGAGTTGGATGGTATTTTTGTAGAAGGATTGGTTCACATTACATCACTCCCTAAGGATTACTACCATCACGACTCGGTCGCACAGACGCTGACCGGCGAACAACACGGGCGGCAATTTAGTCCCGGTGACAAGTTTCAGGTTGAGGTGCTGAATGTCGCGATAGATGAACGCAAAATCGATTTACAACTCGTGGGAGAAGTTAACAAGAAAAACTTCCAGCATGTAAAACGAAAGCGTAAGCCGAGAAAACTGCGGTGATAACGCAAACGATTTTTGGCAAGCACGCGGTGCGCGCTGCGCTAAAAAGCCAACCCGAGCGATGTCAAAAGCTGCTTGTATTGGCAGGTGCTTCGGCCCGCGTCGGTGATATCGAAACAGCCGCGCGCGCAATCGGCTTGAATGTGCAACAACGTGCTCGCGATGAGTTGGACGAACTGGTTGCGGGTGGCAACCATCAGGGTGTGGTGTTGCATGTCACGCAGACCGAGCAAAGTTACAAAGAAAGCGATCTACCAGCGCTTATCCGACAAAGTGAGGATCGTGCGCTAGTGTTGGTTCTGGACGGCGTGCAGGACCCACATAATCTGGGTGCGTGTCTGCGTTCGGCAGAAGCAATAGGTGTTGACGTCGTCGTGGTACCTAAAGACAAATCCTGTGATCTCACGCCCACGGTTCGAAAGGTTGCTTGCGGAGCCGCAGAGACTGTTCCTTTTGTGCGCGTGACTAACCTCGTACGAACACTGCAATCGCTTCAGGAACTAGGTGTTTGGATAGCGGGGGCGGCCGGCGAAGCAGATATGCCAGTCGATGAGGTCGATTTCGATCGGTCGATCGCTGTGGTGATGGGTGCAGAAGCCAAAGGCTTGCGACAACTGACCCGCAAAGCCTGCGATTATCTATTCTCGATACCCATGAGTGGCGAGATTGGCAGCTTCAATGTCTCTGTCGCGTGCGGCATCTGCCTGTACGAGGCGGCCCGGCAGCGGCGCGTGCGGAGCGCTTGATTGCTGTAGCGCACTTGGCTAAAATCCGCGCCCAGCCTGCTCGCCGCAGGCGACTACAATTTGTTCCTCCTTGCCTCGCTGTGATGCAGCAGGCTGAACCCGTAAGGAGTCTTAATGAGACACTACGAAGTCGTGTTTCTGGTCCACCCTGACCAGAGTGAACAGGTCCCCGCTATGGTCGACCGCTACCGTGCAATCATCGAAAACTCCGGCGGTACCGTGCATCGGCAGGAAGACTGGGGTCGCCGTCAACTCGCTTATCCAATAAACAAAGTTGTAAAAGCGCATTACGTTTGCCTGAATATCGAGTGCGGAAAAGACGCGCTTGAAGAACTCACCAGCGCATTCCGCTTCAACGATGCGGTGATCCGAAACATGGTGATGTCGCGCAACAAAGCGATCACCGAGGCTTCATCGCTGGTCAAAAAAGATGAGGACAAGCCCGCGCGCGCGGCCAACGATTCCGCCGACCAAGCACCGGCCGAAAGCGCGGCTCCCGCAGAAGACGCGCCCGCCGCAGCTGCAGAATAAGAGGAGAGTACCATGTCACGACATTTTCGACGCAGAAAGTATTGCCGTTTCACCGCCGAAGGCATTACCGAGATCGATTACAAAGACCTCGAGATTTTGAAGGCCTTCATTACCGAGACAGGCAAAATCGTACCGAGTCGTATTACTGGAACCAAAGCGAAATATCAGCGCCAGCTTTCTACCGCGATTAAACGCGCGCGCTACCTGGCTCTGTTACCGTACACGGATCAGCATCACAACTAGATTCCAATAGACAAAACGATTGTTGGCATAACAATCAAGATCCAGGCGATATGGTCGGGTTAGCTCGTTACGCGCTTGCCGGAACACCGCAGGCAGCTGCACTGGTGTCAGGATTTCTTGCGCTGGGATTGATCGTTCCGCCGCTGGTTCTGCTCAGCGGGGCACTGCTTTCAGTTGTCACCTTACGCAAGGGAACACCGGCAGGAACACAGGCGGCGGCGCTGGCAACTGTCGCGCTGGGCGGGCTAATGATTTTTGTCTTTAGCTCGGTTCAGGCGCACTTGGTCCTGGTATTGTCATTCTGGCTCCCGAGTCTGGTCGCTGCGAGTGTCCTGCGATCCACAATTCGGCTCGATCTTGGACTCCTTGTCTCGGGGGTGTTTGGCGTTTTTGGCCTGCTCGGGATTTATATTGTATTCGACGATCCTGCGGCTATCTGGCTGGAGACCTTGAAAGTGGCAATGCCGGCAGAGGTCTGGACCGCACAGTTTCAGATCAGCGAAACTGATTACTCGACGTTTTTGAGCGAACTCGCTGAAATGATGTCGGCAGCGATGGCGGCGAGTCTGGTGTTCAGTGCGATTGTCAGCCTGCTGCTAGCACGATATTGGCAGGCCGCGCTGTTCAATCCGAACGGATTTCAGGCAGAGTTTCACCAACTGCGCATGCACAAGATTGTGGCGCTGGGATTGTTGGCAATTGCCGGCTTGAGTTTTGTTATTGACTCACAGTTTTTAACCGGTGTGATGGTCGTGTTGTTGCTTGTATTCTGGTTTCAGGGTATCGCAGTGGTTCACGCCATCGTGAAGCAACGCGAGCTGGGGGTTGGATGGTTAGTTGTGATGTATGTGCTGAATGTCATGGTACCGCAAGTGGTGTTCACGCTTGCGACGCTGGGTTTGGCCGATACGTGGATTGATTTACGCAGACGTTTGTCTGCACGGAGCGCATCAGACGATATCTGAAGCGATCCCAACACAAAAGTAGGGTAAAGACATGCAAGTAATCTTATTAGACAAAGTGGAAAATCTCGGGGCGCTGGGCGAACTGGTTGATGTGAAACCGGGCTATGCGCGTAACTATCTGTTGCCCGGCGGCTACGCAACGATGGCAACGGCGGAAAATATTCAACAGTTCGAGACCCGTCGGGCCGAACTTGAAAAAGCGTCTGCTGATCGTTTGACCGCGGCCCAGGGCAGAGCGGCTCAACTGGAAAGTATGACGGTAACGGTAAAAGCCAAAGCGGGCACCGAGGGTAAGCTGTTCGGCTCAATTGGCACCGACGCCATTGCCGACGCAGTTGTCGCCGCTGGTACCGAGCTCGCTAAACGCGAAGTACGCCTGCCCGAAGGCCCGCTGCGCATTGTCGGTGAGCACACCATCGACATACACCTGCACAGCGACGTC
This sequence comes from Pseudomonadota bacterium, assembly GCA_039029275.1. GTDB lineage: Bacteria > Pseudomonadota > Gammaproteobacteria > JBCCGL01 > JBCCGL01 > JBCCGL01. The sequence goes on along the minus strand of JBCCGL010000007.1, from coordinate 102,055 downwards.
AACACGCAGATCACCGTTCTGGTCGAAGCCGAAGAAGAGTAGAGCGAGAGCCTGATAGTCGAATTTTCGTCTGATCAATAAACCGGGCGCACGAAAATTCGTTTACACTTGAGAATCATTTTCTTCTCTGGGTACGGCGGATCGAATGGTCGAATTGGCCAACAATATCGGAATGGCGGACGGCGCTGTTCAAAAGGCCAAGATTCCGCCGCACTCGGTTGAAGCTGAACAAGCCGTCCTTGGCGGCTTGATGCTTAGCGGTCGCGCCTGGGATGAGATCGCCGACCGCGTCTCTGAGCACAACTTTTACCGCCGCGATCATCAGCTGATCTTCCGCGCGCTCGGCGCCCTCGTCGATGCGCAGCAGCCGCGCGACGTCGTCACCGTAAGCGAGTGGCTTGACCACGCCGGCTTGCTCGACGATGCAGGCGGCGTGGCCTATCTGGCCGCGCTCGCACAAGAGACACCCAGCGCAGCGAATATCGTTGCTTACGCCGAAATCGTGCGCGAACGATCGGTGTTACGTAAGCTGATCGAAACCGGCACCGACATTGCCAACTCTGCCTATTTTCCGGAAGGTCGAGACAGCAAAGTACTGCTGGACCAGGCCGAGAGCCAGGTCTTCAGCATCGCCGATGAAAACAGCCGTGTCCGACAGGGGTTTGCCAATATCAGCACGGTGCTCGGCGCAGCCGTCGAGCGAATCCATCATATCTTTGAAAGCGGAGCATCGATCACTGGTCTGCCAACCGGATACGAAGACCTCGATGAGCTCACTTCGGGCCTTCAACCGTCGGATCTCATCATTGTTGCCGGTCGCCCGTCGATGGGTAAGACCACGTTCGCGATGAACATCGCCGAGCATACTGCGATGAATCAGGACAAGGCTGTCGCGATTTTCAGCATGGAAATGCCTGGCGAACAACTCGCTATGCGCATGCTGGCATCCCTGGGTCGCGTCGAATTGCAGAAACTTCGCACAGGTCAAATGGGCGATCCGGACTGGACCCGCATCAATAGCGCAGTGAGCCTTTTGGTTCAGCGAAAAAATCTGTTTATTGATGATACTCCTGCGCTAACTCCGACCGAACTGCGCGCGCGCGCGCGCCGACTCAAACGCGAGCACGGTATCGCTTTGATTGTGATTGATTATTTGCAGCTGATGCAGGTCACTGGCAGTGGCGAAAACCGAGCGACCGAAATCTCTGAGATTTCGCGCTCGCTGAAAGCGCTGGCAAAAGAACTCAATGTTCCAATCGTTGCGCTCTCGCAGCTTAACCGCAGCCTTGAGCAACGCACAGACAAGCGACCGATCATGTCAGATCTACGTGAATCAGGTGCGATAGAACAGGACGCGGATGTGATTACCTTCATCTATCGCGACGAGGTCTACGACGAGGAAAGCCCGGACAAAGGCACCGCCGAAGTGCTTGTTCGCAAGCAACGTAACGGCCCGATTGGGACTGTTAGGTTAGCGTTTCTCGGGCAATACACTAAATTTGAAAATCTCTCACCCGAGATTTACAGCAATAATGTGCCACTATAATCAGTTAACGTATTCGTTATTAATTGCCTGATTGAGTGTGGCAGAAAAGGAAACAGCGTGAACCAATCTTTTGTTAAACCCATTGTGTTAGTCGTTTTGAGTGCTGCATTGGCAGCGTGTGGTGCTGCCAAACGCGAGCACGCCATGTTTATGAGTGATTCCCGCAATACGGGATTTCACGCGACAAAAGATATCGTTGATGGCGCGACTGAAATATGGTCTTTTCAGTCCGGCGGCGCAGGCTTTTCCACGCCCGTTGTGATAAGCGGTCGGCTTTACGTTGGTAGCAACGACGGCAACATGTACGCTTTTGATGCGACCAGCGGGAAACGCTTATGGACCTACAAAGCCGAGGGAAAAATCGAATCATCCCCCGCGGTGTTTAAAGGCGTTCTCTACTTTGGGAGCTGGGACCGACACATCTACGCATTGAACGCCGATGACGGCACCCTGTTATGGCGCTACAAAACCGGCAGTCAAGTTTACGGCTCACCAACTGTTTTTGGCAGCAGTGTATTTATCGGTAGCCTCGATAAGCATATGTATGCGTTTAATGCGACGACAGGCGAACTGCAGTGGCGGTTCGGATCCACCGGTGCTATTTACTCGTCACCTGCTGTGGATGGGGGAAATGTGTACTTCGGTGCAGATGACGGATTTGTCTACGCTGTCGATGTACTTACAGGACAAATGGTATGGCGTTTCGGCACCAAAAAGCCAATCTACTCATCCCCAGCAATCGAAAAAAATACAGTGCTCATCGGCTCAGACGATCGATTTATGCGTGCGCTCCACGGTGCGACCGGGCGGGAACTTTGGCGGTTCCGCACAGGTAACAAGATCAGTTCTACGCCAGCGATATTTTCCAACCAGGTCGTATTTGGAAGCACAGATGGTTACGTGTATTTAGTGAGTCGGGCAGGGGGGCGCAAAACATGGGAATTCAAAACGTATGGCGCAATTTTCGCCTCACCGTTTCTCACCGAGCGCATTGCTTATATCTCCAGTAACGACGGCAGCATCTATGCCCTGTCATTGGAATCTGGAGAACAACTCTGGAAAAAAGAGCTAGGTGTGCAATTATTCGCCAGCCCTGTTGTCGATAACGGCGTACTTTATATTCACGATAATGAAGGGAAACTCACCGCTCTAAAATAACGGCGATTAGTGAAGCAGGGCGGTTAGTCGCCTCTATCCAAATATTGCAATTTGCCTTCGACGCCGTCCCACTCTTCGGCTTCTTCTGACGGTGGCAGCATCTCAGTAATCACCGGCCACTTCTCCGCCAGTTCTGCGTTGATCTCAATGAAATTGATCATGTTTTCGGGTAGGTCTTCTTCGGCGTAAATGGCATTTGCCGGGCACTCTGGCTCGCACAACGAGCAGTCGATACACTCATCTGGGTCAATTACGAGAAAATTCGGTCCCTCATGAAAACAGTCAACCGGGCACACTTCTACACAATCTGTGTATTTGCACCGGATGCAGTTTTCGGTCACCACAAATGTCATTAGTTCCTCGAAGTGCAGGTGAATTTCGTGAATGAAATCAAAGCTTAAATAAAACTGTTAATTATACTGCAGGCATGGTCGATACCATAATGATGAATCGTTTCATCGATATGCAAATACAGTCTCAGGAGACAACATGGGCGCAGTGAAAAAGGTCATATTTCCGGTAGCAGGATTGGGTACGCGGTTTTTACCCGCGACAAAAGCCAGTCCCAAAGAAATGCTGCCGGTGGTAGATAAGCCGCTGATTCAATACGCCGCCGAGGAAGCCGTTGCTGCAGGAGTCGATACTCTGATTTTTGTGACAGGACGCAGCAAACGCTCTATCGAAGATCACTTCGATAAAGCTTACGAGTTGGAGTCTGAACTTCAAGGAAAAGGCAAAACTGCCATGCTAAAAATGGTACGCAATATTTTGCCTTCACACGTGGACTGCGTATTCATTCGACAAGCCGAGGCGCTTGGTCTTGGACACGCCGTGTTGTGCGCGAAGCCGATTGTTGGCGATGAACCATTCGCTGTAATTTTGGCTGACGATCTGATTAATTTCAGCGCGGTTCCCGTTCTTAAACAGATGGTTGATGTGTACAACTTCCAAAAATGCGCTGTACTGGGAACCGAGGTCGTGCCTAAAGAGGAGGTCAGTTCCTACGGTGTTGTAGACGGCAAGGACGACGGCAGCAATGTCCTTGAAGTAAAAGGGATTGTAGAAAAGCCAAAGGTCGAGGACGCGCCGAGTAATCTGGCTGTGGTCGGTCGTTATTTACTCACGCCTCGAATTTTTGAATTGCTTGAGAACACCGGGCGCGGAGCAGGTGGCGAGATTCAGCTTACGGACGCTATCGCGAAACTACTCGCAGAGGAACGCGTTCTGGCGTACAAATTTGAAGGCAAACGTTTCGATTGCGGCAGTAAGCTGGGTTACCTGCAGGCACAGGTGGAATTCGCACTTGAACATCCGGAACTCAAACAAGAATTCGCAAAGTATCTGAAATCCCTCAAGTAGTTGGATTCGCTATCCGAGCGACATAAACTACGAATAACGTGTTGAAAAAAGCCGTCTTAATTCAAGACGGCTTTTTTATAATTTCGATTTTGTTTTTTCTCTACAAGCACACAAACTGAAACCAACTGATTTTAAGGTCTGATCGTCATCGTACTCGCCCGACAACAACACCAATCGATCTTTCTGAATTGTGGCTACACGACCAAGTTCGATCAAGAAGGGAGCTCTAGCGGTTCAGGCGCATCGGAGATTTCTTTATAAGTTGGGAATTACTATATTTAACATAATATACATTATGCGCAGTTAACAACAACTTAAACAGTGGTCGATCAAGGTGGAATTGAAGCTCTATCGGCCAGAATAAAGACCACCGGCTAAGGTGATCAAATCCGGCTTAGGACGAAGATTCTCGAATTTGGGTCAACGTTTGCCGTGGCGTAATCGCTTCAACTGACACATTGATCTCAATTACTGCGCCTGATTTTGAGTTCTGAGCGCGCTCGAAAGCAGACGCAAAATCCTCGGTTTTATTAACCGTCTCCGCGTGAAAGCCATAGCTTCGCGCTAAGGAAACAAAATCAGGGTTTTGAATATCGGTTGCTGAAACACGGGCGGGATAATGTCGTTCCTGATGCATTCTTATCGTGCCATAGCTATTGTTATTGATCAGCAAAACGATGGGTTGCGCGTTTGCCTGCATCGCACTGCCCAGTTCCTGACAATTCATCTGAAAATCACCGTCGCCAGCAAAACACACGACCGTCCGTTGCGGCGCAAACACTTTGGCAGCAATTGCCGCCGGCAATCCGTAACCCATCGCGCCACTTTGCGGAGCTAACAAGCGTCGCTGCTTGCTGTAACATAGAAATTTATTAGGCCATACGGTGAAGTTGCCAGCGCCGTTGGTCACGATAACATCATCTGGCAATAGGTTTCGCAGCATTCTGCTAACCTCAATCATGTTGACGCTCCCCGGTTGCTCGCCGGGCGTCGTGAAACTACTTTCATATTGTTCGCGGGCATCGCTTAACCATTTCAACCAGCCCGGTCTAGTATCAATACTGATTTCATTCAGTACTTCTGACATTTGATTTGGTCCGGAATGAACAGCAACGTCAGGCGCGTAGATTTTGCCAAGTTCCCAGTCCGATGCATGCGTATGGATAAGTACTGGCTTTACGTGCGGAATTTCGAGTAGCGAATACGCATCGGTTGTCATCTCTCCAAACCTCACGCCGACAGCGACAATGACATCGGCGTTGCTGACAAGTGACTTTACGTATGGCCACATACCAACACCGGCTTCTCCTGCGTAGCACTTGCTTGTGTTATCAAACACGTCCTGAAAACGAAACGCCGCGACGACAGGAATACCATTTCGCTCTGCAAATGACTGCATGGCCGCCCTTCCCTTGTCGTTCCAGCCGCTTCCACCCAATAGGATTAAAGGACGCTCGGCATTTTGAAGAGATCGCCGTATTCGCTGGATTGAATCGCTGTCGGGCGCGGGCTCAGGGATGCTGGCTGCTCGACATGGTCGCTCGGAGCTAAATTCTGTAAGCACGTTTTCTGGAAGCGCTACAACCACCGGCCCCCGTCTGCCTGAAAGCGCGGTAGACCAGGCACGCGCTACGAGTTCCGGGATCCGATCAACCGATTCAATTTCGGTAACCCATTTTGCAACCTTGCCAAAATACGCCCGGTAATCGATTTCCTGAAACGCTTCCCTTTCTTTCATGTCGGTACCGACTTGACCAACAAAAAGTAACATAGGTGAAGAATTTTGCATTGCAGTGTGGACACCAATCGATGCATTGGTCGCCCCAGGACCGCGAGTAACGAAACAAATGCCAGGTGCCCCAGACAGCTTGCCGTAGGCCTCTGCCATAAAGGCCGCTCCACCTTCGTTACGACACAATGTGAAGTCGAGCTGTCCTTTGGTATCGTGTAACGCATCAAGAACGGCTAGATAACTTTCTCCCGGCACGCCAAACGAGTGTTTTGCGCCAAGTGCAATCAGGCAATCGACTAAAAGTCGTCCGCCTGTACGCGAGTTAGATGAAGTCATGTTGCACCTTAACAAAGATTGTTTGCGGTAAATTATTATTCTTGTTTTCTAATAGCCTTGCTATCAGAACGGCTTCAAGAAAAAGTTGTGAGGAGGAATGTGATCTAGTATCGAAGAAGCGCAGAACCCCAAGCAAATCCACCGCCAATACCTTCCAGCAGGAGTGTGTCACCGCGCTTGATACGGTGCGCACGCACAGCGTGGTCCAATGCTAGTGGTATCGATGCGGCAGACGTGTTGCCGTGATCGGCGACCGTAACCACAACCTGATCCATCGACATTTCAAGTTTTTTAGCAGTCGCCTGAATGATTCGAATATTAGCCTGATGCGGCACTAGCCAGTCAACGTCGCTTTTTTGCATATTGTTAGCCGAAAGCGTTTCATCAACAATGTCTCCCAGCGCTTTTACCGCAAATTTAAATACCTTGTTACCTTCCATTTTCACGAAAGCGCCTTCACTTTCGAGTGAGTATCCTTGCGATACACCTTTAGGTACGTGCAGAAGATCTGAGAAGCGACCGTCCGCATGCAGGTGGGTAGAGTAGATTCCCGGCTCGTCATTCGACTCAAGAATCACCGCACCCGCACCATCACCAAATAACACACAGGTGTCTCGATCTGTCCAATCAATAATCCGAGAAAACGTCTCCGCTCCCACAACCAATACGCGTGTCGCTGCTCCGGTCTTGATGAATTTATCTGCCACATCGAGGGCATAGACGAAACCCGCGCAGACTGCCTGAAGATCAAACGCAGGTCCTCCGTGTGTACCCAGCCGATCTTGCAGTAGGCATGCGGTACTTGGAAACACTTTATCGGCAGTCGTGGTGGCAACGACGATGACATCGATATCGTTGGCGCTTACGCCTGCGGCTTCGATTGCGGCACGCGACGCGTACTCGGCGAGGTCGAGTGTAAATTCACCGTCCGCCGCGACATGGCGTTTTTTGATCCCAGTACGATTTGTTATCCATTCATCGGATGTGTCGACCATTTTTTCGAGGTCGGAGTTGTGCAGTATCTTTTCAGGTAAATAGCTACCGGTGCCGATTATTTTTGAGTACATTGCTAGCTACTAACCAAGTGGCGTTCGAGTTGACTGTCGATTTGATTAGGGATATTTTTTGTGACTTCGAGTATCGCGATTTCAATTGCGCGTTGAAACGAAAAACTGTCTGCGCTGCCGTGACTTTTTATCACAATTCCCTGCAATCCCAGTAAGCTTGCGCCGTTGTAGCGACGCGGATCGATGCGTTTTTTGAAAGCGTTGATAACAGGCAACGCTATCACACCTGAAAGTTTGTTGAGTAAACCGCGCTTAAATTCTTCACGCATAAAATGCGCGATCATTTTTGCCACGCCTTCACTGGTCTTGAGAGAAATGTTGCCAACGAAACCGTCGCATACCACTACATCTGCACTGCCGCTGTAAATCCCATCACCTTCGATATACCCAACGTAGTTTAGCTCACTTTCCTTGAGCATTCGGCTGGCTTCCTTGACCTGATCGTTACCCTTGATCGCCTCCTCACCAATGTTGAGTAATGCAACGCGCGGTTCATCGAGATTGTCGACCGCATTAACCAATACGGAGCCCATCACCGCGAACTGAAACAGATGATCGGCGCTACTATCGATATTCGCGCCCAGATCCAGCATGTGTGTATGCCCGGACACAGTTGGTATCGCAGTGCTGATCGCAGGTCGGTCAATCCCAGGTAATGTTTTTAACACATAACGCGCGGTTGCCATAAGCGCGCCGGTGTTACCAGCGCTCACGCACGCTTGTGCGGCACCCTCCTTCACCGTGTTAATCGCCTGGCGCATGGACGAGTCGCGTTTACCGCGCAGCGCTAATGCGGGCGGATCGTCCATGGTGACAACTTCGCTTGCGTGGCGCACTTCGATGCGCCCGTCGGATTTGTGATCGGCGAGTTTGGCGTCAATCGCGTCAGCATCGCCAACCAAAATCAGATCGACATTATTGTGCTTGTCGAGCGTCTCAATAGCAGCGGGCACGACCGCATCGACACCCTCATCGCCGCTCATAACATCGAGAGCTATCGTAATCCGATCAGTGCTCATGTGTGCGCGGCCAGTTTTGTATTGTTTTGCCGCGGCAGAACGTCGACTCTACTCTTCTGTATCGTCGTCGACGCTGCGAATAACTTTACGACCTTTGTAAAAACCATCTTCGGTGACGTGATGTCGAAGGTGGGTTTCGCCGCTGGTAGAATCAATCGACAATGCGCTCGCGCTGAGCTTGTCGTGGGATCGACGCATACCGCGTCGTGAAGGTGTTTTGCGTCGTTGTTGGACTGCCATGGTTTTACCACTCCAGTTACTTAATCCAGATTACTAATTCAAATTTTTCAGCACGGCGAAAGGATTTTCTTTTTCAGCGTGCGCATGTGTTTCGTTTGCGGGATCAGCCTCAAGCCATTCCCGCGCATTGCAAGTTTCCCCTTCCTTGTGCCTTGGAGACATTGGAATTTGCAGAATCAACTCATCTTCGAGCAGGTCGATGCTTTTCATCATCCCATTCTCCGGGAGGATGATGGCATCGCGGTCCTGTGTGACCCCCTCTTCCTCATGTTCGTTTTCGATAAACGCGAATCGAAACGCACTATCAAGCTGGAACTCTAACGTCTCGCCGCAGCGGAGACACTCAAGTGGCAACATTCCGCGAATCAGCCCGTTAACACCTAACCCTTTAGGGTAGACATCGGCGCGAAAATCAAGTCGCACGTCGACCAAATTGCCATTCCCCGCGCTGATAAATTCAGCTAAACGCTTGAAATGCACTAACTTTAGCGTGCCCGACAATTCTGCCTTACCCGCACATAGCCTGCGGATATTGAGATCAACTTGCAAACCGCTCGACATAACCGGCGGATTTTACTTGTGCTATCTACGTTGAGTCAATGTGAATGCCGTATACTAATCGTCGGGATTACCCGGTGAAAAACTATGAAAAAGCTCGTACTCGCATCGACTTCGCCCTACCGCGCACAACAGCTGCGACAACTCGGCGTGTCCTTTGAAACTGCGAGTCCTGTTTGCGACGAAACTCCAAATGAGCGCGAATCGGCAAGTCAGCTGGTACAACGCCTGTCGACAGCAAAAGCACAGAGCGTCGCTAAAGATCACCCCAACGCCTTAATAATCGGGGGAGACCAGGTCGCAGAGCGCGACGGACGAATTATTGGTAAGCCCGGCGACCGGGCCAACGCCGTTGCACAGCTTTCATCCGCATCTGGGCGCTCAATGATGTTCTACAGCGGAGTTTGCGTCCACGACACAGCAACCTCGCAAACGCAGGTTGACAAGGTGACAACGCAGGTTCAATTTCGAACATTAAACGGAGATACTATCAATCGTTACATCGACGCCGAAAATCCGATCGATTGTGCAGGCAGTTTCAAGTCCGAAGGTCTCGGTATCGCCCTATTCCAATCTGTCGGCAGCGATGATCCGAGTGCACTTATGGGATTGCCGCTGATTCGTTTGGTATCAATGTTGGGCGTATTCGGTTTTTCGGTGCCCTGAATTTAAAGCAGCTGCGCCGATGCGTGCAAAATAGCGCAGGCCATCGCGCCTGCAATCACATCGTCCAGCATGATTCCCAAACCGCCGTGAATGCGTTTGTCCAACCACCCGATTGGCCAAGGTTTCACGATATCGAAAAATCGAAAAAGCAGAAATGCCGCCAGCATCCAAGTCCACGTTAGGGGCAACCAAAGTATCGTCACCGCAAAACCGATGATCTCGTCCCAGACGATCCCCCCATGATCGTGGCAGTCCAGATTGCGCGCGGTTTTCCCGCAAATGGAAACTCCCGCAAAAAAACCCATAACAACTGCCAGCACAAAATATTCCCCCAGAAAATAGGCGCACGCTGAGCATATTGGTACGGCGATCAGGGTGCCAAAGGTGCCAGGCGCAATCGGCGACAAACCGGCTCCAAATCCGAGTGCCGGGATATGCAGGGGGTGAGCGAACAAGTCGCGAAGGGTTAAGCGCTTATCCGCCACGTGCGGCTTGAATTATCCGGTTGATGATCGGTTTATTTCGTGATTGCGGATTTGCTGCGCGATTTTATCGGCGACGCCATTTACAAACTTGTGCCCCTGCTCAGCGCCAAACTCCTTGGTCAACTCGAGTGCTTCGTTAATCACGACTTTATAAGGCACTTCTACTGATTCCATGAGCTCAAAACAGCAAAGGCGCAGTGCGCTACGCTCGATCGGATCAAGGTCGTCTATCGTTCGTGGTAAGTGTGGTGAGATGGCCGCGTCAATCTCAGATTGTTTACTGGAAACGGTGCGCAAAATTTTGACAAAATAGTCGTTGTCGACCTTTGACATATCTTGAAACCGATTAAATTGGGCAAGTATGTCGGTCATTTCTTGATTGGTAAGATCCCACTGATAGAGCGCCTGTAACGCTTTTTTTCGCGCCATGCGTCTAGAGAAGTTACGCTGTGACTGTGAGCTCATCGGTAATCGAGAATTCCAATAGCACCCGTACTGATCAAAGCGCGCGCATCAAGCTGACCATCTCGATGGCCGTTTGCGCTGCTTCGCTGCCCTTGTTCCCCGCTTTGGTGCCGGCGCGCTCAATCGCCTGTTCGATTGTGTCTGTGGTCAGCACACCAAAAATCACCGGCAAGGTGTGTGCCAGGGCCACTTGTCCAAGACCCTTGCTGCATTCACCCGCAACGTGATCGAAATGTGGCGTGGAACCGCGAATCACAGCACCGAGTGCGACGATCGCGTCATAGTTACCGCTTTGCGCAAGCTTGTGCGCAGCGAGTGGCATCTCGTAGGCACCAGGCACGTACACAACGGTCAGGTTTTTCAGCGGGATACCGCTGCGTTTGAATGTGTCTTTTGCGCCGCTCAGCAACGGCTCGCCGATAAAGCTATTGAAGCGCCCAACGACTATCGCAAACTTTGCACTATTTACGTGCAATTGTCCTTCAATGATCTTTGGCTCAGCCATTTTTTAAACTCTATATAAATTAGTAGCTTAGATTATAAAATTAATCTGTAATGTAATCTACGATCTCGAGATCGAAGCCCGCCAGCCCGTGAAAAATCTTTGGCGCACTGAGCAACGACATCTTCCGCACGCCTAGATCGGCCAGTATTTGCGCACCCATGCCGTACGTTCTCTGGTCCGTTGGGCTATTGGTATCTTCTGCGTCTTTACTGACAGATTGTGGCTTGCCTCGATTGGCACGGTAGTGCTCGATGCTTCGCACCAGTTCACCGGCGTCCTCGGGCTTGCGCAGTATCACCAGCACTCCGTTGCCGAGATCGACTAGTTTCTCCATCGCATCCCACATCGGCCAGCCGCCCCCGTAAGACGCCCCAAGAGTATCGACCAGAATATCCTCCACATGCACGCGAACAGGGATTGGTATGTCAGGATCGATGTCGCCTTTGACCATCGCAAAGTGCACTGCGTTATCGAGTGTGTCCTGATACGCGTACAACGTAAACTCACCAAGTTTTGTGGGAAACTCAGTCGATGCTACCCGCTCGACCGTGCTTTCGTTCTGGATTCGGTAGCGAATCAGTTCCTCAATCGTGCCAATCTTGAGATTGTGCTCTTCTGCGAACGCGATCAAATCATCCCGACGTGCCATGGTGCCGTCAGCATTAAGTATCTCGACAATCGTCGCTGCAGGTTCGTATCCGGCCAGTCTCGCTAAATCACACCCCGCCTCGGTATGCCCCGCGCGGTTGAGTACGCCCCCGGCATCAGCCATCAGCGGGAATATGTGGCCGGGTTGAACCAAATCTTCCGGGCGGGCGTCAGCGGCGACAGCGTTTTGAATCGTCTTGGCGCGATCTGCGGCAGAAATTCCGGTTGTGACACCTTCTGCTGCTTCAATGGAAACGGTGAAGTTTGTTCCGTGCGCGGCCTGACTTTGATTCACCATCAGCGGCAGTCGCAGTTGCTGGCAGCGTTCGCGGGTCAGCGTCAGGCAGATAAGACCTCTACCATAGCTGGCCATAAAATTAATATCGTCAGCGCGCGTGCAGGAGGCCGCCATAATCAGATCGCCTTCGTTTTCGCGATCTTCGTCATCCATCAGAATGACCATTTTGCCCTCTTTGATGTCGCCGATCAGTTCCTGGGTTGTGTTCACGATGTCATGTTGCGTTCGAGGAGCGCGCAAGCTTACGCCGATTACTCAGTGATCGCCAGCGCCCAAAAACCCGGCGTCGCGCAGCAGTTCAGTTGTCACACCCTGCGAACTGCCTGCGGTTTCCCCCGCCGTGAGTAACCTTTCAATGTAGCGCGCTACAACATCAATTTCCAAATTGACAATCGAGCCCTGCTGCAACTCACCCAGCGTGGTCACGTCCTGCGTGTGCGGGACAATATTAACGCTAAAGGTGTCGTCTACAACCGTATTAACCGTCAGACTCACGCCTTCGATGCAAATGGAGCCCTTGGCGGCGATGTACTTTTGCAACACATTTGGCGCGCGAAATTCATATCGTTCTGACCGGGCGTCCGAGTAACGTTTAATGAGTTCGCCACGCCCGTCTACATGGCCGCTAACCAGATGACCACCAAGCCGCGAACTTGGCGTGAGCGCAAGTTCCAGGTTGACACGCGAGTTGGGTTTAAGCGCGCCGATCGTCGTTAAAATTAACGTTTCGACAGAGACGTCCGCGACGAATGCGTTATCCTGAAATGCCACGGCGGTCAGGCACACACCGTTCACTGCAATACTATCTCCGACGACAACGTCGGCTACATCAAGACCGCCAAGATCGATACAGAGCTGCTGATCCTGACCCGTTTGCGTGGCCGAAACCACCTTTCCTACGGTTTGAATAATGCCAGTGAACATACGATCAGCTTCGTTCGTTAATTGTTTTAACGGTAAAGGGCAACGCCGTCGAATTACTGAATGCCGCGCCCGCCTCCACGCTTGTACAGGCGATTTTTTCAGCGCTTGCATCATCACTATCATACAGCGCGTGCATCGCGCCCAGTGCGTAGTCGCTACCGGACCCAATCGACCAATACTTTTCGTATTCGTAGACCTCGCGTAAACCGTATACGGCAAATATGCCGTTTGGGTTTGCAATCACGCAATCGATCCGCGTTGATTCGTACGGGTCTTCCTCGTCGTCTTTAGGGTTCAGATAGTAATGGTCCTTCAACAGCGCGTGAAGTTTCACAAACGTTTCGAATATCGACAGTCGGTTAGACAAATCGGCGTGAAAGTCTGCGCGATTGAACGCACTTTCGATCACTAAAGTATGCGCCGCGCTGCCCACAACACCCACATACGAATCTCCCAGCTTCTGGATTTTGTCGGGGTGCCGATCAAGTTCGGGTGGAAGTTGCAAATCGCCGAAGCTGGTGAGTGTGTCGGCGGCAATACTAATTTCGCCATTTTTACGCACAACCGAAATTGTCGACATGGGGTGTTTTATCCGTAAGTGGGCCGCAGAATCCACCGCATGTCCTGTCCGACACGTCGCGTGCCGATGACAGAAAACTCGATCTTCTGCGAAAGGTGTTTAAGTTCGTGAATGTCGAGGATACCGCGCGCCGCGTGTCCGAGGGCACTCGGCGCCTGATACAGCAAAACTTCGTCGACAAGCCGCTGCTCAAGCAAAGCTCCGGTGAGCGTCGCACCGGCTTCAACATGCAGTTCATTAATGCCGCGCTCGGCGAGTGTCGCGAGGACTTCGCGCAAATCGGCTTTACCTGCGTTTCTTTGTGTACACGACACGACCTCCGTGCTTTTCAGGTTTTCTACAGCGCTCGATCCCTCAGGCGCAAAAACGATTGTCTCGGCATCATCATTAAAAACGGTCGCGTCGCTCGGCAGTACTCTTGCCCCAGCGACGATTGCCCGAACCGGTTGCTTGATGGCGTCAACTGCAACGTCGGCCGGGCGAGCCGTCAGTGTCGGATTATCCGCCATGACCGTGCCACTGCCAGTCAGGATGCACGCACTACGGGCACGCCAGCGATGTCCGTCGTTGCGCGCGTCGACACCGGTTATCCATTGGCTCTCACCACTGTTCAGCGCGCTTTTACCGTCAAGGCTGCTGGCTATTTTTGCACGCACCCAGGGGCGGCTGTGACGCATACGATTCACAAAACCCGGATTCAGCGTGTGAGCCTGATCCGCCATTAAGCCACTCGTCACGTCAATTCCGTTTTGCTTTAAAAATGCGATTCCGTTTCCGCACACTAGGGGATTCGGGTCCTGCATCGCCACCACAACGCGAGCGACCCCTACAGCAAGCAACGCTTCGCAACACGGTGGGGTGCTGCCGTGATGTGAACAGGGCTCAAGCGTCACGTAAGCGGTTGCGCCAGAAACGGATTCGGTAGCGTTGGACAACGCATTAATTTCAGCGTGTGCCTCCCCGGTTTTTTGATGCCACCCTTCTCCAATAATTTTTTCATTTTTAGCGAAAACGCAACCCACTCGGGGATTGGGGTCGCAGGTGTAAAGACCGCGCGAAGCAAGCTTTAACGCTCGCGCCATGCAGTAATGATCAAACGCAGAAAACACGAACCGACATTCTCAGTCTTCGTCGAGCAGGGGCATTTGGTCGCGCTTTTCTTCCGGTGTCAGTTCTGCTCCGAGGTGTTCGATTTCCTCGCGGAACTGTTCCACATCTTCAAAGCTTCGGTAAACCGATGCGAAGCGCAAATAAGCGACATGATCGAGTTTGCGTAATTCGTCCATGACATATTCACCGATCTGGATTGACGCAATTTCGCGTACCCCTTTTGCGAAAAGCCGATGTTTGATTCGGTTGATCGCGCCTTCGACTGATTCGGAATCAACCGGCCGTTTTTCGAGCGAGCGTTGCATACCGGCGCGCAGTTTTTGATCGACAAATACTTCGCGCGTGCCGTCGCTCTTTACAACATTCGGAAGGTTTAACTCTGCGGTCTCATACGTTGTAAACCGGGCGCTACAGGAATTACACTCGCGCCGACGCCGAATTTGGTCACCTTCGCTCGCGAGACGCGAATCGACAACCTTGGTTTCTTGTTCGGAACAAAATGGACAGCGCATCTATCAGAGCCCGTAAAGTGTAGTGACAACGCATGCACGAAAAACGGGGAATTGTAGCGCAAATTCGAATCCGACGTGATCGGGAGCTTAGAACTTCTCCGCGGTCATCTGCTGGTCGCGTTCCTGTTGTCTTTGTTGTCGAATCAACAGCCAACCTGCAATGACAACCCCGATAGCAACAACGACAATCATGATGGTTGCGAGAGCGTTGATGTCCGGTCGCAGCCCCAGTCGAACACGGCCGTAGATCAACATTGGCAACGTATTGGAACCGGGCCCTGAAACGAAACTTGCGATAATCAGGTCATCAAGGCTCAAGGTAAACGCAAGCAACCAACCCGCCAACATGCCGGGTGCAAGCAAGGGCAAGGTAACGTCGGTCAACACGCGTAACGGTTTCGCGCCGAGATCTTGCGCGGCTTCTTCGAGCGTTGTTCCCATCCCGGATAATCGGGACTGAATAATGACAGCAACGTAGGCCATTGAAAAAGTGATGTGCGCGATGGTAATCGTCGTAAATCCGCGCTGCGGCCAACCAAATACATCGTTAAGAGCGATAAATAACAAAAGCAGGGAAAGACCGGTAATCACTTCCGGCATCACCAGGGGCGCGGTGATCATACCGGTGAACAATGTGCGCCCGCGGAATCGACCAAAGCGCACCAATGCGAGGCCTGCCAGCGTCCCAATGATTGTTGCAAACGTTGCGTTCACGATTGCGATTTGCAAACTCAATGAGACAGCATCAAGCACCTCTTCACTTTTGAACAGCACTTCGTACCAACGCAGCGAAAAACCGCCCCAAACCGGCACCAGACGCGAGTAATTAAACGAATAAAAAATAAGCAAGAAAATCGGAATGTACAAAAATGCCATTCCAAAACACAGCATGCTAATCAGAAAAGTGGAACGCTGCGCTTTCATGGCTACACTCCCCTGCTCTGTACGCGTTGATACAACATGATCGGGATAACGAGCACCAGGAGTAGTACCACTGCAACGGCCGACGCTACAGGCCAGTCTCGATTGCCACCAAATTCATTCGACAAAACGTTACCAATCATCAACACGTTACCGCCACCCAGTAAGTTCGGGATAACGAATTCTCCCGTCGCGGGAATAAAAACAAGAAGCGACCCCGCGATGATGCCGGGGATGGTCAACGGCAAGGTTACGGAAAAAAATGTGGTTATCGGTTTCGCACCGAGATCAGCTGCTGCCTCTCGTAGTTCGCCGTCGAGTTTTTCCATATTCGCGTAAAGCGGCAAAATCATAAACGGTAAATAGGAGTACACAATTCCAACGTACACAGCGAACTCGGTGTAAAGCAAACGAGTCGGGGTATCGATAATTCCGAACCAAATCAGAATATTGTTGATGGTGCCCTGATCGGCCAGCAGCCCCATCCACGAGTACACCCGCAAAAGAAATGAAGTCCAAAATGGCAGGATGATCATCAGTAAAAGGATGTTCTTCCAAGACTCGCTGGAACGCACAATGCCGTACGCGATCGGGTAACCGATAAGAAGGCAAATAATTGTTGATGTGATCGAAATCTTAAGCGAGTTCAGATACGAATTGACGTAAAGACTGTCTTCCCAAAGGTAGGCGTAGTTATCGAAGATCAGCGTGATTGAAAGCGTCGTGTCCTCAACCCATTCCCACATTGGGCCGTACGGCGGGCTGGCGACCAGCGTTTCAGCAACGCTGATCTTCAGTACTATGAAAAACGGCGCGAGAAAAAACAACAACAACCAAACAAATGGAATCGCAACGACAATCGTTTTCCAACGCGATTGCAAAAAATTTGCGAAAGTCGATAACACTCCCGGTTTATTGCTAACGACTGTGTCGTTCATTTTGTCAAGACCACCGCGCTGGCCGATTCCCAGCTAAGGTGGACTTCTTCTTCCCAATCGTGCGCCAGACGGTCACCGCGCATGCGTTGCAAATTTGGCGACGTCACTTCGACAATTTTGCCGTCTTCGGTTCGAACGCGATACGTTGAGAGCTTTCCCAGATACCCGATGTCGTCAATGGTGCCGCGTAAATAGTTCTGCGAGGTGTCAGAGGGCGGAGACGAGTCGAGATGAATTTTTTCCGGTCGAACTGCAACCCATACTTTGCTACCTTCTTTAATCGATACACCGTGATCGATAAAAAACGATTGCGATAATTCGATACCTTCAACTTTCAAGTGGTCAGCGCGATCCTCCACCACCCGGCCTTCGAACATATTCATCGAGCCGATAAAATTCGCAACCATCCGCGTTTCCGGCGATTCGTAAATTTCTGTTGGCGTGCCGATTTGTTGGAACCGCCCGCTGTCCATCACCGCGATTCGCGTTGACAGTGTCATCGCCTCTTCCTGATCGTGCGTGACGACGATAAACGTCACGCCGAGCTGATCCTGAATATTCATCAACTCAAACTGCGTTTGTTCGCGCAGACGTTTATCAAGCGCTGCTAGCGGTTCGTCAAGCAACAAAACTTTTGGGCGCTTGACCAGGGCACGCGCGAGAGCAACACGTTGTCGCTGTCCGCCCGATAGTTGATTCGGTTTTCGTTTGCTGAATTCGTGCATCTCGACCATTTCGAGAATTTCAGCAACGCGTTGTTCGGTTTCTGATTTTTCAACACCATCGCGTTTCAGGCCGTAGGCAATATTTTGAGCGACCGACATGTGAGGAAACAGTGCGTAGGATTGAAACATCATGTTGACCGGACGCTCGTAGGGTGGAACGTCCGTCATATCGGAACCGTCAATGGAGATTGAGCCAGATGTCGGGGTTTCGAACCCGGCTAACATTCGAAGCAACGTTGTCTTACCGCAGCCGCTGCCGCCAAGAAGCGAGAAAAGCTCGCCTTTATAAATATCGAGATCGACGTTATCAACCGCAGTGAAAGTGCCGAATTGCTTGGTGACGCCGCGTACTCGAATAAAGGGTTCTGCGTCGGCATCAAGCCATGGTCGATCATGAGAGCTGGCTTCGGTATTCATGGCGTCGCCTCTTTTTGTTGGTCGAAGGTAGGTGCTGCCAGAATTGACAGCACCCAATCCAATTGACGAGGATCTAGCAGTTTTTTGAAAAACGTTTTCGAAGCAGTAGATGCAAGGAAAAAATGATCAAAAAAGCCGAGTTTACACAGAGTAAATGCGCATTTTGAGGCCATTTTTAACGCAGCATATGCAACGCAGATAGTTTTTCAATAACTGGCTAGTTGCCGGTTTTAAACTTGGTCCACGCGCGAGTGCGAACCCGCTCAGTCTTCGGCGGAACAACGGCTAGCGTGTACATATCGTTAACCATTGCTTCTGTCGGGTAAGACGCTGTGCTGCCGGTGACCGCTGGATCAACCAGATCAAACGCATCCGCATTCGCGTTGGCGTACCAGGTGAAGTTAGAGTCGCCGGCGGCGACTTCAGGGCGCATCATGTAGTTGAGAAACAAGTGCGCGTTCTCGACGTTTGGTGCATCTGCGGGAATCACCCATCCATCGACCCACAGGTTTGCTTTGCCCTCACCGGGGGGTGCGAAGAAGTCCAGCGTTACGTCAGCGCCAGCTTCCTCGGCGCCTGAGATGGCGAGAAGGCCATCTGGACCCCACGTGACTGATACGCAAAATTCTTTTTCCGGCATACGTTGATACGCATAGTTATCGAAGGTTTTGATGTAAGGCCGAATTTCGGACAGCATCGCTTCGACAGCTTCATAGTCTTTTTTATTGGTGCTTGCCGTATTCAACCCCATGTGTGCCAGCGCCATTGGGATAATGTCCGTTGGCGAATCCAGAAATGAAACGCCGCATTTGGACAGCTCTTTCATATGCTCAGGATTGAAGATCATATCCATAGAACCCAGCGGGGCTCCCGGGTGCGTAGCTTTTACGAGTTCCGGGTTGTAGGTAACACCGTGGGTTCCCCACATGTAGGGCACCACAAAGGCGTTGCCCGGATCCCAGTTGGTGTTCAACTGAGCCAGAATATCGTTGCGCAGATGCTTCCAATTCGGCAGTTTGGATTTATCCAGTGCTTGCAAAATGTTACCTGCAGGTATCAAGCGACCGATTGCGCTGCCCGAATGACTCACCACGTCGTAGCCAGAATTACCCGCCAGGAGCTTGGCATCGGCGGTTTCGACGGAATCGTAGTTGTCGTAGGTAACTTTGATATCGAATTCTTTTTCGAAATTGGCGACTGTCTCTTCGCCAATGTATTCCGCCCAGTTGTAGACGTTAAGGACGCCTGCCGCACTGGCAGTGAAGGAAGCGGCGACCAGTGTCGCTGCCGCAGTGCCGATTGCGGCCTGCTTACATATTCGGGCGTGGCGTTTCATTTTGTATCCTCCGGTAAGGTTGGTTCAATTATTAAATTTCCCGCTAACACAAGGTCGCTGACTTACTCCTTGCTGGGTTTGTAACATCGAATGACATCTTTTTCATCAGGAAATATGACTTCGACAAGATCAAAAATGGCTCGAATGGAGTTTTTTCTATCAAATCGCTCGGTCAACAACAAGCAGTTTTGCCATAGACCGTCGATCATGCCTTCAATTGCCAGCGCCGCAACTTCAGGGTTCATCGTCGCGCCAGTGGTGGCGCAAATCTCTTCACACAAGGCGAGCATCGTCGATGAAAACTCGTGATCCGATGCGCCGCAAATTCGTTGATATCGGGGTCTCGATTGCGCTTCACCCCAAAAAGCGTACCACACACTAATTTTTTTTCGGTTAAACACCGAGGGGTGGAACGCAGAGGTGACCATCGAACACAGTTTATCGATGGGTTTGTGCCTCGCTTTTTTGTACGCTGCACGCCAGGTGCTTTGGTATTCCTCTGTCAGGAATGCCAGCGTTTGTTCAAAAAGCGATTCCTTGTTCTGGAAGTGAAAAATCACAATTCCCTGGGATGCGCCGGCACGCTGTGTGATTTTTGCCAGCGTTGTTTGGGAGATTCCATCCTTATTGATGCAGTCGATGGTCGCATCGATTAGCTGCTGGCGACGAACGACCTTTTGTGCGGATCTACTGCGCCGCGTAGGTTCAGAATTCGTCTGTGTTACTGCCATGAGATCAGCCGTCGGTGGTATCTGTCTGCATTATTATTGGCATTTTAGTGATTGTCCAGTCTATAATTGACTGAGTATTCACTCAATGAAAAATCTTATCTGTTTGTATATTATAAACAAATATGTTTTTTGGAGGCATGATGACAAGCAAAACTGCAGCGATTCAAACGCAAGATAACCGTTTCATCCACCCTTGGGACAACATTCGCGAGCTTGGTGGCAATACGCGCACAGTAGCTGCGCGCGGTGACGGGGTATACGTTTACGATAGCGACGGAAATAAATTGCTGGACGGCCCTGGCGGCATGTGGTGCGTCAACATTGGTCATGGCCGACAGGAAATGGCACAAGCAATCTATGACCAGGTGATGGAACTTCCCTACGCCTCGCCCTGGTCGGTAACAACCGGGCCAGCCGCCGAATTCAGCGAACAGCTAGCGGCGCTGGCGCCGGGTGACCTCAACCATGTTTTCTTTACCACGTGTGGATCAACTGCAGTCGATTCTGCTCTGCGTTTTGTTCAGTTTTACAATAACTTCCGTCATAAACCTCAAAAGAAATTCATTATTGCGCGCAATAAAGGCTACCACGGCAGTACGTATCTTTCGGCAAGCGTCTCCGGCAAGGAGCGCGATAAAAATCTGCTCGATTTTGCTACTGACCTGGTTCACCACATTCCGGCTCCGCACCCCTTGTTCAAGGATCCGGAGCAGTCCGAAGGCGAGTTTCTTGACCAGTGTGTGGCTGATCTTGAAAACAAAATTCTGGAACTTGGCGCAAACAACGTGGCCGTGTTCGTAGCCGAGCCGATTTTGGCCTCGGGCGGCGTGATCGTGCCGCCAGAGGGGTACCATAAACGTTGTCTCGATGTGTGCCGAAAACACGATGTGCTGTATCTGTCCGATGAAGTTGTCACGGCGTTTGGCCGTCTCGGTCATATGTTTGCCTCAGAAGAGGTCTTTGGCATCGTGCCCGACCTGATCACTTCGGCGAAAGGCCTTACTTCGGGCTATGTACCCATGGGTGCCGTGTTCGTTTCAGAGCGCCTGATCAAGGAGTTTGACGACGAACAGCGCAATGCAGTTTTCTCGAACGGTTTCACCTACTCCGGCCACCCTGTCGCAGCGGCAGCGGGCTTGAAGAACCTCGAAATCATGCAACGCGAAAAACTGTGTGAGCACGTGCGCGAAGTCGGGCCCTACATGCAGGAACAACTCCAAAAACTGCGCGATATACCGATTGTCACCGATGTCCGCGGGGTCGGTTTGATGGGTGCGATTGAATGCGAACTGTCGGAGGGGGCAGACGACCTATCGGCCGATGTCGAGCTTGGCAACCGAATCGATAAACACTGCCAGGCGATGGGTTTGATTGTCCGACCCATTATCAACATGTGTGTGATGTCGCCGCCGCTGACGATCACCAAAGCCGAGATCGACGAAATGGTGAGCATTTTGCGCAAAGGCGTGGAGATGGCGATGCAGGACTGCATCGATGAAGGTATCTGGAATTCACAATAGCAATACCCGGGAGGCCGTATGAAATTTGTAGACCCAAAATTAGTTTATTCAAACAGCGCGCATGGTCGACGCGGATTGCCCGCATGGACCTACAACCAACCCGAACTAACGGAGCTGGAATTCGCTGAGATATTTCGCAAGACGTGGCTCTGGGTTTGTCACGTGAGTGATATCCCCAACCCTGGCGACTTCGAAACATTCGAACTCGCGGATGAGCGTGCCATCGTTATTCGCGGGGACGACGGCGTCGTGCGATCGTTCCACAACCTCTGTCGCCATCGCGCATCCAAAGTGGTGGCCGGGGAACGCGGTAGCTGCGAGCACGCGCTGGTCTGCCCGTTCCATGGCTGGGCCTATCATTTTGATGGAAGGCTCAAAACCATTCCGCGCCACAACACGTTTCCCATAATCGACAGATCTTCGATGGGCCTAAAACCAATCGAGTGCGAAGTCTGGCACGGCATGGTGTTTATTCGATTTAGTGGTGACGGGCCGAGCGTGGCCGAAACATTCGCTGAAGCGGAAGAGGAACTTTCCCTCTACAGGATTGGTGAAATGAATCCCTTTGATGATGCATGGAGAATGGATTTTGATCTCGATTGGAAGTCACTCGTTGACATCGACAGCGAGGGTTATCATGTCCCGATTGGCCACCCCGATTTATTTGATCTGGTCGGTGCCAGTTATCTCGATCAGGTCACCGTCGGCGGCGTCACTCGCTCGCATTGCACCGTCGACGGCGGCAGTCACAAGTCCGAAATCAATCGACGCTACGTCGAATCACTCCCGCGCGAAAGTTACCTGCCGGATTCGCACAGTCGCCAGTGGATCTACTGGGGGTCGTTTCCCGGATTTGTCATTACCCTGTTCCCGGATCAGGTCGAGATTTATCAGTCCTACCCTACCGGTTACCAAACCAGCGTAATGGCAGGGCGCAGTTATGCGCTCGCAGACGATCGCCCCGAAATGCAGCGGGCACGCGAGTGCAATCGTGAGATCAATATGGTGGTCGGTAATGAAGACGTGGAACTCATCGAATGGGCCGCAGCGGGGATGCGCTCAAGCGCGTTCGATGGGGCCGTGATGTCTGATCTCGAAGTTGGCGTCGTTGCGTTTCAAAACCAGCTTTGTCAGAAAATTCCGGTGGTTCAAGAAGAGGCGCCACCCGCAGCAGGGATGTTTGCGCAAAAAAACAGCGAAATGCTTAAGCACGCAGCTGCTTAAGCAATTGAGGCTATAGAGTGCAACCCGACCATCCTGCGGTCGGGTTGCCATAATGATTGCGCGATTATTCCGAGCTGCTAGTCGGAGGTGTCCACGTCAGCGACGAATGGTGGAGCGAGATCATCACCTTGCCGTCAAGCTTGTGATACGCAAACGTATAGTCAGCGCGGGTTGCGTCCCCGTTTCCATTTATAAAGGTGCAATGTCCCATATCTTTATAGCTCAGGCCGCCTGCATCCAAAACCGGGCCAGCGGTGCTCTCAAATTCAATCTGTTTCCAGGCGTTGTATAAAAAGCCGCCGTCGTTGGGATAACTCGCGTTGCCCCCGACGAAGTAAGAGCGAGCACCCTCCTCATCAACACGGATAACGTCAGCTAGGGTGGGTTTGAACAGAAGCGGCTCATCGGGCGTGCCGAAATCGTACAAGCCAAGGAGTGTTTCTACGTCCTGATCGACAACCGCTTTGATCCAGGCGCGTTGTGCGTCGACCACTTCGGCTTTTGTCAACTCTTCAAAATTTCTCATTAATCGCTCACGTAAACTCTAAATATGCTGACTCACAATTTTCTGATTTCGTAGTGCATTCATCAACCAAAACAACGACACATTCTGAGCGAGTGCGTGGATTTGCTGGGTCACGTTTCGCTAATTTCCGTCTTGTAGCTCGCAGCCAAAATTGATTGCGTTTCCGTCTAAGTCCTTAATACCAAAATCACGCATGCCGTACTCGCGATTGCCCGGCGCTATCATGATTTCTACACCATGCTGTACACACTGCTCGTAGAGCTGATCAACTTCATCTGTCGATATGCTGAGTTCACCTCTTCCGGCTTCGTGAGGTGCATTGGAGGCAGAATTGAGGTGAATCTCCACACCGTCTTTGTGTAGCCCCACGTATATCGGTGGTTCTCCCCATTCGAAAGAAACCTCGAAGCCCAGCTTGTTCACGTAAAAATCCCGCGCTTTCGCTGCGTCGTTTACGATCAGGATGGGTGTGCTGCAAATAAACTTTGTGGTCATAAATAGACGTCCAGGAAGTAATCGATTTTCAATAAACTATTTTACGAGAGTCACAAAGCTGATACTCAGCCGTCCAGTTGTCCATGTTCTCACCCACGTCCTTTTAGCGCGTCACTCAGGCCTTCAACGTAATTCGCGCCTGCAGGAATCGTCAGGCTGGAGCCGTCCAAATCACTGCCCAGCGGTTCTGATTGGGCACCTAAACAGCTCGCGAGAAATCCTTCAACGATGCCATAAAACGCCAGTCGGTTTTCGGGCCGGGCGAAGCCATGCCCCTCATCCGGAAACAGGGCGTAGGTTACGGGAATGTTTTTTTCCTTCATCGCGTCGACGATCTGATCGGACTCCGTTTGCTTGACCCGCGGGTCATTCGCACCTTGTCCGATCAGCAACGGTTTGCTTATCGCGTCGACTTTGTGCAGCGGCGACGCTGCTTTTAAAATTGCCAGACCCTCCTCGGTGTTTGGATCGCCGACGCGTGTCTGCAGATCTCGCCGGGCACTCTCCCAATAGGCGGGAATCGAGTCGAGCAAGGTTTCAAGATTTGATGGTCCTACAATATCGATGCCGCAAGCGAATCTGTCCGGCGTAAATGTCAGACCTGCGAGTGTTGCATAGCCGCCGTATGAACCCCCCATAATCGCCACTTGATCCTTGCGGGTGATACCTTCTTTTATTGCCCAATCGACGGCGTCGATGAGGTCATCGTGCATAGCAAGACCCCATTGATTGTTGCCTGCATTGACAAAACTTTTACCGAATCCCATCGAGCCGCGAAAGTTGACCTGTAAGACGGCATAGCCTCGATTGGCAAGCCACTGCGTGTCACCGTTGAAACCGTAAAGATCTCTGGCCCACGGCCCACCGTGCACGTAAAGCACCATGGGGAGCGGTTGCTCAGGTCGGCCGTCCCGATCTTCATCGCTTGCCGGAGGGAGTGTCAGATACGACACAAGCGTTAGACCGTCTCTGGATGGAACCATCTCCGGCGTCATCACCGCCAGTGTTTTGTCTTCAAGTTCCGGAATGACCGGGAATAATTTGGTGAACACATCCGCGTGGCGGTCCCAAAGGTAATACGTAGCAACCTTATCCGACTGCGAGTTGACGACGACCCAGGTTGAATCGTCCTGTGTCCTCGATGCTCTGTAAAAATTACTACCAAAACGTTTTTTCAATCCGGCGAGTATTTTTTCGCCTCGCTGATCCAGAGCGTAAAAGCGCGTTTTATCGTAGGTCACGGCATACACGTAAGGCTTGCCTGTATCCAGATCGCGCCAGACATGGCCGATATCCGCCACATCACTTTCAGCCACCAGCGTCGTGTGGTCTGTTTTCAAATCCATTGCAAAGAGTGCGCTTTTATCCCGCCCCTGACTTTGCTTTAGATACAGGGTTTGATTGTCCTCGCCAAATCCCGCCAGTCCCGTTGTGTAATGATCCTCGGGAGAAACCTCCATGAACTGATCCCAGCCTTGATCAGTCTTTCGAAAATATTCAGCGCCGCCCATATGGGTGGATTTGACGGCAAAGCGCAGTGTCAGGCTGTTATCAAAATAGAAGCCACCAAAGTCGTCTGTGTTTTCGTACACCAATGAGAGGTCGCCGGTTTTGATATCGAGCGAATAGATGTCGTGCCAACGCGGGTCACGGTTGTTTATGCCGATCATTTGCTTGCCCGGTTGATCTTTATGATTTGCTAGCAAATTGACTACGGTATTCTCAAACGGCGTGTAGACGGTTTCTTTACCGTTTTCAGGATCGACGCCGTACAGAAGAAAGTTTTCGTCGCCGTCTTTGTCTTGCATGTACAAGAGGTGTTCCATACCTGCGGCCCATGTGTAATGGCGAATCCCACGACCGGAATCTGAAGTAACCGCTTTCACGTCCTCGAGATTGCCAACTGGCGCCACCCAAATATTTAGCACGCCATCGAGCGGCGCCAGATAGCTGATCAATGAACCGTTTGGGCTAATCTGAACGTTACTGTAGGTGGGATTGCCAAGAAACAGTTTTCGCGGAATAAGCTCGCCAGTGTCTGATTTAGCCATGTCTTTATCGTCTGCCATTCAAATTTTCATGTTCCTGTTGTTAGTGTCCAATTAAAGGCGGCTTCAGCTTGTAGGGAAATGCAATCACCGGCGAGTAGTTTCTTCGAGCGAAGTGAATCGTTAAATTTTCCTTCTTGCTATCGCTTGTACAACAGACCCCGTACCTGTGTGGAATTGACCCTCGATTATACTTCTATCCAGCTCCAGCAAGTGTTCAAAGTGTAACCCTTGTAATTCAGTAGCCAGTGAGTCTTTTGTTTGCATCGTATCTGCATCTTTTCCGCCGCCGGTATCTCTGCGCACCTGGTCAGGCCGGTAGGCTTCAACCAAAAATACACCTCCTTTGACAAGCCCGCCCTTCACTTTTTGGTGAAGCACTCGCCTGTGAACGCTGGGAATAGGACAGAATATTGAAACAATTGCGCTCCAGCACGATTCCTCAATTTCGTAATCCGTCAAATCAGCGTGAACACAGTTCACACTCACCTGGTTTATATCCGCGAGCTTTTTGGCTTTTGCCAAACCGACGGAAGACGAATCTATGGCGGTGACGTCGTAACCCTGTAGCGCCAGATAAACCGCGTTTCTTCCCTCCCCTTCTGCAAGGCACAAAACGTTACCTTTGGTAAGGTAATGAATGCTGTCACGAAGAAAGTCATTCGGCTCGATACCGTACGCGTATTCAGCCGAACTGTATCTCTCATCCCACATTTTTTGTTCCTCTTTGTCCGAATTTACTTTTGTGAGAGCATGCTACTACCTCAAGTCGACTTGAAGTCAAGGGTACGTGCCAATGGAAATTGGAGAAGTCTCCAAACGTTCGAATTTGCCGGCATCAACACTGCGGCATTATGAAGATAAAGGTCTGATCAGGTCGATCGGAAGGAATGGCATCAAGCGGGTATTTTCAAACGACATCGTCGAAAGGGTCGCGTTCATCTCGCTCGCGCGTTCTGCAGGATTATCGCTCGACGAAATAAAAAACATGCTCTTTCCAGATGGCATTCACGTTGACAGAGAATTATTAATCGCAAAGGCGGATGAGTTGGATGCCCGCATCGTTCAGCTTATATCTATGCGAGACGGCTTGCGGCACGCGGCTAAGTGCCCGGCACCCAACCATTTCGAATGCCCAAAATTTTTGAGGCTTCTTAAAATTGCAAATCAAAGATGGAACAGGTCGAGAGGCACGAAGAAGATTTAGCGTGTATAGCAGAGGTGCCGATCTTGCCGGCATCTATTTGACTCGACATGTTACGCGTCCGCAATGCCGAAAATTGCGATTCCACTATCGCTTTCAGTTTATCAAGGTGCTCTAAAGGCTAACCCGCTTTGATCGATGGAAGCTCTGAGACTGGAATCAATGGTGAATCAATTGTGTCTGGCGCCATTAATTCCGCTAAAAAAGGTAAAACTAAACCAGACGCAAACAGACCTCGACCCCATATTCCGGTTTGATTATGTCGTGCTGTCCTGGAACATAAACTTCATACGAATTTTTCAGCTCATACGTCTCGCCACTGGCGGGCAACCAGGTTGACACCATCCAACTCCAGACGCTGTCCAGTTGCAAAGAGCTACAGGCAACGCTCAATGCTGCATACTTGCCTGAAGGCAGCGTTTGAATGCTGATCGTGTCGTCTTCAACGATGTCTTCCCGAACCACGATTCCGACGTCGTAGACACACAAATTCGGCGGCGTCAGTGCCGCGGCGTTGGGACACACGCCCAAAAAGGTTGCGTCGGGAGACCACAAACCCCGCCTTTTTGCCCAGTCTGCGAGTGTGGTAGACGCTCTCAGGTTTGCTCCTTCAACATCAAAATAAGGACCGATACTTCGTACATAGGCAATCCGCATTTCCGGCTTGCGAACGATATCGACACGTTGGTTGAGCAGTTCACTACTCGCTTCGAATCTTTTCCTAACACTGCTGGACTCAGCAAGCAGTTGCGCTCGGTATGACAATTCGGACATCAGTCTCCGATTATGTTTGTACTGTCTCGGTGACATCTTGAAACGATCACGGAACGCGTTGGAAAAGGCTTGAGGGCTTGCAAAGCCACAGTCGAACGCGATATCGGTAATTCGTTTACCCGGATGGTGTGTCAGGCTTCGCGCCGCTTGCTCTAGTCGTGTACGATGCAAAAAAGAGTAAGGCGCTTCATGGAGGTAATCTTGAAAGCTTCGCGCGAAATGGAATTTCGATAAACACGCAACGTCCGCCATCTGATCAAGATTGATAGTCCCGTCATAGTTACTCTGGGTAAACGTGATCGCTCGATTGATTTTGTGGCGCAAAGCGACGTCTCGACGCACTGGATTGAAACCTGTTTGACTGTGAGTTGGGATTCAGTCTACGACCGTCAGACGCATAGTCAAGAATGGCAAGATTTTGCAAGTCGGCAATAGCTCGATTGGATAGCCTTGTGAGTGCTATTTAACAAGGCCAATCAAAATGACAAGTTCCACGCGACGAGCTGCGCCGCACAATGACTTCGCGCTTTTCATTATGCGGGTTTGCATTATCTTGCTGTTGTCCGTCGGATTTACTGTTAAAGCGGCTGATAGTTTTTTCTTCGACAAAGACCATACCGAAATCCGCTTCTACTATGAGCACGGTGGAGTCTCCGAACAAAGTGGAGAATTCACCGGTTTCAAAGGCGATTTGATTTTTGATGAAGCAGACTTTGCCAACAACTCAGTTTCACTCAACATCGATTCCAAGTCGGTGAATACGGGAGTTCGCCGGTTGGATGGAGAGCTACAAAATCCGTATTACTTTTCCGCTAAAGAACACCCCTCTATCACCTTCGACAGCACGGAGTTCCAAAAGATTGATTCACAGAATTTCGTCGTGATCGGAGACTTAACCGTCCGCGGCATCACTCAACAGATCTCTCTCGATGTTGAAATACGACATCGAGGTAAGCACCCATTGGGAAAAAACCTCGCGTATTACCGCGGCGAATGGCTCGGAATAAAAGCGAAGACATCGTTTAAACGTAGCGACTTCGAGATGACATCTTGGATTCCGGTGATATCAGACCTTGTACGGGTTGAAGTTAATGCAGAACTTAAAGCGAGGAAAAAGAAGTAGGTTATCAGATTGATAATTGTGGTTAGGTTAAAATTTTTGCGATTCGCTAGACCAAAGATAACCCACAATGAAAACATTTCAACCTGACCCCGAAAATTTTTTAATATCGTGCGCTAGATATGCTTTATCTTCCATTTTTGCAGCGAATCAATCGTGTCTGACGCCACTTATTCGCGCGGGACCTCTATTCCCCAAATCGTTGTTCCAATATTTCCCCCTTATCATTCGTCACTTTCAAACCAAGAGGAGGATTATTTGCAGGGAACCGGCGAGCTGCCCACTCGCGTCTTGTTACTGACTCGTGCACTACATCAGAATGTTGGATATTGCGTTTTCTGTTGGCAAGTATATCCATGCCAGGCTTGGAGCAAGGTGCTTCTGGCACGCGAAGCGCCTCATGTTTCGATACATGTGAATCAGGAATTTGAATGCCTGCGTCGATGGCACGCATCAGCATCCACACCAGAGAAATACTCGACAGATCTTCGTTTGAATTGCCGCCACCAATATCGGAATGAAATCCCCGAAACCAGACTTCTTCTATGCTCACGGGAGGTGTATTGCTAAATGAATCTTGTATTACTCTGGTTAGTGGGAACGCTTGTCTTCTCTCGTCTAAAGCAAGCGCATGAAAACACTTCTGGGCGTTCTTAGGTACAGTGAGTGAATAGCCCAAATTGACATTGTTTCCAGGGACTCCGAACGAGGCAACAGTATCCCAAATACCTATGAAATTAATTATCGGGGAATCTTCACCATTAACGCCGTGCTCGTGAATCTCATTGGCAAACTCCAATGCCATCGCGGCACCACGGCTGAATCCAATAATGTTGATTTCTGTGTCCCCAGCCGCAAAATTTTCTTCCAAACAGTCTATGGCTTCTTCAACGCGTTGTTGACCACCAGCACCAAACAGAGATCCGAAGATCCAGCCTAAAATTCCCTGTCTCGTGCCCACACCGGGAACATAAAAACATTTGCCAGGGCCATTGTATGCTTCCTTATACGCGTCGAAGAATTTTAAAACGTTTGTGTCTTCTTCACTTCCAGGGTTGTCTTCGTTCCCGGTACCGTCGAATGCATAGATTGCCATTTACTCTCTCCTTTAGTTCTTGTCCAGTTTAACAGTTTCAGGGATCACCGAAAATGCATAGGGAGAGTTGACACTGGTAGGTTCTGTTTCAATACGTGATCCCACCATTATGCAAGATCAATCGTGTCTGACCCCATAGATTCTTCAACTTTCAAAGACTTTCAGGGTTGCCATTAGTTAACTTTGCGCGAGGCCAAAGGGTATATTCAGTAAGAGTATCTCCATCAAGTGCAAGCATGCGACAAGCATTAAACTCAGACATAGGGGGTCTATCAATTTCCCAGCAAAAAAGATGGCCTTTAACGATGCATTTTCCGCCATACTTCCCATACAATTTGTGTATTCCTCTTAGTTCAACCTCCAGTTGACCGTCAATTGGTTTTTCGCAATATTCCGAATATCGAGCGTTAGATCGGGTGCTGCCCAACAGTTGGCCAGCCAGCTGACTTTCTGTAAGTACATTTGCCTCTGTTGGCAATATATAGTTTTCGCCAGCTGAAGCTACTCCCGACACGAAGATTGCAATTGCCATAGTCCGGTAACGAAACATTGATCCTCCTGCGATAGTTTGCCTAGTATCGATGTGTCAAAAAACTCGAAGTATTGATTGCACCATAACGCCGCGCTAAAGGGCCGAAGCGGCTACGCCGCGAAGGTCCCTGCCCGCGCACTTTGCGGGTGGCTTTGAGCGCCTTGTTAGGTGAAGACATGTCTCATTCCATTCCTAAGAAATAGAAAGTAAATAACGTAATATGCAACCCAGTCAATGGTGCCGTAAATGAACCAAATCGTCGAATATGACTCATAAGGAACGAGTGTAAAAACGGCTATAAAGTAGACGCCGTAAAACAACAAAAACACCTTTATGCCAATAGGAAAACTTAGTACAACAACCCTTTCTATGAATGAGGAGTCGTCGTAGGCTGCGTTTTCTCGAAATATAGAGATAACGAAGTATGATATTACTGCAACGCACAAGACGAGTTGGACGGCAGTAGAAGTTTTCAATTGAGCTCCACCGCTGAACAGACTGCGAACAGAGAGTGCAACAATTTGAAATAGTGCCGCTGCTAGGTAATATTTTGCCTTGCCCCACTCAGAAAGCTTGTTTTCTTTCAGCTCTCTAGCCAACGCTCTATGATTAAGAAAATACAAGATTCAAATCTCAGTGACACCTAACAGTCCGTTAAACACGCGGCTCGCGCGTTTTACATTATTATCGAGCGGCTAGTGTTTTTTTCACGCCAAAATGAGCAGGATATACGTTGCTGAAAGATAAAAGAAAAAAATCCCACTAAATACATCTCCAAAAAAACAGTAGCGAGCTGCTCGCTTTTTTTTTCGTTATTGAAACACGTACTTAGTGACTAAGCAATTCAGCGGCTAGGTTTTTTAACGGAGCAATACTTGCTCCTAACAAAATCGGTACGCGTTATTGACGCAACCTCGCACCCGCCGGATCAAACGGCGGTTTTTCCAACAACACACCTTTATGCGATTCGCCCAGTATCGCAATATCGTATGTCTCACCGGGCTTGTACTGATCGGATGCAACCATTCCTATTCCAAGCGATTTCCCGACCGTAAACCCGTATGCTCCGGATGAAATGCGATCTACTCCGCTCGAGCCAAGTGTTCGAATAATCGTGCGACAGCTTCTGCGCCAGGGTCGTTATGGCCCTCCAGTTGTTTGGCGTTGATATACGAGGCGCGACCCGCCTTGGCGTTAAGTATGCTCGCCGTTTTGTCCGCGCCTGCCCTTGCGGCAGATGCGGCTTCCTGCAGATTAACTTCAAGCTCATCAAGTGCTGGCGAGAGCGCATCGACCATAGTCCGATGGCCAAGTTCGGCGCCTCCAATTTCCTGCATGCGCTTTAAACCTGCTTTGAACGCCTCTCTCATCGGAAGCCCGCTCGACGCTCCATCTCCAGCGGCCGCGAAAAATATTGCAAGCAACACACCCGAAGACCCACCCATCGTTTGACTCAACTCTAATCCAATCGCGCGACATAACTGGGTGTGATCGGCCAGTGGCAGGCGGTCAAGCGCATCGATCAGCGAGCGCGACGCTCCAGCCAGTGTTGAACCGGTATCACCGTCACCGGATTTCGCGTCCAGCGCGTTTAGATCTGCCTCGGCGGAAATCAGCAAATTACAACAGTCGGTGAGAAATTTGCGCGTCGCCGCATGCTCGGACGCTAGGGGTGAAATCGGTGCTAATCCGTCCGATAAGGCTACTTTCGAAATTGACTGAACTGAATGAACGCCCGGCCACGCCGCAAGTGGCGTACTTTCCGACAGTAGTTTGATTTCCTTAGCATCGGCTGGATAGATTGAAAGCGAAAACCCTCGCATATCCAATGATGTCATCATCGCGCCCGGCCCAACGATATGTGAAAAGTTCCCCCCAAGCGACGAATTTATCAGTTCGTGCAAAATGATCGACATTTCCAGAACCGATGTGCCACCAAGGTTGTTGATCAGCGCAACGTGTGGTTTTTCACTTAAGTCGGTACTCAGTTTTTTCACCATTGCGGCAACCGCATTCTTAGCGCTGGTGAATTCAACCTGTTCCACACCAGCTTCTCCATGAATTCCTAAACCAAGCTCCGCCATTCCCCCAGGAATTCTGTCATCTTTCGGCGACCCAGGAACCGTGCAAGTATCCAGCGACATTCCGATGCTTTTGGTATCTGCAATCACTTTTTTTGCCGCCGTCGCGACCGTATCCAAATCTGCACCCTGTTCTGCCAGCGCTCCTGAAATTTTGTGCACAAAAAGCGTTCCGGCGATACCGCGTGCCTGCGGCAAATCCGGCAACGCGATGTCGTCATCGACTATAACAACTTCAACATTCAATCCGAAAGCTCGTGCACGCTCGGCTGCCAACCCAAAGTTAAGACGGTCGCCGGTGTAGTTTTTTACAATCAACAGACACCCTTTCGGACCTGTGACTGCAAGAATTCCTGCCAGTACGGCGTCGACACTGGGCGACGCAAAGACATCACCACACACTGCTGCGGTTAACATTCCTTCACCGACAAATCCGGAGTGCGCGGGTTCGTGTCCTGAACCACCACCAGAAACCAACGCAACTTTAGATTTATCCCAGTCATTACGAACGACCACGCGAATATGGGGGTATCCATCGAGTCTTGCCAGCTTGCCGGAGGATGCCGCGACAAGCCCGTCGATGGCTTCAGTTACAACGTGTTCTTTGGCATTAATAAATTGAGTCATAATCCACTCCTAGTCAGGTAGCCGCGCACCCTCGCTATCAAAATAAAACGCGTTTACTGGTTTGATATTCACGACATCTCCACTGCTTAACGTAGTGTGCGCGTCTGTAACAGTGGTGATATCGTGATTCTGAAATGAAAGATGGAGTCGCGTTTGATCGCCGAGGTGTTCCACCCTCACGACTGTACTTGCCTCGCCCTCACCCTGAACAATCTGTTCGGGACGCAAACCGATGTATTTTGCACTCGGGGGCGCTAAGCCAAACAGGCCGGCTGGCAAAACGTTGATTCGCGGCAAACCGAGTCGACTCGCAGCATAAATACTGATTGGATTTTCGTAAATTTCGCGAGGTGATCCGAATTGCACCAGTCGTCCCTTGTCAAGTACACCGACGTGCGTTGCCATGGTCATGGCTTCGATTTGATCATGGGTTACATAAAGCAAGGTCGCCCCAAAGTTCGTCTGAATGTTTTTCAGTTCGATCCGAAGGTCTGCACGTAACTTTGCGTCCAGCGAGCTCAGTGGTTCATCCATCAAAAAGATATTGGGTTTTCGAACCAGCGTGCGACCAATTGACACCCGCTGCATTTCGCCACCGGAAAGTTGTGTGGCCTTATTATCTAACTTATGTGAAATCTGAAGTATCTCGGCGACCGCGTTAACGGTTTTGTTGATCTCGGTTTGTGGTGTTTTAAGCAACGGGGACTTCAGTGGAAATTCGAGGTTTTGCCGAACAGTCAGGTGCGGATACAGTGAATATTGCTGAAACACCATTGCGACGTTACGCTGCGCCGGTGTGAGTTCGGTTACCGTTGTATCATCAAACAGTATGTCACCGCTATCGGGCTTACCCAGCCCCGATATCATACGCAAAGTCGTAGTCTTGCCAGCGCCCGTAGGCCCGAGTAGAACGACAAAAGAGCCATCAGCAATGTGCATTGATATGTCATCGAGTGCTACTGTATCGCCAAACGATTTGTTAACCGACTTAAGCGTTACGTCAACCATTGCGTAACGCCTCACTATTGGATTTGGACATCAGAGCGCGCCCGGTTATTGCATCAAATAGTGTTAGTGTTCGTGAATCAAACTCGAGGCCAACGGTTTCAAACGGCGCGATTGACGTTCTGGATGCAGTGCGTGCTTTGATAACGCCATGTAAGGTTTCGATTGTGACAATCTGAGTAGTGCCGAGATACTCTGTTGCTACGACCTTGCCCCGATATCCCGCGTTGTCATTGAACCGAATGTGTTCCGGTCGCACACCAAGCGATAGATTGCCTGCAAAGTCCTCACGCAAAGAAGGAATCGAAACCTGGCTGCCGTCAAGCGCTACCTGATTGTCGTCAGTGTTTACAGCGCCTACGAAGTCAAGAAAATTCATCGCCGGCGATCCGATAAACTTCGCCACGAATTTCGTCGCAGGCCAATCGTAAATCTCTTGTGGCGTGCCATACTGTTCAACCACGCCGTAGTTCATCACCACAATTTTGTCGCCCATCTGCATTGCTTCCAGCTGATCGTGCGTCACGTAAACAGTCGTTGCACACATACGATCATGGAGCGCACGCAACTCTTCAGCCATGCGCTCGCGAAATTCCGCATCCAGAGCACCGAGTGGCTCATCCATAAAAAAAGCCTGCGGTTCTCGAACAATCGCTCGACCAAGCGCAACGCGTTGTCTATCACCACCCGATAGGCCACTTACCGGCTTTGTCAAAATGTCTTCGATACGTAAAATGCGAGCGACCTCCTGTACTTTTTTCCTAACCTCCGATTTGCGCATTCCCTGACTAAATAAGGGATAAGAAATATTCTTCTCCACGTTCATATGTGGATAAAGTGCAAACATCTGAAAAACAAAAGCGATATCGCGCGCGGAAGCGCGTTTCATCCCAACTTCTTCACCGTTTATATAAATTTCGCCACTGGTTGGTAGCTCAAGACCCGCCATCATGCGCAGCGTGGTAGTTTTTCCACATCCCGACGGACCCAGTAACATAAAAAATTCACCATCTTCGATAGTGAAAGTAGATGATCGGACTGCGGTAAACGTACCGAACGTTTTTCGCAGATTTGTGACTTTTATTTGAGCCATCGCCTAATTTTTGAAATGGCTAACGACGACAAACATTAATGTGCCGATGAGCGTGACAATAAATGAATACGTGTACAGAACCAGAGCAAACGGTTGCATAAGCATGATCACGCCAATCGCGATTATGACTGATGCCAATATTTCCCATTGGGAACGTCGTAACTCCAGTAACGCTTGAATAAACGCGTTCATTTCCGCACGGCGCCAAACGTAATCCCGCGCAACAAATGTTTACGCAGTAAAATCGTAAAGACGACAACCGGAAGCAAGAATAATGTGGCTCCCGCGGCGACTGCAGGCCAGTCCTGCCCAGCAACTCCGATAATCGTTGGAATAAACGGCGGCGCAGTTTGCGCTGTACCCGATGTCAGTAGTACTGCAAACGCATATTCGTTCCAAGCAAAAATAAGGCAAAAAATAGCGGTTGACGCAATCCCGGTTGCAGCTTGTGGTAACACTACTTTGTAAAAAGCTTGAAAGCGTGTGTAGCCATCAATAAGTGCGGCCTCTTCGTACTCGACGGGAATCTCGTCGATAAACCCATTGATTAACCAAACCGCGAGCGAGAGATTTACCGCTGTATAGAGCAAAATCATTCCAGCGTGTGTGTCGTTAAGACCGAGTTGTCTAAACATTAGAAAGATCGGGATTGCGACGGCAATCGGCGGCATCATGCGTGTCGAGAGAATAAAGAACAGTAAATCTTCTTTTAAAGGCACTCTAAAGCGAGAGAACGCGTAAGCCGCAGCGGTACCAAGGACAATTGCAAAAAATGTCGAGCCAAACCCGATTATCACCGAGTTGAAAAAACGTTCGGAAAACCGCGAAGGACCCACAACCGTGTTGCCTTTTTCACGAACAATCTGTTCGTACCATGGTAGGTTTTCCCTGGGTTCGTTTATTGCTTCACTACTCAATCGTGTTTGCGTAGTAAACAGATTGACATAGCCCTCAACCGTTGGTTCGAAAACCACTTTGGGCGGGTATGCAATAGAGTCGGGCGATGATTTAAACCCTGTTGCAATAATCCAAATCAACGGCAACAGTGTGATGATGGCGTAACTCACCACGAGTATGCCGGCGATGGACTTTTGCCGCGTCGATGGCTCGGTAACTGAATAACTCATCGGTCTTTCACCTTATTCAGCGCCTTAACGTATACCGAAGCAAGGCCAAAAACGGTGACGAATAATATAACCGCGTATGCAGATGCGTAGCCTGTCCGCCACTTTTCAAACGCCTCGCGCTTAAGGTTAATCGATGTGAGCTCGGTGGTTGATCCAGGTCCACCACCTGTGAGTTGCACAACCAAGTCAAACATTTTGAAATTTTCAATACCGCGAAAAAGTACTGCAAGCATTAAAAACGGCAATACCATCGGAATTGTAATAGTCCAAAACTGACGCCATTTGCTGGCACGATCACACTCCGCCGCTTCATAAATACTGTCTGGAATTGAGCGCAACCCGGCGAGACAGATAAGCATTACAAACGGTGTCCACATCCAGGTGTCAACGATGATAATCGCCCAGGGCGCCAGCGCGACATCGCCAATCATCGAAAATGTCGAAGGATCCGCGCCGGTCAAAAAACCCACGATGTAATTAAATAGACCGATTTGCGGTTGATACAAAAAAGTCCAAAAATTTCCAACTACCGCGGGTGATAACATCATCGGCAACACGATGATCGTCGTCCAGAGATCGTTACCTTTGAACTTTTTGTTGATGAGGTACGCGAGGGTGAACCCGATGATCACCTGTAGCACGATGGTCCATATTAAAAAATGCGCAGTAGCCTGCATCGTGCCCCAAATATCCGGGTTTGAAAGAATACGCTCGTAGTTGCGCAGACCAATAAACTCGACAGCCTTGTTAGGGCGATTAACACGATAGTTAGTGAAGCTAAGGTAGATCGTCCAGATCAGGGGAAATATGTTAATCGCCAGTAAGATAAAAATTGTTGGTAATACAAAAATCCACGCAATGGCACGATCAGATAGTCCTTTAACTCTGTTCGAGTTTGTGTTGGATGACATTTGTTCCGGATCCGTGATTTTTGGTTCTGGCGTTTAGCACTTGTTATGTTTTTTAAGTAAGCCGGAACTGATTGTCCCGGCTCTCCAAGAGGTGTTTTTGCTAGAATTAGCGAATAGTTTACTTTATTCCCTCGTCTTCAAACACCTCGTCCCAGTCCCTGACCAGGCCGTCGAGTGCTTCTTTAGCCGTGCCCTGACCGGCAACCACATAGTTATGCACGCGAGATTGCATGGGTAGTAGCAACGAGGCATATGCAGGTTCGGCCCAGAAATCCTTCACTATTGCCATCGAGTCCAAAAAGGTTTGCGCGTAAGGTTGGCTCGAAGCAAAGCCCGGATCTTCAACAACCGCGCGTAGCGCTGAATAACCGCCAGCCTCCCACCACTTCTTTTGAACTTGAGGCTGTGCAAACCATTTGATGTATTCCAGCGCAGCATCTTTTTTCTCAGAATACGAGACTACGGAAATACCCTGACCACCAAGCTGTGCAAAGTGCCCACCCGGACCTGCAGGATTCGGGAAATAACCCGACTTTCCGCCTCCAACATTGGGATCCGATTCAACCCCCGGCCAGATAAATGCGAAATTCATTTGCATGGCAACCTGACCTGACTTGTAGGCGTCGATATTTTCTGACATGTACCAGTCAGATGAACCGGGTGGCGTACAGCAATCGTATAGTGATTTGTAGAACTCAAGACCCGCTATTGCTTCGGGAGAGTTAACAAAACCCTCCAGATCATAGGGCTTGTCGGGATTTTCGTATTTGAAGCCGTAGTTATAGAGTGCGTTGGTGACACCCATCGTAATCCCTTCAGAACCCCGCTCAGTGTAAATTGATGCGCCGTATACCGTTTTACCGTCTATTTCGCGTCCCTGAAAAAATTCAGCGATATCTTTCAATTCCTCAAGCGTGCTTGGTGCGACAAGGTCACGGCCATGTCGCTTTTTAAACTCAGCCTGTAACTCTGCTCGCTCAAACCAATCTTTCCTATAGGTCCATCCGACAACATCACCGAATGCCGGTAGCGCCCAGTAATTCGGCGTGCCCTTAGGCCACTCTGCGTATCCGGTTACAGTGGCAGGAATGAAATCACCCATGTCGATTCCTTGTTTATCAAAGAAATCGTTCATTTTGATGTAGTGACCATTTTCGGCAGAGCCACCGATCCACTGCGAGTCACCGATCATTAGGTCACACAGCTTGCCACCAGAGTTGAGTTCGTTAAGCATGCGATCAGCGAAATTTGGCCACGGCACAAATTCGAAGCTCATTTTGTGTCCTGATTCCGCTTCAAAGTCTTTACTTAATTCGACGAGTGCGTTTGCCGGATCCCAAGCCGCCCAACACAGCGTTAGATCATCGGCCTGAGCTGCGCCAGAACCAAGCGAGGTGGCAGTCACTACGCTAAGGCCTGCGACAGATTTCAGTAGTTTGGATTTCATTGTCGTTACCCTCCGAGTTTCATTTCCCGAGTGCGCCGGGATCGTTGGCACATGTATTTGTGCGAATATCAAACGTTATTCAATACACCTGAATTTGTTGATTCGAAAACAGAAAGAGTGGGTACATCGCACATCTTTGCTATTTGAGTGCATTAAAACTGAGGTACGCACCTCAATGCAAGCATTTTTTGACGTACGTGCCTCATAATTCTATTATCCAGACATATGGTCTATCCGGATCGCCAAAATTAGCG
Source organism: Pseudomonadota bacterium (assembly GCA_039029275.1). Taxonomy (GTDB): domain Bacteria; phylum Pseudomonadota; class Gammaproteobacteria; order JBCCGL01; family JBCCGL01; genus JBCCGL01. Next base: position 62,695 of record JBCCGL010000007.1, on the reverse strand, counting down.
TGATTTTTAAGCGGAGAATGCATGCGACCGACTACGAAAGATTTGGCACAAGCGGCTGGCGTCAGCTTGGCAACCGTCGATCGCGTACTCAATGATCGAGCGAACGTCAGTAAACGCTCACGCGAACGGGTTCAGCAGGCAATTGAGGCAACCGGCTTTGTACGCAACCTCGCTGCGGCAAATTTGGCCAAGAGCCGAACCTATTCGTTTCGATTCATATACCCAAGTAGCGGTGATCTGTATCTGCAGGAGTTGATTGGGCAAGTTGAGCAAGCCAGTGCTGATCTAAGGTCGGACTCAACCACAGTCGACTGCATCCAGATCGATATGCGGGATCCGCACAAAGTTGCCAGTTTTCTATCAACTCTGGAAAACAACACAGTCGATGGCATTGCGATTATGGCCCCTGAATCACCTCAGGTTCGTGACGCAATAACACGATTGATTGAGCGTGGGATTAGAGTTGTGCAGTTTTTGTCGGGACAGGAGAATCTCGAAAACTCAGACTTTGTTGGCTTGGATAACTTTGCCGCTGGGGCAACTGCCGGACGGCTAATCGGTCGATTTCTAGGAGCCGTTTCCGGGAAAGTTATGGTGGTCGCTGACACGATGCAGTCGCTCAACAATATCCAGCGCCGCTTAGGCTTCGACGAGGTACTGAGCAGTTACTTTCCGTTGCTCACGGCTCTGCCCTCATTAGAGACCTACGGAGATGAATCGCGTACAGAAAAAATCATTTCGCGTCAGTTTCGCTATCAAAGCGATGTTTTGGCTATTTATGTAATGAGTTCCGAGGCGCGAGTACCGCTCGCGGAGGTTTCGAAAAGTTGTTCCCTCGACTCGATAACAATCGTTGCGCATGAGCGCACACCGTTTACGGAAAAAGCACTCCAGAGTGATGAGGTTGACGCAATTGTGGCGCAAAACCCTGGCCATGCAGTTCGCAGCGCACTACGTATTCTGCGTGCACGATGCGACAGCCGCCCTCTCGTTCAGGCGCAGGAAAAAATCCGAATAGAAGTCTTATTAAAAGACAATCTTTGAGCGACTCTTGAAAATTGATTCAGGTTTTCCCTAAGCGCGAAGACGTTTGCCATTTGCATCAAACGGCGGCTTTTCCAACAACACACCTTTATGCGATTCACCCAGTATCGCAATATCGTATGTCTCTCCCGGCTTGTACTGATCGGACATAACCATTCCTATTCCAAGCGATTTCCCGACCGTAAAACCGTATGCACCGGATGAAATTCGGCCGACTGATTTTCCGTGCTGATTGAATATCGGCTCACCGCCGACGGCGTCCGCATTGTCGACCTCGATTTCAAATACGGCCACGCGCTCACGCGGCGCGTTGTCTTTAACATTTAAATACGCCGCACGATTGAGAAACTCACCTTTGTCGTGTTTGACCAGGCGCTCCAGCCCCACTTCCTGCGGCCAGTATTCCGGTGAGTACTCCCTGCCCCAGCTTCCATAACCTTTTTCAACTCGCAGTGACAGCAGCGCGCGCGACCCGACCGGCTCGATACCTAGTTCTGCACCGGTCGACAGGATCGCTTCATAAAGCGCAAGCTGATCTGACTCATCTACATAAATTTCGTAACCAAGGTCACCGGTAAACGACACGCGAATAACGTAGGAGTCAATTCCCGCAACGACCATTTTGCGCGATCGCATAAACGCGAAATCTTCGCTTGGGTGTTTGGACTCGGTGAGTGCTTCAAGCAAGGAACGTGCGTTCGGCCCGGCAATATTGAAGCCGGTCAACTGATTCGATGCGCTGCTAAACGTTGTGCCCTCTGGCAACGCGTGCGCGTTGAAATAGCGGTGGTGGTAGCGCTCCGCAATACCCGAACCGACCATAAAAAAGTGATCGTCATCGAGCTTGGTGACGGTGAAGTCACCGGCAACGCCCCCGCGCACGCTGATCATCGGTGCAAGACAGGTGCGGCCAATTTCTGTTGGGATTTTGTTGGCGAGCAGGCTGTCCAGCCAATCGTACGCACCCGCGCCCTTGATTTCGTATTTGGCAAAGTTTGAAATATCGACAACGCCGACTTTCTCGCGCAGCACGCTGCATTCTTTACCGACGGATTCGAACCAGTTCTGGCGCTCAAAGCTATAGGTCTCGCTTTGCGGCTCGCCATCGCGCGCGTACCAAAGCGGATGCTCCCATCCGTAGCTGAACCCGAATACCGCGCCGAGTGATTGTTGCTTTTCGAAAACCGGGCGCGTTTTTGCGGGGCGACCGGCGTCGCGTTCTTCGTAAGGAAAATGCACTTTAAAGCGGTGCGTGTAGCAATCCATCGTGCGCGCTTTTGTATAGGCTTTGTCGGCCCACTCGCCGAAGCGCGTAACGTCCCACTGAAACAAATCAAATTCAGGCTCGCCTTCAACTATCCACTGCGCCACTGCCATGCCGAGCCCGCCGGACTGACTGAAGCCGGGAATTATCCCGTTGCAGCAGTAATAGTTTTTCAACTCTGGCACCGGCCCGACCAGTGCGGATGAGTCTGGCGACCAGATCATCGGCCCGTTGATGACGCGTTTAACGCCTGCATCGGCCAGCAGCGGCATTCGGTGACACGCGCGTTCGACGTTTTCGGTAATACGATCCAGATCATCCGGCAGCAGTTCGTGCCCGAAGTTGAGCGGCGTTCCTTCTTCTGCCCAATAGCGACCGTCGCGTTCGTACGCGCCAATCAGCATGCCGTTGCCTTCCTGACGCAGGTAATACTCCCCGTCGCGATCCGCCACGAGTGGAAGTTCAGTCTCGCGCGCGACGACAGCGGGGATGTCATCGGTCACGAAGTATTGATGCTCGAGAGTCATCAGCGGGAGTTCGATACCCGCCAGCCGCGCCACTTCCCTGCCCCAAAGACCGGCGGCGTTGACAACGGCCTCGCATCGAATGGCGCCTTTGTCCGTCTCAACATCCCAGCCACCGTCGGCGCGTTGCGTTGTGGCGACGACAGGGGTGAAACGATAAATCTCGGCGCCCATCTTTTTCGCACCGGCGGCGTAGGCGTGAGTCACACCGGAAGGGTCGACGTGACCGGCGTCGGCTTCGTACATCGCGGCGTAGATGCCGTCGAGATTCAGAAACGGATGCAGATCTTGCGCTTCGGCAATCGTGAGCTCACGAAAATCCACACCAAAGTGCCGCGCCTTGGCTGTTTGAATTCGCAGCTGATGCATTCGCTCCTTGGATGCGGCGAGGTACAGCGAACCCGGGCGATGCAGACCGCAGGACTGCCCGGTTTCCTTTTCGAGTTCCGGATAGAGGTGCATGGTGTAGTACTGCAGGCGGGAAATGTTATTCACATCGTGCAAACCGTGGGTGCCGGCGGCAGCGTGCCACGTAGAGCCGGATGTCAGCTCGTCGCGTTCGAGCAGCACCACATCGGTCCAACCGAGTTTGCACAAGTGATACAGAATACTGCATCCAACCAAACCACCGCCGATAACGACCACTTGCGCAGAAGATTTCATCTGGGAACCCACTCAGGAAAGATTAAGCAGAGTGTAGTTTTCGACAGACTTCTCTGGTTGTTATTTAAGCGACAGCTTTTAGCGCAATCCCCAATCGATTCGCGAGGGTCACGCCCACAGGGCACTTCGATTACACTATCGGCATGCGTAAATTAGTCTCATCACTGCTCGCTTTTTGTTTGCTGGTTATCTGCGGGAGCGCATTTGCCAGCAGCGCGTCCTTGCGAGTCGCCGGTTCTTTTCCTGACTATTCCCTGGATATAGCGACGGGCGAAACCGCGCTTGAGTTCGATCCCGACGCCGACGAATTCGACCTGCGTTTCTGGAAGCTCGGCATTTCACTTGCTGAAGAAGTCATACCCGGTCTCAAGGTACGGCTTGGCATTGGGCATCTTGGCTTATCGCTGGATGACCGAGATCAGGCCGCGGGCCTCGACCCCGGTGGTAACTACGTCAAGCTGAGTTTAGACGGTCTGTTTGGCGTCTCCGATTCGCTCGCAGTCGGCACCGCGCTCAACTACCAGTACTGGCGCGCTGACGATGAATCCAGCGACGGCGATGAGATCGACTACCAGATCGACGTAATCGACGCCCGCCTGTCTGCCATTTTTCACGTCTCGAAACGGGTGTCTCTTGAAGTCGGAGGTTTAGCGTTTGCCGCCGACGGTCGCGAGCGCTACACCACAGGAGGCCTGCGCGAGACTACGCAACTTGAGTCAGCATCGTCGTCCGGGGCACTGGTAAATGCCATCTTTCACGTGGGGCGCAGTGGCCGCGTCGATCTCACCGCCCTGTTTGGCGCGCAAAATGTGCTATCTATAAGCTTTCGCCGCGAGTACTAGGCGCCGAATAATCTGCCGAACCGCCGCGGCAGAGATCGCGTTAATCAGACGATTGGCTAAGTCAGGTCTTTGATGTGCGTGTGTTAGAATTGCTGGGTTTTCGTTGCCGGTTTAGTGGTTTATCGGCGCCAACCCGATTTTTTCTCGACATTCAGGAATCCTTCCATGAAACAACCTCTTCGCGTGACTGTAACCGGTGCCGCCGGGCAAATCTGTTATTCATTGCTGTTTCGAATTGCGGCTGGCGGGCTGTGCGGCAAAGATCAACCTGTGATTTTGCAAATGTTGGAAATTACCCCCGCGCTGGGCGTGCTTAAAGCGGTTGAGATGGAGTTAAACGATTGCGCGTTCCCCCTGCTGGCCGGCACGGTTTGCACGGATGATCCCAAGGTTGCGTTTGAAGGCTCAGACGTTGCTCTGTTTGTTGGCGCGAAGCCGCGGGGCCCGGGCATGGAGCGCAGCGATCTTCTGGTCGACAACGGCAAGATTTTTATCTCACTCGGCGGTGTTCTCGATGAAGTGGCAAACCCGAGCTGCAAAGTCTGCGTTGTCGGTAACCCGGCAAACACCAACGCGTGGATCTTGTCGCAGGCGACGTCCAAACTCGATCCGGCGAATATTACCGCGCTGACGCGACTCGATCACAACCGCGCGATTTCGCAACTCGCCGAAAAGACCGGCTCAGTCGTTCCGGACATCTCCAAAATGATCATTTGGGGCAACCACTCCACCACGCAGGTACCGGATTTGACCCACGCATTGGTGGGCGGAAAACCCGCGCCGGATACTGTCGATCAAGCCTGGGCGCGTGAAACCTTTATTCCGACCGTCGCCAAACGCGGTGCCGCGGTGATCGAAGCGCGTGGTTCATCGAGCGCGGCGTCTGCCGGTAGCGGCGTAGTCGATCACGTACACGATTGGTTACTCGGCACACCTGCCGATGATTGGGTCAGCATGGCCATCCCGAGCGATGGCAGCTACGGCATCGAAAAAGGTTTGATCTACTCGTTTCCTGTGACCTGCAAAGACGGCAAATATGAAATCGTGCAGGGATTGTCGGTCGACGATTTTATTCAGGAAAAAATGAAAGCCAGCGAGCAAGAACTGATCGACGAACGCGACACAGTAAAATCGTTGATGTGATAGTTCGTCTTTAGTACGCCTTTAAAAAAAGCCCGCCGTGTTGCGGGCTTTTTATTTCATGACTTTTATCAATCGAACGAACAACAAAGAAATCAAAATCAACAAATAAATCGCGGGTTCAAGTAAATCCGCTTTCACCAGCCACACGTAGTGCAGCATCACCAATACCGCGATTGGGTACACCGCAAGGTGCAGGGGTCGCCAGCGTCTGCCCAGCTTTCGAATGGCAAATTTGTTCGAGGTAAGCGCCAGCGGAATCATCACAACCAGCGCAGCAAATCCGACCGCGATGTAAGGTCGTTTAAACAGGTCGGCGAGCATTGCCGGCCAGTCAAAAAACTGATCAAGCCATAAATACGTCATGAAATGCAGACACGCGTAAAAAAATGCGTACAGGCCCAGCATGCGTCGGATCAAAATCGGCCAGGGTTTTTTAATCCAGGACTGCAGCGGTGTCATGGACAGGGTAAGCACTAGAAATATCAGCGCCCACTCCCCGGTTTCGTGCGTGATGGTTTCGACCGGGTTTGCGCCCAGCTCGTTATTGATTGCGCCTTAAACAAGCGCGCAAAGCGGTAGTAATGAAACCAGAAAAACGACAGGTTTGACAAACGGATTCACGGGGTTTTCTTTGTCTGGCTATCAGTTACGACAATACGGTCACTACTATCGAACGGTTGTGCGGATGTGATCGATGTTCCCACAAATAAATACCCTGCCAGACGCCGAACGCGGGTTCACCGTTGCTTACCGGGAAGGATACAGATTCCCCGGTTAACACTGTACGAACGTGCGCTGACATATCATCCGGCCCTTCTTGCGTGTGTTCAAAAATTGCGTCGCCGTCTTTGACCAATCGGGAAATAAATCGTTCAAGATCCGACCTAACGGCAGGGTCGGCGTTTTCACAAAAAATGAGTGACGCACTGGTGTGCTGCAGAAAGACCTGACAAATGCCGGATTCAATATTCGCATCGCGGACAATATTCGCTACCTCGCGGGTAACGTCGACCGTGCTGCGACCTTGCGTGTTGACGCTAAATCGATCCTGGTAGATCACAGTTCCTGCGGGTCTCCATCGGCGCGCGTCTGATTCGACGCGGTCTCGCTGACTTTGGCATCCAGCGAGGTACCGATTTCGCGCGCTGTTGCACCCTTTTTCATCGCCATCAAACAGAGATAATCGTGCGCGAGTGTGGCGGCGGCCAGCGCCGATATTCCCGCGCTGTCGTACGCAGGTGCAACTTCCACCACATCCATTCCAATCAGATTCAGATCACCCAATGCCCGCAATATTTCCAGTGCCTGCGCACTGGACAGACCTCCGGGTACCGGCGTACCCGTGCCGGGTGCGAAAGCCGGATCGAGGCAATCGATATCAAAAGTTATGTATACAGGATTTTGTGTGCCTGCGTGTTGGTAGATTTTTTCGACCATCGCATCAACCCCGTGCCGATGTACCCACGGCGCGTGATAAATGTTGAATCCGTGCGTGCAGTCGTTTTGTGTGCGTATACCAATTTGAACCGAAGTCTCGGGATTCACAATGCCGTCACGTGCAGCGCGCAAAAACATGGAACCGTGATCGATACGCTCGCCATCGTCTTCCCACGTATCCGAGTGCGCATCAAAGTGGACGAGTGAAATCGAACCATGCTTTTTTGTGTGCGCGCGCAGCAGCGGATAGGTAACGAAATGATCCCCGCCAAAACTCAGCATTGAGGCTCCCGCGTTGAGGATTTTATCGGCGTGACGCTCGACTTTTTCTACAACGCTTTCCGGAAATCCGTAGTCGAGCCATACATCCCCGTAATCAACAACTGCTAGGTAATCAAACGGATTGAAGTTGAACGGGAACCCATCCAGGGATGCAACTTCCGTTGACATTTCGCGAATTCCGCGCGGCCCAAAGCGGGCACCAGGGCGATTGCTGGTTGCGCTGTCAAACGGAATGCCGGTCACCGCGACATCCACTCCGGTGAGATCACGGGTGTACTTTCTGCGCAAAAAACTTAATGCGCCGGAATAACCCATGTCATTCGAGCGACCGTAAAGCGATTCGCGCCGAAACGCGCCGTCACCAACTGTTGTCATTAGAAAACCACTTTTTCACTGGGGGCTAAAGCAATAAAATAATGCGTCACTTCCAGATAGCAATAGTACAGGTTAAATAGCAATGAGCAATCACAGATTCGCTATTTGGTGGCTACTGGAGGAAGAACATTCCGACAGGTACCAGCTTGAAATCAACAAGCTCGCTGAGCGGTTTTCCACACCTTTATTTTTACCACACATAACGGTTGTGTCGGGCATCGAAGACAAGGCAATTGGCCGACGTTTGGTTGATCAACTTTCAGAACACACGATCAGGTTTGACGCTAAGATTGATAAGCTCGAGCATCGCGCTATCTATTATCAATCCTTTTTTCTTCATCTGCGTTCAGCAACCTTCCACAGTACATGGGCGCGGTGCAAACATGCCGCTTCCTCTCCGGTCGCCACCTACGAACCCCATCTTAGTTTGCTCTATCAGAGTCCCGAGCTTTTTGACCATTCAGCATTTTCCGTGTTTGACCCTCCTACTGAGTCAATCACTATCGATAAGGTTGCACTGTTTGAGACAAGCGGCGTGGTAGAGACCTGGCAGTGTATTCTGACGCGGGACCTTCAAAATGCCTGATTCAGAGATTGTCGGGCTCGTTCCCGCAGCGGGGTTTGCCTCTCGACTTGGCAAGCAGTCGATTAGCAAGGAAATACTGCCCGTTTCGAATGATGACGGCGGCGCGATTGCGTGTGATTCGTTAATGAATGCATTCGACGCCTGCGGATGCACAGCTAGCTACTGGGTCATTCGTGAAACCAAAACCGATATCATTGACGCCATCGGCAACGGCGCGCGTTATAAAACGCCGACACATTTCATAAGCACTCAGCCAACCGAAGGGACTCCATTCACGCTCGACCGGGCGTTCGAACACGTCCGGTCTTCGGTTGTTGTCACCGGCTTTCCCGATATTTTATTCAGTGCACCCGATCCGTTTTCTGCGATGCTGAAAGCGCTTCAAGAAAATCACTACGACGTGGTGCTGGGCTCATTCAGGACTGATCGACCGGAGAAGATGGACGTGGTTGATATTGATCCGAATGGACGCGTCACTGACATTCGAATAAAACAACCCGCGCTTACACCCCAATACGCCTGGATACTCGCCACCTGGACGCCGGTCTTTTCAGAGTTTATGCACAAGTACCTGCAGGGTGAATTTTCTGGTGCATCCGAAATTTACGTGGGCACGGTGTTACAGGCTGCGCTCGATATCGGAATGCCAATCGGCAGTGTTCGATTCGATGGTGAGACGTGCACGGATATCGGAACACCGGATGATCTGGAAAAATTGCGGTCCGGACAATCCCAAGTTTGATTTTTCACTTGGCCGACACTCGCATCATTATTGCTAAAAAAAAGAGGTGCCAAAGGACACCTCACAAAGCGCTATACACGCGAAGTAAATCAGGAATTAAGTAGGGAGAGAGTATCGCATCAAAAGGATAAACAAATAGTTCGGCAGTATTAATAAAACTTGGCGAGGTCCATGTCGTCGTACATATGCGCGACCTGTTCCGCGTAGCCGTTGAACATTAGGGTTTCGCGCTTTTTCGTAAACAGACTTGTTATTCCTTCATTCGAATTTTTGTCGAGGCGCCGTTCTTTCGCCTGGCTCCAACGCGGGTGATCAACTTCAGGATTCACATTGGAATAAAAACCGTATTCGCGCGGCGCCGCGCGCGTCCAACTGGAGGTCGGCTGGTCTTCCTGAAAGGTAATTTTGACAATCGACTTGATGCTTTTGAAACCGTACTTCCACGGCACAACTAAGCGTAGCGGCGCACCGTTTTGGTTGGGCATCTCCTCGCCAAAAACACCCACCGCCATCAGCGTTAAAGGATTCATCGCTTCGTCCATACGCAAACCTTCAATGTAGGGCCACTCAAGTATTGGGCGCCTCTGCGCGAGTAAATTGTCGGGGTCGTAGATCGTTTCGAATCGAACGTATTTTGCGCTGGACTGCGGCTTGAAACGCTTGAGCAAATCACCGAGCGGAAATCCGTTCCATGGGATAACCATCGACCATGCCTCGACACAGCGCATGCGATAGATGCGTTCCTCAATCGTGTGCGGCTTGAGAATATCCTCAAGCGTGTATTCACCCGGCGCATCGCATGCGCCATCGACGGTCACCGACCAAGGGTCTGTCTTTAACTGCGCCGCATTCTTAACTGGGTCGCCCTTTCCTGTGCCCAGTTCATAAAAGTTGTTATAGGTTGTGACTTGCTCGCGCGTTGACAGAATGTCATCCGGATCAAGCGTGTAGTCGGTCGCCTCAACGTTGGAAAGTTTTTGACCCGCGTGTGCAACCTGATTGAGTAGAAATGGGGGTGCGATAGTGGTGCCGAGTGCCAGCGACGCGGCCTTGATAATCTGTCGGCGCTTTTTAAAAACCGCAGGATCGGTTATTTCGGATGATAAGACATCAGGCTTGGACTTAATGATCATGATTGATGAGCACTCCGGCATGCGATTTTTAAAGCGACTTGCAGCGCGTTAAGAATGCAGTATAGAACCTGATTCCGTCAGTAAGTTCCCTTTTCGCCAATAATTACCCCACCCACTCGCGCGCGTTATAGAACATGCGCATCCACGGCCCGTCCTCAGGCCAATCGGCGGGGTGCCATGAATTGATCACGGTGCGGAATACGCGCTCGGGGTGCGGCATCATTATGGTGAAACGACCGTCCTCATTGCAGAGTCCAGTAATTCCGTCTGGGCTCCCGTTGGGGTTGAGAGGATAGTGTTGTGTGGTCGCGCCATTGTTGTCGACAAATTCGAGCGCAACCTGTGCGTGAAATTTTGCTTCGGCGGTTCGAAACATCGCCTTGCCCTCGCCGTGTGCGACCGCGATAGGAATGCGCGATCCGGCCATGCCCGCAAAAAATACTGAATTCGTCTCGCGTACGTTGACCGTCGCAACCCGCGACTCGTACTGCTCTGATTCGTTGCGTAAAAACAATGGCCAGTTTGATGCACCAGGAATCATGTCGCGCAGCCGCGCCATCATCTGACAGCCGTTGCACACACCGAGACCAAAGGTGTCGCTGCGGTCAAAAAACCGGGCAAATTCGTCTTTAGCACGCGCATTGTGTAAAACGGTCGCTGCCCATCCGCCGCCGCCGCCGAGCACGTCTCCGTATGAGAATCCGCCACACGCAACCAGCCCACGATAGTCTGTCAGTGACACACGTCCTTCGATTATGTCGCTCATGTGGACGTCATAGGCGGCGAAGCCCCCGCGGGTGAACGCCGCTGCCATCTCAACGTGGCTGTTAACGCCCTGCTCGCGCAGCACGGCAATCTTGGGGCGAACGCCTGAGGCGATAGCAGGAGCCGCAATGTTTTCGTTCGGATCAAAACTCAGTGACGGCGACATTCCGGGGTCATCACCTTGCACCAGTTCCATTTCCTGATCCGCGCACTTCGGGTTATCGCGCAATCGCTGCATCCGGTAGCTCGTTTCCCACCATGTGGCACGCAGGTGGTTCGTTGACGCCGTGAAAAGCGAGGCGTCCCCCTGGTGAATATTGATGATTCCGGCGCTATTGGTCGAAGCGATAGCGCTGGTGAGCGCGTCCAGCCCAAGCAATCCCAGCACCTGAAACACCTGCGCCTTGTCTGACCGCCTGATTTGGATAACGCCACCGAGTTCTTCATTGAACAAAAACGGCAAGGCGTCGACGTTGGCGGGAATCTGAATGTCGATTCCGATGTCCCCGGCAAATGCCATCTCGCAAAGCGTTGTCAGCACACCACCGTCTGAGCGGTCGTGATACGCGAGCAGCATCCCGTCGTTGTTGAGCGTTTGTAAGGCGGCAAAAAACGCTTTTAGCTGATTCGCATCGTCAACGTCAGGGGACTCATTGCCGAGTTGTTTGAACACCTGTGCCAGCGCCGACCCGCCCATACGGTTTTGCTTGTTGCCGAGATCGATCAGCAGCAATTCGGTTTCGTCGTCTGCGATCAGCGCCGGTGTCAGGGTCTTACGCACGTCTTCAACCGGCGTAAACGCCGAGACGATCAGGGACAAGGGTGCCGTCATTTCACGCTCATCGCCGTCGTGCGATTGCCAGACTGTTTTCATCGACAGCGAGTCTTTTCCCACCGGAATTGCGATCCCAAGTGTCGGGCATAGCTCCTCACCCACAGCCCGCACAGTATCGAACAACGCCGCATCTTCTCCGGTGTGACCGGCAGCGGCCATCCAGTTCGCAGACAATTTAATGTCGCCGAGCTTGTCAATGGCGCACCCCGCGATATTCGTTATCGCCTCACCTATCGCCATGCGGCCCGACGCGGCCGGATTGATCAGCGCCAGCGGTGTACGTTCACCCATCGACATCGCCTCGCCACGATAACCGTCGTAATCCGATACGGTAACGGCGCAGTCGCTCACCGGCATTTGCCGACAGCCGACAAGTTGGTCGCGATGGATTTGACCGGTAACCGTGCGATCACCGATAGTAATGAGGAAGTTTTTACTCGCCACAGTCGGCAGGCGCAGGACGCGATTGATCGCGTCTTCAAGAGCAATGTCGCCGAGTTCAAATGGCGTCTGTGCGAAGTCGCGTCGCGCAACGTTGCGATGCATTTTGGGCGGTTTACCCAGCAATACTTCGAGCGGCATGTCGACCGGTTGTGCATCGAATTTGCTGTCGCTGACTTTGAGGTCGCGACTTTCCGTTGCCTCGCCCAGCACCGCGTACGGGCACCGTTCGCGCTCGCAAATGGCGATAAATTGATCGATATCGTTAGCAGAAATCGCGAGCACGTAGCGCTCCTGCGCCTCGTTACACCAGATTTCCATCGGCGACATGCCGGGTTCATCGTTCGGGATTTTGCGCAAGGCGAATTCCGCGCCACGTTCGGCGTCGTTAATCAGTTCGGGCAGTGCGTTGGAAAGGCCACCGGCGCCTACATCGTGAATCGAAACAATCGGCGTGTGTTTGCCCATCGCGTTACACGCGTCGATTACCTCCTGACAGCGGCGCTGCATTTCCGGATTACCGCGCTGCACCGAGGCAAAATCGAGGTTCTCGCTGCTGCTGCCGCTGGAGACGCTTGACGCGGCACCACCCCCAAGTCCGATGAGCATGGCGGGGCCACCCAGCACGACGATGTGCGTACCGGAATCAAACTGCTGCTTGTCGACGTGTACCGGGCGTATGTTGCCCAATCCACCCGCGATCATGATCGGCTTGTGATAACCGCGCAGCTCAGCACCGCTCGGAAAGTCGACTTGCGCCTCATAGGTGCGGAAATAGCCGCAGAGATTCGGACGGCCAAATTCGTTGTTGAAGGCTGCGGCACCAATCGGGCCGTCGATCATGATGTCGAAGGCCGAGCTGATGCGCGAGGGTTTGCCAAAGTCCTGCTCCCACGGCTGTTCGAATCCGGGAATTCGCAAGTTCGACACGCTAAACCCGCACAGCCCCCCCTTGGGTTTGGCGCCACGTCCGGTTGCACCCTCATCACGAATTTCGCCGCCACTCCCGGTCGCCGCCCCGGGGAATGGCGAAATTGCAGTCGGGTGATTGTGGGTTTCAACCTTGATCTGAATCTCGATCGACTCGCTTGTACGCGTGTACTCGTGCCTGTCGGTCGAAGGGAAAAACCGCTCACCCTGCCCGCCCGCAATTACCGCGGCGTTGTCGCTGTAGGCCGAGAGAATATTGTTGGGGGATTGATTATAGGTGTTGCGGATCATGCCGAACAACGACGTTGACTGATCTTCGCCGTCGATGGTCCAGTCGGCGTTGAAAATCTTGTGCCGACAATGCTCCGAGTTTGCTTGCGCAAACATCATCAGCTCGACATCGGTCGGGTCGCGCTCCATCTGCGTGAAGCTTTCGTGCAAATAATCCAGTTCATCCTCAGATAGCGCCAGACCTAAATCCATATTTGCCGTGACCAGCGCATCTCGCCCGGACGCGCTCACAGGCACGGTTTGCAGTTCGCGCGCGGCTTGTTGTTCGAAAAGCACTTCAGCATCGTCGATTTGATCGAACACCGATTCGGTCATCCGGTCATGCAGCAGCGACTTAACATTGATCAGTGATTCGGCTTGCACGTCGCTCGACGAAACAATCGCATATCGGACCCCTCTCTCGACGCGGCGGACGTTTGTGAGCCCGCAGTTGTGCAGAATGTCCGTTGCCTTGGACGACCATGGCGAGATGGTGCCGACGCGCGGCAATACCAGCATCTGCATCGCACTTTTGTCTGCATGCGTATCCGTACGCGCTTCGAGCAAACCCAGCACTTTGCCGTGATCAGCCTCGGCCAGATCGCCTTCGATATCGAGCAAATAGATAAAGTTGGCGGTTAACGCGGTGATCGAGCTGTCGGCGTTGTGAAGATCGGCGAGCAGGCCGTCGCGACGGAAATCAGAAAGCGCGGGAGCGCCCGAAAGAATCAGCATTTCAGCACAGGGAGGTTCATATCGCAGGCGCGCAATTATAATCGAATTGCACTACAATTCGCACTTCCAATGGGGGCGACCTGGCTTCGACGAGGGTGGCAAAACCGGAGGTGCATGCCGAGGGGCAGATGACCTCGTAAAATTAGCTGTAAACTTAATAGTTGCCAACGACGACAACTACGCACTGGCCGCTTAATCGAAACTATTCTTTCTTTTAAGTGAGTTCTAACCCGATGCCGTCTTGCCTGTCATTCGGCGCGGGTGCGACAGCGACAGGATCGCGGAGAAGGACGCCTCGACCGGATTCGTTAAAACTCTAGAGGATCGCCGCTCTCTCCCCTGTTCGTCGGGGTTTGAGGGGTTAAAACCAAAGACGAAACTAAGCATGTAGTACCAAAGGCAGAGTGCTTTCGGACGCGGGTTCGATTCCCGCCGCCTCCACCAATAAACGAACGAACCACCCTTGCGGTGGTTTTTTCGTTTATAGATTTTGTGGATTGAGAACTTGTGCGGCTGGTTGATTCCCATGTATGGACAACATTCCGTGATAGGTAGTTTTCCGCTTTCACGAGATTGATCTATCTAGGCAACCGTAAACTGCCCCATCATTCCGCGATCCTCGTGTTCGAGAATGTGGCAGTGGTACATATACGGTGTTTGCTCATCGGCTGTGTGATCAAATCGCACAACGAATTCTGACCAACCATCATCATCTGTTACCACTACGTCCTTCCATCCCTGATGCCTGGGCGGCGCAGGTTCGCCCTCCACGGTCTCGACAAGGAAGGAACACCCGTGCACATGGAACGGGTGCTCCCCCATATCGGATTTGACGCGCCAACGCTCCCAAACACCCTTCTCGACACGCTCATTGATTACATCCATGTTCATTGAGACTCCGTTGATGCCCATATCCATTGCAGCATGAGACGCTTGATCAGCATGCTCCTCTGTTGACTCATTCTCATCGTTCATTTCCATTGTCAGCAAAAACTCCCGGGTACGCTCAATCTCGCTTTCGAGAGGACGCGCAATATCTGCCAGATTTTCAGGCAGCGGCGCGGTGTTGCTTGCCAACCCCGGATCTACGCGCAGTGTTAACGAAACGGGTTTGCTCGCACTCTCCGAGTCAGCAAACAGATTGAGCATACCGCTTAGCAGGCCCTGCTCGTCCTGATCAACATCATCCTCAAACAGGGTCAGCATCTCAGCGGGTTTACCGTCGGCCATATCGACAATGATCTCACACCGCTCACCGGGCGCTATTTCCATGGTGGTTAGTGGAACCGGCGATTTTAGCAATCCGCCGTCACTCGCAATCTTGTGAAAAACCCGATTATCCGCGAATGTCACTATGTAGAATCGAGCGTTAGCACCGTTCAGCAAGCGGAGGCGAACCTTACCAGCAGGAACCCGTGCAAGCGGATTTATCGCACCATTGATAACAACGGTTTCACCAAACCAACCGTCGTGCCCCGCGTCGTAGAGCGAGTAAACGAGTTGGCCCTGTTCATCAAAGGTCTTGTCCTGAATGATGATCGGAAGATCGTCGATTCCATATCGGCTAGGCAAGTCCATCGCGTCGGAATCGTCGTCATCGATGATCATCATTCCAGCCAATCCCCGGTAGGTTTGGCTGCCAGATTTATGATGCGTGTGCGAGTGATACCAGCAAGTCGCTGCGGGCTGCACAATTGAAATCGAAGGACTCCAAACTTCACCCTGCGGTATCTCTAAATGGGGCCCACCATCGACACTCCCCGGAACATGCAGCCCATGTCCGTGGACGGCAACTCCCTCATTCAGCTTGTTGAGATAGTGCAAGTTGAGTTCACTGTTTTTGCGCGTTCTGATTGTTGGCCCCAGGAAACCCTGATTAAAACCCATAGTGTGTGTCTTAAATCCGGGTATGAAAGACCACTGACCTGATCGTATCTCCAGAGTTAGCGGGTCCCCAGATCTTCCATCCAGAAGATCTGGTATCGGCAAATCGGGTGAGACGTGTTGTGCTAAAAGTGGTAAACAATAAGGGGCACTTGCCAGCGCAAAGCCTTGCGCAAGAAATCGTCGGCGAGATCGGTTAAACGTCATGCGCAAGCCTCAAGCGCGTGTAGTTTCAGAAATGCCAAACCAGCACGGTGCCCAATTCAAGTTTGTAATCGTCCTGGGCGATCGGACTCTTACGAATTTCACTGCTGTAGAATTCGGTACCGAGCTTCGAGATCAGCTGGATGCTATCAGTCAGCTGCCGACGATCCGTGACAAAAAATCCCAGCGAGCGCGAGCCTCCGCTGAGATCGGTCTCGGTCAACCCACTGTTCGCAGCATCCTCAGCAGTCACGCCAAAGCCTCTGTTGAAAAAATCTGCATCGCCATAGCTGTAGTAAAACCAGGCTTCGGTGCCAGACCCGTCTGCCGAATCAGAAAATCGATGGCCAGCAGTAATCTCCGCCCACCAACCGAAATCAGATGGCCCGGTCAGGTAACGCGCGGCAATCCAGTTCTTCCACATCGGATCAAACGCATGCTTGGTTTCAAAAAATACAGAAAAAACCGCGTCGCGCTCTTCTATTCCTTCGAGGAAATCATCGTCTGAATCGTCGGGTGCTAATCCATCTTCATAATACGCACCGGCGGTAATTAGCCATTGATCTTCGATAAGATTTCGATACGCAAACTCAACGCCTTCCTGATAAATCATTTGATTTCCGAACCGATACTGGTTGGTCACATTCGGGTCCAACTCGACACCATAATTGTCAGAGCCTTCGTAGGCACCTTCGTATTCAATTCCAACACCGAGTGCGACACCCCAGCCCTCGCCGCCAGTGTAGTCAGGCATACTTGGAAGCGGAACAAGTGGTGCCTTGTCGCCCGCCAACACCGGCAAGCTGTACAACAGGCACGCAAATGTGAATACCGCAGCGACTTTTCGGTACACGGTTATCTTCAATGTTTGACCTCCACCGGAATATCCAACGCAAAGTTATTTACCGTTCAAGCATACCAAGCGCATTGTCACGTTTTCGTCACGCAAATTGATGACATCCGTCTTGTCGGTTCTCAATATTGCAGTGAGGTAAGACTGCACACTCTTGGTAATGCGAGTGACGAAGATGTGACATGGAGGTTAATACACTGCCGACTTTAATCAGCGGGCCGAATCAAGCGTTCGATTACATATATGGATTCAGCCGAGAAATCAGCGCAACGTAAACAGTGTTTGGTCAAGCGAAAAAGCAAAGCTCCGATTGACAAAAAATATTGGCTAGCCGGAAGTGCAATCAACTTTGAACAAAGTATCAAACATCCCTAAACAAAAAGAAACGTGTTGCCTCTCCGTGATCGTTCCTTTTTTGAATGAAGAGGACGTTTTACCGGTTTTTCATCAGCGGCTCCGCGCGGTACTCGATGTAATTCCGGAGTCGTGCGAAATCATTTATGTAGATGATGGAAGCACAGACAAAAGTCGCGAGCTTTTGGCAAATTTTGATCCAGGTGCAAACACTATGACCTGTATCGATCTGAGTCGCAATTTTGGCAAAGAAGCAGCTATGAGTGCGGGACTTGATCATTGCCAAGGTCAATCAGTCATTGTGATTGACGCCGACCTGCAAGACCCGCCCGAGCTCATTCCCGAGATGTTACGGCACAGTAAGTCAGGATTTGATGTCGTCAATATGCAGCGTCGTGTACGCCATGGTGAAAGCAGGTTTAAGAGGTTTTCAGCGGCGGTGTTTTATCGTGCACTGAACAAGCTTGCCAAAACCCACATTCCAGAAAACACCGGTGATTTTAGATTGCTCAGTCGCAACGTAGTGGATCACATCACTATGCTTAAGGAAAGAAACCGTTACATGAAGGGGTTGTTCACCTGGCCCGGATTCAAGCAGGTTACCCTCCCCTATGACCGAGACCCGCGATTTAGTGGCGAAACAAAGTGGGATTACTTCAAGTTGTTGGGACTGGCCATCGATGGCATCACCGCCTTTTCAATCAGGCCCCTACGCCTAGCAACAATTGCCGGTGTTGGTATTGCCGTATCAGCTTTCGCTTACGGTGCAATTGTCGTTTTCAAAACCCTGATAATTGGAGAACCGATCACCGGATACCCATCTATGATGGTGGTTCAATTAGCTCTAGGCGGCGTTCAATTAATTACCATTGGCGTACTGGGCGAATACATCGGTCGTATTTTTATTGAGACCAAGCAACGCCCTTTGTATGTCGTTCGCTCAGTACATGAGATTTCTCAGGAATCTGCACAGCTGGAAAATCGAGCATGATTACAACGCGATCGCTCTGGTTCTTTCTGTGCTTTATATTGCTGGCGCGATTACTTACGCTTGCTGTTTATCCGCTCATGGATACTACTGAAGCGCGTTACGGCGAAATGGCGCGTTTGATGGTAGAAACCGGCAACTGGCTGACCCCACAAATTGACTATGACGTTCCGTTCTGGGGCAAACCCCCCTTGTTTTTATGGTTGAGCGCACTGTCCATCGAAACACTTGGCGTTAACGAGTTTGCAATTAGAGCACCCCATTGGCTTATGGCTGTCTTTGTTGTTGCGTGTTTAGGTTTTTTTGCAAAAACCCAAAATATCAACACTCTGTATGCATCCTTAGCAGCCACGAGCTGTTTAATGTTTTATATCGCAGCTGGCGCTGTAATGACCGACATGGTGTTGACTCTTTGCATGACACTTTCGATGACGGGTTTTTACCTCGCCTACCGAGGTAACAAAAAGTTCGGGTACCTGGGCTTTATCGGTCTAGGACTCGGGCTATTGGCGAAGGGGCCGTTAATTTTGATATTGGTCGGGCTAGCGGTCGTTCCGTGGATGTTATTGCAGCACGGTGTACGAGATGCAATTCCCGTCTTGATCAGTCGAATTCCTCTAATTTCAGGAATCTTACTCATGCTACTGATCGCCGTGCCTTGGTACTGGATGGCGGAAAGAGCCACGCCAGGATTCCTTGACTACTTCATCGTTGGCGAGCATTTCAATCGCTTTCTCGTTTCAGGCTGGGAAGGTGATTTGTACGGTAGTGCTCACGACGAACCAAGAGGCACGATTCTGTTGTTCTGGATAGTTGCTGCGCTGCCCTGGTCATTTATCTTGCCGATCCTCATTTGGTGTCAACGCCATCAATTAAAAACAATCGAAAGACAGTGCTCGGGATTATTCAGTTTCTCCATTTTCTGGATGATCTCACCCCTGGTTTTATTTACTTTTTCAGGAAACGTCCTTCCCGCTTACGTTCTTCCGGGATTGCCCGCCTTGGGATTGTTGATAGCAGTTTTACTACGAGGCGCTAAATCCACGCCAAAGTCGATGCTTTGGCTTTCTGCAATCACTCCAGCAATCATGTTTACGCTAGTTGCTTATTTGCTTCTAGGGGCGGACGATAGGCACAGTGACAAATTTTTGTTGCAAAACACACGTGACTCATCACCCGTTTTCTATGTCGGCAAAAGACCATTCTCGGGTCGGTTTTATAGTTCAGGAAAAGCAAAGTTGGCCAAGGATTTGGGGGATCTAAAAGGTTTAGGCGCTGCGCAAATTGTCGGAAAACCAAAAGACGTTGCCCACTTCATCAGCCAAAACAAACTGACCTGCCAGCTACTTTACGCTGCACGTAGCCAACGCGTTTTGTACCATTGCAGAACATAACTATTTTCAGTCATCGTCTTGTCAGATTTTCTCTGATCGGTGGATTGGGATTTCTGGTGGACACTTTCGTTCTCTTTTCAGGTATTTATTTGTTCGCAATGCCACCATTTGTCAGCCGTGTTGTCGCATTCCTGTTTGCTGCGACAACCACCTGGTTCGGAAACAGAATTTTTACCTTTAGCGATCACACTACGTCAGATAAACTGATACAGTGGCAACGCTTCTTGTTGGTTGCCGGATTTTCTGCTTTGCCGAATATTGGGGTGTTTCAACTTTCGCTTCTCATTTTGCCCAGATCGCCGGTCAGCTACTTTCTGGCACTAATTTGTGGAACAGCGATGGGTATGCTGAGCAATTATTATCTGTGTATCCGCTTTGTTTTCCCCGTGAGGCAGCAATCTGATACGCCTTCTGCAAACTCTGCGACTTAGATGTCTATGCATTTCCGAAAACCGTTACAGTCTCCTAAAACAGGATTTAAAATATTTCCTGGAATCTGTCATTGCAAGTATTTTTAAAGGTCTCTATGTCTAACTGCCTGATCATTGCGGCAGGTATGGGTAGCCGCATGCAAAGCGAAACCCCAAAGCCGTTACTGGAAGTCCATGGAATCTCGCTGATTGAACACGTAATCCGAATCAACAAGTTCGCTGGTGTGGAGAACTTTTATGTAGTCACCGGGTATCGGGGCGAAGAAATTCGTGCGCACCTGGACGGACGGCGGGCAGACTTGGGAATAAACATCGAACATGTCATAAATCACGATTACCAGCGAGGTAACGGACTCTCGGTAACCGCCGCAAAGCAGCGGCTGCGTGAACCCTTTATTCTCACGATGAGCGACCATCTCTACGAACCTTCCGTCGTGTCAGATTTGCTCCGCTGTAAAGACTCTACTGCGCGACTGATACTCGCGGTTGACAGCAATACAGACAACCCAGAAATTGATCTGGATGATGTAACGCGCGTATACCAAAAAGATGGCGCGATTCAGCAAATTGGTAAAGGGCTGTTCGAGTTTAATTGTTTTGACACAGGTGTTTTTTATTGTCATCCAGAGTTGTTTAATGCGATTGAAGAGAGTGTCGCCGCAGCTGGCGACGAGAGTCTTTCAGGTGGGGTTCGCATGTTGGCAAGAAGCGGAGATGCAAGAATCATGGATATCGGAAATCGGTTTTGGTGTGATGTAGACAAGCAATCAGAGTTGCGACAGGCTCACGAGTTCTTTGCTAAACGAACAGGGCAGTTCTCTAGTAGATAATCAGCTATACGCTGCGACGCTTGTCCGTCACAAGGCCCTAGCAACTCCTCTCCATATGCTTTACGCTTGGCTGCGTAAAGTTGTCTGTCGGCTAATTGGCGCTTTATGGCAGCGACGACATCGCCGGGTTCAGCCACATGCTCTGCAATGTCATAATATTTTTTCATACGCGGGTCCAGGCGACGAAGATATCGGTATCTAAACGGACCACGATAACTCCAACGCAGTTTGACAAAGTCACACCATACAATGGGTACGTCCACGACTGCGGCCTCAAACAAAGTCGTCGATGCCTCGCTGACTAACACAGACGCAGACGCCAGATAGGGTAATAATGAATAGTCTTTTACAGGCGCAACGTAAACGTTCGCTTCTCGATTCCAGCTCTCGAGGAATTTACGTTGTCGCCGATATTTTTTTTTCGCGTGCGTGAAATAGTGAGGTTTGACGACCAGGTTTAATTCGGCCAATTGCATCGGCAGATCTATTGGCATCAGCTCTATTGAGCTCGGGTAAAATGTCGGCGCGTACAACACAACCGGTTTGTCAGGATCCAAACCGCACTGAGCGAGATTGAGAGGTGATTGCTCACCCCGAATGATCGGATCCAGTTTACTGAATCCCGTCAAAACAAAATTGCGGTCAGGGTACTCTGCTCGCAAGGCTTCCAGATGATGTGGACCCTCAACAAAACGCACATCCATTTGATTGTAGTGATCACGATAACCAGCGACTTTTATCCCTGCCCCATGGTTAACCATTGCCGTTTTTGTACCATCCGGTATGCCAGCCAGATGCGTAAACCCCTTACCAAAAACTATCCAATCTGGAGGTGAATTTAAAAAGTGTGTTAACGCTTCTTCCGATGACTTAACCGTGGCAATCGGCAAATCCATGTCAGCGCACTCAGCATCGAATTCAGAATCGATATTGGACTCGGTGCACAAGACGAGATCGCACTTAACGCCTGCATGTTGTAAGCGTCGCCATATTGGTTGGAACTGAGGCAGGTAATAGAGATGTTGAGCGTAGAAACTGACTCGCATGCTCGCGTCACTGATTTTTCGAATGCCACAATTCAATCATAGTATTCATGTCCTACGTGGGTGATGGGTTCTTCTCCCATAATCCAGCGCAGCATGTTTTTTAGCTTTGTCAGCTGTATAAACAAGTCGTGTTCCTCGGTTAATTCCGGCGCAACCATCGGACTTTTAAAATAAAATGACAGCCACTCCTGAATCCCGCTCAAGCCGGCCCGATGTGCCAGATCGAGAAACATCACAAGATCCAATACGATCGGCGCCGCCAGAATGGAATCACGGCAAAGAAAGTCGACTTTAATTTGCATCGGATAATCCAACCAGCCGCTGATATCAATGTTGTCCCAGCCTTCCTTGTGGTCGCCGCGAGGGGGATAGTAGTTGATTCTGACCTTATGATAGAGATCTCCGTAAAGCATGGGGTATTGGTCTGGTTGAAGAATCGTCTCCAGTACACTGAGCTTGGAAACTTCTTTGCTTTTGAAATTTTCCGGTTCGTCTAAAACCTCACCGTCTCGATTCCCAAGAATGTTCGTCGAGAACCAACCCTGTATGCCGAGCATGCGAGCCTTCATGCCAGGAGCGATGATGGTTTTCATTAAGGTTTGGCCTGTTTTGAAATCCTTCCCCGCAATCGCGACCTGCTCCCGCTGGGCCAGTTCAATCAGCGCGGGAATTTCAACGCTTAAATTCGGAGCGCCATTCGCATACGCAACACCTTCTTTGATTAAGGCATAGGCGTAAATCATTGACGCACTGATTGCGGGATGACTGTCATGCAGGGCTTGTTCAAACCCAGCGACACTCTGATGTACCTCGTGCAAATCCTGATAAATTTCGGTTGAACCACACCAAACTGCGACGCAGCGGCTTATGTTGTTGTCACTTTTAAAACGCTGGATATCGACCCGCAGTTGCTCGGCGAGATCCATCTTGCTTTCACCCCGTTTGACATGATCACCATTCAGGCGTTTCACATATTCAGGAAAGAAGACGGCTGGCATAGGGGAAATTGCAGACAGTTCTTGCTTGATTGGATCGAGGTGTTTGTGTCGATCCAACACTTCAGCTTCACAAGCAACCTCATAAAGATTCTTATCGCGCAGATCCCATCCAGAAAACACCAGATCATCCATGTGCGCTAGACCAACAAAGTCACGAATGAGTGGCTGGCGATTTTCGGTGCGTTTGCCAAGACGAATATGACCCATTTCCGTTAGTGACCCGATGGGCCGGCCTAACCCTTTGTTCGTGAGCAAGCAACCTGCAATAAAAGTCGTGGCGACGGCACCCATTCCAGGGATCAACACACCGAGGCGATCCTCAGCGGTTTTAATATTTTCAGGACGTTTCATTCGTTTTGGAAAACTCTACTGAAGACTGGTGCAACCCGAAGGCATACAAATACTTTGGTTCGATCCAAATCAATCAACCGTTCGTCAAGATTGGATCAGCAATCGGAGTGTATGTATTGAAGTGTCACGGCTATGTCACAGACACCGGTCAATCGCGTGAAACGAAATTTCAGTATGGCAATGTAAGTGCAAATGCGACTTGAATCAGAACGAATTAATCAAAGAACCCGACAACTTATCGCAGTCAACAACGTCAATTGATCGATGACTTTAAGCGTTAGTGTTTTAACACAAGCAGGAAGGTTTCAGTTTACGGAATTACTTTTTGTGGGGATAAGAATGAAGTCATCCCCTACTCACGCGCCTACGTGCGAATTTCCATATGCTGACTCGCCCGTTCTGATGGTCGAGTGATGACGAATAAAGTTTTTAATTTGGTGACTGCATTGCGCTTAATCGCGCAGCCCCAGCTTTTGCATTAACCGCTCACGTTTATTCAACCACCAGCCAAACGCCGGATCCCAGAGTGAGTAAGCGTCGTCTTGTTGCAACTCACGCGCAGCGTGCAGTGCCCAGTTGGGATTGTTTAGCAACTCCCGCCCAAGGGCGACCAGATCTGCTTCTCCGCGTTCGATAAGTTGATTGGCAGTATCCGCTTCCCATATGAACCCAACGGCCATGGTGGCAATGTCCGCGCCACTTCGGATTGCAGATGAGAGGTCGGATTGAAACGCACGGCCGATAGGAAATTTAACTGGCGGATGAGGGCCGCCAATTCCACCACTTGAACAGTCCACGACATCGACGCCATGAATTTTCAACGCCCTGGCATATTCGATGCTGTCACTGATCTCCCACCCACCTTCAAGGCGATCCGTCGCTGAAACGCGAAAGAACAAAGGTTTTTCCTGCGGCCAGTATGCTCTTATTGATGAGGCAACTTCCAGCGATAAGCGAATCCGGTTTTCGAAGCTGCCACCCCAGTCGTCCGTTCGCGTATTGCACAGCGGCGAATAAAACTGATGAAGCAGAAAACCATGCGCTGCGTAAACTTCGATAATATCGAAGCCAGCCGTGTGGGCACGCGCAGCGGCGACGCCAAAATCCTGGATTACCTTGTCGATGTCAGTTTGTGACATAGCCCTTGGGCTTGGCCATGTCTCTCCATATGGTTCGGCCGTTGGTCCGAGCGCTTGCCAGGGTTTTTCGTTTCTTAGTTGAATATCTTCATCATCGACCGGCGTTTCGCCATGCCACGGTCTGCGTTCGCTAGCCTTTCTGCCCGCGTGGGCGAGTTGAATTCCGGCTACCGAACCTTCGGCTTTTAAAAAACTAACGATGTTTTGTAACGGTGCGATATGTTCGTCGCTCCAAACTCCAAGGTCACCGTGCGTTCGACGCGCCTCTTCTGAAACGGCTGTTGCCTCTGTGAAGACGGCACCGCATCCGCCAAGTGCAAACCGCGCCAGATGTGCAAAATGCCAGTCGTTGGCCACGCCGTCTTGAGCGCGGTATTGACTCATTGGCGATACACAGATTCGATTGTTAATCGTGACTCCACGTGATGCAAAGGGTTCAAATAACGCGGTCATGGTTTCACTTTTAAGCAGACTGGACCGAGTCGGGCGAACTACCATCCGAGGATTGTTGATCGTGTTGGGTTTGAAGCATTCCTCCCGATAAACGCAACACCCTGTCCATTCTTCCCGCAAGTTTCAAATCATGAGTGACGACAACAAAGCTTGTGTTGCGCTCGCCGTTGAGTTCCAGCATCAATTGGTAAATCTGTTCCGCAGTTTGTTCATCAAGATTGCCAGTGGGCTCGTCGGCAAGTACGCACTTGGGGTTCGTGACCAGTGCACGCGCAATTGCCGCACGCTGCCGCTCACCACCCGACAGTTCGCCAGGCTTGTGCGATAAACGCTCCGCCAACCCGACTCGTTCGAGCAGCTTTCTCGATTCATTCCTCGCCGAGGATTTATTCGTACCACGAATCAACAACGGCATCGCGACATTTTCAAGCGCGGTGAATTCCGGCAGGAGATGATGAAATTGATAAATAAACCCCAGCTTTTGATTGCGTAATTTTCCGCGCGCACTGGCTCCAAGAGGCGCGAGTGACTCGCCGTCGATAGTGACGCTACCGCTGGTGGGTTTGTCTAATCCCCCGAGCAAATGCAATAGCGTACTTTTGCCCGATCCGGATGCGCCGACAATCGCGACACGCTCGCCGTGCGCTATCGTCAGGTCTATCCCGTCGAGTACGGTGACCTTGGATCGCATTTCAGAAAAAACCTTGCCGACACCGTGCGCTTCAATAACTGCGCTTGGTAAATCACTCATAGCGCAACGCCTCCGCCGGGTCGGTACGCGATGCGCGCAGTGCCGGATACAGAGTCGCGAGCAGGGTCAGCGCAAACGAGAGCCCGGCGATCTTGATGACATCGTCCCAGTGCATATCCGAAGGGATGGTACTGATGTAATAAACACTGGGGTCGAGGAATTTGGTGCTGAAAAAGTTTTCGATAGCAGGAACAATCGTCTCCACATTTTGCGCCAAGGAGATGCCCCCGATCAGGCCCAGAATCATTCCGATCACGCCTATCGCAGCACCTTGTACAAGAAAAATCATCAGAATGGATCGCGGACTCGAACCGAGCGTGCGTAAGATTGCGATATCTGATTGCTTGTCGGTCACAACCATTACGAGAGTCGACACGATATTAAACGCGGCGACGGCGACGACTAAAGTGAGGATCACAAACATCACGGTTTTTTCGGTTTTAACCGCACGAAAATAGTTACTGTGCTTGCGCGTCCAGTCCGATACCCAGTAGCGCTCGCCAAGCTCAACGGCCAGATCGCGCGCGACTGAGCGAGACTCAAACATATCCGTTAGCTTTAGGCGAACTCCGCTCATTCCGCCTTTTAAGCGCAGCAACTTTGACGCGTCCTGCGCGTGAAATAACATGAGCGAGCGATCGTATTCGAACATTCCGACCTGAAAAAAACCGACGACGGTAAATCGCTTGAGCGTTGGTAAAACCCCAACCGGACTGATCGTCGCCTGCGGCGCAACAACGGTTACTTTCTCACCTACTTCAGTGTTGAGAAAGTTGGCCAGTTCAACCCCCAGCACTACATTGAATTCGCCCGGAACCAGATCGGTAAGCGATCCTTGCAGCATTTTGTCGGCGAGGTCAGACACCTTGGGCTCTTCATCCGGCAGGACGCCGCGTACCAGTGTGCCGGTAACCTGTTGGCCCTTGTATACCATCACCTGCCCTTCGACATAGGGCGCAGCGCCGACTACGAGCGGATGCTGATCGGCCGAATTCGCCAGCTTTTCCCAATCGTGCATCGGATCCTGATATCGCGTGATTTCGGCATGTGAGGCCATCCCCAGAATCCGCTCGCGTACTTCTTTCTCGAATCCGTTCATTACCGACAGCACGGTGATTAATGCGGTGATCCCGAGCGCAATTCCCAGCATGGAAATCAAAGAGATAAACGAGATGAAATGATTGCGTCGCTTTGCGCGGGTGTAACGCAGACCGATAAAAAATTCGTAAGGTTGAAACATGGGCGGCGATTAGACCACAACCGACCAAAAAATTCCCCGATCACGAATTACTGGCGAGATATCTTTCCTTCGATCATTCAAAGCATTACGGCTATCTGTTTATAAGCTTCTCACGTTGTGAAATGCCGTTAAAGTGCTAATATTCGGCGATAAATTTCACAGGAGATCATCAATGATGCACGCAAACTGGCTTAAGGGTATTGGCGCTGCTGCATTGTTCATCGTCGCGTCTGCAGCAAGCGCAGAAACTATTTCGATTGCGGACAAGCTCAACAATGGTGCTGTTGTTCCTCAGCGCGGCATGAGCATGGCGACGGTTGAAAACCGATTCGGATCGCCCAACACGCGCAATCTCGCCGTAGGTGAACCACCCATTACGCGCTGGCATTACGACAATTTTCGCGTGTACTTTGAGCACGAATATGTCATTCACGCAGTGGCAGTAAATTAAACAGGCCACTTACCGCCCCCTAAGATCTCAGCGCTCCGGTTATTTTAATCGGGGCGTCCGATATGCGAAAATGCGCGGCTTTTAAGTTTTAGCCTTTGCCGCTTTGAACTCTTCCTTCCACGTTCTGCCGAAGCCACCGGAATCTGCCACCCGGTGGGGCCAGCTTTATGGCGATGCATTAACGCTCGCGATTGCCGAACACGCGCAACGCTCGTCGTGTCTCACCGTTGTCGTCGCGCCCGGGCAGGTCGAGTTGTCACAGATGGAATCCGATCTCGGATTTTTTCTGGGTAACGAACTGCCGGTTTTCAGTATTCCGGATTGGGAAACCCTCCCTTACGACCATTTTTCTCCGCATCAGGAAATCGTCGCGCAGCGAATCAGAACGCTGTACAGGTTGCCGTCAACCGAGCGAGGCGTCCTGTTGCTGCCGGCCCCAATGCTGTGTCAAAAACTACCCCCGGTGGCGTGGCTACAGGGTAACGCGCTGATTTTGCGCAAAGGCCAAACGCTGGCGCTGGACAAACTTAAGCAGGATCTCGTCGCGGCAGGGTATCGCCACGTAGAGCAAGTAATGGAGCATGGCGAGTTCGCAGTTCGAGGCTCGCTGCTTGATCTTTTCCCGATGAGCACGGAGACACCGGTTCGGGTGGATTTTTTCGACGACGAAATCGACAGCATCCGCACGTTCGACGCCGAGACGCAACTGAGTATCGACACCCTGGACTCGCTTGAACTTCTGCCCGCGCACGAGTTTCCGCTCAATGAGGATGGAATAACCCGTTTTCGACAGAACTTCCGCGAGGTATTCGACGGTGGGGCAAAGAACTCTCCGATCTATCGGGATGTCAGCAATGGACTGGCGCCATCGGGCATCGAGTACTACATGCCGCTCTTTTTTGAATCAATGGCAACGGTGGCAGATTATCTGCCAGCGAAGGCGACGCTGATCCGACTGGCCGGCTGCGATCACGCCCTACAAGACTATCTCGATCAGGTCGCCTATCGTTTCGATCAATACGGACACGACATCGAACGCCCACTCCTGCCGCCAGAAACGCTGTTTAGTAACACAGACCAAGTCGCCTTGGACTTCGCCCGTTTTAGCGCGATTGAATGTCAACACTTTGAGCAAGACGAGCTGCTCGCTGACACAGAATGCTTCAACTTTCCGACGCGATTACCGGGCAACTTCCCGATAAACGCCCGCGCCGAGCATCCTCTGGCTTCCCTGCAGCAGTTTATGGATGGCTTCGACGGTAGGGTCCTGTTTTGCGCCGAATCGGCGGGGCGTCGTGAAGCATTGCTTGATCTCCTCCACGGGAACCGAATTCATCCAAGCAATGTTGAGAACTGGCTTGATTTTATTCAATCAAATCATAATATTGCTGTCACTACTTCAAGTCTTTTATCAGGTATATGTTTGCACGAAAACGGTATTGCGCTTATCGCAGAAGCGCAGCTCTTGGGCGAAAAAACGCGGCAAACGAGAAGAAAGCGTTCAGCCACGCGCGATGCCGACACCATCATCTCAAACCTTAATGATTTGATGATCGATTCACCGGTTGTGCACATAGATCACGGAGTCGGACGCTATCAGGGGCTGACATCACTCGATGTTGGCGGTACCAACACTGAGTTCCTTACCCTCAGCTACGCCGGTAACGATAAGCTGTACGTCCCGGTCGCGTCACTCCACCTGATCAGCCGCTACAGCGGTGCGAGCCCCGAGAATGCCCCGCTACACAAGCTCGGCGGCGAGCAATGGCAAAAGATCAAGCGCAAAGCGGCCGAAAAAGCCCGCGATGCAGCCGCCGAGCTTCTCGAAATTTATGCACGCCGTGAAGCGCGGAGCGGTCACGCGTTCGATATCGCTGAACACAATTTCACGCATTTTTCGTCTGCGTTTCCGTTTGAAGAAACTCCCGATCAGGCTCGCGCAATCGACGAGGTTGTGGCCGACATGCGCGCCAGCTCTCCGATGGATCGCATTGTCTGCGGCGACGTCGGGTTTGGCAAAACAGAAGTGGCGATGCGCGCGGCGTTTGCTGCAGTAGACGGCGGCAAGCAGGTCGTGGTGTTGGTACCCACAACCCTTTTGGCACAGCAGCACTACCAGAATTTTTCTGACCGCTTCGCCGATTGGCCGGTTTTGATCGAATCGTTGTCGCGATTTCGCAGTAAAAAAGAGCAGGACGGCGTCCTTTCAGGCCTGAAATCAGGCAAGGTGGATATCGTTATCGGCACCCACAAACTGCTGCAGAAAGGCATCGATTTCGCCAACCTTGGACTTGTCATTGTCGATGAAGAGCACCGCTTTGGTGTGCGCGATAAAGAACACTTAAAAGCCCTTCGCACCGAGGTCGATATTCTTACTCTGACCGCGACACCGATACCCCGCACCCTGAATATGAGCATGGCAGGCATGCGCGGGCTGTCGATCATCACGACCCCCCCGTCTGAGCGGCTGGCAATCAAGACATTTGTAAACGAATGGAACGACGCACTGATTCGGGAGGCGCTGCAGCGCGAGTTGTCACGCGGCGGGCAAGTGTACTTTCTGCACAACGAGGTCAACAGCATTGAACGGATTGCGCGCACGATTGAGGAGATCGTGCCCGAAGCCCAGGCTCGAATCGCCCACGGGCAGATGCGCGAGCGAGACCTGGAGTCCGTGATGCTCGATTTTTATCACCAGCGCTTCAACGTGCTGGTGTGTACCACGATTATTGAGAGCGGTATCGATATTCCCACCGCCAACACGATTGTTATTAATCGCGCGGACAAACTCGGATTGGCGCAGCTGCACCAACTTCGCGGTCGGGTCGGTCGCTCACACCATCGCGCCTACGCGTATCTGATTTCGCCCCCCAAAGGCGTGATGACAAGCGATGCCGAAAAACGCCTGGCGGCGATTGAGTCGTTGGAAGAACTCGGCGTTGGATTCACACTCGCGACGCACGACATGGAGATTCGCGGTGCCGGCGAGCTCCTGGGCGACGATCAATCCGGACAAATTCAGGAAATCGGTTTCACGCTTTACAACGAACTCTTAGAAAGAGCGGTCAAGGCATTGAAATCCGGTGAGATTCCCGACATCGATTCTCCGCTGAAACCATCGGTTGAGGTCGATTTGCACCTGCCCGCGCTACTGCCGGGAGACTACGTGCCCGATGTTCACACGCGACTGATTCTTTACAAACGCATCGCCAGCGCCGAAGACGCCGAACAATTGCGAGAACTCAAAGTTGAGCTGATCGATCGCTTCGGTTTGCTCCCCCAGGCGACTCAGTCGCTGTTCACCGTCACCGAGCTGAAACTGCGGTGTCAGCAGTTCGGGATTGTCCGTTGCGATGCTTACGCCGAAGGCGGAAAACTCAAGTTTTCGGACCAACCCGATATCGACATGGGTCAACTGATCGAATTGGTACAGCGCAACCCTCGCACTTACCGCTTCGACGGACCAACCGCGATTCGATTTGAAGCTGACTTAATGGAAATTGACACCCGGATCAGCTTTGTTGATAAGCTTCTCGACTCGCTTTGCACTTCGGCCGCCGCCTGATGTTCCGACCCGTTTTGTCATTTGCCGCTTTTTTGACTGCGTTCGTTTTCGGCGTCGCCGCCGCCGACGATCACGAAATTCGCTGGTACGACGTTGAAGTCGTTATCTTTGAAAACGTCAGCGTTCCCACCTCGAACAACACGCATTGGCCGTTACAGGCCTACGTGCCTAACCTGAACAACGCGCTTATGCTTGATGCCGACGCATTCTCAATCAGCGAGAATTCTCAAGCCGGAGACGACGCGGAACTCGTCGGTTTTTCAACCCAACCGCGCCTGCTCTCGGCCGAAACGCACCGTCTGACGATAGAAGCCGATGCCATCAAGCGATCCAGTCGATATCGTCTGCTGGTGCATCAAGCGTGGCGGCAAGCCGGAACCGATCGCGAATCTGCCGTACCCATTCATGTACGCCTCGGTGACCCCTTGCCCGTGTATGCGATAACGGCAAATGCTGCACGCGACGCGTTCACGGCCTTGCAAGAGCCCGCAATCGCGACGCCCGAGCTGTCAGTCGATGCAGTCGAGGAGAAAAAAATCCCGGAACACACGATTCCACATATCGACAACTTCCAACCGGTTTATTCAATTCCGCCACAGGGCGCGTTCGATATTGTCGATGCGGCTCAGCTTTACCCGTTCGACGGAACTGTTACGGTTTCGCTCGGTCGGTATCTGCACGTGCACACCAATTTGGCGATTACACGCGTTCGTAATACGAGCAGTGCAAACAAGCTGCAAACGTTTGTGATGCAATCACATCGACGCATGCGCAGCCGCACCCTTCACTATATCGATCACCCGATCATCAGCATGCTGGTAACCATTACGCCCTACGAACCCGATAGCGACGCCTAAACCCACCCGCGCAGGCATTGCGTTTCCCGTTCAGTTTGAGTTCAGCGGCATCTGCGTAATCTTGCTCTCACAGTGGCGAAACCCGTATCAATCGCCGCGTTTCACTGGAGCTAATTATGAAACTGACAACAATTGCAAAACCTAAATTGGGTGTGGCGGCGCTGGCGCTGGGTCTAGCGATGAGCGCAACAATCGCTGTTGCGGGTGGCTACAGCCGCAGCAGTTACTCTGACCATGCGGTGGTTACGCACGTTGAACCGATATACCGTACTGTACGAATCAGTGAGCCGCATCAGGAATGCTGGCAGGAAGAGGTTTACCACAACAGTCATTCGCACGGGCACAGCCATTCTGCGGGCAGCACAATTGTTGGAGGGATCATCGGTGGCGTAATCGGTCACAAGGTCGGAAAATCGATCAATGGCAGCAAAGGCAAGCACAGCGGCGCGATTCTCGGAACGCTGATTGGCGCTGCTGTCGGCAATGAACATGCGCACAATCGCAAGAAACGCCATGGTCACGGTGGCTATACGACGGTTCAGAATCATTGCCAGACCGTTCACACGTATCACACTGAAGAACGTATCGACGCGTATCGCGTGACTTATGAATACAACGGTCAGATTTTTTACACACGCATGAAACATCGTCCGGGTGATCGAATTCGAGTCAATATTCACGTGACACCGAGCGCTTATTGATTTGGTGACATGGCTATATAATCACTCAACTATGCTGAAAACGATTGCCATAGTGGTCATATCCATGACCTTGCTTTCTCCTTCGTCAGGGTTTGCGTTAACGCCGCCAAGCACCAACGAGCAGGTACCGAACGTTTCTCGCGAAGAGGCCGCAAAGCGTGCGCAAAAACAGCTCGGCGGTGGCAAGGTGCTGGGTGTCAAGTTGCGCAATCAGCAAAGCACCAAGCCCTACTTTGACGTCAAGCTGTTAGAAAACGGCAAAGTTCGGGTGCTGCGAATCGACGCGGAGTAAATCGTGCGGGCTTTGGTGATCGAGGACACCGACGATCTGCGCACGCAGATTATCGACGCCCTGCGCGCCGAGGGTTTCGCCACAGATGAAGCCAGCGACGGTCGCGAAGGTGCTTATCTCGCCGAGGAAATGCCAATCGACATTGCGATTGTCGACCTCGGACTGCCGGGGCAGGACGGTATCGAGATCATCAAGGCGGTGCGCGCCAGCGGTAAAACCTACCCAATTTTAATCCTCACCGCTCGAACGCGCTGGCAGGACAAGGTCGAAGGCCTTGAGGCTGGTGCAGACGACTACCTTGCCAAACCCTTTCATATGGAAGAATTACTGGCCCGAATTCGTGCGCTGTTACGCCGCAGCGGCGGCTGGGCGCAGTCGACAATCACCTGCGGACCAATCGAACTGGACACACGCCAACAGGATGTCCGCTGTAACGGGCAAATTGTCTCGCTCACGGCCTACGAGTATAAAGTGCTTGAATACCTGATGCTGCACGCGGGGGAAATGGTGTCAAAATCTACCCTGAGTGAGCACATCTACGACGAGGAACTGGAGCGTGACAGCAATGTCATCGAGGTATTTGTGCGTCGATTGCGCAAGAAGCTTGACCCGGATAGCACCCTAAACCCGATCGAAACAGCGCGTGGGCGTGGCTATCGCATGACCTTAGAACGCAGCACGACACAATGAATTCAATTGCGACGCGACTCGGCGTCGGTGCTGTTGTGGTGCTCGCTGCGTTTGTGATTTTTACCGCTGTGGCAATTCAACAAGCGGTCGAAAAGCGCGCGCAGGCTGCACAGTTTGATCGTCTGCAAGGCCTGATCTATGGCCTTCTGGGTGCCGCCGACTTTTTGGACGACGGCACGCTCGTGGTTGACGAATTCGCCCTGCCAGATGGACAGTTGAACCAACCTGGCGCGGGTCTTGTCGCGCAAATACACGAGCTCAATGGCAGTTCGCTATGGCGTTCGAATTCGTTGATTTTTGAACTGCCCAAGCGCGCAGACCCAATACCCGGCGAGTGGCAACTGAGTCGTGTGCAGATTCAAGACGGCGATGAGTTCTTTCACATGCACTTTACCGTGCAGTGGGTTCTCGAAAATGAGCGGGAGCAAACGCTTGTCTTCAATGTCGCGCAAAACACGGATTCCTTTGATCGCGTTCTGTCACGCTTTGACACACAACTTTGGCTTGTTCTACTCATTGCATCTGGCCTTTTACTGCTTATCTTGATCATCGTCCTTTACTGGAGCTTGCACCCTCTTAAGCGGGTGACCTCTGCAGTCGCTGAGGTACAAAACGGAAACAGGGATCAGCTGCCGGACGACGTCCCGCGGGAATTAACGCCATTGTCGGACAGTCTCAACGAACTCCTCCGGAATGAACAACGTCGTCAGACTCGCTACAAAAACGCGCTGGACGATCTCGCGCACAGCCTAAAGACACCCCTCGCAGTTATTCGTAATGCAGCGGCCGATGACGCCTGCTCGACACATCACACGGAAGTGCTTAAGGACCAGGTTCAAACGATGGACGACATCATCGCGAGCAAGCTGCGTTCAGTCGCGATAACAAATCGGTCGCCTATTTCGCATCGCGTGAACGTTCGCACACTGGTTGAGCGCATCGTCAACAGCTTGAACAAGGTTTACGCTGACAAAACTCTGAAAATTGCGATTGAGATCGATCCTTCGTATTCGTTCAAACTGCACGAAGGTGATGCCATGGAAGTGCTAGGAAACCTGATCGAAAACGCCTGCAAATACGGCCGAAAAAATGTGTTAATCAATGCGTCGCAAATCGGCTCTTCGCTCGAAATCAGCGTGTTTGATGACGGACCGGGTTTTGCATTGGATTTGGTCGCGTTGAGTGAACGCGGTGTGCGCGCCGACAATCAGTCCCGCGGACAAGGGCTTGGCTTGTCAATTGTCCACGACTTGATGAACAACCTAGGCGGCAAAATCGAACAGGTTCAGTCGCCGCTTGGGGGCGCAGGACTGTCTGTTAAATTCTCAGGTTATACTTGAAGTAAATCATTTATATATTTGTTTTTAATAAGATAAATTATTTTGAAACGAATTCCTCGGTCCGCAATTGACCAACGGTCGTAAAAACCCACTCAATGGTTATCAATCGCTCAGATTTTTAGCTCTGTTGCCGCTAAGTGTGGAAGAAATTCGACAACACACCAGCGACTACGAAAATAGAGCCGCCCATGACAGCCAAGGCACCGCAAAGCGAGCCACCGAACAAACAGCACCATGCCGAATTCGACAAAATCGTCGATGGCTTGAAGGGCAAGCTATTCATCGGGCTTGAGACGCTGATGGACGGTATGTTCGACGGTGCGGACGACACGCTTTTCGCGCTCGCAGAAAAGGCGGACAGCAATCAGCTCCAACAAATTTACTTCGAGACCATGCGCATGCTACGTTTGGAGCGCACCGATATCAAACATGGATTCGCGACAATTCTGGGCGAGTCTTTTACTCCGCGTACGCAAAAATTTGATTCAGACTCACACGCCAGTTTCGACGAGGATGAACTTTCATTGGTTGATCAAGACAGCATGGAAGAGATGGTTGCCATCAGCGGAATGCATACCAAGGCGATGCAAAATTTTAAGGAGGAAATACTGCACCTGAATAAGCGGATCGAGTTTCTGGCCGAAAACACTCCCAATATTTTTCACAAGGAAGCGATTGAACCTAAAAACATCTGCGAATCCTTTCGTGACGCTATCGCCCCAATTGGCGAGCAAATCGAAATTCAGAACAAGCTGATACTGTACAAACTGTTTGACAATAAATTGATGGCGGAACTCGGCAGCCTGTATCGGGAGCTAAACAATTTTTTGATCAGTTCCGGGGTGATGCCGAAGATTTCAGTCGGTCAACTCGTCGGCAAACGGATTGGCGGCGGATTGACAGGACCCAGACAGTCTTACGTCAATCCGGCGGAGTCGCAGCTCTCAGTAGATCCGCGCTTACAGGCATTTGAGGAATCCAATTACTCGCAGTACCAGTCACAGCATCCGGGTGCAATGGACTACCAATCAGTCCAGGTACTCAGTCAGTTTTTGCAAGATAGTGTTGGTGGTAAACCAGCGCAGCCGCCTCAAAACACGCAGGAAAATTTCCTTTCGACCGGCGACGTATTGAGCGGCTTGTCTCAGTTACAGTCGCAATCGAGTGACCAGTTCGCAACCCCACAGGAACTTAAGCAAGCGCTGCAGGCGGAGGTCGGTAAACGCAACAGCGCGCAAGCCAACTATGAGGTAAGTCAACTCGATGAAAAAACAATCGATCTGATCCAGCTGCTGTTCGACGCGATGTTTGAGGATGACGATATCTCCGATGCCATCCAATCCTTGATTCTTCGCCTGCAGATACCCGTGATCAAAAGCGCGATGCTCGATGCGAATTTTTTCACCGACCAGTTCCATCCCTCGCGCAACGTCCTTAATCGATTGGCCAATGCCGGCACAACGGTCACCAGTGAAGACGACTCTCTATACCCCAAGATCGAGTCAGTTGTTGATGGCATTGTGCAAAATTTCGATCAGGATGTGGTTGCGTTTCAGGTCGCGCTGGACCAACTCAACAAGGTCATCCACGAGGACGAAGTTAAAGCGCGCGAAGAAGAGGCAGCAACCCAAAAACAGGTATTGCGACAACATGCGCGCAAGATCGTTTTACGTGAGCTGAAAAGTAACATTCGCGGGCGTAACTTCCCGAAAGCGGCGCACAAGCTGGTGTTGAAGCACTGGTCAACCCTGATGTATCACAAATACATCAAGTACGGAAAAGACAGTAAACAGTGGTTCTCCAGTGTCGATACGCTGAAAGAAATCATTGGGGGATTGCAGCTATCTGATATTAGTGATTCCGCCGATGTTCTTGCGGCTCGATTTGCCGATTTAACTCAAAAAGTGGAGGACGAGCTTCTCGGTGAGAAATATGATCGTGTCGATGTTCTCGATTCGGTTGCCGATCTTCGTGACAGTCTGGCGTTTACGGTCGAAGATATTCTCCGAAAAGAAACGGAGTCGCCTGCGGAGCCAACTGCTACAGCCGCTGAACAAGAGTCAGAAATATCCTCAGGGCCAGAAATTGCCGATGAGCCATCGGATCCAGAAAGTGACAAGCCGGAGAACACGAATGCAGCACCGGACGAGTCATCGACTTTTCCCTCAATGCTGCCGGAGTTTGATCTCAGTCACGAAAGCGCAGAAGACATCGCCACCGCGATGGCACTGGGAATTGGCGACTTGTTGCCGGAGCTTAAAAATCACGTCCAGGAACCCGATCAATCTGCACCCGCGACAGGAGCGTCGACGGATGCGGCTGAGCCAATCGATGACTTGGAAACGTTAACTCCAACAGACGACAAGGCAATCTCTGACGATTCCACTGTTCTGGATGAAACTCATCGCGAGCCTGAAGCGTTTGATCTCGACAGCACCGAATTTCGTGATACACCAACGTACGATGAACACAGCGCTGATCTGAAACCGGATCAAACGCCGGAGTTAGATACAGAAGTAGAAGTCGACGAAGAGTCAGAGACTGATCAAACTCCTGAAACTGCAATACACGCGGATAGCGTTACGGACAACGCGGAACAGGAAGGCTACCCAGAGCAGGACGCCAGCTCCGATGATCCGAGCGAATCGCCGGAAGTCAGCAATAAGGAGACAAAAAGCGAGACAAGTGAGCACCATAGCGGCGTTACCGTTATCAGTGTTCAGGAAATGCTTCGATCATTACCCGAAGACATTAAACCGGGCACCTGGATCAACCTGTATACCGGGTATCGTGAACCGGAAATCCGCGCAAAACTGTCGGTGGTAATTCCCGAATCTGAACTGTTGGTGTTTGTTGACAGAGAGGGTTTCAAGGCCGCAGAAAAACAGTTGGATGAGTTTCGAACAGAACTGGAAGAAGGGTTATCCAGCGTGGTGGTTGAACACTCAGCGTTCGACAAAGCGCTAAGCTCGGTCATCTCAAATTTAAGCGCTTACTGATCTTCAAGCGCAGTCAATTTACACACTGCAAACAAGGCAATACGGTATCATCACCCCCGGCGCGATACCGCCCGGTAACACTCTGTAGCGTGTAAATTAGCATGTCTGAACTCAACGACACCGTCACACTGGTTACAGGCGCAGGTGACGGATTGGGAAAATCGCTCGCCCTGCGAATCGCCGGCCTGGGCGGCACCGTTGTTTTGCTGGGTCGAACGGTATACAAGCTTGAGTCAGTTTACGATGAAATTATCCAAGCTGGTGCTCCGCAGGCGGCGATCTACCCACTGGATTTAAGTGGAGCAAGTGCTGAAGATTACCACCAGTTAGCGAATGCTATTCGCGACGAGTTTGGACGACTCGACAATCTTATCCATTGCGCCGCAACTCTCGGTGCGCAAACACCACTGCAGCAGTATCCGGCTAAAGACTGGTTCGATACATTGCAAGCGAATTTGTCCGGGCCTTTCTTTCTGACCCAAAGCTGCCTGTCGTTGTTGGAAAAAAGTCAGAATGCGTCGATCACGTTCACCCTCGATCGCAAATCGAGCGCGTACTGGGGTGTTTATGGGATCAGTAAATCAGCCGTCGAAACCATGATGCAGATTCTGGCGGATGAACAGGAATACAAACGAAACCAAGACGACCAACGACGCATCAGTATCAACGCTGTAATGCCAGGCCCTATGCGCACGCATATTCGACGCAGGGCCTACCCAGGAGAGAACGTACAGTCAGTCATGGAGCCCGACGCGTACGTCGATGCCTATCTGGATTTGCTGCTGCCGGGAGCGAAAAAACCTAATGGCAAAGTGATCACCTGCGACTGAAGTGAAAACGTTTCACAAATCTCGCGCGCGTATCGCAAACACACCGTGTCCGCCGTTGGCAAACTCAAGCCAGGTCAGCGGCAAGTGCGCATATTTTTTTTCCATCGCTGGCGCACTATTGCCAACTTCAACAACCAGCAAGCCGTCATCAGTCAAATACTCACGCGCCTCAGCCATCATACGGTCGACAAGTACGAGCCCGTCTTCACCGCCGTCAAGGCCCAGTTGCGGTTCGCTAGTAAATTCATCGTTTAGCGTCGCCATGTCCTGCGCGTCAACGTAAGGAGGATTGCTGACGATCAAATCGAATTTCCCGTCGATTGCGTCAAACAAATCGCTCTGCACTAATTCAAGTTGCGAGTCCAGTTGATGTTTTTTTTTGTTAATCGCAGCGACATCGAGCGCATCGGTGGAGAGATCGCTCCCAACAATCACCGCGTTAGCGTATGCGTAGGCACACGCTATCGCTATACAGCCGCTACCTGTGCACATATCCAGAATGCGATGGGAGCTATCGGATTCCAGTAATCCGAAAAAATCGGTGTCAATCAGTTCAGCGATGGGTGATCGTGGTACAAGCACACGTTCATCGACAAAAAACTCGAGCCCCATAAACCATGCAGAGTTAAGAAGATACGCAAGTGGCTTCTTTGTTTGTATCCGCTCACGGACAATTGTCTTTACAGATTCGCACTGATTTCCGGAAACTAAAAGATCGTAATCTTCGACAGCTTGATCAACTGGAAGCCCTAAGGCGTGTAACACCAGCCAATGGGCTTCGTCCAGGGCGTTGTCGGTGCCATGCCCAAAATGGATATCAGAATTTTCTAACGATTGAGCTGTCTCAACGATCAGTTTTTCGAGCTTAATTTTTGCTGCATTCACAATCAGATTGTAACACTGGATGGCAATGACTCGGTTTACAATACCGGCTCCGAAAGGCACCATCCGACCTCCAAAAACCGGACTTCAAACGTGGCTAAACGTCTTTGTAAAAAATGTATTCTGCTTAGCTTTGTCGCTATTGTTGCCGGGGCAACCGGGTTCTGGGCGTCAACCAAGCTGTCACCCAGTCCACAGAGTCTCGAGGAGCTGCAGAGCACACTCAAAAGTGCAACGGTTTTACCTCAGGGTTTTCGTCAGCTACCGGAGTTTTCGCTGATTGATCACACCGGTGCAGAAGTAAACCGCAACCAATTCGATGATCAATGGTCGATGGTGTTCGTCGGATACACGTTTTGCCCGGATGTATGCCCGATCACGATGGCGATTCTCGAACAAACCCGCAACAAATTGTTGGAGCAGGGTCTGGAAACGATTCCGCAATTGGTATTTTTGAGCGTCGATCCCGAACGCGACAGCAGTGCGCGTATCGGCGAATACATTAACTACTTCGGCGGAAACATCGTCGGCCTGACAGGAAATCAGGGAGATATCGACAAGGTCGTTCGATCAATTGGCGCGGTGTACATCCATGCGCCCGACAAGGCGGAAAATCCAAACTATCTGGTTGACCATTCCTCTGGTGTTTTTCTGGTCGGTCCAGACACAAGTTTACGCGCCGTGTTGTCTGCACCGCATGTTGCTGATGTACTCGCTCAGGACTTTACCCTGATTGTCGAAAATTCCTGAGCCGAGACCTCTATGTCTTCCCTGATTCCCGATAGCGTCAAAGCGGGACTGATTTACATCCTGCCGCATCACGCTATTTCACGCTGTATCTTTTTTCTGACACGAATCGAGACGCGTTACGCGCAGCCGGTTATGCGTTGGTTTTGTCGACAGTTCAACGTCGATTTATCCGAAGCTGCAAACAGCGAACTGACACACTACACATCATTCAATGATTTTTTTACGCGAGAGTTAAGACCCGACGCGCGAACAAT
This sequence comes from Pseudomonadota bacterium, assembly GCA_039029275.1. Lineage (GTDB taxonomy): Bacteria > Pseudomonadota > Gammaproteobacteria > JBCCGL01 > JBCCGL01 > JBCCGL01. The sequence goes on along the minus strand of JBCCGL010000007.1, from coordinate 22,157 downwards.
AACAGCCGACCCTGGCGCCCTCGCCTGTCCGGTTGACGGGACTGTGTCGCAGGCTGGCACAATTCAGAACCAACAACTATTTCAGGCCAAAGGCCGCACCTATTCATTGCTCGCGCTTCTGGGGGCCGACCACTGGGTCGAGACGTTTAGCGCGGGTCGTTTTGCAACTCTTTATTTATCTCCGCGCGATTACCATCGTATTCATATGCCGCTTGACGGGACTTTGCTCGAGATGACGCATGTGCCGGGGCGGTTATTTAGCGTCGCTCCGCACACTGTTCGAAGTATCGACAGTGTGTTTGCACGCAACGAACGCGTAGTGACGATCTTTGATACCCCCGCCGGGAAGATTGCATTGATTCTGGTCGGCGCAATCAACGTGGCGGCGATAGAAACCGTATGGGCCGGTCTTGTGACCCCACCGACTCGATGGGGAGTGAGTCACACGAACTACAGTGCAAATGATCCAATTAGTTTGAATAAAGGCGATGAGATGGGACGCTTCAATATGGGTTCGACCGTCATCGTTCTCGCCGAATCAGGAGTCACGCTTAGTGAGAATCTGGACGAGGATACGCCGGTCAGACTGGGACAGGTAATTGGTTCGTTTTCTCCCGAATAATCGAACGTTCAAATAACCAATCTCGCGCGTCCTGCGCGTCTTCTTCAAACCACCGCTGAGTGCAGCCGAGTCGGAAGCTGTACCCCCAATTGTCCATATCTCGCAGAATCTGTTCAAAGCCAGGCACGCCCGTATCAGACGCAATCAGAATTTGCAGATAACACACCGCGCTTTCTTCGTCGTTATCGCTGCCAGCATTTGTGTGCAGCGTTTCGCGGCGGTGTGCAGGCATGCAGACAAAGTGACTGCCCTCATGCAGCACCGAGTGGACGGGTGTATCGCGCCGATAAAAAAGCTTGTCGGCGATTAGTCCCGCTTCGGGGTCACCCCAAAACGAGCCGGGAATTGACTGCTCGTGACCCACTTCGGTCAGTGTCAGTCCATGCCGGCGAAAATAATCAGATAATGGTTCAAAATCGATCGACCCCATTGTCGTAACGGCATTCACGATTTCAGGCATTTTCATTGGTGAACGCGAGTACATCCGCGATGTCGTCGAGCTTGAGAGTTGCCATGAGTAATCGATCAAGCCCCATAGCAACTCCGGCACATTCTGGCATTCCGTGCTCAAGTGCCTTTAGTAAATTGTTATCAATCGGAGGAATAGAACTCCCCTTATGCGCACGTTTGTTCTGTTCACCTTCGAAACGTTCGCGCTGTTCGCGCGCATCGGTTAATTCGTGAAAGCCATTGGCCAGTTCCGTCTCACCGAGGTATACCTCAAAGCGTTCTGCTACAGCTCGATCGTTGTCGCTACGAATTTTCGCGAGTGACGCCTGCGACACGGGGTAGTCGAACACAAAGGTCAAACAGTTCGTAGGGAAATTCGGCGCGACCTCCACTGCCATCAACCAGTCGAGAATCGCGTCTTTATCCTCAAACTCAGGTAATGAGCGATTCGGCAACCGCTGTTGGAGTTTTTCCAACAAGGCGTCTTCGCTGTCTTGAATCGAAACGCCCGCATACCGCATGATCGCATCCGCATAAGTGACACGTTGACTGTCCTGCAAGTCCAACTCAGGCGCGATAGTCGTAATCAACAGTTCGACTTCGGCCATCAGGGCAATGTGATCAATCCCTACCCGATACCATTCCAGCATCGTGAACTCGGGGTTGTGCCGCCTGCCACTTTCCCCCTGCCTGAACACTTTGCATACCTGATAGATGTCGCACTTGTGTGCGGCCAGAATTCGCTTCATCGCAAACTCCGGGCTGGTGTGCAGAAAATACGGCCGATTGCGGCCGTCAACATGAGTAGTCAGGCTTTCAATATTGGGATCAGTGTTTCCTGATCTGGATAAGGCAGGGGTATCGACTTCCAGTACGGATCGCTGCTCGAAGAATCGGCGGATCGCTTGCAGCATCGTCGCGCGGCGCTGCATGACCGCGTATGTGGCACCGGGTTGCCAGGTGTTCTCCGGCATATCACTCATAAACTAGTCTTTAACGCGCGAAACGTACTCCCCTGTGCGGGTATCGGCGCGGATCACTTCGCCCTCTTCGATGAACAACGGTACTTTCACTACAGCACCGGTCTCCAACTTAGCCGGCTTGTTGCCGCCCTGCGCGGTGTCACCGCGGAGTCCGGGATCGGTTTGGACGATTTTCATTTCAACAAAATTAGGCGGTGTGACGATCAAGGGATCGCCGTTCCACAGCGTCACTTCGCATGTGTCTTGCTCCTTCAGCCATTTGGCCGAATCTCCGACTGCGGACTCTCCTGCTGCGATTTGTTCGAACGAGACCGGATCCATGAAATGCCAGAACTCACCGTCGGTGTACAGATATTGCATCGCTGTATCCATTACATCGGCAGCCTCAACGCTGTCTCCCGATTTAAACGTTCGCTCGACAACACGCCCTGTCTTCAGGTTACGGATTTTGACCCGGTTAAACGCCTGCCCTTTACCGGGTTTAACAAACTCGTTATCGATGATCGAACACGGATCACCATCGAGCATGATTTTGAGTCCGCCTTTGAATTCGCTAGTGCTGTAATTGGCCATAAGATGAAAATCCGTTCGGTGATTGCGCGCTTTGCAGTCGGTGAGTTGCGAGCCAAACAAGCGCACGTAATATCAATTGGCGGCGGATTATAGCGCGAAATTTCAATCCCGAAAGTTCGACCGATATTTCTGACCAAAGGCAGGAGGGGCACCCCAATTTGTCTGATATTTCTTTACACTCACCTCCTTGTATCCAAGACACATTGTTTTGGTTCGTTCGTTGGCACGAGTCGTGTAGTATGTCGGGGGTTAAGGTGCGCTCAGAGCCAATCTGTGGGCAAGTTGGCAAAACCTGTATCCATACGCGCTACTGTGCATTTTCTGACTTTGCCATAGAAGATTTTTGAGCTATACAAATTCATTATTTTCAACAAGTTATACAACACGGTTAACCTTTGAGTAACGATTCAGTCATACGTCTTTTGGTTCTCGACGAATCCCTGAACGACGCCGAACACGCTACCAGTGCGATCCGCACCCTTGGTTATGCGGTCAAGTCGGCTCGCGTGCTCGATTTGCAGGAACTGGTCGAGCGCCTCAAATCCGAGCAATTTGACCTTTGCCTTTGCTGTGTTGCTACGCTGAGTCCGCTGCCCTTGAGCGACCTTGTCGGTACTGTCTCGCGCGAGGGGCAACATTTGCCGATCATTGCCATGCGCAGCCCGCGCGATAACACCAGCACAGCAGACATGATGAAAGCCGGCGCGGTCGACGCGGTCGACAAGGGCGACCACGAGCATTTAAAGCTGGTGGTCAATCGCGAGTTCCAACACGTTAAGCTCGCCGGTGGCCTCGACATCCTCAAGGCTGCCTATTTCGACAGCGAAAAACGCAGTCAAATGCTGATGGACAGCTCGCGCGATGCAATTTCGTATGTGCACGAAGGAATGCACGTACACGCTAACGAGGCCTATCTCGAACTCTTCGGGTTCAACACGCTGGAAGAAATCCAGGGTGCACCGATTATGGATCTGGTGATCTCAGATGATCAGGACACGCTGAAATCGTTTCTACGCAATCACGCTGACAACGGCGAAGACAGTCTCGGCACACAGCTGATGCACACCAACGGCAGCACATTCAGCGCGACGATGGAGTTTTCGCGCACAACGGTCGACGGTGAACCGGGCACTCAAATTATTATCCGCGACCGTGTCGATACACGCGAGTTGGAACGACAACTCAATTTATTGAGTCAAACCGATCAGCTCACCGGTCTTTATAATCGCCAGCACCTGATGAAGCTGCTGCAGGACACCTGCGAACGCGCTACACAAGGCGAAGCGCGCTATTCACTCTTTCACATCAAGTTGGAAGACTTCGAAGCAACCAAAAACACACTTGGGGTTCTTGGGGCCGATCGCGTTATGGCCGATGTGGCCAACCTGTTGCGACAGGTGGCTCAGCAAGACGATGTATTGTGTCGCTTTGAAGATGCGACCTACACGATTCTCAGCGTGTTGTCGGATGAGAAACCGATTACCCAATACGCGCGAAAAATTCTGAGCATTGTCGACAAATTTATTTGCGATGTGGGCGGCAAGTCGATCAACCCACGTTGCAGTATCGGCATTGCAATAATCGACGAGAGCACCAGCGATCCCAACGAGGTTCTTTCGCGCGCAGAGAAAGCGCTGGAAAAAGCGCTGCAACGTGGTCAAACCCAGCGGATTTATCAGCCCAAACCGGGCGAACAAACGCAGAAGCAGATCGATCAGATGTGGACCAAACGCTTGTCCGCTGCTCTCAAAAACAACCGCTTCTCGTTGTTGTACCAACCCATTGTCAGTCTCGGCGGAGACGACCTGGAGCGCTACGACGTCAGCTACAGTCTTGTCGACGAAGCCGGCAAACCGACACCGCAGTCAGAATTCATTGCCGTGGCAGAGCGCACCGGGATGGCCAAAGGGATCGACCGCTGGGTGATCTTTAACGCCGCGAAACAGCTTGCCGAACAAATTCGCGTGTCGCCGAAAACCGTATTTTTCATTCCGCTCACGGACAGCGCTCTGGAAGACCCCGAGCTGTTTCGATGGATCAGACAGTTGTTGGAACAATTGCGCCTGCCCGACTACAGCATCGTTTTCCAGATGTCGGAATCTTCCGTTATTACGCATCTGAAACAGGCACGTGCGATGGCGGCGGCTCTGCACAAGATCAATTGCAAAATTTCACTGTTCGAATTCGGCGCCGAGCCGAATCCGTTCCAGTTGATTAAGCACGTGCCTGCGGATTACGTCAGAATCCACAAAGAGTTCATGAAAAATCTCACGACCAGTATGGAAAACCAACAGGCGATCCAGTCGATATCGGAAAAAGCACGCCGACACGGTCAAGTCAGCATCGCGCCTAACGTTGAGGATGCGGGCAGCCTCTCAGTTCTGTGGGGATTGGGAACAGATTTAATTCAGGGTGATTTTCTGCAAGCGCAGGCGGAAGATCTCGCCTACGACTTTTCAGCAATGAGTGCCTGATCGGGCTTATTCTTCAACCTCAATACCTTGAACGCTGCGAAATCCACGCGGCAGTTTAAGCCCACGCCGCCCGCGTTCTCCTCTGTAAGCCTCAACGTCACGCGACTTTAGATTGATGTATCGCTTGCCACTGTAAAGACGCAGCACGTCACTCTGGCCAACAACGGCGATCGCGCACATTTCTTCTTCACCGGATTTAAATTTGGCCGAGGGGATCCCGAGAATTTTATTGCCTTTTCCGCGCGTCAGCTCGGGCAAATCCGAAACCGGAAACGAGAGCATATGCCCCGCCGAATTAATCGCCACGATCAGATCGTTTTCGATATCACCAATCGGCGAAGGCATGCACACCTTGCCACCAGCCGGAATCGACAGCACCACCTTGCCTGCCTTGTTGCGACTGTAAAGTTCTCCCAGTCGACAGATAAACCCGTAGCCTGCGGTCGTCGAAAACAGATAGCGATCGTCATCGCCACCCATCAACACAGCGATAAAAGTTGCACCGTCGGCGGGTTTCAGGCGGCCTGAAAGTGGTTCGCCCAGGCTCCGCGCAGACGGCAGTGTGTGTGCGGGCAAACTGTATACGCGACCAACCGAGTCGAGGAACATCGCGGGCTGATTACTACGCCCGATCGCCGCGTCCTGATACCCGTCGCCGGATTTGTAGTTAAGCGATTCAGGATCTACCTCGTGACCTTTGGCGGAGCGCACCCAACCGCGTTTTGACAGCACAACTGTAACGGGTTCGCTTGGCGTCAGATCAGTTTCGCTCAAGGCCTGCGCTGCGTCACGTTGCACAATCGGCGAGCGACGTTCATCGCCGTATTGTTCGACGTCGTGCTCCAGTTCTTTTTTCACCAGCGTTTTAAGGCGACGATCAGAGCTGAGTAGTTTTTCGAGTTCCTTGCGCTCGGCAGACAATTCGTCCTGCTCACCGCGAATTTTCATTTCTTCGAGTTTGGCGAGATGGCGTAATTTAAGTTCGAGAATGGCCTCGGCTTGATCGTCACTGATCCCAAAGCGTTTCATCAGAACCGGCTTGGGTTCGTCTTCAGAACGAATAATCGCGATCACTTCGTCGATGTTGAGAAACGCGACGAGTAAGCCCTCGAGAATGTGCAGGCGTTTTTCGACTTTTTCGAGTCGCCATTGCAATCTGCGACGCACCGTATCGGTACGATAGCTCAACCACTCGAGCAGCATTTTTTTCAGCGACTTGACCTGCGGGCGGCCGTCGACACCGATGACGTTCAAATTAACGCGGTAGCTGCGCTCAAGATCGGTGGATGCGAAAAGATGACTCATCAGTGTTGCAACATCGACGCGGTTGCTGCGCGGCGTAATCACCAGTCGTGTTGGATTTTCATGGTCGGATTCATCGCGCAGGTCCTCAACCATCGGCAGCTTTTTGTTTTGCATCTGCTGCGCAATTTGCTCTAGCACCTTCGCGCCGGAGACTTGATGCGGCAATGCAGTGACGACGATGTCGCCATGCTCACGTTCATAAACAGCGCGCATTCGAATACTGCCATTGCCGGATTGATAGATTTGTCGGATTTCATCGGGCGAAGAAATAATCTCACCCGCGCTCGGGTAGTCCGGCCCCTTGATGCATTCGAAGAGGTCTTCTTCAGAGGTGCGCGAGCTGTCCAAAAGCTTGAAGCAGGCAGCGGCGACTTCGCGCAGATTGTGCGGTGGAATATCGGTCGACATCCCCACCGCGATACCCGTAGTGCCGTTCAGCAATACATGCGGCACACGCGCGGGCAGCAGTGCAGGCTCGTCCAAAGTGCCGTCAAAGTTCGGTACCCAATCGACTGTGCCCTGCCCCAGCTCTTGCAGGAGCAGCTTCGCAAAGCGTGACAGGCGCGCCTCGGTATAGCGCATTGCGGCAAACGACTTGGGATCGTCCGGTGAGCCCCAGTTACCCTGCCCGTCAACGAGCGGGTAACGGTAAGAGAACGGCTGCGCCATCAGCACCATCGCTTCATAGCACGCGGTATCGCCATGGGGATGAAACTTGCCGAGTACGTCACCCACCGTGCGCGCAGATTTCTTGTGCTTCGAGCTTGCCGAAAGCCCCAGTTCCGACATCGCATAAATGATGCGCCGCTGAACCGGTTTCAAACCGTCGCCAATGTGCGGCAGCGCACGGTCGAGGATCACGTACATCGAATAGTCAAGGTACGCCCGCTCGGTGAATTGTCCCAGGCTGAGTTGTTCGATGCCGGTTAAAGCAGGAGGGGTGGTGGTCATGGTGTCGCGTTGTCTTCTCTTGCGCGAATGATACCAGCGCCCGCATGGCGGCCCAAGCCTGACCGCAACGGCGACAAAAACACTGCTTGCAAAACATACCGTGCACAATCACCATGTGCGCGACCCGCAAACGAGGCCTTCCATGAGCGATATCGTGACCCTGCAACGCATCCTCACCGAAAACCAAAGAATCGCCATCGTCGGTTTATCGGCAAGCTGGTATCGCCCGAGTTACTTCGCGGCAAAATACCTGCTCGATTACGGGTACGACGTCATCCCGGTCAACCCGCGCTACGACGAAGTGTTGGGCTGCAAGTGCTATCCGGATTTGCAATCCATTCCTGTCAAGGTCGACGTTGTCGATTGCTTTCGCCGCTCTGAAGACATCCCGCCGATAGCGCACGAAGCCGTCAAAATCGGCGCGCGGGTTTTATGGATGCAGTTAGGCGTGACCAATCAGGAAGCACGCGATATTGCCGAGTCCGCCGGTCTCGATGTGATCGAAGACCGCTGCATGAAAATTGAATACGCACGACTTTTTGGCGGCCTTAACTTTATCGGCGTCAATACAAAAGTCATTACTTCGCGACGCCTGCCCCCGCCACCCAACACTATGAGACAAGACCGTGGCTGATCGAGAATTCGGACCCGAGACCCTGTGCCTGCACGCCGGCCAGGTGCCTGACTCTGCAACCGGGTCGCGCGCTGCACCGATATACCAAACCAGTTCCTATGTGTTCGATAGCCCCGATCACGCGGCAAGTCTGTTCAATCTGCAGACCTTCGGCAATGTGTATTCGCGGCTAACGAATCCAACCACTGCGGTTTTCGAAGAGCGCATGGCCGCGCTGGAAGGCGGGCGCGCTGCGGTCGCAACAGCGTCGGGAATGTCCGCGCAAATGACCGCGTTGCTCACATTGCTCGAGAATGGGGATCACATGGTGTCGTCGAGCACGCTTTACGGCGGCAGCTATTCGCAGTTCGACGTTACCTTTCGCAAGATGGGTATCGACACAACGTTTGTCGACGCCGACGTGCCGGAAAACTTTGCCAAAGCGATTACCGATAAAACAAAGCTGTTGTACGCAGAAACCCTGGGCAACCCGTTAATTAATGTGCTCGATATCGAAGCGGTTGCCAGGATTGCGCACGACGCGGGTTTACCACTTGTTATCGATAACACCGTTGCTTCTCCCCTGCTTTGCAAGCCGATGGATTTTGGTGCGGACATTGTTGTGCATTCCGCGACTAAATTTATCGGCGGTCACGGCACAAGTCTGGGCGGGGTGATTGTGGAATCCGGGCGCTTCCCTTGGGACAACGGTAACTTTCCGTGCATGACGGAACCGTCGAAGGGTTATCACGGCGTGCGATTTTACGAAACCTTCGGTGACTTCGGCTTTACCATGAAAGCCCGCTGCGAAGCATTGCGCACACTCGGCCCGGCGATCAGTCCGTTCAACTCATTTTTGTTACTGCAAGGTTTGGAAACGCTGCACGTGCGTATGGAACGCCACTGCGAAAACGCACAAGCGGTTGCGGAATTTTTACAGGCGCACGATGCGGTCGAATGGGTTTCCTATCCCGGACTTAAAGACAGCAAATATCACGCACTCGCGCAGCACTATCTTCCAAAGGGACAAAGTGCAGTGATGGCGTTTGGTGTAAAAGGCGGTCTTGAAGCGGGAGCGAAATTTATTCAGAACTGTCAGTTCCTGAGTCATTTGGCGAATATTGGCGATGCGAAAACCCTGGTTATTCACCCCGCTTCAACCACTCACAGGCAGTTGAGCGAAGAGGAACAAATTGCCGCCGGTGTATCGCCGGATATGATTCGTATTTCTGTCGGACTGGAAACGCTCGACGACATTTTGTGGGACATCGACCAATCACTAAACTCCTGAACAGATAATTGACATAGCAACGATCTCGTGCCTAATTCAGTGACCACTCAAGCGCCTACTTCAGTAATCCCGTGGATCGTAATTTCCTGTGTGGTTATCGCGTTGGCCAGCCCGCTCTATTGGTGGCTGGAAACTGAAAAAACAATGGATGAGTTTATCACCGCACTTTCGTGGGGAAGTTTGATCGCAATCATGATCGGCGGCTTAACCGCGTTTGGCGCGAACATGAATGCAAGCCTCGCGAAGTTTCGCAAAGATCCACTTCAGCAGCAGAGGGAAAACATAGAAAACGCCCAGCAATCAAAACCCGCCGCATTTGGGATGATTACTGCGGGGGTGATTTTTTTGTTGGTGACGGTGTCAATTGAGTGGGTGGCGAATAACTTACTTTGAATCGTCTTAGCAAAAATCCAATTGTCTTCTTTTCAAAAAATTGGTAAGAAGAGATTAATTAAACGAGCGCCTTGCTACTGTTTTTTTGGAGATGGATTTTGTGGGATTACTTTTTTCTTTTCTTTCAAGCACTTAAAGCTCCCTTATTTTTGGCTGAAAAAAACACTAGCGGCTCGATAATATTGTTAAACGTGCGAGTGGCGTGTTTAACGCACTGTTAAGATTCAAAAGATGTCACTCGCAGAGATCATTATCGAGAAAGAAAAGGCGCTGCTAACTTTTGGTGTTAGAAGTTCAATCGAGAGTCTTAGATCGTTACTATCGAGCGAATTTAAAGAGGTCGGTGCCTCTGGAGCATACTTCGGTTTAAGTGAGGTATTAGAGTGTCTTCCAGCTGAGGAGAGTTGGTCTTGCAAAACACAAGACTGGGAGTTCAGGTTGTTAAGTATTGATATCGTACAAACTATTCATAGAGCGTTTGTCGTGCATTTCGACGGGGACGAAGGGACATATTCAAGGCGAAGCTCGATTTGGAGAAAAGAATCAAATGAATGGAAGATGATTTATCATCAAGGCACTAAGGTTGAGCCGTTTGAAATTAAATCTTAACAAGCACATTAAAAATCGCTCCACTTCGTTACGCTGGACGGCGCTAAAGCGCCGCCTTTTATGTGGGCGTTATGAGTATGAGAGCCATCTCTGATACACCATGGAACTAGCTTGGCTTAAGAAAATTACTCTATGCAGGATTCTGGACAAAGAATCTCCTGATAGATATACGATTTCTGCACCAGAAGCAGAACAGCAAAGTTACGACTATGCGTACGTACATGGATCTACAGTCAAGCACAAAGATTGTCTTTTTCTTTCTTGGGATGAATCAGAAGAAGTAGTTAGCTACATGTGGTGGCCTGAAGACGCTCAAAATCAAAGAGGTACTGATGCGAGTTGCTCCCTAGAGCAGATTATTTGGAGTACCTTAAACGTTCGTCATCGATACAAGACCTGGGATATACGATACACGTCCATTCATGAAGCTTTCCTCCATGATTTCCTTTTTCTTCCCGCGGTAAGATGGAAATATCAAAAATTTCGCAATCTATTTCTTCGCCCCGTCAACGCAGACCATAGGATAGGTCTCCTAAAATCAATTATCGAGATGTACGATAAACAAGAATCAATCACAGCTCACGAGTTACTAGCGAAAATACATGGTTCGGCCATACGCCTCTCAAGTGAATATTCACGTCTTCAAAAGAATCTTCAGTTTCTTTTAGATTCACTTAAAGACTCTGGAGACATTTACTATGACGACAGCAACAAAACGAAGATGTTGCTAGGACGAAGTGAAATCGTTCCGACTCCAAAATCACTTAAAACAATTGCATCGCATAACGAAGATGCTAGGAGACATAGGGACATGGTAAGGGTATCACGTGGGCAGCTGATTCTGGGTTGGAGCATGTTCGCTTTAGCAGCAGTTACATTGCTAGTTGAGATTGGAAATGTATTCCATTTTTGGAATTGAATCTCATAACAATACAAATCAGTGGACCTCCTGCGTCGGTCACTGTTTGAGGCGTTAGGTGGAAAAATGAGCCAGTGGCAGGGGCATGATGATAAAGATAAGTATTATATCTTGGTAGATAGCAAACCAGATGAAACAGTTGATAATACAAAACCCGATACTATTTTTTGCACAGCGTTTGTAAATACTGCAAGTTGCATTAATGGTGTCAGGAATCCAGATCTACCTTGGCTCAAACAGTATAAGGAGTGTAAATCTTTAGAGGAAAGTAAGTCAGTATTACAGAAACTAATTGGTGAGATAATGAATGGTAATTTCCAGGATTTATACATCTGGATTTTGTCATCACATTTTTCAACAATTGATAGAAATGGAATGACATTTTTAAAAGGAATAGAAAGAGAAATTGATGATCTAATTATTTCTGATAATTACATCATGTATAAGAGAGATCGCTTTAAATTGGACAAGGCAAAAATGTTAATTTGGTATAACTTTTGTTTATGTAATATGGCAACTTTTCTAGTTGACCAAACCTTGAAATGGAAGAAAAGCAAGGGCGTATTCCTCATCGATAGATTAGGCGATTCAGATAAAAGGATTCAAATTTTTATGCGTATGCTAATGCAGGATTCTTCATTGAGACAGTTATGGAATAGATGTGCTGAAGATCATTCTAAAAAGCCTGATTATATTGGTTATGAGTTTGCATCTCATTTAGATAATAACGGTAAAATCATACCCGCAACAAATTCAATGCAAGCAAGCTTAGTTGACTGGATTGTCTTAGCCGCATATGCGGAAAGAAATGGTACTCAAAATAGAGACCCAGCATTCCAGTCTAATTTGGTTAACCTAATCCATATTTTGAACCGCTTTAAGCTAATAAATGGAATACATTTTGACGGTGATGTCACATGGCAATAAATCACCCAACAGGAACGTTAAGTTCGTTCGATACCGCTCACTGGGACGCGCAAAAAGACGCGCGCCCCTTATGTTGGCGTCAAGCTTCCAGTTAAATTAAGGAGCGCTTTTTTGGATAACAATACTGTCGTAACAGTTGCAAATATCGTGATGATAATCGGGGTCAGGTTAATATTTTTACTGCCAGCTACATGTGGACTGGCTAACCACAGAATTTTGACCTGACCCCGATTATTCGACAGGCTCAGCACGAACTGGGGCAAATCCGCTCAGCCCTGAGCACCAACTGACCTTCAAGCCGTTCACCCTGAGAACTCGCGCAGCGAGTAGTCGAAGGGTCACAACCCACCCTATTTATACTTCAACAACCTCAGCAAAATAGATAATAAAATCTGTCATCCCCGCGCAGGCGGGGATCCATTTGTCCCCGATGTATATGGATTCCTGCCTTCGCAGGAATGACAAAGAATGGGATGTGAGTAGTCGAAGGTTTGCACCCTCCTTATTCGTACTTCGACAGACTCAGCACGAACGGGTGCAAATCCGCTCAGCCCTGAGCGCCAACTGACCTACAAGCCGTTCACCCTGAGCGCTCGCGAAGCGAGCAGTCGAAGGGTCACAACCCACCCTATTCGTACTTCAACATCCTCAGCAAAATAGATAATAAAATCCGTCATCCCCGCGCAGGCGTGGATCCATTTGCCTCCGATGATTATGGATTCTTGCCTTCGCAGGAATGACAAAGAATGGGAAGCGAGCAGTCGAAGATTCGCTCCCACCTTGTTCGTACTTCGACAGGCTCAGCACGAACGGGGGTAAATCCGCTCAGTTCTGAGCGCCAACTGACCTTCAAGCCCACTGAGCTCATAAGCCCGATATCAAAGATAGAAGCTGCTACGGCTGACGTGAAGTTCTGCCGGAATCCGCAAAATCGACAGCCATACCGAGGCTCCTGTGATGCTGAACATAAGTAACAGATGCCTCTCTCGACAGATCAGGCGAATTGGCTCCAGATTCGCTGGCGGTAACACGTTGGACTGAACGACAAGTTTTACTACCCTGTCATTTCTCGCCGTGTTATAAGCGCGGCCGGGTTGTTACGCCAAGCGCATAATTAATGGAACGTAATCGGTCGAACTGGAAATGACCGAACTTCTTGGGCTGCGCCTGTCTAACGAAACGTAAAAAATCCTTTAGTAACGGGGCATATGATTTCCACAATCAGACTTCACTATTGCCCGCACACGACCGGCACGAAATGCAAGTGAACAACACCGACCAGACACCACACAGCTTGCGACGGCGAATCTCGCTGCGTCAGCGGCGATTTGTGTTCTTCAGTCTTGTGGTGGTTACGGCCGCAACAGGCATCGCAGAGATGATGCAGATTGTTGCAGCGAACGGCTTAACCGTTGCCTCAGCCATTATCGGTGTGCTGTTCGCAGTCACGTTTACACATACGACGGCGTATTTTTGGACCGGCATCATTGGTGCACTGGTGAAGATGTTTTGCCGTAACCCTGTCGCCTGTGTATTCCCTTTGCGCGAGCAGGCAGATGCACCGCTGGTCACGCGCACTGCTGTAATTATGCCGGTCTGCAATGAACCTGCGACGGAAGTCATATCCCGACTTAAGGCCGTGCACGAATCGCTCGCGCGCGAGTCAGGATCAGAGATGTTTGAATTACATCTGCTGAGCGATAGCACCGAACCTGAGCTCGCCGCAGAAGAAATTCGCAGAGTTGACGCCGCCAACCTTGAGATAGAACGCCGGTATCCCAATGCAGGGCCTGGTCTTATTCACTATCGACACCGCTCCAATAACACCGGCAAGAAAGTTGGCAATATTGCGGAGTTTTGCCAACGAAACCCGGACGCATTCGACCACATCGTCGTGCTTGATGCCGACAGTGTAATGACGGGCTCGACGCTGCTGCGACTCGCGCGCCTTATGCAGGCACACCCCAATGTCGGAATCATCCAGACAGTTGCTCAACCCGCCAATCAACGCACTATGTTTGCACGCGTGCTGCAGTTCGCGGGACGCCTTAACTCGGAGATGATCGCGACCGGCAATGCTTATTGGCAAGGCGGCGAGAGCAATTATTTTGGACACAACGCAATCTTGCGCATGCGCCCTTTTATAGAGCACTGCGAATTGCCGTTATTACCCGGTCGCGGGGCCTTATCGGGTCCTATTCTGAGTCATGACTTTGTCGAAGCGGCTTTCATGCGCAGAGCGGGATTTGAAGTCTGGAGCCTGCCAACAGGTGAAGGCAGTTTCGAGGAGATGCCCTCAAATGTAATTGACTATGCGCGCCGTGATCGTCGCTGGTGTCAGGGAAATCTGCAGCACCTGCGTCTTCTGGCGACCCCCGGATTGCATTGGGTGAGCAGATTGCATCTGGCACTCGGTGCGTTCTCATTTCTGGTGTCACCGCTTTGGCTTTGCCTTCTCGTCTTCGGTTTGGGCCAGATCGTTAATCAGGCACTTCACACGACTACAAGCAAGGCATTTGCCGACACTTATCCATTGTTCAAACCGTGGCCGGTGTTCCGCACCGAAGAGGCGATGGCTTTGTTTGCGCTGACGCTGGCGATGCTTTTACTGCCGCGATTTTTGGCGCTCGTGCATACGCTCGTCGATTCGACGCGACGTCGCACATTTGGCGGTGCGATCAGTGTGGTGCGCGGTGGGCTTATCGAAGTATTGTTCTCACTGTTACTTGCACCTGTTTTGATGGTTTATCACACTGTCTTCATCATGTCGATCTGTCTCGGTATGCAGACGCGCTGGGACGCTCAGCCGCGCGGTGCCAGAGCGTTGCGTCTGGGCGAGACCTTAATCGGCAGTATGGTTCAAAATTCACTGGGCGTATCACTGCTAATACTGGTACTGATGCTGGTGCCGGGTCATATGATATGGGTTTCACCTGTAGTGGCCAGCCTGCTGCTTATGGTGCCGCTGGCGCTGATTTCGAGTCGCACAACAATTGGTGAATGGTTGCTAAAAAAGCGTTGTCTGGTGACGCCCGAGGAGTTGATTCAGCCACTCGAACTCAACATCAACCACGATGACGGAAAATTAAGCGATGCTTAACGGGAACCTTCGCTTACGGCACGAGTCTACGCGGTTTGACCATCACAATGCGGAGTTGTCATGTCACTAAAAACATTATTGCAAAGCGCCTCGTTGGCGCTGGCACTTATCAGCGCGCCAGTTTTGGCCGGACCCCAATACGTGGACGATTCCGGTTTCGCGGTAAGTGGTTACGATGTTGTCGCCTACCATTCGTTGCCCCAAAGCCCAGTGGGTGCCGAGCAAGCCAAAGCCGTACCTGGGAAGTCTTCCATTACCGCCGAATACAATGGCAGCCAATGGGCATTTTCAACTGAAGCTAACCGCGACTTGTTTCTGGCGAATCCTGAAAAGTACGCACCTTTATATGATGGTCACTGCGCATACGGCATATCGCGCGGCGGCAAGGTGCCCGCCAACCCTCACCTTTGGCGTATTCTCGATGGTAAACTCTACCTGAACATCACCAAAGCCGTTGTCGGATTCTGGGAGGAAGACATTCCCGGGAATGTTACGCTGGCGGAGAAAAAATGGCCCAAGCTTGTATCGAAGGCAGCGTCCAAGAAACCGATACCACAATATCAGTCCACTGGCGCCCCATTGGACTGAGGTCAAATTTGCCTATAGGCGACCGCGATATCCTGGCATAGAGTTATGTCAGGTATCGCAACTGCAACATCCAAGCAACCCTCAACAATGACGCAAAGCGATAATTTTGTCGGTCGTGACCCGCGACTTGATTTCTTTCGCGGGGTCGCGATGCTTATCATCTATATCGCGCACGTACCAAACAATAAGTTTGCAAACTATATCCCTGCACGTTTTGGATTTTCCGATGCGGCGGAGATGTTCGTATTTCTGTCAGGTATGGCTGCCGCTATTGCGTTCGCGGGCACTTATCGTCGCGCAGGTTTTCACATTGGCACTGCGCGCATCGGCTTTCGCTGCTTCCAGCTTTACGTTGCGCATCTAGCCATGTTCTTCCTGATAGCCACCATTTGTGCTCTAGCAAACGATGTGCTGGTGGATTCGCGCGATTACATCGGCAAATTGAACCTTTGGCGTTTTTTCAACAACACCCCCGATGCGCTGATCGACCTCTTCACGCTAACTTATGTACCGAATTACTTCGACATAATCCCCATGTATATGGGGGTGTTGGCGCTCGTGCCTGTGGTCATGGCTTTATCTCGGTTGCATCGCTACCTGCCACCCGCATTTTGTCTGGCTCTGTACGCGGCAATGTGGTTTTTCGATCTTGAATTCCTCGCCGATGCGACCAATGGCCGGCCGTGGTTTTTTAACCCGTTCGGGTGGCAATTGCTGTTTTTCACCGGGTTCTGCCTCGGTTGTGGATGGATTCGCCCTCCCGCCTACAAACATTGGCTGCTAGCGGTTTGCGTTATCTTTGTCGTTGTAGCCGTTCCCTTTGCGCATTGGCCGATCTGGCGCGAGTTTGAATGGCTTCGAGAAATGCGCAAAGCGCTGGAGCCGTTCTGGATTTACAAAACCAACTTCGGTCTATTGCGGTGGTTACATTTTCTCGCGCTCGCGTATATCGTGGTCAGCCTGTTGCGAGGGCGGATCCACTGGCTGCAAATGAACTGGGCTGCGCCTATCGTTAAAACCGGCCAAAACGCGCTTCCGGTATTCTTTCTCAGCATGACGCTTTCCTACGTGATGGGCATTATTCTCGACCAAATCGGCCGCAACGCGCTGACGCTCACGTTGATTAATGTTGGTGGGGTCACCGTTCTGATACTCTCGGCATACATGTTCGGTTGGTTCAAAAAAACGCCATGGAAGCGCCCGACCACAGCCGCTCAGACGACTGAGTCGCCGGGCGGTAATGCATCCCAATTCGAGAACGAACTGAGCGCGCGCTCTGCATGATCACCACCCTCACTCGCCTCACCTTGGTTTTTCTACTGCAGACACTGGGGATGGCGATTGGCTTCAATCAGGTCGCCGCCGATATCCTACTGTCAGAGCGATTTCAATCGCCCGCGTTAAACGGCGAATTCGC
The DNA here is from genome assembly GCA_039029275.1 of Pseudomonadota bacterium. Classification (GTDB taxonomy): domain Bacteria; phylum Pseudomonadota; class Gammaproteobacteria; order JBCCGL01; family JBCCGL01; genus JBCCGL01. The sequence continues at coordinate 4,942 of JBCCGL010000007.1, read as the reverse complement.
CTACTCGATTTACCTGCCACCGAGTTACGATGCCGCAGAGCAACGCCGTTACCCTACCTTGTATCTGCTGCATGGAGTGGGGGATAACGAAAAGACATGGCCCAGGGCCGGGCACGTCGAGGCGACGGTAGATGCGCTGATAGAAGAGGATGCCGTCCCGGAGTTAATCGTTGTCATGCCCCGCGGGGCCGTCAGCTGGTATGTCAATTCGTCCGACGTCGATGGTGCCGGTGAGTATGAAACCGCCATTGTCGACGACCTGATCGCGCACGTCGATGCAACGTATCGGACCTTGGCCGACGGTCGCTCGCGTGCCATCGTCGGCCATTCAATGGGAGGATTTGGCGCACTGCGACTGGCGTTTCGCTATCCTGATCGATTCGTTGCGACGGTCGGAATGTCCCCCGCACTGTGGTCAAGGGTGAATGAGCAAACGCGCTTAACGCAAAGTCAGGAGCGAATTTTTCGCGGTGCTTTTGGCAAACCATTTGACCCCGTGCGGTTCCTCGATCTCGAGCCAAGTGCATTTATAAATAACCTCAAAAACCTCAGTCGACCGCTATCCATTCACCTCTTATCAGGTGACCATGACTTTTTCGGTATCCAGCACAGTACCAGCGCCCTGCACGCTCTATTGCAAGACAACGGTATTGCCGCTGAGCTCAGCATCACCGACGGTGGACACAATTGGCTTTATTGGCGCCGATCCTTGTCCGAGGCATTGACAAGGATCGCCCCGTCTATGGGACACCGGCCACCTTTACTGGCCGACGCCAGCGTGCGCCGCGGTCTCACCGAGGTATACGTACCCGATCACACTGAAGATGTCGCGCACGCGGTCGAGTTGTTGCCAGACAGCGGCGGGACGATTCACATCCGCGCCAGAGAGGACTGTTATCCGATTGACCGCTCGGTGCATCTGAATCGGTCCAATTTGTCACTGATCGGTGAGCAGGGTGCAACCTTGTGCCTCGAGGACGGCGTTCGCCAACCCGTTATCCTGGTCGGCTCGGCGGCGCGATCAGTGCCTGAAGAGAAGCACGTACACAACATTCGTATTGAGGGTTTGATTGTCGACGGCAATCGCCAAAATCAGGGCAGCGACGAGCGCGCCGAAGATGCAGAGGGTCGGCCACACCTCAAAAATAACGCCATTTCAGTGCACGGTGCGCAGTCGGTTTATCTGACGCGCCTGACCTTAAAAAGCGCGCGAAGCGGCGGACTGGTCGTTAGTCAGCGCTCGCGTGGGCTTTATGTCAGCGACACAATATTTTTTGACAACCATTTCGACGGCATTGCCATCGACGGTGGCTTCGAGGTTTTCGTCAACAACTTCAAGTCACAGGCGAATCTTGCCAGTGGCATTTCGATTGATACCGGCAGCGGCGAAATCCACTTCAGCAATGGCCTTGTTGCAAACAACGGCGATAACGGCATTTTCATACGCGATTCGCGACAAGGGTCTTTTCGCGGTCTGGCACTGCGCGACAACTGCACCCACGGTGTGTTCGCCTCGCATGTCGATGAGGGCGTAGCAGTGGCGCACTCGGGGGTTCGCGGTTTGGTGTTCAGCGGCCTGGACGTGGTTCGAAATGGTCGGGCGGGGTTCTTCTACGGTTCATCCAATCGGGAGCCCGTATTCTCAGCCCATAATCTGCTGCACAACTCGCGTTTTGGCGGCAATCGGGAAGGTCCGTTTGCCGGTGATCCGGATGGCATCGACGAATTAGTCGCAACCAACGTTGTGTCTCATTCAATCCCGAAAACCGGACCTCTTGAAAACCCTCTGTGCCAAGAGTGAGCGTCCATACCACTGCGCGCGGCGTTAACTGCGCTCGCGCGTGTCTAAATCTGCCAGAAGCGCGCGTAGCAAGCTCGTCCAGATGGCGTACCCATCGCGATTGAGGTGCAGGCCATCGTCCAGAAAGAACGCGCGGTTTGGTCGGCCATCCTTTGTTAAAAAATGATGGGCAGCGTCAAGATACCAGGCATGCGAAGTTTTCTCGGCCCACGCACGTACACGGCTGTTTGCGGTGAGCACATGGTTGATTACCGCGCGGCGATGCGGAGTCGGCGTGATGGCGATGAATACAAACTGCGCCGCAGGGCCAAGTCGCCGCACCTTGTTGTAGATGATCTCAACTCCAGTTACCACAGCCTCGACATCGATCGAACCCGGCACAATATCGTTAGAACCGGCGAACATCACCACGATGCGTGGGCGGTTATCACCGATCAGTTCACCGAATCGCTCCAGTATGTCACCGATTCTGGCCCCGGAAAGTCCTCGGCGATACACAGCGCGCGGTGCCATGTCGTCGTGTAACGAGTGCCAACGCGCGATACTCGAACTGCCCAGAAACGCGATCTGTGGCGAGAGGGTTTGGGTTCGATCTTCCGCCGCAAACTCCGACAATTCATGTGCCCATCGCTGTTCGGCCCGCACCAAACTCGTACTGTTGATACACACGATCAGTGCGACAATCGCGCTCGTGATGGTTAACTTCTGCATTGAGGCATCATGCCGCGCTACGCGTATGAGCGCCAGCTAGTGCAAACGAAGGCAATACAGAGTCGCGCGTTTAGTGTTGCAGTGGCGGTGCTGGTCACTCTCACCTTGATAGCATGGCAGCAAGTGGGATTCCGCCACGCGCTGTCCGTGATTATCGGCGGCGTCGCGGGAGTCGCTCTGTATCACGCCGCGTTTGGCTTTACATCGGCATGGCGTCGTCTTCAGGTCGATCGCCGCGGCACAGGATTTCGCGCGCAAATATTGTTAATCGGTATCTCTTGCGCGGTATCTCTACCGCTGCTCGCGCATGGAAGCCTGTTCGGCTCACCCGTGTATGGAAACGTCCTGCCTATTGGTATTGCCTCCGCGTTCGGTGCACTGCTGTTCGGGATAGGGATGCAGTTTGGCGGCGGGTGCGCGTCCGGAACGCTGTTTACCGTGGGCGGCGGTTCCACTCGCATGCTGCTGGTACTGATCGCATTCATCGTCGGCTCGCTATGGGCGACATGGGACATCCCGCAGATCTGGGCGACCCTGCCACGCTATGGGGGCGTGTCACTGCTGCGCGAGTTTGGTCTTACGGGGTCGCTGCTCACCATGTTCGGTCTGCTGACAACGCTTTGGTTTTTGAGTATTCGACTCGAACTGCGACGACACGGGTCGCTTGAGCAAGCGCGCAAGACCAGTAACTGGCTGCGCGGCCCATGGTCTGCTTGGGACGGTGCAATTGCCTTGGCGATAGTGAGTGTAACAACGCTGATCGTTACTCACAGACCTTGGGGTGTCACCGCAGGTTTTGCGCTATGGGGTGCGCAGGCTGCTGACGCCTCCGGCATTTTCAACGTCGCGCTGTGGCCCTATTGGGAGAACCCGCAATGGCGCGCCGCACAGCTTCAAGCCGGGCCGTTCGCCAACTTCACCTCACTAATGAATTTTGCAATTATTGCTGGCGCCATGGCGGCGGCGGCAGCAGCGGGTCGGTTTACGCCAACGCTGCGACTGACTCAAAGGGATGTCGTCACGGCTGTTATCGGAGGGCTCGCAATGGGATACGGCGCGCGGCTCGCCTATGGCTGCAACATCGGCGCCTATCTCGGTGGGCTGGTCTCGGGCAGCCTGCACGGTTGGTGGTGGCTGGTATTTGGCTTCACCGGAAGTGTCGTCGGGAATCATCTGCGAAGATTGTTCGAGCCACACCCCTGATACGCACAATCATCGCAAGACTCCCACGCCCTTCAACCACAAATGCCGGCAGGATCAGTAGGGTCAGTCTCGTCTGATTAGCATTAGCGCGGAGCCGATAATCGAGATAATAGGGGTCAGAATTGCCCCACCCTGTTTCGTACCTCGACAAGCTCATCACGATGGATAGCTAAATCCGTCATCCCCGCGCAGGCGGGATCCATTTATCTCCGATGCGCATGGATTCCTGCCTTCGCAGGAATGACAAAGAATGGGATGCGAGTAGTCGAAGGTTCGCGCCCGCCTTGTTCGTACTTCGACAGGCTCAGCACGAACGGAAGTAAGATCCGTCATCCCCGCGCAGGCGGGGATCCATTTGTCTCCGATGCGTATGGATTCCTGCCTTTGCAGGAATGACAAAGAATGGGAAACGAGTAGTCGACGGTTCGCGCCCGCCTTGTTCGTACTTCGACAGGCTCAGCACGAACGGGTGTAAATTCGTTCATCCCAACAGCGCCAGCAAAATTCCCGCTGCTACCGCAGAACCTATAACGCCTGCGAGGTTTGGCCCCATCGCATGCATAAGTAAAAAGTTGTGCGGGTTCGCCTCAAGACCCACTTTGTTGACCACGCGCGCCGCCATTGGAACTGCCGACACTCCCGCAGCGCCGATAAGCGGATTGATGTTTTGCTTGCTGAGCACATTCATTAATTTGGCCATCAAAACCCCTGTCGCTGTGCCGATACAAAAAGCCACCGCGCCGAGTATCAAAATGCCGATTGTTTCTAGAGTGAGAAATTTGTCCGCTGATAACCTCGAACCCACTGCCAAACCAAGGAAGATCGTTACAGCATTAATAATTTCATTTTGCGCCGCCTTGCTTAAACGATCGACCACGCCCGACACGCGCAACAAATTGCCAAAACACAGCATGCCGACCAGTGGAGTGGCGGCTGGCAAAAATAAAATCGCCAGACCAAGCACAATCAAGGGAAACGCAATTTGCTCGGCCTTAGACACCTCCCGCAATTGTTCCATTTTTATTTCGCGCTCGTTTTTCGTTGTCAGCGCTTTCATGATCGGCGGCTGAATGATAGGCACCAACGCCATATACGAATAGGCTGCTACGGCTATCGCGCCGAGCAAATCGGGCGCTAAACGCGAGGCAAGAAAAATCGCCGTCGGACCATCCGCCCCACCGATGATGGCGATTGCCGCTGCGTCCTGCATGGAAAATTCAAAACCGG